>JAVVEV010000016.1:0-74238 GCA_032251035.1 Thiogranum sp. | reverse complement strand
ACCGGCGCAGCAGGGACTGGATATCGATCTGGTGCAGGGAACTCATATTGTCATACCCGGCATTCGGCGGCAGGGCATGTACTACGTCGAAGCGTCGCAGGACCGGCGCGCGGTATTCATCATGCCGTGGAAGGAACACACGCTGGTGGGCACGACAGAATCTCTATACGACGGAGACCCGGCTGCAGCACAGCCGCTGGAGCGGGAAATCGACTACCTGCTCGACGTCTACAATGAGCACTTTGATCCGCCGGTTGCACGATCGGCGGTGATTCAGTCCTTCGCCGGACTGCGCGTGCTGCCGCAGACCGGTCGTGTCCTGTTCCACCGATCACGGGACACAGTGCTGTACAGCGATCCCGCCGGCCATGAGCGGGTACTCAGCATCTACGGCGGCAAACTCACTTCGCATCGTGCCACCGGAGAAGCGGTGATCGATGCACTGCGTTCGCGGCTGCCGGAGCGCGAGCGGATTGCAGACACGCGCAGATTGCCGTTGCCGCAAGTCGAATAGATCCGATGAAGGTGCGCCGGCGGGCGCGATCAGTCGTTGATCAGGGGCAGCGTTTCGCCCTCGCCCTGCGGTGGCTTCAGACCGAAGCGGGCATAAGCGCTGCGCGTTGCCATGCGGCCACGCGGGGTGCGGATGATATAACCCTGCTGGATAAGATACGGCTCCAGAACATCTTCGATAGTCCCGCGTTCCTCGCCAATGGCGGCGGCGAGGTTTTCCACGCCGACCGGCCCGCCGTCGAATTTCTCGATAATGGTGCGCAGCAGACGTCGGTCCTGAGTGTCAAAGCCCTCCTCATCGACGTCCAGCATGCGCATGGCGCGCTCCACCACCTCGGCAGTGACTATGCCCTGCGCCTTGATTTCCGCATAGTCACGCACCCGCCTCAGCAATCGATTGGCGATGCGCGGCGTACCCCGCGAGCGCCGCGCCAGCGCCTCGGCGCCCTCGACGTCTATGTCGATACCGAGAATGTGCGCGGAACGCTTCAGAATCGTGGCCAGATCCTTCGCATTGTAAAACTCCAGCCGCTGCACAATGCCGAAGCGGTCGCGCAGGGGGGATGTCAACAATCCTGCGCGGGTAGTCGCACCGACCAGCGTGAATGGCGGCAAATCCAGCTTGATAGAGCGCGCCGCCGGTCCTTCGCCAATCACGATATCCAGCTGGTAGTCTTCCATCGCCGGGTACAGGATCTCTTCCACCACCGGGCTCAGACGGTGTATTTCATCCACGAACAGAACGTCGTGAGGCTCCAGATTGGTAAGCAGTGCCGCCAGATCCCCCTGCTTTTCCAGTACCGGGCCGGCGCTGTGGCGCAGATTGGCGCCCATTTCATTGGCAATGATGTGCGCCAGGGTAGTTTTGCCGAGACCAGGCGGTCCGAAGATCAGCACATGATCGAGCGCATCCTTGCGTCGCCGCGCCGCTTCGATAAAAATTTCCATCTGTTCCGTAACCTGGGGTTGCCCCACGTAATCCGCGAGTGTTCTGGGGCGGATCGCGCGATCCAGCGCATCCTCGTCCGAAACGGCGCTGGCAGTGACAATGCGGTCAGGTTCTATCATGAACACGAGGATACAGCCTCCAACGAATGCGGTACAACATCGGCGATGCCGATGCCGCGGTCACCCGGCGTAAATTGTTCTGCCGGCGCGATTGCGGTAGCGTATGCGGCTTTGCATTATCTTTATATAAACAGAGCACCACGAGGAGTCACCATGAAAGCGAGAGCCGCAGTCGCCTGGCAGGCCAAACAACCCCTCAGCATCGAGGAAATCGACGTCGAGGGACCACGCCAGGGCGAGGTACTGCTCAAAGTTATCGCTTCCGGCGTTTGCCACACTGACGCTTTTACCTTGTCAGGTGAAGATCCGGAAGGCGCCTTCCCCTGCGTGCTCGGGCACGAGGGCGGCGGTGAAGTCGTGGAATGCGGGCCGGGTGTCACGACCCTGAAGCCCGGAGACCATGTTATTCCGCTGTATATCCCGGAATGCGGCCACTGCGAGTACTGCCTGTCCAGCAAGACCAATCTCTGTCAGTCGATTGCCTCCACGGTATGGACCGGCTACATGCCCGATGGAACGCGGCGTTTTTCAAAAAACGGCAAAGCCATCTACCACTACATGGGTTGTTCGACTTTTTCCGAATACACCGTGGTGCCCGAGATTGCCCTGGCTAAAATCAATCCCGCGGCGCCACTGGACAAAGTGTGCCTGCTCGGTTGTGGTGTCACCACCGGCATCGGCGCCGTGCTTAACACGGCAAAAGTGGAACCAGGCGCCAGCGTCGCAGTGTTTGGACTGGGTGGAATCGGCCTGTCAGTCATTCAGGGTGCGGTCATGGCGCAGGCAGGCCGCATCATCGCTATAGACGTCAATCCGGACAAATTCGTGATGGCCAAAGCGCTTGGCGCAACGGATTTCATCAATCCGGAAGATCTCGACGGCAGCGTCACCGAAGCCGTGAAAGAGCTTACCAACGGCGGCGTCGATTACTCTTTCGAGTGCATTGGCAATGTGCATGTCATGCGTGAAGCGCTGGAATGCTGCCACATGGGCTGGGGCGTCTCGACCATCATCGGGGTGGCCGGCTCCGGCCAGGAAATCTGCACCCGCCCCTTCCAGCTGGTCACCGGGCGTTCCTGGAAAGGCACTGCCTTTGGCGGCGTCAAGGGTCGCACCGAGCTGCCCGGCTATGTCGATCGCTATATGAATGGGGAAATTGAACTGGATTCCATGGTGACGCACCGCATGCCGCTGGAAGATATCAACAAGGCATTCGACCTGATGCACGAAGGCAAGAGCATCCGCTCGGTCATAATCTTCTAGAATGGCTATTTTCCCCCAGGGATAATCGCGTGAAAAAAATTGAATCCGTAAAAGAGTTCGGCGGCTACCTCAACCGTTACCGCCACACTTCGACAAGCTGCCAGTGCGACATGACCTTTTCCGTCTATCTGCCGCCGCAGGCGCAACAACGGGCGGTACCGGCGGTGTACTGGTTATCCGGGCTGACCTGCACCGATGACAACTTTCGTACCAAGGCCGGCGCGCAACGTTATGCGGCCGAACTCGGGCTGGCGCTGATCATTCCCGACACCAGTCCGCGCGGCGCTGATGTACCCGATGAACCCGGGCGCTATGATCTGGGCCAGGGCGCCGGCTTCTACGTGAATGCCACGCAGGAGCCCTGGTCGGGGCATTATCAGATGTATGACTACGTCACCCGGGAACTGCCGCAACTGGTGGAAGCGAATCTGCCGTTGCTGGCGGGGGTGAAATCGATTTCCGGACATTCGATGGGCGGTCATGGAGCCCTGATCTGCGCCCTGAAAAATCCGGGCGCCTACCGCTCTGTTTCCGCTTTCGCGCCGATCTGCCACCCGGACGGCTGCGGTTGGGGCGAGACCTGCTTCAGCGCATATCTGGGCGATGACCGGAACATCTGGCAGGCATGGGACGCGACTCAACTTATCGAGGCGGGAGCAACAGCGTCTTCACTTCTGGTCGATCAGGGCACCGCGGATGAATTTCTGGCCGAACAGCTTTACCCTCAGGATCTGGACGCTGCCTGTACCGCGCATGGAATTCCGCTGATCCTGCGCATGCAGGAGGGATACGACCACAGCTACCATTTCATAGCGACCTTCATTGGGGAGCATCTTGCGTGGCATGCGCGAGCGCTGGGGTCGGGAGCCTGATTACCTTTCTGTCCGGCACTTCCAGCAGTATTCGAAAGATCCGGCATTGATCTCGTCGCAATGCCCGCACCGCCATTCTTTGGTATCGCCCGGGTTCAGGGTATCTTCCAGCAGGCGGCTTGCTTTCTCATAATCGGAATCATGTACAACCCATAGCTCCGGCCAGGTATCCAGAGGCGACAGTTCGCCGACACCGCCCGAAATGTACTGATTCTTCAGAATGACTTCGATACCGGAATTTTCGACAATGTTTTTTGCGTTGCCGACCAGAAGCCGGTTTTCGCTGGTGTAGATCAGTTTCAAGGAGCGGCCTCGCTAGGTTTTCCTGACCGTCGCCTGCAACGCCGACCGGATTATCTCTTCAGTCGCCAGCTCGGTGGTGTCGAAACCGCGCACCATGCGGCTGGCATCCTGAGGCTTGTAGCCCAGCGCCATGAGCGCGCTCACGGCTTCTTCAACCGGATTTGCGGCATCAGCGCTGGCCAGCGGTGCGCCGGAGGTTTCGCCCGCCGGTCCGGCCAGGTCGACGAGCCGGTCACGCATTTCGATCATCAGCCGTTCGGCAGTTTTTTTACCGACACCGGGCAGCCTGACCAGAGCAGCGGTATCGCCGACCTGCACGCAGGTTGAAAAATGCGCAGCGTCCATACCGGAAAGAATCGTCAGCGCGAGTTTGGCACCGACGCCGTTCACCTTGATCAGGGCGCGGAACAGCGCGCGATCGGACAGTTTCATGAAACCGTACAGCGTATGCGCGTCTTCGCGCACGGCAAGATGCGTAAACAAGGTCACCGGTTCGCCGATTGCGGGCAGATCATAAAATGTCGTCATCGGTGCTTCGACTTCGTAACCCACGCCCTGCACCTCCAGCATCAGACTGGGAGGTTGCTTGTCACGCAGGACGCCACGCAGAAAGCCGATCATCGCAGGCGCCCTCCCCGCAAATGCCCCGCGGCGGCCACACGATCCACAGCGTTTTGCTGATAACTGTGGCAGAGCGCGATCGCCAGGGCGTCGGCGGCATCGGCCTGGGGTGTATCACTGAGGCTCAACAACACCCGCACCATATGTTGCACCTGTTGTTTGTCCGCGCCACCCTTGCCGACCACTGCCAGCTTTATCTCGCGCGGCGCATATTCGGAAACGCCCAGTTGCTGCGTCACGGCGGCGCAAATCGCGGCGCCACGCGCCTGACCCAGCTTCAGAGCCGAGTCGGCGTTGCGATTCATAAAAACATTTTCGATGGCCAGATGTGCGGGGCGATATGTCTGTATCAGTTCGCTGAGTTCCCTGAATATCAGACCCAGCTTGTCCGGCAAATTTTCGCCGGTAACTTTCAGGCAGCCGCTGGCGACATAGGTGGCGCGTCGTCCATCACTGTCGATCAACCCGAAGCCGAGCAGACGCGAACCTGGATCGATGCCTAGAATGCGCGCCACCGGCATCGGGACGCTATAGCTCCGCGAGTATATCTGCGGAAATATCCGCGTTGGAGTAAACCTCCTGCACGTCATCGAGCTCTTCGAGACGTTCCAGCATGCGCAACATTTTTTCCGCCTCGTCACGATCCAGCGCCAGTGTGTTTTCGGCGCGCATCGTAACCTCTGCGGCTTCGGGCTCGAGATTCGCTGCAATCATCGCATCCCTGACGTTTGCAAACTCTTCCGGCGTGGTCAGCACCTCGATGGAGCCGTCGTCGTCAACGATCACATCCTGGGCACCGGCATCCAGCGCGGCTTCCATGACCGCATCTTCATCAGTGCCCGGCGGATAGCCGAGAATGCCGGCCTGGGTAAACTGGAAAGCCACTGAACCGCTGGTGCCGAGATTACCCCCGGCCTTGGTGAAAGCGTGACGAACCTCGGAAACGGTGCGATTGCGGTTGTCGGTCATGCAATCGACCATGACTGCGACGCCGCCGGGCCCATAGCCCTCGTAACGGATTTCCTCGAAGTTCTCGCCATCCTGAACACCGGCACCCCGTTTGATGGCGCGCTCTATGGTGTCTTTGGTCATGTTGGCGCCAAGCGCCTTGTCGACCGCCAGCCGCAGGCGTGGATTAGCGGCCGGGTCCGGGTCGCCCGTGCGGGCGGCTACCGTTATCTCGCGGATCAGCTTGGTAAAAACCTTGCCGCGCTTAGCGTCCTGGGCATTCTTGCGATGTTGAATATTGGCCCACTTGCTATGTCCTGCCATACCTGCCTCGCTGGGTACTGAATCAGCGGCATTCTAGCATCGTCGGACAGGCCGCGTCAGCGGCCTGTCCCCGTGCCCCGGCAGGCTCAGAACCGGTGGGTATAGATGAACTGGAAGTTCAACTGTCCGTGGTTCGACTCGACCGCCGGAATGGTGGTGCCATTGCCAGGGTTGGTAGCGCTCTTTTCCAGCCCTTTGACCAGCGAGAAATCGATAGAGCGCGCGTCGTCGAAGTGGTAGCCGAAACCGGCCGTCAGGTGCTGCTCGACAATGGCCGGGAACAGCGCATTGAGAAACTCATCCGGCACCGGATTTTTGGCGTAGTTGTAGCCGGCTCTCAGAGTCAGGGCCGGGGTTGCACGCCAGGCGCCACCGATCTGATAAACAGTCTGGTCTTCCCAACGCTGATACAGGCTGGATGTCAGGCTGGTGCCCGCTATTCCTGCCGCGCCCGGACTGGCCTGCGTCTGGTCTGCCTTGAAAGTCATGGTGAAAGCATCCATGACATCCTCCCACAGCAGTTGCTTGACGTCGGCAACCAGCGTGAAGCTCGGTGTCGCCTGGAACTGCATGCCGACCGCCCAGGTGGCAGGCCATTGGAAATCTTCAATAGTGATTTCGCCCGACACCGGAATGACGCCCATCCCGGCAACGCTCATATTCACCGTCGCGTTATCAGTCTGCATATCATTCAGCAGCGTTTTCGAATGATAGGTCGCGCCAACCGAGAGGCGCTGATTTACCTGGTAGGTGAACCCCAGCTTGCCGGCGTAACCATAGGCTTGCGCCTCACCGGTAAAATCACTGCCATTGCTGAAGTCGTAGTATGCATATTCCAGATTGCTGAAGACTGCCGGCGGCAACGCGGCAAGCATGCTGCCGGAAAGGCTGCCCGACTGGCCAGTTGCCAGCGCATTGAACTGCGCCGCATTCATGGCCATCTTGAGATCCAGACCCGCCCACACAAAATCGAAGCTGCCGCCGATCGAGAGCCGGTCATTAGCCTGCCATGCCAGCGGCAGAATGACCCGTCCGACACTCAGCTCGGAGAGATTTTCGAGTCGGGCGCCGGTCATGGCGGGATCGCCAAGGAATGTATCGCCAGCATATTCGGTGCCCATTCCGCCCTGGCCATAGATACCGACGCCGAGGGTGATACCGTTGTTTTTACGGACCCAGCCTCCTGCCGGACCGGCGTAGGCTGTGCCGTCGGATTCCGCGGTCATGTTACCCACCCGCGCATCCACATCGGGACCAAGCAGGCCGGCAAACAGATCCAGTCGATCGCCCTCGTCCATCAGGCCCAGTGTCGCCGGGTTGTTCATCATGGCAGCAGTGCCATTGTCATAAGCCATCGATGCGCCGCCCATCGCCGTTGCGATGGGGCCATAGCCTTCCATGTTCATACCATTGGTCGCCTGTGCGGTACCGCAGGCAATGGCGATTGAAGTGGTCAGGAGAGTGCGGGGGAGAGAGCCGGGAACAAACTTCATTACAGTTCCTTATGGTACGGATGTCCTGAGCAAACCAGTCAGGTCTATGAATAAAAAAACCGCTGATAACAACGGCTGCAGGGTGGCCAACTTGACCGCTCCAGGGACTTGAATAACTGGTTAATTAGCTTGACTTTTGAGGGCTGATCGCGGGTGCTCGAAGACCGCGCACAGCGGCCCGTCATGCCCCACCACTAACGACGCAGCAGCAGCCGTTCGATAGCAATCTGATTGGTATATGAACTAGCCTGTAGCGCCGCCACCGGAGCCGGCAGCCAGCAGCTTTGAGTGTGTTCTGCAGGATTGATTTCGATCGGGAACGGCTCGGGCAACTCCACCTTGAATACATACTCAGTGTTGATATGTACATCCGGCGCAAAACGATCACGCCAGGCAGGCAGGATTTCAAAACGGTTCTGATACGCGCAGTCGATCAGCCGGTCATTCACCGACAAACCGGTTTCTTCCCGAACTTCCCTCAGCGCCGCCGCATGTGGCTCTTCATCCCAGTCCAGACTGCCGGTAATGGACTGCCAGTAGCCAGGCGGGTTACAACGCTCCAGCAGCAATACCTGGTTATCAGGTGCATAAATCACCACCAGCACTGATTCCGGTCGCTTGAATGACCTGTTCATGCGCCAGGAGTCTTTTCCGGGGTTTTGCGCAGGCGTATGTTGAGTTCGCGCAGCTGGGCGTCCGGTACCGGCGATGGCGCATTGGTCAACGGACAACTGGCGGTCTGGGTTTTCGGAAAGGCCATGACTTCGCGAATCGACTGGGCACCGGTCATCAGCATGACCAGGCGGTCGAGGCCAAACGCCAGACCGCCGTGCGGCGGACAGCCGTACTTCAGCGCGTTGAGCAGGAAACCGAACTTGTCGTCGGCTTCCTCATCGCTGATGCCCAGCAATTCAAAGACCCGGCGCTGCACCGCCGGACGGTAGATACGCATCGATCCGCCGCCCAGTTCTGTGCCGTTCAGCACCATGTCGTAGGCGCGGGAATGGCAGGCGCCCGGATCAGTTTCCAGCAGCGGCAGATGGTCTTCTTTGGGCGAGGTGAACGGGTGGTGCAGCGACATCCACCTCTGACTCCCTTCATCCCATTCAAACATGGGAAAATCGATCACCCACAGCGGTTTCCATTCACCCTGCAGCAAACCACGGTCTTCGCCGAGTCTGACGCGCAGGGCACCCAGCGCTTCGTTGACGATGCTTGCTTTATCAGCACCAAAAAACACCAGGTCGCCATCGGCGGCACCGGTGCGTTGCATGATGTTTTCGATGACATCATCGGGCAGGAATTTGAGGATCGGCGATTGCATGCCGTCACGGCCGGCGCTGCGTTGATTCACCTTGATATAAGCCAGTCCCCTGGCGCCGTAGATCGCAACAAAGGCGGTGTAATCGTCGATTTCCTTGCGCGTCAGCTTGCAGCCACCGGGCAGGCACAGGGCGGCCACCCGCCCGTTCGGATCCAGAGCTGGCCCGGCGAACACCTTGAAATCGACTCCCACCATCAGATCGCCGACATCCACGAGTTCCAGCGGCACTCGCAGGTCAGGACGATCGGAGCCGAAACGACGCATGCATTCCTGCCAGGTCATGCGCGGGAACGGATCGTCCAGCTGGACGTCCAGCACCTTGTCGAACAGACCGCGAATCATGTTTTCCGTCAGGTCCATGATCGCGTTCTCATCCATGAACGAGGTTTCGATATCGAGCTGGGTGAATTCGGGTTGCCGGTCGGCGCGCAGATCCTCGTCGCGGAAGCAACGCACGATCTGGTAATAACGGTCCAGCCCCGACATCATCAGCAATTGCTTGAACAATTGCGGCGACTGCGGCAGCGCGAAAAACTCGCCGGGATGCGTGCGGCTCGGCACCAGGTAATCGCGCGCGCCTTCCGGTGTGGCACGCGTCAGAATCGGGGTCTCTACGTCCAGAAATCCGTTGCCGTCCAGGAAACCGCGCAGCTCGCGGGTCACCTGCGCGCGCAGGCGGATGCGGTCCAGCATCAGCGGTCGCCGCAGATCCAGATAGCGGTAACGGAGCCGGTGCTCCTCGGAAACCGTTTCGTCATCCAGATGGAATGGCGGGGTTTCGGAGGTGTTCAGCACTTCCAGCTCTTTGCCGAGCACTTCGATCTGCCCGGTCGGCAAATCCGCGTTTACGGTGCCTTCGGGGCGCTGACGAACCCTGCCCTTGACCTGCAGCACGAATTCACTGCGCACGCTCTCGGCGGTGCTGAATGTCTCTGCGGTGTCAGGATCAAAGACCACCTGAACACGTCCCTCGCGATCGCGCAGGTCGATGAAGATAACCCCCCCGTGGTCGCGACGCCGATGCGCCCAACCCACCAGCACAACGTCCTGGTCAAGGTGATTCTGATTTAGATCTCCGCAATAATGTGTACGCATGAACAGTCTTTAAATATCAGGATTAAACCGTGGATGGCGCGACCGAAAGGTTGAAATAATACAAGCTTCCGGACGCGTGGAACATTCTTTAACCGCTCTTTCTTTAACCGCTCTTTTTGGCGCCTGTGGCAACGGCTTTTTTGCCGCCGTCGGCGCTGCCGGCCTTCGCAGTCGAATCGCCTTTCTTCGCAGAGTCGACTTTCGCTGTGGAATCGGAACTGGCGACATTCTTCTGACTGGACTTGTTCTTGAAATCAGTTTCGTACCAGCCACCGCCCTTCAGGCGAAAGCCCGCTGCGGAGACGCACTTCAGCAGCGCGGATTTGCCGCAGCCAGGGCAGAGCGTCAGCGGTGCATCATTGAGTTTCTGCAGTTTTTCAAGTTCGTGACCACATTCGGTGCACCTGTATTCGTAAATCGGCATGATCGACCTCGTGGGGAATAACTACCGGATTCGCAAAGCGCGCGATTATAACAGCGAAGCGTGATGTTTGCCGCGCTTTCGGCCAGTTCGGGTACAATCCCGGCTATGTACGTCAGGCACACGGAATTACCGGAAAGCGCAGGGAAAGACCTGAAAACCATAAAGTCGCTGGCGCCTTTCCTGTGGGAGTATCGCGGTCGGGTGGCGCTGGCGCTGGCGGCACTGGTACTGGCGAAGGTCGCGAATGTCGGTATCCCGCTGGTGCTCAAGGATATTGTCGACGCTCTCGACCAGGATACGGCGACCCTGGTACTGCCGCTGGGGTTTTTGCTCGGCTATGGCGCCCTGCGCCTGGCGGCTTCGCTGTTCAATGAACTGCGTGATTCGATATTTGCCCGGGTGCGGCACGGCGCCATGCGCAAGGTATCTTTCCGTGCGCTGGAGCATCTGCACCGGCTGTCTCTGCGCTACCACCTGGAACGCAAGACCGGCGGTATTTCCCGCGACATCGACCGCGGCACCCGGAGTGTCAGCTCGCTGCTCAATTACCTGGTGTTCAGCATTCTGCCGACGCTGGTCGAGGTGGCGCTAATTGCCGGCATTCTACTGGGGAAATACAGTGTCTGGTTTGTAGTGATCACATTCGGATCAGTGGTCGCGTATATCTATTTCACCTTCAGGATCACCGAGTGGCGCATGCGCTATCGTGTGCAGATGAACGCGTCCGATTCGAACGCCAATACCCAGGCTGTCGACAGCCTGATCAATTACGAGACGGTCAAGTACTTCGGCAATGAGGAACACGAACTCCGCCGTTACAACGAATCGCTGGAAGAATGGGAAGGCGCGGCAGTGAAGAGTCAGACTTCACTTTCGGCCCTGAATGTCGGTCAGGCAACCATTATTGCGGTGGGTGTCACGCTGATGATGATTCTGGCAGCGCGGGGCGTGGTCGCGGGGGAGTTGACGCTCGGCGACCTGGTTCTCATCAACGCATTTCTGTTGCAGCTATTCATACCGCTTAACTTCCTTGGCGTCGTCTACAGCCAGTTCAAGCATGCCATTGCCGACATGCAACTGATGTTCGATGTGCTGGAGAAAGAGCCCGAAATCAAGGATAGCAGTGACGCAAGCGAACTGGATGTCGGTGCCGGCGAAGTGCGCTTCGACCGCGTCAGCTTTGCCTATGATCCGGAACGGCCGATTCTGAAAGATGTCAGCTTTGTAATACCACCGGGGCACAAGGTGGCAGTGGTAGGCGCCAGCGGCGCAGGAAAGTCAACCCTCGCCCGGCTGCTGTTCCGCTTCTATGACGTAACGTCGGGCGGTATCTTCATCAATGGACAGGACCTGCGCTCGGTAACCCAGAAGAGCCTTCGCGCCGCTGTCGGCGTGGTTCCCCAGGACACTGTGCTATTCAATGATACGCTGCGTTACAACATCGCCTATGCGCGGCCTGACGCCAGTCAGGACGATATTGAACGGGCCGCGCGGGCTGCCAATGTGCATGAATTCATTGTGTCTCTCCCGAAGGGCTATGACACGCTGGTGGGCGAGCGCGGACTGAAACTCTCCGGCGGCGAAAAACAGCGCGTCGCGATTGCGCGCGTGATCCTGAAAAAGGCCAAAATCCTGGTCTTTGACGAAGCCACGTCCAGTCTCGATACCCACACCGAACAGGCGATCATGGAGAGCCTGCGATCAGCGGCGGAAAATCACACCACACTGGCGATCGCCCATCGTCTGTCGACCATCGTAGACGCCGACCGGATTCTGGTCATGGAAAATGGACAGGTGGCGGAAAGCGGCAGCCATCAGCAACTGCTGAGCCACCGCGGCCTGTATGCGCGACTGTGGGAACTTCAGCAACAGGAAGAGAGCACTAACGAAGTCGTTTAGCTATGCTCGCCGCGTTGTTCGCGAAGACGCTGGGTTTCCTTGCTCATGATGTGGCGCACCAGCAGCTCACGGTCCGACTCCCGCAGGTGCTCATAGGAGACAGCCAGCTGCCAGGGGAATTCACCATTTTTGGTCATCAGTTTACGGTCGCATTTCACCACTTTGCCGACAGTCAATATGCCCACTGTGTCCGGCAACAGAATGATGCGCATTTCCAGCAGGGTGCCCACCGGAAACTCCCGGTGGGCAGCGAAGGCAATGCCGCCCCCGCTCAAGCTGACCTGCCGGGTAGGCTGCTTGCGGGCCTGCATTTCTTCGCTCATGAATAGCTGTGCCAGGGAATTGAGCTTCTGATCGATCGCCTGCAGGCAGCGGGCCAGCTCAGGCGACTGACTCTGCACCTTGTACAGCAGGTGCGCCATCTGGCGTGAGGTGGCGGCAAAACTGGATGCTGCGGTAAACCGGTCCGGAACGCTGGCGTTAATGCGTTCTATGAGTGGCCCGACTTCCGGCTCGGCTATTTCACGATAATCCAGCACCACCTCGTCGGCGATACGAAAATATTCCCTGCGTTCTTCGTCAGTCATGTCCATTCCTGATGCTACTGGCCGCTGCCAACCCTGACACTGGAGCTGGCGCCAGCGGGTTTTCCGGATTGTACGGCAGGGGACCCTGCGGCGTCACCGGGACTCTCAGCTTTGCTGATCCCGATCTCTGCCGGCTCTGCCATCGATGGCTCTTTCATCCCGTACGTCTCCGAAACTGGCAGTGGATCGGACACAGACACGTCCGTCACTGGTTCTTCACTGCCGGTAATATCATCATCAGATATTTTGTCATCGCCCTGTTGCAGGATGATTTCAACCCGTCGGTTAGCGGCGCGCCCGGTCGCGGTCCCGTTGTCGGCCATCGGATCGGTATCCGCAAATCCCTGCACCAGAAAGCGGCCCGATGGTATATCTGCAGTTTCCATCATGGCATGTGCTACCGAAACCGCGCGTGCCGCTGACAGCTCCCAATTGGAGCGATAGCGCTCGGTGTAGATAGGTACAGGATCGGTATGACCGGCAACAACAATCTTTCCGTCAGAGTCGTTCAGGATTGCCGCAACGCGATGCAGCAGGGGAATAAAATCGTCCTTGAGCTCGGCGCGGCCGGAACCGAATGAGGCCTTCTCGCGCACGCGAATGATGATCTTCTGACCAGCGGTTTCCACATCTACCGACCCCGCTTCGATCTCTTCACTGAGTGCGGCGTTGATCAACCTGGCACTCTCCTCGAGTTTCTTCAGACGTTCTGCGGCAAGCTTCGCCTTCACCAGGTCTTCGAGCGAAGGATTATCGATTGTGGGGTGCTGATAATCCTGCTTACTGGCGAGCTGTTTCTCATCGGCAAGCATCTGGTCAAGCCGCACTGCAGCAAGCTGTTTTGCTTTCGCGAGTTCCTGTTGCTCTGCCTCGCTCAGATTTTCCAATTGCTGTTCGCGGCGCTCACTCTCGGCGGATTCCGGATCGAGCTCATCTCTCGGCGTGCGAACCGGTGGTTTACGCGACTTGCCCATGTACATGTTGATGTCATGATCGCTGGTGGTCATCTGCCGAATAACATTCAGGGGCGTCGGGTCGGCGCGCGCCGGGCTGAATTCACGCGCAATGACGCTGATACCCTTTGGCGGCTCCTTCACCTGAATATCGCGCTGAACACCGAATGCGTTTTTCATCGAACCGGCCATCTCCTTGTACTTGGAAACGTCCATTTCGGAGAATGACAGCAGCAGCACGAAGAAGGACAGCAGCAGGGACATGAGATCGGCAAACGTCATTACCCACGCCGGGGCGCCGGCCTGCTGTTTTTTTAGATATGGCTGTTCCGACATTGCCGTCGTTTTCTACACAGGCGCCGGGGTCTCAGGCCGCGTTCGCCTGCCCCCCCCCGTCCTCGCGCTGACTGGCCGGAAGGTAAGTCTTGAGCAGCTCTTCCATGATCCGGGGATTGAGTCCTTCCTGTATAGAGCCAATAGTCTCCAGAATCAGTGCCTTGTTCAACCGCTCTTCCTGGCTGCGGTGAGCCAGCTTGTCGGCAATCGGCAATGCGAAGGCATTGGCGATGATCGCACCGTACAAGGTGGTGAGCAGAGCGATCGCCATTGCCGGACCGATTTTTTTCGGGTCGTCCATATTCGCCAACATCTGCACCAGCCCGATCAGGGTTCCGATCATCCCCATGGCAGGGGCGACGTCACCGATCGCCTTGAATATGGCCTGGCCCCGTTCGTGACGGTCGATGGTCATGTTGATGTCCTTCCCCAACATGCTTCGCACAAATTCTGGTTCATGGCCATCCACGCATAATTGAATACCACGTTGCAGGAACTCGTTATCGATGTCCCGGCCTTCCAGCCCGAGCACGCCTTCCTTGCGCGCGATATTTGCCAGCTCTACCCCCTCCAGAATCAGCCTCTGGGGGTTCTCCGCCTTGTTAAAAAAGGCTTTCATGGCAACTTTGAAAGCGCTGAAAAAGTGCGGCATCGGAAATTTCATGAGTACCGCGAATAGCGTTCCGCCGATGACGATGAGCATCGATGGCAAGTTGAGGAAGAGCAGGCCGCTGCCCCCGACCAGAATAGCAGCGATAATAATGCCGAAAGCACCCAATAGCCCTACCAGGGTGGCGAGATCCATGAAAACTCACTCCATTTCAGCGACATGCAAAAAGATACACCTATAGCGCCGCTTTATAGAGATCCTTGAACCCCGGCTACGCCCGATGTCGCGCCTGTTGAGAGCGAATTTACGTAACAGAATTAGCTGGTTGAATATGCCCGAAGAGATACGGACTGATGGATGGCGCGGCCTGCATCACGCCGGCCGCGCAAAGATCGGCTGACTGTTATTGCCTAGAAACCTATACGTATGCCAGCGAAGTATTCATTGTCTTCATCCGCAAAGGCACCGTTCAGATTAAGGCTGATATTCTTCGTCACGTCCAGGATGCCGCCCACAACAAGGAAATCCGCGTCGATTTCGCCGGAAACATGCCTGTAACTGGCATCAAGTTCAAATTTCTTGGCCAGCTGATAGCGCAATCCCGCTTCGTAGATTCCACCGATGTCCGTTTGCGTAGTCTGATTGCCATTCAGCTTCGAATTGAAATAGATCGCATCCGCATATACATCGAGCTTTTTCAGCAGCGTGTAGTGACCACGCGCACCAACGCGGAACTCAGTCAGATCAGGCGAATCACCCGGAAAATCGTTTACCGATCCGCGCCGAAAACCGCCACGCAGCGCCACGTATTCAAACACCCCGAAGGAGGCATCGACAAGCACGCTGTCAACCTCAAGTTCATCCCCGTCTGTTGCCAGGTAGCCAACATCCGCATAGCTGTAGCTGAATCCTTTGGCGGCCATAGCCGGACCCGATACAGATACCATTAAACCGATTAACACAGCCGCCAGGCTCGTTTGTGAACGCATTGCTCCTCCTCCCGTCTTATTGTTATGGCTGCCGCCATTTGCCGGCTAATACTACGGTCTCGGAGTCACCCCTTCAAGATCAAATATCAGGCAAACCGCAAGAGCCCGCTCGCAACCAGCGCCAGCGGACTCACGACTCGCCCGGTTCAGGCCGCGCTGGCGTGATTGCTGCCCGCGCGGAATGCCAGCTGCTCATCGATGACATCGACTTCGATGACCTGCCCCGGATGGAAGCGTCCCGCCAGTATCTCCTGGGCGAGCGGATTCTCCAGCTGCTGCTGGATCGCCCGTCTTAACGGCCGAGCTCCATAGACCGGGTCATAACCCGCTTCGCCGAGCCGGTCCAGCGCCGCTTGCGAAAGCTCCAGCCCCAGGTCCCGGTCCGCCAGCCGCTTGCGCAGCATCTCGATCTGGAGAACAGTAATGGCTCTGATCTGCCGGCGACCCAGCGGATGAAACACCACTGCATCATCGATGCGGTTAATGAATTCCGGCCGGAAATGGGTGCCGACCACTTCCATTACCGCCTGCTTCATACGCTCGTAATTTTCTTCGCCAGACAGCTCCTGGATGAGTTCGCTGCCGAGGTTCGACGTCATCACAATAACTGTATTGCGAAAGTCCACAGTACGGCCCTGACCATCGGTCAGGCGCCCGTCGTCCAGCACCTGAAGCAATACATTGAATACATCGGAATGTGCTTTTTCCACTTCGTCGAGCAGAATCACCGAGTAAGGCTTGCGGCGCACTGCCTCGGTCAGATAGCCGCCTTCTTCATATCCTACATAGCCAGGCGGTGCACCAATCAGGCGAGCAACGGAATGCTTCTCCATGAACTCCGACATATCGATGCGCACCATGGCCTCTTCAGAATCGAACAGGAATTCCGCCAGGGCCTTGGTCAACTCCGTCTTACCGACACCGGTCGGCCCCAGAAACAGGAATGAACCGTTTGGCCGGTTGGGATCTGAAAGCCCCGCACGCGAACGGCGAATAGCGTCAGAGACCGCCTTGACCGCTTCTTCCTGACCGACGACACGAGCACCGATCACCGATTCCATGCGCAGCAGTTTGTCGCGTTCGCCCTCCAGCATCTTGGACACCGGGATGCCGGTCCACTTGGAGACCACTTCGGCAATCTCTTCTTCGGTGACTTTGTTACGCAGCAGCTTCATTTCGCGGGTTTCCGCCTGCGCCGCTATATCCAGCTGTTTTTGCAGCTCGGGAATGCGGCCGTACTGAAGCTCGCCGGCTCGCGTCAGATCGCCGCCGCGCTGCGCAGTATCCAGCTCCTTGCGCGCGCGTTCGAGTTCTTCCTTGATGTGATGAGAGCCTTGCACGGCGGCTTTTTCCGCTTTCCAGATTTCTTCCAGATCCGAATATTCGCGCTCCAGCTTGTCGATCTCGCCCTGCAAATTGCCCCGCCGCTTGACCGATGCCTCGTCGCTTTCTTTCCGTAGCGCCTCGCGTTCGATCTTTAACTGAATCAGACGCCGCTCCAGCCGATCCAGCGATTCCGGCTTGGAGTCGATTTCCATGCGGATCCGGCTGGCTGCTTCATCCATCAGATCAATACCCTTGTCGGGCAGTTGGCGATCGGTGATGTACCGGTGCGACAGCGTTGCCGCGGCGACGATAGCCGGGTCGGTGATATCGACGCCATGATGGACTTCGTAACGTTCTTTGAGCCCCCGCAGAATCGCGATGGTGTCTTCCACGCTGGGTTCGTTCACCAGCACTTTCTGGAAACGGCGTTCCAGCGCTGCATCCTTTTCAACATACTTGCGGTACTCGTCCAGCGTCGTGGCGCCCACACAATGCAGCTCGCCACGCGCCAGCGCCGGTTTCAGCATATTACCGGCATCCATGGAACCTTCCGCCTTGCCGGCGCCAACCATGGTATGCAGCTCGTCGATGAACAGAATAATCTGGCCTTCCTGCTTGGCCAGATCGTTTAACACCGCCTTCAGCCGCTCCTCGAATTCACCGCGGAATTTGGCGCCCGCAATCAGGGCACCGAGGTCCAGGCTGAGCAGCCGCTTGTGTTTCAGTCCTTCCGGAACTTCGCCATTGATTATGCGCTGCGCCAAACCTTCCACAATCGCCGTCTTGCCGACGCCGGGCTCACCAATCAATACCGGATTATTCTTGGTGCGTCGCTGCAACACCTGCACAGTGCGACGAATCTCATCATCACGACCGATCACCGGATCGAGCTTGCCCTGTTCGGCGCGCTCGGTCAGATCAATAGTGTATTTTTCCAGCGCCTGCCGCTGGTCCTCGGCATTCGGATCATCCACTTTCTGGCCACCGCGCATATTGTCTATGGCCTGCTCGATCAGGCCTTTGGTAGCGCCGGCCTTGCGCAGCTGTTCGCCCAGTTCGCCCTTGTCTTCCACAGCGGCGAGGATGAACAGCTCTGACGAGATGTACTGGTCACTGCGTTTCTGCGCCAGCTTGTCCGTCTGGTTCAGCAGTCGGTTGAGGTCTGTGGATACGTGTACGTCGCCGCCGGTGCCTTCCACCGAGGGAAGCCGGTCGAGCGCCTCGGCAAGCTGCGAACGCAGCAGATTGGTGTTCACACTGGCCTGGGTCAACAGGTGGCGTACCGATCCGCCCTCCTGGTCCAGCAATGCGACCATGACATGAACCGGTTCGATATAATTGTGGTCGCGGCCGAGCGCCAGACTCTGCGCATCAGCCAGCGCCATCTGGAACTTGGACGTCAGCTTGTCCATCCTCATGATAGAAACTCCCGAAAAATACGTTATCTGGCGAAAATATGGGTCGTGAGACGGGTAATTTCAAGTAGCGGGACTGAATCTGCGGTGAATGCAGCTGTGGACGATGTAGCGGGCTACCTGTATGACTTGCGCGCAAACAGGTCCTGACGTCGGCTCACCAGCCGGTCCAGGAACACCAGACCGTCAAGATGATCCAGCTCGTGCTGAACCGCACGCGCCTCGAAGCCTTCCATGTCGAAGACCAGTGGCTGCCCCTGGGAACCAAGCGCCTGCAGATGGATGCGTTCGGCACGCACCACATTGCCCGTGTAGTCCGGTACCGACAGGCAGCCCTCGCGACCCATCGCAAAACCTTCCCACTCGGTAATTTCCGGATTTACGAGGATCAAATGGCCATGGCTGGAAGTCTGCTTGCGTCCCGATACATCGACAATGATCACCCGCTCGAACCAGCCCAGTTGTGGCGCGGCAATGCCTACCGCTCCCGGTCCGGACAATCGCGTGTCTTCCAGGTCGTCGATGCGGCGCTCCAGCGCCTCGTCAAATTCCAGCACCGGTGTCGACACCTGGCGCAGTCGGTCATCCGGATAGGTGAGAATCTGCAATACCGGCATGCGTCACCCGACAAAGGTTTCGATGGGCCGCACGTCTATCTTCACACCTTCCGCCTGCAACGGCTCGAGGGCCGCCTGTATGGCCTCGGTACCCTGCATCGCCACACCGTCGATCTGCAGAACATAAATCGGGGCTGTTTCGCTCCCGCCCACTATCGAATCGAGATCGACGATATTGAGACCGGCCGCCGCCGCCTTGCTGGTAACCGCGGAGACAATGCCGGCCCGGTCAGCGCCGTGAACGATAATGCAGACGTCCGGAACCGGGCGCCGATGCAACACTGCATCGATGGCATCAACATGCAGCACCAGGTGCAGTTCTTCAAGAACCGGCTGCAGGGTTCTGCGCAATGCGGCTTCATCACCACAATTGCGGACCATCATCATAATGGTGAAATTGTCTCCGAGCCGCAGCATCGATGTTTCGCCGAGATGGCAGCCCGACTCGAACAATGCCGAAGTCACACCGGCGACAATGCCGGGTCGGTCCCTGCCGACCAGTGTCAACATAAACCAGTTCGACATTTGTACCTCCTGATGTAGTGCGGCGAATGTTCGCCGGCTAGTGCAGCGTCGAATGCGCGATATAGATCAACAGCACCCCGGCTGTGATCAAGGCGACCTGCTTGAGCGTGGCACTGAATTCGGTGCGCTTGTGAAGCCCGGGAATCAGATCGGCAACGGCTATATAGATAAAGCTCGAAGCTGCGACGGCCAGTATATAAGGTAGCGCCGGCTGCAGATCTTTCAGCATGAAGTAAGCCAGCACGCCGCCTATCACTGTCGCCAGGCTGGCCAGCAGGTTGAACAGAAAAGCCCGGCGCACGCTGAAACCGCTATGCAGCAGAATGGCAAAATCGCCCACTTCCTGAGGAATTTCATGCGCGGCGACAGCCAGGCTGGTCACGATGCCGAGATGAATATCAGTCAGAAATGCGGCGCCTATCAGCACCCCATCGATAAAATTATGCAGGCTGTCCCCTATCAGAATCAGAGCGCCGGCCGCCTGGGGTGCATGGCTATGATCGTCAGGAGTATGAATTTCACAGTCGCGGTGATGACAGTGCCGCCATAGCACCAGTTTTTCCAGCAGAAAAAATCCGAACAACCCGAGCATCAGCGCACCGCTGACAGCGTGCAAACGCTCGCTTCCGGCGCTCTCCAGGGCATGCGGAAGCAACCCCAGAAGCGCAGCACCCAGCAGCGCACCGATGGCGAAACTTACCGTGTGTGGCAGCAGCCTGTTGCGAACCGGCACGGGCAGCAGCAAAAAAATCGCGGCCGCCATCACACTGAGCACGCCGCCCAGCAGACAGAACAACAGGATCCAGGTGAATAAGGTCATGCACAGCCCGCCCGGGCAAATAAATCGTGGAGTATACGGAAACCGCGGCGCGGCGTCAGGAGAGCCAGATCAGAGAAGCCATCCGCCCGGTGGTATGCTCGCGACGATAGGAGTACCAGCGTTCCGGTTCTGCGTAGGTACAGAAACCGCCACCGTAGATAGATTCGACACCCGCAGCCTGCAGACGTATTTTCGCCAACTGGTACAAATCGGCCAGATAGTTACCGGCCGGCTGGCGCTCGAATGCCGGCGCCGCTTCGCGATGCGCACTGACAAAAGCCTCGCGCACCTCCTCGCCCACTTCAAAATGACGAGGACCGATGGCCGGACCCAGCCACGCCAGCAGCTCGCCGGGCGCACACTGCAGCGCCGCAACCGTTCGCTCCAGCACTCCGCCGGCCAGCCCACGCCAACCGGCGTGCGCAGCTGCAACCCGTGTTGCAGATCGATCGCAAAAGAGCACCGGCAGGCAATCGGCCGTAAGCACCGCGCAGACTGCGCCGGACCCGAAACTGAAGCTGGCATCCGCTGCCGGCGCGCTCGCAACACCAGCCGCGTCGATTACCTCCTGGCCATGGACCTGATCCAGCCATGCCGGCTCGGCCGGCAGCTCCAGCAGCTGCCGCAGTCGCCGGCGATTTTGCTGCACCGCATCCGCGACATCGCCCACATGCAGAGCCAGATTAAAGTCGGCATAAGCGCCGCAACTTGCGCCACCCTCAGCGCGAGTGGTCGTGACCGCCTTCACCCCGGCGGGTGCCGGCCAGTCAGGATGCATCATGCTCCGGTTCTCAGGATATTCAACAACTCATTGAAGTCACTAGAAATATCAGCCTCCCAGCTGAGCGGCTCCGCAGTCACCGGGTGCTCCAGCTGGAGCCTAACCGCGTGCAGCGCCTGACGCTGAAAATTCTGCAGGACGTCGCGCAGGGCCGGAGAGGCGCCGCGTGGTGTCCTGTGGCGCCCACCGTACACAGGGTCGCCCACCAATGGATAATGAATGTGCGCCATATGCACCCGAATCTGATGAGTCCGCCCGGTTTCCAGACGTACCTGCGTCAGAGTATGGGCGGCAAAGCGCTCCAGGACACGGTAATGGGTCACCGCCGGTTTGCCGGAAGTCACCACGGCCATGCGCAGGCGATCGCGCGGGTGTCGACCGATCGGCGCATCCACGGTCCCGCCTGCCGTCAGCACGCCCTGGGTCAGCGCCAGGTATTCGCGACCCATGCTGCGCGCCTGCAACTGTGCGACCAGACTGTTATGGGCGATCAGCGTACGCGCCACCACCATCAGGCCGCTGGTTTCCTTGTCCAGCCGGTGCACGATCCCGGCACGCGGCACCGCCGCCAGTTCCGGGTCGTAGTGCAGCAGCGCGTTTTGCAGGGTTCCATTGGCATTGCCGGCAGCGGGATGCACCACCAGCCCCGCTGGCTTGTTCAACACCAGCAGATGCTCATCCTCGAAACAGACCTGCAGCGGTATGTCCTGTGCAAGCACTTCACCCTGGGCCTCCAGCCGGGCATGAATTTCAATATTCTCGCCACCGCTGACGCGCTGCTTCGAGGTCACCGACCGGTCGTCGAGCAACACACTGCCCGACCGTATCCATTGCTGGAGACGGCTGCGTGAATACTCCGGAAAAAGCTCCGCCAATGCCTGGTCGAGACGGCGCCCTGCCAGCGTCTCCGGCACCTGTCCGCTTAAATGTATGGTTTCATGCATGGAAATAAGGTGGCCAACGCCGGTCAAGCGGCTTTACAATTCCAGTTCTGTCACTGATTCTGGATAGCACAGTTCATGCGCTGGTTACGTCTTATACCTTTATTGGCAATTTTATTCATCCCTGCCTGCGCGACATCGCCGGAGGACGAGTTGGCCAATCTGTCGGCCAAGGAGCTCTATACCCGCGCGAAGTCAGCGCTCAATTCAGGAGACTACCAGACCGCCATCAACACCTTCGAAAAGTTGGAGGCGCGCTATCCGTTCGGCAAATATGCGCAGCAGGCGCAACTGGAAATTGCCTATGCCTATTACAAATTTGATGAACCCGACTCCGCCATCGCTGCCGCTGATCGTTTCATTCGTAATAATCCCGGCAATCCTCGCCAGGACTATGCTTATTACCTGAAAGGTCTTGCCAACTATAACCGCGGCGCCAGCATCATCGATCGGCTGACGCCGCGCGAACCCTCGGAACGGGACACCCGCGCGTTGCGCGACGCCTTCAATGACTTCACCCAGCTGGTCAAGCTGTTTCCCGACAGCCGGTATACGGAAGATGCCAGACAGCGGCTGGTATACCTGCATAACCAGCTGGCGCTGTATGAAATCAATGTCGCCAGATACTACATGGAACGTGGCGCCCACGTCGCGGCCGCGAACCGGGCCAGATACGTAGTAGAAAATTACCAGCGCGCTCCGGCGGTCCGCGATGCATTGCGCCTGTTGATGGACGCGTACGCCGAAATGGGGCTCAATGACCTTGCAAATGATGTGCAGCGGGTGCTCGACCAGAACCGGACTCCGGCGATCGAAACACCGCAGCAGCCGGTGGACGCACCAGATCTATAGAAACGCTGCCCGCCAGTGGGCAGCCTAAACCGCGTCGTTGTCGGTTTCCCCGGTGCGGATGCGCACCACCCTCTCTACCGGTGTCACGAAAATTTTTCCGTCTCCGATCTTACCGGTACGCGCCGCAGTGGTAATGGTCTCGACGACGCGTTCCACGTCTTCGTCCTTGACCACGATATCGAGTTTGACCTTCGGCAGAAAATCCACCACGTACTCGGCGCCACGATACAATTCGGTGTGGCCTTTCTGCCGACCGAAGCCCTTTACTTCAATGGCGGTCATACCGGTGATGCCGATTTCCGACAGAGCCTCCCGCACATCGTCCAGTTTGAATGGCTTGATGACGGCCTCGACTTTCTTCATTGGTGGTTCCTCTGCTGGTTCCGGTATGGATCGCTAACGATACTAAAAGCGTGCACAAGAATCGAATACTAAATGGGCCTGCCACGCTGCAGCTGCGCCGACAGGAATCCGGATGTAATCGGATACCGGCGGTCCCGCCCGAACGCACGCTGACTGATACGCACGCCAGGCGGTGCCTGACGGCGTTTGTACTCATTGCGGTCCACCAGAGTTGCGATGCGTCGAACGACACTGTCGTCAAAACCCCGTTTGACCAGTTCCTCGATACTGAGATCCTGTTCGATATAGCCTTCCAGGATCGGGTCCAGGATAGCGTACGGGGGCAACGAATCCTGGTCGGTCTGATCCGGTGCCAGCTCCGCCGATGGCGCCCTGTCCAGCACCCGTTGAGGAATGACCGCAGCCACGGTGTTGCGGAACGCCGCAAGCCGATAGACCAGCAGTTTCGGCACGTCCTTGATCGGCGCAAAGCCGCCGGCCATGTCACCGTACAGGGTGGCATAGCCGACTGACATCTCGCTCTTGTTGCCTGTGGTGAGCAGCATGCGCCCCTGCTTGTTGGACAGTGCCATGAGGATCACGCCACGGCAGCGGGCCTGGATATTCTCTTCGGTTGTATCCGGCCGGGTGCCCTGGAACTCCGGCTCCAGCGCAGTCAGGAATGCATTGAATACCGGTTCGATCGGGATCTCCCGATAGCGCACGCCCAGCGCCTCGGCCTCGGCACGGGCATCCTTCAGGCTGATGTCCGCGGTGTAACGCGACGGCATCATCACTGCCTCGACACGCTGCGCACCGATGGCGTCCACGGCAATGGCCAGTGTCAGCGCCGAATCCACGCCCCCGGACAGTCCGATCACAACACCTTCGAATGCGTTCTTTTCAATGTAATCACGGGTGCCGGTAACCAATGCCTGATAGATGCTCGCGTCCGCATCCAGCCGCGGCGCTACCAGACCCGGCAGCACGCGTAACGCGCCCGCAGAGATTTCGAAATCGACCGGGTACAGACCATCGCAACAGGTTGGCGCACGCACCATAGTCCTGCCCTGCTGATCCAGGGCAAAGGATTCCCCATCGAATACCAGCTCATCCTGGCCGCCGACCAGATTTACGTAAACGACAGGACAACCGGTTTCTCGCGCACGATCCGCAACCGCCGCCTCACGCTCGCCGCTCTTGCCACGGTGAAAGGGCGACGCATTCAGATTGACCAGCAGCCTGGCGCCCTCCTGCGCCGCCGCCTGTGCCGGTTCCGGCGTCCAGATGTCTTCACATATCGTGATACCGACCGGAACACCGCGGACCTCGGCGACGCGATACCCGTCGCCATGCACAAAATAGCGCTTCTCGTCGAACACGCTGTAATTCGGCAGATTGCGTTTGCGGCAACGCGCCAGCACCTCTCCGTCATAAAGCAGCGAGGCGGCATTGAATCGGCCATCGGCGGTCTGTTCCGGATGACCGACCAGCACGTGGATATCACGAACTTCGCGGCGTATCCATAGCAGTGCTTCGTCCACCATCTCCTGAAAGCCCGGTCGCAGCAACAGGTCTTCCGGCGGATAACCGGCGAGCGTCAGCTCGGGAAATACGATCAGATCGGCGCCGAATTCATCGCGGGCGCGGCGTGCGGATTCAATCACCAGGGCGGTATTGGCGGTCACATCGCCAACCATCAGATTCACCTGCGCCATGACCAGCCGCAAGTCCGGCTGTTCCGGATGCCCGGTCATATCTGCCCTGATCATGAAGGCTTCAGCAGGTCCCGCATGCGCATGCCCATGTCAGCCGGGGAGCGCACTACCGCCACGCCCGCCTGCTCGAGGGCGGCGAACTTGACGTCTGCCGTACCTTTGCCCCCACTGATAATGGCGCCGGCGTGACCCATGCACTTTCCTGGCGGGGCCGTGACACCGGCAATATAAGCGACCACCGGTTTGCTCACGTGCTGCTGAATGTACTCCGCCGCCGCCTCTTCCGCACTGCCGCCGATTTCACCAACCATGATAATGCCCTGAGTGGCTGGATCGGCTTCAAAGCGCTGCAGACAGTCGATGAACTCCAGGCCATGAATGGGATCGCCACCGATGCCGACGCAGGTGCTCTGGCCCAGGCCGGCCAGTGTCGTCTGGTGCACGGCCTCATAGGTCAGGGTTCCGGAGCGCGACACGATGCCGATCCTGCCGGGTTGATGAATCGCACCGGGCATGATGCCGATCTTGCATTCCCCCGGCGTAATGACACCGGGACAATTCGGCCCGATAAGCACGGCATCACTGCCGGCCAGTGCCGCCTTTACCTTCAGCATATCCAGAACCGGGATGCCCTCGGTGATACACACGATCACCCGGATGCCGGCGTCAGCGGCTTCCAGCACCGCGTCGGCAGCAAATGCCGCCGGCACATAGATCATAGTGGCGTCGGCACCGGTCTCCCGGACGGCATCATGCACGGTATTGAACACCGGGCGATCGAGGTGCTGCTGGCCACCTTTTCCGGGCGTGACGCCGCCGACCAGTTGCGTGCCGTAAGCGATCGCCTGTTCCGAATGAAAGGTTCCCTGCTTGCCCGTGAACCCCTGGCAGATGACCCGCGTGTTTTTATCGACAAGAATGCTCATACCCCGGCCTCCCGCGCAGCCTGCACGACTTTCTGTGCGGCATCAGTCAAGCCGTCCGCGGTGATAATACTTAAACCGGAAGCCGCCAGAAGCGCCTTGCCTTTGTCGACGTTGGTTCCCTCGAGACGCACGACTACCGGCAGTGTCACGTGCACTTCCTGCACGGCCTGGATAATACCTTCGGCAATGAGATCGCAACGGACGATGCCACCGAAAATGTTCACCAGGATGGCGCGCACCTTGTTATCCGACAGAATCAGTTTGAAAGCTTCAGCAACCCGATCGGCAGTGGCGCCACCGCCAACGTCGAGGAAATTCGCCGGCTCGCCACCGTGCAGTTTAATCAGATCCATGGTCGCCATCGCCAGCCCGGCACCATTCACCATACAGGCGATGTCGCCGCCCAGGGTGATGTAATTCAGATCATGTTCGCTGGCACGGCGTTCCTTTTCATCCTCCTGCTCAGGGTCGCGCAGGGCACCAATATCCGGGTGGCGATACAGGGCGTTGCCGTCCACGTCGAGTTTGGCATCCAGTGCCAGCAGATCGCCGGCGCCAGTAACCACCAGCGGATTGATTTCCACCAGGCTGGCGTCTTTCTGTTCGAACAGGCGGTAGAGACCCGCGAGCAGGCGACTGAATGCCTTGATCTGATCACCACCCAGCCCCAGGCCGAACGCGAGGTTGCGGCACTGGTAACCCTGCAGGCCCACCGCCGGGTGCACGGCTTCCAGTAAAATAGCCTGCGGATCGCGCGCCGCCACTTCCTCGATGTCCATACCGCCGGAAGCGGACGCCATGATCATGATGCGTTCGCGGCCACGGTCGACGACCAGACTCAGGTACAGCTCGCGCTCAATCTCGACGCTTGGCTCGATCAGCAGGCGCTCGACCGGCAAGCCGGGGCTGCCGGTCTGCCGGGTCGCCAGACGGGAGCCCAGCAGACGCGCCGCCACCTGCTCGACCGCCTCGACACTGTCGACCAATTGCACGCCGCCGGCCTTGCCGCGCCCGCCGGCATGAACCTGGGCCTTTACCACCCAGCGCGAACCGCCGAGCGCTTGTGCAGCCGCCGCGGCATCCTGCACCGATTCGATCATGCGTGCCGCCGGAACCGGAATCCCGTATTCAGAAAACAGTTGTTTGGCCTGGTATTCGTGCAGGTGCATGGCGCGTCCGCTCCGTAATAAAGAACCTATTCTCCAGAATAATCGGGGTCAGAGTAAAGCCTTGTGCCAAAGCGACAAGAAATCGACCCAATGACAGACCGCTACGCCGGCCTCCGGCCGATGCGCTATAATGCGCCGCATGTTCGGCATGCGCGTTCTCGTTTTCATCCTCGGCATCGCACTGGTGGTGTGGATTCTCATACGCCTGGCGAAAGGTTCTTCGATCGCGAAGAAGCCCGATAAACAGGTCGACGACATGGTGCGCTGCGAGCACTGTGGCGTGTACACCCCGCGCCAGCAAGCCCTCCAGAAGGGTGAACGCTATTACTGCAGCGACAAACACCGGGACCAAGACCGCTAACTGAATGACCGCTGCCGCGACCGTATCCCGGGGCAGGATGCCGCCCGACAAAGCCTGGCAACCGCTGCGCGTCCTCACCTTTTATCGCGTGATCCTGGCCGGTCTGCTGAGCGTCCTGTTTTTCACACTGCGCGAACACGACCCTTTCAACGCCGCCCTTCCCGGGTTATTCAGTACCACGCTGCTCAGCTATCTGGCGTTCAGCCTGATCGTTGGCTTTGCCACGCGCATGCACTGGCCGAGCTATGAAGTTCAGGCATTGCTGCAGATTCTTGCTGATATCGGGGCCATTGCGCTGCTGATGCATGCCACCGGTGGTGTCACCAGCGCTTTCACCGCATTGCTGGTCATCGCTGTCGCCACCGGTGCGCTGGTGTTGCCGGGTCGCCTGGCCTATCTGTTTGCCGCCGTGGCGACACTGGCGATATTGTTCGAGACCGGTCTGGCAAACCTGTCGGAAACCAGCGCCGGGGCCGGCACCATTACCCGTGCCGGCCTGATGGGTGCGGTACTGTTCGCAACCGCGGCGCTGGCCCAGGTGCTGGTCCTGCGGGTCCGCGAAAGCGAATCGCTGGCCCGCCAGCGCGGTATCGATCTGGCCAATCTCCAGCAGCTGAACCAGTACGTGATCCAGCAGCTCCAGTCCGGCGTGCTGGTCGTTGACGCGGATCATCGGGTGCGTCTGGCGAACGATACCGCCCGGCAGCTGCTGAAACTGGACTCAAGAAATGATGCCCGTCTCGAACAGGTGCTACCGGAACTGGCCCGGCAGCTGGAACTCTGGCAGCGCGATAGCACATGGCAGCCCGAGCCGATTCAGTCACCGGTCACCGGCACTGCGTTGCTGCCGCGCATCAGCCGGGTCGCGACCGCACACGGCAGCGGCGCGCTTATCTTCCTGGAAGACAGTGCCCGCCTCGCCCGCCAAAGCCAGCAACTGAAACTGGCGTCGCTGGGACGACTGACTGCGAGCATCGCGCACGAGATTCGCAACCCGCTGGGCGCCATCAGCCATGCCGCACAATTGCTCGCGGAATCGGAACAGCTGAATCCCGGCGATCGACGCCTGACCGAGATCATTGGCAATCACACGCGCCGCCTCAACAGCGTCATCGAGAACGTACTGCAGTTGTCCCGCCGATCGGCGAGCCAGCCCCAGGCGCTCGAGCTGGCTCAGTGGCTCCGACAGTTCCGTGACGAACTGGTGGAAAGCGAGCGTCTGGCTGCAGAACGGCTATCCATCGATGTGGAACCCGACGACATCAGCATCGAGGTGGATGCCGGGCACCTGCACCAACTGCTCACCAACCTGTGTCAAAACGCGTTCCGGCACGCCGGTGAGGCGGGAATGGTCATCCTGCAGGCGCGCCGCAGCGATGCCGGCATCGTGCGACTGGATGTCACAGATAACGGGCCGGGTATCGAACCGGCAGTCGCCGAGCAGATGTTCGAGCCGTTTTTTACGACCGCTGGATCGGGCACCGGTCTCGGGCTGTACATCGCGCGTGAGCTCTGCGAGATCAATCGCGCCAGCCTGACCTATCACCCGGTTTCGGGAGGCGGCAGCTGTTTCCGGATGCAGTTCGCGGTAGAACCCAATGTATAAAGATCGCTTTTGCCTCCCTACCGATATTTATGCTTTAGTACGCGCATGACCACACCCCTGGCACTGATCGTCGACGACGAACCCGATATCCGCGAGCTGCTGGAATTGACGCTGGGGCGCATGAATATCGCTACCCGCTCGGCAGCGACCCTGAGTGAAGCGCGCGCGCTGTTGAAGGAACAGAAGTTCGACCTGTGCCTGACCGACATGCGGCTTCCCGACGGCAACGGACTGGAACTGGTGGAAATGATCCAGGCGAATCACGTCGAGACGCCGGTAGCCGTCATCACCGCGCACGGCAACATGGAAACCGCCGTGCAGGCCCTGAAAGCCGGGGCCTTCGATTTTGTGTCCAAACCGGTGGACCTGCAGGCCTTGCGCAACCTGGTCAGTGGCGCTATCAGACTGGGCGATTCCACGCACCGCGACCGCCGCAGCCGCGATACGCTGCTGGGTGATTCCGCGGTCATGCAGACCATCCGCCATACCATAGCCAAGCTGGCGCGCAGCCAGGCACCCGTATATATCAGTGGCGAATCCGGCACCGGCAAGGAACTGGTTGCCAACCTGATCCATTCCCGGGGGCCGCGCAACGACCGGCCCTTCGTTCCGGTCAACTGCGGCGCTATCCCCGGTGAACTGATGGAGAGCGAGTTTTTCGGGCACCGGAAGGGCAGCTTCACCGGCGCCATCAGTGACAAGGAAGGTCTGTTCCAGGCTGCCGACGGCGGCACACTGTTCCTGGACGAGGTTGCCGAACTGCCCCTGCACATGCAGGTCAAGCTGCTGCGCGCCATCCAGGAAAAAGCCGTGCGGCCGGTGGGCGAACAGAAAGAGATCAGCGTCGATGTACGCATCCTGTCCGCCACCCACAAGGATCTTGCCCGCCTGGTCGAGCGCGGCGACTTTCGCCAGGACCTCTATTACCGCATCAATGTCATCGAACTCAAGGTGCCGAGCCTGCGCCAGCGCCGCGAAGATATTCCACAGCTGGCGGAGCACATTCTGAACAGACTGGCGGAATCTCACCAGGAAGCACACCCGATACTGCGTCCGGATACCCTCGAGACGCTGCAGCGCTATAGCTTCCCGGGCAACGTCAGGGAGCTGGAGAATATCCTGGAACGGGCCCTGACCCTGTGCGATGGCGAGCAGGTCACGCCCGAAGACCTGCAACTGCCTATGCCTGATGCCAGCGCCGCACCGGACAGCGACAGCGACTCGGTGCCGCCGGAAGGCGTGCAACTGGAAGATTATCTGGAGAAGGTCGAGCGACAGGCGATCCTCCAGGCGCTGGAGCAGACCGACAACAACAAGACCGCCGCCGCCAGACTGCTCGGGATCACGTTTCGCGCCATGCGCTACCGGCTGAAAAAACTGGGGCTCGAATAGGCAGAAGTGACGCCAGGGGTCACCCGGGCTACACATCAGGTCACACTGACGCCATCGATCACGGACGATCGACCGGCTTTTAACACGGAGGTTCCCCCATGAAAATCCGCTTCTGACCGCGCTTTCGCACGGCATCCAGTTGTTCTGCAAGAATTTTAAAGAACCGGGACGACGCGCCGCCACATTCACCGTTCAGGCGTTCGGGATCTGGCACGCTAGCTGCTATGACAGGGGCAGCCAGGTTGAACGGTCCGTGACCATCGCAGGGAATGCGATCCAGCGGTACCGCGAGACTTCTGCTCCACAACGCTATTTGACAATACGTTAACGTTCTAGAGGATTGACTCATGAAAAAAATGCAACAGGGTTTTACACTTATCGAACTGATGATCGTGGTTGCGATCATCGGCATTCTGGCTGCTATCGCGATTCCGGCCTATAGCGATTACATTGCCCGCTCACAGGCGACTGAGGCTGTCACGCTGATGAGTGGCGCCAAGACTCCGGTCTCCGAATACTTTGCAGACAAGGGTTCCTGGCCGACCGGCGCCTCGTTTAACGAGGTGGTTACGCAGCAGGACGGCAAGTATGTTCAGAGCATGACAGGCGCGGCGGGTGGGCTTGGTTTCCTGGTCACTGCGACCATGAGAACTACCGACGTCTCCTCACTAATTCAGGGTCAGTCAGTGCAACTTACTACTGCTAACGGAAACAGGTGGACCTGCCAAAAAGGCACAATAGACGAAAAATATCTGCCGGCTGCTTGCCGCTAAAGTCCAACTCCGACCTTAACGGATAGACGCTAAACAGCTACCGTTCGCGGTAGCTGTTTTTTTATGACCATGTCACTGACCAGTCGACAAACCGAATACCTGCTGCTCCTGGCCGTCCTGGCCGGCGCATTCTGGCTGTTCTCCGCCGGCATCAGCGGCGGCTTCCTCTTCGATGACTACAACAATCTCCAGGGACTCGCCACACTCACCCAGACGCCGGGGCTGGACAGCACACTGGCTTATGTGCTCAATGGCCTATCCAGTACCCTAGGTCGTCCCCTGAGCCTGGCGTCCTTTGCCGCTCAATACAGCGACTGGCCCGGAAATCCCGCCGGATTCAAGATCGTCAATATCCTGATCCACCTTTTCAACGGCTGGCTTGTCTTTACGGTAGTGCGGGCGCTGCTCCGTCTGCAGCCGGATACACGCGCCGCAACCTGGATCCCTCTGGCTACGGCGACGCTCTGGGTGCTGCATCCACTGCAGGTTTCCACTGTGCTGTACGTCGTGCAACGCATGACTGAACTGTCCGCGCTGTTTATGTTGCTGGGTCTGCGCCTGTATCTGCTAGGGCGCGAGTCGGCATTACAAAATAATGTCCGCCGTGCCTACAGCTTCATGACCCTCGGGATTATTACTGGCCTTGGCCTGGGCGTCCTCAGCAAGGAAAATGCGGCGCTGATGCCGCTGCTGGTTCTGGTCATCGAATTCACGCTGCTCAATCAGGTGCAGCGGCCGGCTGCCTGGCGGGTCTGGAGCAGTCTGTTCCTCGTGCTACCCACCCTGCTGCTGCTGGGTTACCTGGCGATGCAATTTCAGAGCTTCAGTGCCCAGTATGCGCTGCGCGATTTCACTTTCGCGGAACGATTGTTCACCGAAGCTCGCATCCTTTTCGACTACCTCGGAAAAATCCTGCTGCCGACGCCCGGCGCCTTTGGTCTGTTATTCGACGATTTCCGTTTATCGCGCGGGCTTTTCGATCCTCTCAGCACTGTGTTCGCAGTAGCGGGTATTGCCGGACTGATAACCGGCGGAATTATATTGCGCCGCAGAGAACCGGTACTGGCATTTGCCATCCTGTGGTTCTTCGCCGCTCACCTGCTGGAATCCAGCGTCATCCCGCTGGAACTGTATTTTGAACATCGCAACTATCTTGCCCTGTTCGGACCGGCCTTCGCGCTGGCTTATTATGCCGCTCGCGCGCTACGCCAACTGGAAACAAGCCCGATCAGGTCCCTTGTTGTGGTCGGCTTTTCCGCCTATCTGTGCCTGATCGCCATAATCACTCACCAGGAAGCCCGGCTCTGGGGCAATCCGTTCCTGCAGGCGACCGCCTGGTCGCTTTCCCATCCCGACTCCCGCCGACTCACCTATCTTTACGCCGACGCGCTGATAAAGCGTGGCTATGCCAGCCAGACCGTCGAGGTATATGCTGGTGCTGCCGAACGCTGGCCTGACAGCGCAGTTCCGCTCATCGGCGCGCTGGAGGCGCATTGTTTCCTCGATGAACCGGGACCCGCCATCAGCAATGCCGTGCAGCGCATCGCTGGCCAGCACACCGAGAAGAATGAACTTGTGCTGTTCCTGAGCCGGCTGGTCAATGTGCAATCCGGCGGAGACTGCCCGACTCTTTCAGCACCGGAGTTGCTGGCCCTTCTGGACGCCGCGCAGAGCAATGCATATCTGTCCGGGCAGCGCGGCCTGATCCTGACCATGAAATCACAGGTTCACTCAGGAAGCGGGGATCTGCCGGCGGCGACCGAGACGCTGGCGGCGGCCTTCGAGGCGCGCCCGCGGCTCGCAACGGCTCTCGATGTTGCGGTACTCTATGCTCGCCAGGGGCAACCGGAAAGCGGTCGTCAGTTTCTGCTGTCGGCGCAGCAACATCCGCGTATCGACTGGCGCGAAAAACAGACCATGAACCCGTACATCGAATCGCTGCTGCGCGAACTGGACGCCTCCGGGCAATAACCCGGTCGCATCGCTACCAACCGGAGTCCGCTACCGTTATAGTCCGCTAAACCCGGCCACACGACGTTGAAAGTTCATGGAGCAACAAAAAGTCAGCATTATCATTCCGGCAAAAAACGAGGGCCTCAGCCTTCCCGCACTGCTGCCGCGCATCAAGGAACTGCACCCCGAATTCGAGATCATTGTCATTGACGACGGATCCACAGACGACACAGCAGCGATCTGCCAGCACCACGGCGTGAAAGTGATCCATCACCCCTACAGCATGGGGAATGGTGCCGCGATCAAATCAGGCAGCCGCGCAGCGGCTGGCGATGTTCTGGTGTTTATGGATGCAGATGGTCAGCACCGCCCGGGAGATATTCAGGGACTGCTGGACAAATTCGCGGAAGGCTATGACATGGTCGTTGGCGCACGTCAAAGCGACACCCACGCGTCCATCGGACGGCGCCTGGCGAATAACATTTATAATGGTCTGGCGTCGATCATGACCGGGTATAACATCCAGGACCTGACTTCCGGTTTTCGGGCGGCACGGGCCCGACATTTCAGAAAATTCCTTTACCTGTTGCCCAACGGCTTTTCCTATCCAACCACCAGTACCATGGCATTCTTTCGCTCCGGACTGCCCGTGGCCTACGTCCCGATTCGCGCCGAGCAAAGAGCGGGCAAAAGCAAAATACGGATGGTTCGCGACGGAACCCGGTTTCTGCTCATCATTATCAAGATCGGCGCGCTGTTCTCTCCCATGCGCTTCTTTCTGCCCATCAGCCTGATATCGTTCATGGTCGGACTGGTGTATTACTCCTACACGTACTATCTCTATCACAGCTTCACCAATATGTCGGCGCTGATGTTTACCACATCGATACTGGTATTCCTGATCGGTATCCTGTCGGAGCAGATATCTGCGCTGCACTACCGGGGTGCCGATCAGGATCACCGTTTTACCGCGCGCGATCAACAATCGAACCGCGACGCGGGGGAGGCCGATTAAATCATGATGGAGTATTCCCATAAGCAGATGGCACCCCATGTCTGATCGTGAATTACTCATCCGGCGCGGCAAACCGATACAGGGCGTCATTCGCGAGCTGTGGGAGTTTCGGGAACTATTCCTGCTCCTCGCCTGGCGGGATGTTCTGGTGCGTTACAAGCAAACCATCCTGGGCATCTCATGGAGCGTTCTGCGCCCGGTCCTGACCATGGCGATTTTCGTGGTGATATTCGGGAAGATTGCCAAATTGCCCGATGGCGGCGTCCCGTACCCGATACTGGTTTTTGCTGCAATGCTACCCTGGCAATTCTTCAGCAATACCGTATCGGAGAGCAGTAACGCCCTGATCAGCAACGCCGCGATGGTGTCAAAAATTTATTTCCCGCGCATTATCCTTCCCACCACAAGCATGGTCGTGAGTCTGGTCGATTTTCTGATCGCCTTCGTCTTACTGTTGATGCTGATGGCCTGGTATGGTTTCTATCCCACCTGGAAATTCGCGCTGTTACCGCTGCTGCTGATCCTGGCAGCCGTCACATCGATGGGTATAGGTTTTCTGATTTCTGCATTAAACGTCAAATACCGCGATTTTCGCCACATCGTTCCCTTTATCGTACAACTCGGACTGTACGTTTCGCCCGTCGGCTTCAGCAGCGCCGTGATCCCTGATCAATGGCGCCTGCTCTACTCGATCAACCCAATGGTTGGCGTCATCGACGGGTTCCGCTGGGCTATTCTGGGCGGCGATACGACTATTTACTGGCCCGGCTTTGCGCTTTCCATTGGACTGGGACTGGCGCTGTTCCTTATCGGCGTTCGCTATTTCATTAACACTGAACGCTCCTTCGCGGATGTAATCTGAAAGCATGAATAGTGCAATACAAATAGAAGGTCTAGGCAAGAAATATCTGATATCTCATCAGCAACAGGATCGCTACCTTTCACTGCGTGACGAAATAATGCGCGGCCTGCATCGCGCCGTTGATAAACTGGTCCACCGGAAAGAAGAACAATTGCCTTCTTCAGGAATAGAGGAATTCTGGGCACTGAAAGACATCGATCTTGCGATTGAGCCCGGCGAACGCATAGGAATCATCGGCCGTAACGGCGCGGGAAAATCCACTCTGCTCAAGGTGCTCAGCCGCATCACCGAACCCACTGAGGGCCAGGTCCGTATTCGCGGAAGAGTCGCCAGTCTTCTGGAAGTAGGCACCGGCTTTCATCCGGAACTTACCGGTCGGGAAAATATCTTTCTGAACGGCGCAATACTCGGCATGAAGCGTGAAGAAATACGCAGGCGCTTCGACGAGATCGTTGAACTCGCTGAAATCGAGAAGTTCCTCGATACGCCAGTCAAACGGTTTTCTTCGGGCATGTATGTGCGCCTGGCATTTGCGATCGCAGCCAACCTGGATTCAGACATCCTGATACTGGATGAAGTACTTGCCGTAGGTGATCAGCAGTTCCAGAGTAAATGCCAGGGTAAAATGGACGAAGTCGGAAAGCAGGGCCGGACGATTATTTTCGTGAGTCACAACATGGGACTGATCCAGAAAATGACCAATCGCGCTATACTTCTGGTCAACGGGGCACTGGCTGAGACGGGCAACACCACGGACGTTGTCGCTGCGTATTTCAGCGACAGAAAATTGTCAAGCCAGTCCACCGATCTAAAAACACGCTCGGACCGACTCTTCTTAAACAATATTACTTTCTGCCATGAGAAGCTTGCAGCCGGGTTCAACAGGCCACTGCACTTCTCTCTCGGCATTTCGTGTAACACGGTCGTGGATCAGGTTACCTTTGTGCTCGGCATATGGAACACAGTTGGCGCACGCCTGGTAACAACACGCTGCACCCTGACGCTGCCGCAGGGCGAGGCAAATGTTCTGGACATCGCGCTGAAAAACCACCACCTCCCGCCAGGGAACTATTCACTGTCTGTCGACATCTCCATAGCCACGGAGACAATTTTTTCCAATGACCATGTACTGTTTTTTGAGTTATCCGATCTCGAAGTTACAGAGCGTTACCTGATACCCTTCCTGAAAAACCATCGCGACAAGATCGGAACTTTTGTTCCGGCTGACTTCAATATTAGCGCTGCAATACGGTGAGCGATGTTGGAACAAAAAACGAAAGCAGCCGCCACGAGTGGGTACTTAACACACTGTCGAATATTCCGGCAGGCCATAGAATTCTGGACGCTGGCGCGGGTGAACGTCGATACCGCAGCGCCTGCGCGCATCTGAACTATGTTGCGCAGGATTTTGCCAGTTATGACGGACGTGGCGACGGAGTGGGTCTGCAGACAGGTTCCTGGGATCAACAGGGGCTGGATATCATCTGCGATATCAGCAGCATTCCCGAACCCGATCTTTCGTTTGATGCAGTACTGTGCACTGAAGTACTGGAGCATCTGCCGGATCCCAATGCAGCGATTCGCGAATTCTCACGCCTTTTACGTCCTGGAGGCAGCCTCATTCTCACGGCTCCGTTTTGCAGTCTCACACATTTCGCGCCGTTTCATTTCTCTTCTGGATTTAGTCGCTACTATTACCAGAACGTGCTTGGCTCTAATGATTTCACGATTCAGGAACTGGTGAGCAATGGAAACTACTTTGAATTCCTGGCACAGGAGATACGCCGCATTCCCTCGATTTCAGAGCGCTATGCCCGCTCCAGGCCGACGATGATCGAGCGCTTTGCCATGAAGGTTCTTCTAAACCTTCTGAAACGCTGCAGCATGGGTGATTCCGGCTCTGATGATCTGCTTTGCTACGGATATCATGTGTTGGCCAGGAAAAGATCGCAAACATGATTGTTTTAATCAGGCTGCTGTAATACTGGATCGTGCTGAATTGATTATCAGTTCATTAAACGGTGGCATGGGAAATCAGATGTTTCAGTACGCGGCCGGGCGCTGCCTGGCATATCGCACAAACCAGCAGCTGAAACTGGATCTGCGCCCGCTCCTCCGCTATGGCTCACGAGATTATGCGCTAGGACATTTTTGCATAGCTGACGACAGTGTCGCCACGCGATTGGAGCTGTCGGGATTTGCAATACGGGCCAAGCTTCGCAAATGGCTTGGGACAGCACCGATCATGATAAAGGAATCCGGATTCGGGTTCGATCCCGAATTACTCCGCTGTCGAGGCAATGTCCGCATCGAGGGCTACTGGCAGAGCCCTCGATACTTCAACGAGATCGAAGCGATCATTCGACGCGAGTTTGGATTCCGGGATTCGCCCGCCGGGTCTAACGTGGAACTAGCATCCCGCATCAGTGCGCATAATTCTATTTCCGTCCACTTGCGTTGCGGCGATTACATAAATGATCCGAAGACCTGTGCACATCATGGCAACTGCAGCATGGATTACTACACAACCGCGATGGGATTGATGAACAAACAGATACCTGACGCGCATTTTTACATTTTTTCCGACGAGCCGGATTGGGCGCGCGTGCATCTTTCGCCTGATCACCCTCACACATACATTAGCCATAATGGCTTAGATCATGCGCACGAAGATATGCGTCTGATGAGTCTTTGCCGGCACCATATAATCGCCAACAGCTCATTCAGCTGGTGGGCAGCGTGGCTCAATTCTCACCCGGAGCGCCAGGTGATTGCACCAAAACAATGGTTCAATTCACCGGATAGAGATACATCCGACCTTATTCCTGCTGACTGGACGCGGCTGTAAGGCATGGTCCCTAGCCCAGATTCACGCCCCGTAGTTACTGTATTGATGCCAGTGCATGATGGCGAGGAATACATTCGTGAGGCGATCAACAGTGTTCTCGGACAGACTTTTCCTGATTTCGAATTACTGATAATCAACGATGGATCCAGCGATCGGAGCGTTGAGATCATCGAGTCCTTTGCAGACCAGAGAATTCGCCTGCTGCACAACACCCGAAACGAAGGCATTGAAGAATCGCTGAACCGGGGCATTCAGGCAGCACAAGGCGTTTACCTGGTCCGGATGGATTACGATGATATATGCGTTTCCACGCGCCTCGAAAATCTAGTAGATTTTATGAATGGCCATCCGGAAATCGGAATATGCGGCTCGTTTATTAAAACCATAGGCGCCTCCGTCCGGACATGGTCTTTTCCCTGTGAAGACCGGGAAATTCGCTGCCGGCTCCTGTTCGAATCGTGTATACCGCACCCATCCGCGATCATCCGCATGAGCGAGATAGCACGCCATCAGCTACGCTATGACACTCGCCATTTGCGGGCGGAGGATTATGACTTCTGGGTGCGCTGCTCAGAACATATGCAACTGGCAAACTATCCTGAAGTATTATTGCACTACCGAATACATGAGAAGCAGATCGGGAGCCTGCATCTGGAGGCGCAACAGGAAGCCGCTGATCGTGTACGCGAGCGACTGCTGAAGAGTCTTGGCGTTTCAGTAACGCCAGAGAGTTTAAGCCTTCATCGTGCGATCAGCACCTGGCGTCTCGGTAACAATCCCGAACTACTGAGGCGGGTGGATGACTGGCTAAGAACGCTACTCTCCGCGAACTGCAGGACAGGCATATTCCCCGAGCCTGAATTCAGTCGTGAACTTGCCTCACGCCTCTACCGCGCATGCTATACATCTACAGGTGGTTCGGGAGCGTGGAAAACCTGGAGAGAATCGCCATTTTCGGGGCACCTCATGGCGTCACCAATCGCGACTCTAAAACTCTTTCTCAGATGTGCGTTCGATCATGCCGCAAGTTGACCCTGCCATATCCATTGTAGTCTGCACCTACAATCGCGCCGGACTTCTGGCGGAGTGCCTGACGAGTCTGACTGAACAAACGGCGGACCCGGCTCTGTTTGAAGTAATAATCGTCGACAATAACTCGCACGATGATACCGAAGTTGTCTGCTCGTCGTTCACTGAACGAAACAGGAATTTCCGCTATATTCACGAAGCCAGGCAAGGATTGAGTCACGCAAGAAACAGCGGCGCTCGCGAAGCGAATAGCCCCTGGATCTGTTATATCGATGACGATGCTAAGGCGTTCAGGAATTATGCCGAACGAATCATGCACGTCATTCAGCACTACGACTTCGACTGTTTTGGCGGAATTTACCACCCGTGGTACAAGTACGGAAAGCCGAAGTGGTACAAAGATTCGTATGGCTCCAAACCATTAGAGCGAGACGACATCGGCACATTGACATCCGGATACCTCTCGGGAGGTGTCATGATCGTAAAAAAAGCGGTGTTAGAATCCCTAGGCGGGTTTTCTCCCGAAATTGGCATGTCAGGGGAAAGCATCTCTTACGGGGAAGAAGTACTGCTCCAGGTGCGCATGCGGAAAAGCGGCATGTCTATCGGCTTTGACCCCGAATTACAGATCTATCATCTTGTTAACGCCCATAAATTAACGATGCTTTGGTTCCTGAAATCAGCCTATGCCAACGGCCTGGACGATTGGGATACTTTCGACAAAAAGGTCACCTGGTTCGAGTTTGCGAAAATACTGCCCCGGAACCTGGTGTATTTTGCCGAGGCGTCAATACGCAACACGCCATTACTGTTCCGGGGCGACTACTATTTTCAGAACTGGGTGATTGAATGCCTGAGTCCGGTCGCCAGAAGTTTCGGGCAGATTGTCAGCGGTGCGAGATGTTTAATCGGAGATTCAGCCCGCCGCCGGATACGTTAATCACTTAAACAGCCAAAAACATTGTAAACAGTAGCAGAAGCTGTGAGCCATAGCTGACAGAGTCCAACAGCTCCCCATGCTAAGCTGCGGCCGCTCATTGGCGGCAGGGCGAGCACAAGCCACACCTCATCGGACATAAAGTTTCTGGCGGATTTGACGACACTAGTCCGTGGAAACCCAAGGTGTTGTTGCACCGTAGTGATCAGATTTTCTCTTTGTAACACTGTCCGGATACACGGTAAAAAATTGTGCTGTAGATCACGGAAGTATCGATTTAATAAGGATATTTTTCGGACATGGTGACTTCAAATCCAATTGCTCACCTCGGCGGTCTGGCCAAACGGCTGGTCGTCGATGGCCTGATTGCCCAGGAACTGGCAGTGGAAATCCAGGAAAAGGCGCTGAAGAAGCGTACTCCCTTTGTCACTTATCTCGTAGAAAATAAATTGCTCGACAGCGCCTCCATCGCCTATTCGGCGTGCCAGGAATTCGGCGTGCCTCTGTTCGACATCAGCGCGATGGATTTCGATGCGGCCCCGATTTCACTGGTCGATGAAAAACTGATCCGTCAGCATCATGCGCTGCCACTGTTCAAACGCGGTAATCGGCTGTTCGTCGCGCTATCAGATCCCACCAATCTGCAGGCGCTGGATGAGATCAAGTTTCATACCGGCATCAGCACCGAAACCATTCTGGTTGAAGAAGATAAACTGACCCTGTCGATCGAACGCGCACTGGACAATAACACCAGTAGCATGGGTGACCTGCTGGACGACGATCTCGACAACCTGGAGATCAGTGGCGGGGATGAGGACGAGCGCGCCGATGACAAGATGGACGCGGACATCGACGACACGCCGGTTGTTCGATTCGTCAACAAGGTGCTTCTTGACGCGATAAACAAAGGGGCTTCTGACATCCACATCGAGCCCTATGAGAAAACATTCCGTATCCGCTTCCGGCAGGACGGCGTTCTGCTGGAAGTCGCTTCGCCGCCTGTCGCCATGGCCACACGCCTGGTTTCCCGCATCAAGGTTATGAGCAGAATGGATATCGCCGAGCGCCGGGTGCCGCAGGACGGGCGCATAAAGATGGCGATTTCCAAAAAACGTGCTATCGATTTTCGTGTCAACTCATGTCCAACGCTGTTCGGTGAGAAAGTCGTACTACGTATCCTCGATCCAACCAGCGCCCAGTTGGGTATAGATGCACTCGGGTATGAAGAAGAGCAGAAACAGCTTTACCTCGAAAATCTGAACAAGCCGTATGGAATGATTCTGGTGACCGGACCCACCGGCTCAGGTAAAACGGTATCGCTCTACACCGGTCTGAACATCCTGAATACCGCAGATCGCAATATTTCAACATGCGAAGACCCGGTCGAAATCAACCTTGCCGGCATAAACCAGTGCAACATGAATCCCAAGGCCGGCCTGACCTTCGCTTCAGCGCTGCGCGCCTTCCTCCGCCAGGATCCGGATATCATCATGGTTGGTGAAATTCGAGATCTCGAAACAGCCGAAATCGCCGTTAAAGCTGCTCAGACGGGGCATATGGTCATGTCTACCCTGCATACGAATGATGCGCCGCAGACGCTGACCCGCCTCGCGAATATGGGTGTGCCCCCTTACAACATTGCGTCATCTGTCAACCTGATCATTGCGCAGCGGCTGGCACGGCGCCTGTGCAACAACTGCAAGAAGCCGGTAGATATTCCAAAAGCGGCATTGCTGGAAGAGGGCATCAAGGAAGAAGATCTGGACAAGGTGACGCTGTTTGGGCCGGTTGGCTGCGATCAGTGCGCGGATGGTTACAAAGGTCGGGTCGGCATCTATCAGGTTATGCCGGTATCCGAAGCGATCGGGCGCATCATCATGGACAACGGCAATGCAATACAGGTAGCCGATCAATCCAGAAAAGAAGGCATAGCGGATCTGCGTGAATCCGGGCTCAAGAAGGTGCGTGACGGGGTTACCAGTCTTGAAGAAATCAATCGAGTGACCAAGGACTAAACCATGGCTCAAGCAGCAATTAAAAACGGCGTTTTCATCTGGGAAGGCACTGACAGGAAGGGCTCCAGGGTCAAGGGCGAGAGCCGCGCAGCCAATCCCGCCATGGTCAAAGCCGATCTGCGCCGTCAGGGCATCAGCCCGCTCAAGGTGCGGAAAAAGTCGGCGCTCTTCTCGGCCGGAAAATCAAAAAAAATTGTGCCCAAGGACATCGCTGTATTTGCGCGCCAGCTCGCCACGATGATGTCAGCCGGCGTGCCGCTGGTTCAGTCTTTTGAAATCATCGGTCGCGGGCATGATAACCCTGGCATGCAGGAACTCATCCTGAGCGTCAAGGGCGAAGTCGAATCCGGGACGACACTGGCGGACTCGTTCAGGAAGCAGCCACTACATTTTGATGAACTCGTATGCAACCTGGTTCATGCCGGTGAACAGGCCGGCATTCTCGAAACGCTGCTGGACAAGATAGCCACCTACAAGGAAAAGACAGAAGCACTTAAAGCGAAGATCAAAAAGGCACTTTTTTATCCGACGGCCGTTATCGTGGTGGCGCTCATTGTAACGTCAATCCTGCTGATTTTCGTGGTGCCCCAGTTCCAGGATCTGTTTGCCGGTTTTGGTGCGGATCTGCCCGCATTCACGCAGATGGTCATCAATCTGTCCGAGTGGCTGCAATCGAACTGGTGGATGGTTCTGCTCGCGATCGGTGCCGGCGTTTACGGTTTCATCGAGGGTAAAAAGCGCTCGCCCAAGTTCAACCACTTTCTGGACAGAATCAGCCTGAAAATCCCGATCGTTGGTGAAATCCTGACCAAGGCAGTTATCGCCCGCTATGCCCGCACCATGTCTACGATGTTCGCCGCCGGCGTACCTCTGGTGGAAGCCATGGAATCGGTGGCGGGAGCGGCGGGCAACGCGCTCTACAGCGATGGCATACTGCAGATGCGGGACAGTGTCGCTACGGGCCAGCAACTGCAACTGGCTATGACTCAAACCGGATTGTTTCCAAACATGGTTGTCCAGATGGTGGCCATCGGCGAGGAATCGGGTTCGCTCGACGCGATGCTGGCGAAGGTTGCCGACTTCTACGAACAGGAAGTGGATGATGCAGTCGACGGCCTGACGAGCCTTCTGGAACCGCTGATCATGGCGGTACTGGGTGTTCTGGTGGGTGGTCTGGTTGTGGCCATGTACCTCCCAATCTTCAAGATGGGTGCAGTCGTCTAGCAAAAGGATAAAACCCCACGGCAGGAGTGCCGTGGGGTAAACTCTTCTTCAATGGAATTTCTTTCCTTACTGGAACACAGTCCGACGGTCTTTATCGGCACGATTTTCGTCGTCGGTCTGATGGTGGGCAGCTTTCTCAACGTCGTCATTCACCGCCTTCCCATCATGATGGAGCGTGACTGGCGGGAGCAATGTTGCGAACAGACGAGCGATACTGTCCCCGACATACCGCGCCTGTCGCTGGCAACTCCCGCGTCGCGATGCCCGGAATGTGAACATCGAATCCGATTTTACGAAAATATCCCGGTAGTGAGTTACCTCTGGTTGCGTGGCAAATGCTCGTCATGCCGCCACCCGATCTCGGTGCGTTATCCTGCTATCGAACTGCTGACTGCAGTGCTGTCTGCGGTGGTCGCCTGGCATTTCGGTTTTGGCTGGCAGGCCGGCGCTGCGTTGCTTCTGACCTGGGCATTGATAACACTGAGTGCCATTGACATCGACCATCAGCTGCTGCCGGACTCCATTACCTTGCCCTTTCTCTGGCTGGGGCTCGTCCTCAGCCTGTTTCCGGTATTCGCAGACACTCGGGCGGCTCTCATAGGCGCAGTCGCCGGCTACCTGTCTCTATGGCTGGTATATCAGGTATTCAAGCTGCTCACTGGCAAGGAAGGCATGGGCTTTGGCGACTTCAAGCTCCTGGCATTGCTGGGCGCCTGGCTGGGCTGGCAAGCCTTACCGATGATTGTCCTGCTTTCCTCGGCAGTAGGCGCAATACTCGGCGGCACCATGATCGCGCTGCAAGGCAGGGACCGGCATCAACCGATGCCATTCGGCCCGTACCTTGCTATCGCAGGATGGATCGTCCTGCTATGGGGAAAACCGATTTCCGACGGCTACTTACGCTGGACGGGTGTAGCCGGCTGACATGGGCTGTCGATTGCGCATCGCGTTAACCGGTGGAATCGGCAGTGGCAAGAGCGAAGTTGCGCGCCGTTTCGCGGAACTCGGCGCCCCGATAATCGACACCGATATCATTGCGCGCAAACTGGTCGAGCCGGGCGCACCGGCCTTGGAGGAAATCGTCGCCCTGTTCGGCGCCGATATACTCGACCCTGGCGGTCACCTCGATCGAGCCGCGCTGCGCAAACGCATTTTTGCGGATAGCGGAAAACGCGAACAACTGGAAGCGATTCTTCATCCGCGTATAAGAGAATCCGCGGTCGCCCAGGCGGATCAGCTGGATGCGCGATACTGCCTGCTGGTCATTCCGCTACTGCTGGAGACCGGTGGCGATTATCCAGTAGACCGCGTTCTGGTCGTCGACACACCCCCGGAGCTTCAGTACCAGCGCGTGGCTGTGCGTGACGGCCTGTCGGATCATGAAATCGCTGCAATACTGGCTACCCAGGTAGAACGGCAGCAGCGTCTCGCGGCAGCTGATGACGTCATCGTCAACGAGGGCAGTTTGGGAGCGCTGCAATCACAGGTAAATGATCTTCACCTCCTGTACCTGGCACTGGCCGGCCCGGGAGAAAAGAAGGACGATCCACCCAGCTAGCGCGTATCAGCGCCATCACCGACACTGTCGCTGTTAGTCGACATTGCGCCCACCAGGCTCCTGTTGGACAATAGCCCGCTTTAGAGAGCTTGCGGCGTCCCGGTGAACCAGACGATTATTTATGAACAGCCACTGAACGAGCGCATACGGACGTTTTTGCGCCTCGAGTTCCTGTTCGCTCAGGCCACACACCATTTGCACCAGTCGAGTCAGTGGGATAGCCGCAGCACCCTGGCTGGAATGCTGGATATACTGAGTATTTTCGGGCGTACGGACCTGAAGACCGAAGTGTTGAAGGAACTTGAGCGCAGTGCCGCGATCCTGGCGCGCCTCAAAGCGAACCAGGGTATCGATCAGGCCCACCTGCAAAGCATTCTTTCCGATCTCGAAACCGTCTCCGCCAAACTTCATAAAACAAGTGGGCCAGTCGGTGCCGATCTCAAGAAGCACGAATTTCTCTCCAGCATTCAGCAGCGCTCGGCAATCCCCGGCGGGACCTGCGACTTTGATCTGCCCGCCTACCACTTCTGGTTGCAGCAACCGGCACAGGAACGGACGCGGGATCTGGCCAGCTGGCTCGGTCGCTTCGAAGCGATTGCCGAAGCCATTCAGTTAATACTGAAGCTGATACGTCAGAGCGCCACGCTCAAGGCAGTGACCGCACAAAACGGCTTTTTCCAGAAAACACTGGATCCCAGTCATCCCTGTCAGCTGGTGCGGGTCGCCGTGGACCGGGCTGTTCCATACTATGCTGAGATCAGTGGCGGTCGTCATCGCTTTACGGTGCGGTTTATGGAATCAGCCAAGGTAGATGGTCATACCAGGCAGGCTACCTGTGACATTGCGTTCGAGCTGGGCTGTTGTGCGCTTTGAGGGTCCAGCGACGGCTGATCAGGAAGTTATCGAATGAACGGTAATGAGCACCCGGAAAAAATCGTCAATTGCCCGACCTGTCGGAAGCCGGTGGTGTGGAGTCCGGATAATCCCTGGCGCCCATTCTGCTGCGAACGCTGCAAATTGATCGATCTTGGTGAATGGTTTGAAGAACGCCACCGGATTCCCGATCAGGAACCTCCAGAAGAGGATCCGCACTGAACCGCGACATGGCTACCTTTCCAGGCTGAACGGAATATCCACACGCGTTCGGCCCTCGTGAGACAACAATTCGAATTGCGCTATCCAGTCAGAGCGACCTGACACACAGACCGGAAGCGTCACATCCGCTCTCCAGGTGCGATTGCTCTGCGGCACCAGCCGATAACGGTTCATCCCCATTTGCATATCAACCATCACGAATTCGACAGCAATGGCTGTGATGGATGCATCATCAGGAATACGGGCTCGCACAGCAAAAGACCGCAGCGCGCGCGGCTCCGGCCCGATCAGAAAATCGACTGAAAAATCGTTTATAGCGACACTACATCCGGGCGCCACATCACAGGACGCATCCGCTGGCAACGATATCGACGCCGCCTCTTGATCAGGCTGCCGATCACATGCCGTCAGCAGCCACAGCGCCATCAGAAAACTAGCTGCGATACTCCGCATTGATCTTGACGTATTCGTGAGATAAATCGCAGGTCCATACAGTTTCACATGCCTTGCCCCGGCCCAACCGGACCCGAATCAGGATTTCTTCCTGGCTCATCACCCGTTGCCCCGCTTCTTCCCGGTAGTCAGGGTCGCGACCGCCCCCGCGCACGATCCAGACATCGTCGAGTGCAATATCCACAGAACGCGTATCCAGATCTTTTATACCGGCTCGGCCAATGGCGGCGAGAATGCGTCCCCAGTTCGGATCGCTTGCGAACAGTGCAGTTTTCACCAGCGGGGAATGTGCAATCGTATAGGCGACGCGCAGACATTCCTCGCTATCGACTCCGTCTTCGATCTGAACCGTCACGAATTTGGTTGCCCCTTCGGCGTCGCGCACAATCAACTGGGCAAGCTGCCGGCAAATATCGCTCACCGCAGCACTGAATGACTTGAAAGCCGGCTGGCCTACCGACAACATCGGCATTTGCGCAACACCGGAGGCCATGAGTACGCATGCGTCATTGGTCGAAGTGTCGCCGTCGACGGTAATGCGATTAAACGACTGCTCTACCGCCTCATCGAGACAAGCCTGTAAAGACCGCGGATCGATGTTCGCGTCAGTGGCGATATAAGCGAGCATGGTCGCCATATCAGGCCTGATCATACCTGAGCCTTTGGCGATTCCGGTTATGACGATCTGCTGCCCGGCCAGGTCTACTACCCGTGAAACTCCTTTCGGAACAGTGTCGGTCGTCATAATGGTCCGTGCTGCAGTCGCCCAGGCATCTTCAGACAAGCCGATGATCGCTTTATCCAGCACCGCCTCGATCCGCTCGACCGGCAGAGGCTCGCCGATAACGCCCGTTGAAAATGGCAGCACCTGTTCCATTGCGCAGCCGGCTCTTTGTGCGAGCAATCCACAACTGTCTTTGGCCGCCGCCACGCCCGGATCTCCAGTACCCGCGTTAGCGTTCCCACTGTTGATCAAAAGATAGCGCGGTGTGGAGGTGGCAAGGTGCTGCCTTGCCACTATCACAGGCGCCGCACAAAAAGCGTTGCGAGTGAATACCGCGGCACACTGACTGCCCTCGGCCAGCTCGACGAGCAACAGGTCATCACGCCCTTTATAGCGGATCCCTGCTGCAGCCGAGGCAAGCTTCACGCCTGGCACGGGCATCAGATCCGGTAGATCGGGACAGGCTACCGGCATCGTTTGCCTGCGAAGAATGGAATCCAGCGACTGCTCATGCTCACGCCGATCAAGTCAGCTTGCCGTGACATTGCTTAAATTTCTTACCCGATCCACAGGGGCAGGGCTCATTGCGACCGACTTTTCGGCCATCCCTTACGAAAGGCTGGGCATGTTCGGCATGCTCATCTTCAGCTTGCGCCGGCTCGCTCTGTAGCGGATCGACCTGGTCGTGCCGGTACTCTACTTTCGCATTGCTGCGGCGCTGCTCTTCGACTGCCGCGACATCGGATTCAGCGCGTATCTGAACCCTGGAAAGAATGTTCACCACTTCCAGCTTGACCCTGTCCAGAAGGCTGGTGAACATTTCGAAGGCTTCGCGCTTGTACTCCTGCTTGGGATTTTTCTGGGCGTAACCGCGCAGATGAATGCCCTTGCGCAGATAATCCATTGCCGCCAGATGCTCTTTCCAGGTCTGGTCCAGCACCTGCAACATGATCGCCTTTTCAAAATGGCGCATGGTTTCGGGACCTGCCTGCTGCTCTTTCTGGTCGTAGGCTTTTTCTATTTCCTCAAGAATTCGCTCACGCAGGGTTTCTTCATGCAGGTTGTCATCTGCGTCCAGCCAGTTCTGGATATCCAGCTTGCACGCGAATTCGGTTTCAATAGCATCTGTCAGTTCCGGCACCCGCCACTGCTCTTCGAGGCTTCCCGGCGGAATGAAGTCGGTAATGACATTGTCGACAATATCCGCACGGATGGCTTTGACGGTGTCGGAGACATCGTCTGTGGCCATCAGCTCATTACGCTGTTCATAGATGACCTTGCGCTGATCGTTAGCCACATCATCAAACTCGAGCAGTGTTTTGCGGATATTGAAGTTGTGCCCTTCCACCTTGCGCTGCGCATTTTCAATTGCCTTGCTCACCCAGGGATGCTCGATCGCTTCGCCTTCCTGCATACCGAGTTTCTGCATCAGACCGGAGACGCGCTCAGAGGCAAAGATGCGCATCAGGCTGTCTTCGAGCGACAGGTAGAACCTGCTGGACCCAGGATCACCCTGGCGCCCGGCACGTCCGCGCAACTGGTTATCAACGCGCCGGGACTCATGACGCTCGGTACCGATAATGTGCAGGCCTCCCGCATCCAGAACCTCCTGATGCCGCTTTTGCCACTCTTTGGTCAGGCGAGCCACAGTGTGTTCGTCAGGATCGTCCAGCGCGGCCAGCTCTGCTTCCAGGCTCCCGCCAAGCACAATATCGGTACCGCGGCCCGCCATATTGGTGGCGATGGTCACGGCGCCGGGACTTCCTGCCTGCGCAATAATATGTGCCTCTCGCTCGTGCTGCTTGGCGTTGAGCACTTCATGTTCAACCTTGTTCTCGCGCAGCTTCTTTGCCAGGTACTCCGATGTTTCAATCGACGTGGTGCCGACCAGCACGGGCTGGCCACGCTTTCTACAGTCGCGGATATCCTCAATGACGGCATCGAATTTTTCCGGCACTGTGAGAAACACGAGGTCGCCGAAATCTTTCCTGATGGTTGGCTGGTTCGGCGGAATCACGACGACTTCAAGACCGTAAATCTGCTGAAACTCAGCGGCCTCGGTATCTGCGGTACCGGTCATGCCCGACAGCTTGTTATAGAGTCTGAAATAGTTCTGGAAGGTGATCGACGCAAGGGTCTGATTCTCGTTCTGGATGCTGACGCCTTCCTTGGCTTCAATTGCCTGGTGCAGACCTTCGGACCAGCGCCGCCCCGGCATGGTGCGACCGGTAAACTCATCAACGATAACGATCTGGTTATCCTGAACGATATATTCAACGTCTTTGTGATACAGCACATGCGCCCGCAGCGCCGCATTCAGGTGATGAATCAGCGGCAAATTAGCTGCGTCGTACAGACTTTGACCCTGCTGCAACAGACCTTCTTTTTCCAGCAGTTCCTCGATATGCTGATGGCCCTGCTCCGTAAGATGAATCTGTTTCTGCTTTTCATCGACGCTGTAATCGCCCGGACCTTCTTCCTCTTCCTGTCTGGCGAGCGCAGGAATCAACTTGTTCATTACCTGGTACAGATCGGTGTTATCGTCGGTGGAACCGGAAATAATCAGTGGTGTGCGCGCTTCGTCGATCAGGATGGAATCGACTTCGTCGACCACTGCGGCATTCAGTTCCCGCTGAACCTTGTCTTCCTTGCGGAAGGCCATGTTGTCGCGCAGATAGTCAAACCCGAATTCGTTGTTAGTGCCGTAGGTGATATCAGCGTTGTACGCCTGTTTCTTTTCATCGGCGCTCATGCCAGCCACCACAACTCCCGTGGACAGCCCTAGAAACTCATATAGCTTCCCCATCCAGGCAGCGTCGCGCCGTGCCAGGTAGTCATTGACCGTGACGACATGTACGCCATCGTCCGACAGCGCATTCAGATAACAGAACAGGGTTGCTACCAGGGTTTTTCCTTCACCGGTGCGCATCTCGGCGATTTTCCCCTCGTGCAGCACCATACCGCCGACCAGCTGGACATCGAAGTGACGCATTCCGAGCGACCGCCGCGCACCTTCGCGCACTACCGCAAAAGCTTCGGGAAGCAGTTGATCGAGTGTCTCTCCCTGCGCGTAGCGGCTACGAAAGTCGTCTGTCTTCGCGCGTAGCTGGGCATCGCTGAGCGGCTCGAGGTCCGGCTCCAGGGCATTGATCTTGTTAACGATTTTGGAAAGGCGCTTGAGGGTCCGGTCATTTCGGCTACCGAAGACCCTGCGAATCAGTGAAGTAACCATAATTTATCTAGGTAACGCTCGAATTCGGTTCGGGAGGATTAAAACAAAATGATACCGCATAACGGCGGTGCCGACAGAGTTTATCTGCCGCTTATGGCGACATTGTTTTTCTTGCGGATTATGAACGAGGCTCTAACGACTGGCACTGACAAACTTGGTCGGGTTCATCTGTTTCCCGGCCTTCAGCACTTCATAGTGGACATGCGGTCCGGTCGAGCGTCCGCTCGAGCCCATAAGCGCGATGACATGCCCCGGCTCCACTTTGTCGCCCTGCTTGACGAGGATTTTGTCGCAATGGCCGTAGCGGGTGGAATACCCATTTCCGTGGTTGATTTCCACCAGATTCCCATAGCCATACCGGGATCCGGCCCAGGTCACCAGCCCGGCTGCCGTTGCAATGACGTCATCGCCAGATTTCCCAGCGAAATCAACGCCCTTGTGCATCGCTCTGCGACCATTAAACGGGTCGGCACGCATTCCGTAGTAAGACGACAGCCAGCCTTTTTCAACGGGCCTGCCGGCTGGTGATACTGCGTCGCTCAGCTTGCGCTCGCTGATAATCTGCCCGAGCAGTTCCAGCTGCTGCGAACGATCGTCAAGTTGAGCCGCCAGATCATCCAACGCCTTGATAAAGTCGGCAGCATCGAGCTGTTCGCCCTCGACCGGATCAGACGGACCACCCTGTGCAGGTATCTGATCGAAGTTGAATTCGGATTTTTCCAGTTGCGCCATCTCCGTCAGCCGCTGGCCCAGCGCTTCCACCCGGAGCATCTGTGCCTGCATCTGACCCAGTCGCACCGCCAGCGCATCCAGGTGATTCTGCGCCTGCCCTCGTGCCTGCTCCAGCTCCTGCTTTTGTTCCTGCACTGCGCGCTGCCACTCGGGTTTTATTGCTTCCGACGGCGCTGCCACTGTGGCCATCTGCGGAGCGAAGTAATAACCTGTGGCTACCGCGCCTGCCAGTATGCCGAACAAAACCGCAAAGGCAGGTATCCAGACAGTGGGCCGGTTCAGCGGAATACTGCCGGATTTGCCATAGCTCGTGGTATAGAGTAAAAATTTCATATCATTTAATTATCGGTTCAAAAGTTTGAAACATGTGCCTCATGACAGAATTACCACCTGCGCCCAGCTCCTGAAAGGCGCAGCTATCCCGTTACTCGAACGGGCCCGGAAGCTGTCGCGGCTGGAACAGGCTGTGTTGAGACTATTACCTGAAAACCTGGCGGTCCATTGTAGAGTTCTCAACCTGAAAAATGAAACCTTGATCCTCTGTGCCGACTCTTCGGCATGGGCCGCGCGCCTCCGGTTTGCCGAGCCCGCACTTATCAAGCAATTGCAGTGCCAGTTTCCGGGGCTGGTGCGATCGACGCAGGTTCGGATTCAACCAGTATCCATTGAAGCACCACCAAAAAAGCGGCAGGAATTCACGCTTTCCATGAAAAGCGGCGACCTTCTTGCCGGAACCGCCCAGGACATTGAGCACCCTGAGCTTCAGGAAGCGCTGTACCGATTAGCGGCGAAGGCGCGGGATATCTAAAGGTTTGGCTGGATTATCAGGCAGATGAAAGCTGCGTCCGCATCAGCCACTGAGGCGCGGTGACCGGGTTCTGGAAGGTCACTATTTCCCAGGCATCCTGCTGGGCGACCAGTTCACAGAGTAGTCGATTATTCAGTGAATGGCCGGATTTGTGCCCGGTGAATGCGCCGATCAGGCTGTAGCCGAGCAGGTAGAGATCTCCGACTGCATCGAGCACCTTGTGTTTGACGAACTCATTTTCGTAGCGCAAACCATCTTCATTGACCACCCGGTAATCGTCCAGCACCACCGCATTATCAAGGCTGCCACCCAGCGCCAGGTTACGCTCCCGCAGCTTCTCGATATCGCGCATGAATCCAAAAGTTCTGGCGCGACTGATTTCACGGACAAAAGAGGTTTTGCCGAAATCGATCTCCGATTGACGGCAGCTTCCCCGAAACAGGGGATGATTAAACTCAATAGTGAAGCCGACTTTGAAACCCTGAAAGGGTGTAAAACGAGCCCATTTATCCTCGTCCTTAACCTCCACGGGGCGCAGTATCCGCAAGAACCGCTTCGCAACCGGCTGCGTTTCGATACCGGCGGACTGAATGAGAAACACGAATGGCCCTGCACTTCCATCCATGATAGGCACCTCTGCCGCACTCAATTCGACGATGGCGTTATCAATACCCAGGCCCGAGAAAGCGGAAAGCAGGTGCTCCACCGTTGCAATCCGCACATTCCCGCTGATGAGGCTCGTGGACAGCTGGGTATCACCAACATTATCGAGTGAAGCCGCGATATCGACCGGTGGATCAAGATCGGTGCGTCGAAACAGGATGCCGGTATTCGCAGGCGCCGGTCGCATGGTCAGGCTGACCTGCTCGCCGCTGTGCAGCCCGACGCCTTTGGCACGGATCACGTTTCTTAACGTTGTTTGACAAATCATTGGGTCAGCAGATTCCGTGCGCCCGCCCTGGCATATGCCAGCCATTGCTGCGCGTCCTAACTCGATGGTTCAGACTCATGGCGATCGGGTCATTTTCTGGTTTTCGGATCGATTCAATTATGCCAGCCGCGGCAACCACACAGCAACGCCGTTGCCGCTTTATTCAGCCGCAACACCGCCGTCTCCGCCAATGTGCCGGAGTTCCGTCGCCTGATCGCTTCCTGCAAATGCCAGAGAATGCTGATCTTGCTGCCGCCCTGTCGGGCGGCAGGAGTCATCAGTCAGCCTGCCGACGCAAGAATGCCGGGATATCAAGGTAATCGAGATCATCGGTCGGCGCAGGTATTGGCCGGGAATCCCCCGCCGCACGCTGCTTGCGAATGACCGCCGGCCGGTCCAGTTCCGCATAATTCACTTCGCCGCTCCGTTTGCGTTGCACCAGCTGCACCGGCTTCTCTTCGACCTGTTCGATGTGTCCGCCGAGACCGGTCGCAACGACAGTCACTCGAAGTTCGTCCTTCATATCCGGATCAATTACCGTTCCGACTACCACCGTTGCATCCTTGGACGCGAACTCTTTGATGGTATTACCGACTTCTTCAAACTCACCAATCGACAGATCCATGCCAGCAGTGACATTAACCAGAATACCGCGTGCGCCCATCAGATCGATGTCTTCCAGCAACGGACTGTGCACTGCCGCTTCGGCCGCTTCACGTGCACGATCTTCACCCGAAGCCGAACCTGAACCCATCATCGCCATGCCCATCTCTGACATCACGGTACGCACGTCCGCAAAGTCGACGTTGATCAGGCCTGGCCGCGTAATCAGTTCCGCAATACCCTGTACGGCACCCTGCAATACATTATTGGCCGCCTTGAACGCACTCAGCAGGCTCATGTCCTTGCCCAGCACTGACAGCAGCTTGCCATTCGGAATAGTGATCAGCGAATCCACATACTGACCCAGCTCCGCAAGTCCTCGCTCCGCCACCGCCAGACGCTTTGCGCCCTCGAAAGGAAAGGGTTTGGTAACTACCGCAACAGTGAGAATACCCAGCTCCTTGGCCACCTGCGCAACAACAGGCGCACCACCGGTACCGGTGCCACCGCCCATACCGGCAGTGATAAACAACATATCCGAACCTTCGATAACTTCGCAGATACGGTCACGATCTTCCATGGCCGCCTGGCGGCCAATATCCGGATTGGCGCCCGCGCCGAGGCCCTTGGTCACACTGTTACCGAGCTGCAACGTGGTGCGCGAGTGCATGCTCTGCAAAGCCTGAGCATCAGTATTTGCGCAGATGAATTCCACGCCCTCGATCTGCGCATCTACCATGTGCTGCACTGCATTACCGCCACCACCACCGATGCCGATGACCTTGATGACCGCGTTCTGACTGTATGAGTCCATTAATTCAAACATGCAATTTCTCCTCTCTCTCTAATTCAATGATCAACGATCAAAAATTTCCCTGGAACCAACCTTTCATCCGCTCCCACACACCGCGCGCGCCACGTCCTGTGGTGGGATCGAACGGACGCTGGGCACGATTCTGGTGCCCGAACAACAACAGACCTACACCTGTCGCATAAATAGGATTACGCACTACATCCACTAACCCGATAACGTTCTGGGGAACACCCAGCCGCACCGGCATATGGAACACCTCCTCCGCCAGATCGATGAGCCCCTCTATCTTTGAACTACCGCCCGTCAGCACAATGCCCGCCGCCACCAGGTCTTCGAAACCACTGCGTCGCAGTTCCGCCTGCACCAGCGTCAGCAGCTCCTCGTAGCGTGGCTCGATAACCTCCGCCAGGGTCTGCCGCGCCAGCCGCCGCGACGGCCGGTCGCCGACACTCGGCACTTCGATACTTTCATCACTCGCAGCAAGCTGTGTCAGAGCGCAGGCATACTTTATTTTTATTTCATCCGCGTACTGGGTAGGAGTTCGCAAGGCAACCGCGATATCGTTCGTCACCTGATCACCGGCGATCGGTATTACCGCCGTGTGACGAATCGAGCCCTCGGTGAAAATTGCGATATCCGTCGTGCCGCCGCCGATGTCAACCAGACAGACACCAAGATCTTTCTCATCTTCGGTCAGCACCGAATAACTCGATGCCAGCTGCTCCAGAATGATGTCGTCGACCTCGAGACCACAGCGCCGCACACACTTGATAATATTCTGGGCGGCACTGACTGCACCGGTCACCATGTGTACCTTGGCTTCCAGACGCACGCCGCACATACCGACCGGTTCGCGGATGCCATCCTGATCATCGATAACGAATTCCTGCGGCAGGATATGCAGCATCTTCTGGTCAGCAGGTATGGCTACCGCGCGCGCCGCATCGATTACCCGCTCCACGTCGCCGGGCGTTACTTCACGGTCCCGAATGGCGACGATTCCATGCGAATTCAGGCTGCGAATGTGACTCCCTGCAATACCGGCATATACCGAGTGGATCTGACACCCGGCCATCAACTCCGCTTCTTCCACGGCCCGCTGAATCGAATGCACCGTAGATTCGATATTGACGACCACGCCCTTTTTCAGGCCTCTGGATGGATGCGAGCCCAGGCCGATGATTTCGATCTCGCCGCTGGGTGAAATTTCTCCCACGATAGCCACGACCTTGGACGTGCCAATGTCGAGACCGACGATCATGTTTTTCTCCGATTTCCTGGTCATAACGTCTTAACCGGTGCTCCGGGTTGCTTCATCTGTTGGTTGCCGGCGAACTGTGAATCCGTTGCTGTAACGAAGGTCCACTGCTATCACCTGCCCGTTTCCTGTCGCCAGTATTGCCGGGTATACGCGCACAAACCGTGCGATTCGCTGCTCCGGATCATTCCTGCCCATCTGAATCTTCAGACCATTACTCAGCTGCACCCGCCAGGTACGCCGCGCATCGAGGTGCAGCGTATCGATACCCAGCTGAAGCGGATGCACCATAGCCAGCAACCGCTGATACATCTTCAGGACCCGCTCTTCGTGACCCTCCGGCCCCCGCAATTGCGGAAGGCCTGGCAACTCAACCGGGCGCACTGGCGCAAAAAATTCTGCGCGTGCATTGAGGAAGCCTGTATCGCCCCAGCGCGCCACCGGCTTCTGTTCCAGCACCTTCACCGTCAGCCGATCAGGCCACACCCGGCGCACCCAGACCTGATCGATCCAGGGCATCTGCTGGACACGCTGATGTATGACGCCGACGTCGATGTTAAAAAACCCGTTCGCTGCCAGCGGCATGATTTCCTGTTGCAACGCCTCTCGATCCAGATTCAACAGCTGTCCTTCAACTCGAACTGTGTGCACCGGCCAGTGACCTGGGTCCTGCAGCCAGTCCATCATCAGCACCAGCCCGCCGACACTGCAGATCAACGTCAACGCCGCCAGCGTCGGCTTCAGCCACACGCCTACCGGTTGCCGGACTTTCTGTGCGCGTTGCGCCTGTGCCCGCTTGTCTTTCATATCAGTGGTTCACGCCCGCACTGGTCTCAAGGATGCGCCACACCAGCTCGGGCATGCCCCAGCCGAATTCACGTGCCGCCATCGGCACCAGACTATGGTCAGTCATTCCAGGGACTGTGTTGGCTTCAATCAACCAGGGATTGCCTGCTTCATCGAGGAAAAAATCCAGCCGCCCCCATCCCGCGCCATCCAGTGCAGCGAAAGCGCGCAGCGCCAGCTGCTGAAGTCCCGCCTCCTGCTCAGCAGGCAATCCACAGGGACAGTGATAGCGCGTGCTGTCAGCCTGGTATTTGGCCTCATAGTCATAGAATTCACGCGGTGTCTCGAGACGTATCAACGGGAGTGCGATGTCACCGACAATGGCTGCTGTAAACTCCGTGCCGCGAACCCAGCGTTCCGCCAGCACTTCCCGGTCGTACTGCCCCGCCAGCTGCCAGGCAGCATACAGATCAGTGTCCGAATTCACCTTGGTCATGCCGATGCTCGAACCCTCGTGCACCGGCTTCAGAATCATCGGGAATCCGAGTTGCTGCACGGCAGCCTGCAGATCGGCATCGCCTCTCAGAGCAACAAAAGCGGGGGTCGGAAGATTCACACCCTCCCACAGCTGCTTGGTGCGCAGCTTATCCATGGCCAGCGCAGAACCAAGCACACCGCTGCCGGTGCAGGGAATGCCGACACTGGCCAGCAGGCCCTGCACCACGCCATCCTCACCGCCGCGACCGTGCAGCGCGTTAAAAGCGCGTGCGAATCCGCCGGCCAGCAACTGCTGAATGAAATCTTCGCTGCCGGCGTCCAGCGCATGTGCATCCACGCCACGCTGCTGCAATGCATTCAGCACGGCTGCACCGCTGCGCAGCGAAATCTCTCGTTCCGCCGAACGGCCGCCCATCAGCACCACGACCTTTCCGAATGCTTCCGGCTTCTCCATTCGTTCGCTCATTCGAACTCCCCGACGATGCGAACTTCAGTCTCCAGGCGCACGCCATGCTGCGCCTGCACCTGCTGCTGTACGTAATGGATCAATGCTTCGATGTCGGCTGCCTTCGCCTGCCCAAGGTTGACGATGAAGTTGGCGTGCACTTCCGAAACCTGCGCGTTGCCGATACGTTCGCCTTTCAAGCCGCAGCTCTCGATCAGACGCGCAGAAAAGTCATTGGATGGATTGCGGAAAACCGAGCCGCAACTCGGCTGGCGGGTAGGCTGAGTCGCATTGCGCCGCTCCAGCAGTCCCTTGATACGCTCCTGGGCCGCAGCGACGTCGCCCGCCTTCAACTGCAGGTCGACAGACACAAACCATTCATCGCGCGGTCCGATGACCGTGCGATAGGAAACCTGATAATCAGTGGCCGCACGCCGGTGCAATTCGCCCCGGTGATCGAGCGTCTGCAGCTTGCACACCAGCGGCCAGGTTTCACCACCGAATGCCCCGGCGTTCATTGCCAGCGCGCCGCCCATGGTGCCGGGAATACCGGCGAGAAACTCGGCTCCGGTCAATCCGGCGCGCGCGGCGAAACGCGCGACTTTGGCGCAGGCGACGCCGGCGCCGACGCGCAGCTGATTTTCATCCAGCAGTTGGAGCGTATCCAGGCCAGAAAATGGCAGGATCACGGTGCCGCGGATACCGCCATCGCGCACCAGAAGATTGCTGCCGAGTCCCACCCACAACACCGGCTCATCGATCGGCAGACTGGCCAAAAACGCCTGCAGATCCTGCAGGTCGGCGGGCTTGTAACAACGGTCGGCCGGACCACCCACACGCCAGCTGGTGTGTGCCGACATGGGCTCGTTGAAAAGCAATTCACCGCGCAATTCAGACATAGACTCAGCCGCCATCATGATTTGCACTTGTCCCCGCGCACTGTCTGTGCGGCAGTGCCGGGCACCCGCGGACCTTCAGCGCCACGCACGTTCGTCAGCCGATTGCGCGCCGTCAGCGCTACCCACCAGCGACAACACAAGGGCTCGCCGCAGCCCATGTGAAAACGGAACTTTTTAGCGCTATTCACCCTTCACCTCCTGTCAAAGTGCTGCTGAGTATTTCCGGCAAATGCGCGGCAACTGTGCCGATGGAACCGGCACCGAGTGTCAGCAGAATATCCCCGGGCTGCAGCAGGTCTTTCAGCACGCCCGGCAGGTTCTCGATGTCTTCGACAAACACCGGATCAACGCGCCCGCGGATCCGGATCGCGCGACAGAGCGCGCGGCCATCGGCTCCGGCGATCGGTGCTTCTCCGGCGCTATACACTTCGCTCACCAACAATACGTCCGGTTCAGCGAGCACCCGGGTAAAGTCCTCGAACAGATCGTGCGTGCGGGTATAGCGGTGCGGCTGGAAGGCCACCACCAGTCGCCGGTCCGGCCAGCCGCTGCGCGCCGCCGCCAGCGTGGCCGCCACTTCAGTCGGGTGATGGCCGTAATCGTCAACCAGCAGCACGGAACCACCAGCGACCGGTACTTCGCCATACAGTTGGAAGCGCCGGTCAATACCGGCGAATGTCTCCAGTCCATGCTGTATTGCCGCATCGTCCACGCCGAGTTCCCGCGCCACTGCCACGGCAGCCAGCGCATTCAGCACGTTGTGACGTCCGGGCAGGTTCAGCACTACGTCCAGCGTGGCGTGATCGGCCTGCTGGATTTCGAAATGCATCTGCAAACCGTTCTGGCGCAAATTAACCGCTCGCACATCGGCAGCTTCGGAATCGATGCCATAGGTACACACCTGACGGGTCAGCTCCGGCAGCACATCGCGAACATTGGGATCATCCAGACACATCACCGCCAGCCCATAAAAAGGCAGGTGGTGCAGAAATTCCACGAAGGTCTGGCGCAGCCGCTGAAAATCGTTCTCGTATGCCGACAGATGATCGGCATCGATATTGGTGACCACCGACAACACCGGCTGCAGGTAAAGAAAAGAGGCGTCGCTTTCATCCGCTTCCGCGACCAGGTAACGTCCGCTGCCGAGACGCGCATGACTGTCGGCGCTGTTCAGACGCCCGCCGATAACAAAGGTCGGATCCAGTCCGCCTTCCGCGAGCAAACTCGCCACCAGGCTGGTGGTAGTGGTCTTGCCATGCGTACCCGCGACTGCGATGCCTTGCCGAAACCGCATGATCTCCGCAAGCATTTCTGCGCGCGGCACCACCGGTATGCGTCGCTCGCGCGCAGCAATCACTTCGGGATTCGACTCATTCACCGCGCTGGACACCACCACTACGTCCGTGTCTGCGACATGCGCGGCTTCGTGGCCCAGCCAGATTCGCGCGCCCATGTTGCGAAGACGCCGCGTGACAGCGTTATCGCGCAAATCAGAACCGCTAATTTCGTAACCCAGATTAAGCAGCACTTCGGCAATACCGCCCATACCCGCGCCGCCGATACCCACGAAATGCGCACAACGGATGCGTCGCATGCTGTCCGGTTGAGCGACTGAGTACTTTGACTCTGCCATCACGCCGCCTCCTGCCAGCCAGTAGCCGCTACGCACTGTTCCGCCACCTGGCGCGCGGCATTCGGCATCGCCAGCGCGCGTGCCTTGCGCGCCATCTCACGCAGTTTTTCGGGCTGATCCAGCAACCGCAGATGCTCGCGAAGATTCTCTGGCGTCATCTGCGCCTGCGGCAACAGCACTGCCGCGCCCGCGTCCACCAGAAAACGCGCATTCACGGTCTGGTGATCGTCCACGGCGTACGGATACGGAACCAGTATCGAGGCCACACCGACGGCAGCGAGTTCCGCCACGGTCAATGCACCGGCGCGGCATAACACAAGGTCAGCCCACTGGTAAGCCTCTGCCATGTCATCGATGAACGCGTCCAGGCGCACCTGCACACCGGCTCGCGCGTAGGTTTCGCGCGCAGCGTCGATGTGCCTGAGTCCGGTCTGATGCCAGACTTCGGGACGCCGGGCGGCGTCCAGCACCGCCAGCGCTTCCGGCACCTGTTCATTGAATGCGGCGGCACCGAGACTCCCGCCCACCACCAGCAGGCGCGGTCGGCGCGAGGAAAGATCGGGTTCATTCATGTCAGCACCAGCGATGGTGGCACGAACCGGATTACCCGTATGCAAGGCGTGCGGCAGACTTCCAGGGAAGCCTTCCAGTACCGGATCGGCAATTTTGGCCAGCCAGCGATTGGTCAACCCGGCCACTGCGTTCTGTTCATGGATCAACAGCGGTCGCCGTAGCAGCCATGCCATGGCGCCACCCGGTCCGGTCGTGAAACCGCCCATTCCCAGCACCGCGGCCGGACGCACGCGCAGCAACACCCGGCCTGACTGCAACAGCGCCCACGCGAGCATGAAGGGCGCGACCAGCAGGCGTAGCGCGCCTTTACCGCGCAGGCCGCTGACGCTGATCCAGTGGACAGGAATTCCCGTCGGCGGCACCACGCGCGCCTCCAGACCGGCACGCGTTCCCAGCCAAACCACTGGCCAGCCCTGCGCCTGTAACTGCTCAGCCACAGCCAGCGCAGGAAACACATGTCCACCGGTGCCCCCGGCCATGATCAGAATCGGCCTGCGTTCCTGCCCGCGCATCACGCAACACTCCTGCGTCGCCTGGCCGGCTGTGTACCTGAGGCCGGCATACTGTTGACGCTGCAGCGGGTTTCATAATCGATGCGCAATAACATTGCGATCGCCACGCAGGTGACCAGCATGCTGCTGCCACCGTAGCTCATCAGCGGCAGTGTCAGCCCCTTGGTCGGCAACAGGCCGGTGTTGACGCCGATATTGATAAACGCCTGCAAACCCAGCCAGGTGCCGACACCGTAGGCAAGATAGGCGGAAAACAGATTGCCATCGTGCTCGGCTGCGTTGGCAATGACATAAGCGCGCAACACCAGAAATGCATACAACCCGAGCAGCACCAGAATCCCCAGCAACCCGAGCTCTTCGGCCAGCACCGCGAACAGGAAGTCGGTATGTGCCTCCGGCAGATAGAACAGTTTCTGGATACTGGCGCCGAGTCCTACCCCCAGCCACTCGCCACGGCCAATGGCGATCAGCGACTGGGTCAACTGAAACCCGCTGTTGAAAGGATCCGCCCAGGGATTAAGGAAAGTAGTGAGGCGTTCCAGCCGGTAAGGGGAAGAGATGGCCAGTGCCGCGAAACCGGCACCTGCGAGCGCGATCAGTGCGCCGAACTTCCACAGACTCACGCCGGCTATGAACATCATCACCAGCGCTGTCGCCATCAACACCACCGTCGCCCCGAAATCAGGCTCCATCAACAACAGTACCGAGACCACCAGCAATAACAGTAGTGGTTTGGCGAAACCGATGCGCGTATACCGCACGCTCTCGCCATGCCTGACCAGATAGCCTGCCATGTAGATCAACGCCAACAGCTTGGCCGGCTCCGACACCTGCAGGCGCAGGAAACCGAAGTTCATCCAGCGGGTACTTCCGTTCACTTCAACGCCAATACCCGGCACCAGCACCAGAGCCAGCAACAGTATCGCCAGCAGAATGCACAGCTGACTGCCGCGCTCCCACCAGGCCATGCGTACCCGCAACACCAGCAGACCGAGCGCCAGCCCCATCAACAGGTAAATACCCTGGCGTTCGGCAAAATAAAATGTGCCCAGCTCGAGACGATCGGCAACCGGCATCGACGCCGACGTGACCATGACCAGGCCCAGCGAAAACAGCACTGCAACCGCACTCAGCAGCGCGAAATCCAGCTGCGGGCAATGCCCGCCGCGGCGCACCGGCATATCCGGCAACAGCAGCGAGAAGTTCATGCGCAATACTCCTGCACCGCCTGCATGAACAGTTCGCCGCGGTGCGCATAGCCATTGAACATGTCGAAACTGGCACAGGCCGGCGACAGCAATACGGTGTCCCCGGCGTCAGCCAGCGACGCACATTGTTTCACTGCTTCGGTCATGCTCCGCGCATGCTGCACGGGGAAGCGCCCCTGCAGCGCCTGCTCGATTTCCGCCGCCGCCTCGCCCAGCAACACCAGCGCCTTGACGCGCCTGTCCAGTCCGTCTGCAAGCTGGGAAAAATCGGCACCTTTGGCCTGACCACCGGCGATCAGAATCAGCGGCCCCTCGAAACCGTTCACGGCAGCCAGCGCGGCACCGACATTGGTCGCCTTGGAATCATTAAACCAGCTGACACCGTGACATTGCGCGACCCACTGGGTGCGATGCGGCAGGCCCTGGAACTCGCGCAAGGTCTGCAGCATGGCCGAACGCTCGATGCCGGCGGCTTCGCCCAGTGCCAGTGCTGCCAGTGCATTGGCCAGGTTATGCAGACCAGGCATCCGAATCTGCGTCACCGGCAGCCAGCGTTCTTCACCTTTGACCACCCAACGCTGTCCATCCAGTTCGCGCACCCCGAAATTCTCTCCGTCCGGAGCATTGAGGCCAAAGCTCACCACCGCGTTACCAGGCTGGAGCAGGGTCGTGACTGTTGCATCATCCCGGTTGATCACCTGCAACTCGGCATGGGTGAAAATCTGTCGCTTCGACTGTGCATAATCTTCCAGCGAATCGTAGCGGTCCAGGTGGTCAGGGCTCACATTCAGCACCGTCGCAGCACGGCAGAACAGACTCTGCACCAGGTCGAGCTGGAAACTCGACAATTCGAGCACATACAGATCCGGTTCGTGATCCTGCAGGAGAGCCAACGCCGGTGTTCCGAGATTCCCGCCCACGCGGACATCCATACCACCACGCCGGGCCATGGCTCCGACCAGCGTGGTTACCGTGCTTTTACCATTGGAACCGGTGATCGCGATCACCGGTGCAATCGCGGCGCGCGCAAACAGTTCGATATCGCCGATGATTTCGACGCCGCGGCTGCGCGCCTCTACCAGCACCGGTTCGCGCAAATCCACACCCGGGCTCACCACGATACGTTCCGCACGCGCGAACGCCTGGGGATCGAAACCACCGAGAAACAGCGCCACATCCGGCAGCTCTGTCTGGATATCTGCAAGGCCAGGCGGCTGCGCGCGGCTATCGGTTACCGCAACTTCCACACCCTGCCGCACCAGATAGCGCGCACAGGACAAACCGGTGGCCCCGAGGCCCACGATCAGGGTGCGTATCGCATGTGATGAGTCCATTTCCATTGTGTCAGCCGCAGCCAGCATTACTTGTCCGTTAGATTAAAAACAACACTACGGCGATGACTGCAAACGTCACGCCGACCAAAGTTATTTGACTCTTTTCGTCCATCGCCACCTCTCAATCAACGAATCTTCAATGTCGCGAGACCGAACAGCACCAGGATCAGCGTCACGATCCAGAAGCGCACGATCACGCGGGGTTCCGGCCAGCCTTTCAGCTCGAAATGATGATGCAGCGGTGCCATGCGAAAAATTCGCCGCCCCGTCAATTTGAATGAAGCAACCTGCAGAATGACCGACACTGTCTCCATGACAAACACGCCGGCCATCACAAAGAACACCAGCTCCTGGCGAGCCAGGACCGCAACGATACCCAGTGCCGCTCCTAGCGCCAGCGCACCGACATCGCCCATGAATACCTGCGCCGGGTAAGCGTTGAACCACAGAAAACCAAGGCCGGCACCGACGATCGTTCCGCAGAAGATCGCCACTTCGCCAATACCCGGGATATGCGGAATAGAGAGGTAGGTTGCGTAATACACATGCCCGGCGGCGTACACGAACACCACCAGCGCACCGGCGATCAGCACGGTCGGCAAAATTGCCAGCCCATCCAGCCCATCAGTCAGATTCACTGCATTACTGGAACCGACCACCACCAGGTAGACGACCGCTACATACCAGCCGCCGAGTGGAATGGCGATATCCTTGAAAAACGGCACAATCAGTTCGGTCTCGGCCGGCGACTGAGCGAAGAAAAACAGGTACAGACCAGTTGCCAGTGCCGCCAATGATTGCCAGAAATATTTACTGCGCGCGGACAGTCCCTTGCAGTTGCCCTTCACGAGTTTTTTATAGTCGTCGATCCAGCCGATCACGCCGAAGGCCAGCGTGACCAGTAACACAACCCATATATAGCGATTCGTCAAATCTGCCCACAACAACGTGGAGATTGCGATTGCCACCAGAATCATCGCGCCGCCCATGGTCGGCGTGCCGGCTTTCGAGAAGTGCGATTCCGGTCCGTCCGCACGCACCTGCTGACCGATCTGATGAAAAGTCAGACGGCGGATCATGGTGGGTCCGACAACAAAGGAAATCAGCAGCGCGGTCAGCACGCCGAGAATAGTCCGCAGAGTCAGGTACTGGAAAACATTGAACCCGGTGTGATACTGGCTCAGGTAGTCCGCGAGATACATCAACACCTAGACATCCTCCGCAGCATCGTAACGCAGCGCCTCGATCACACGTTCCATACGCATGCTGCGCGAGCCTTTCACCAGCATGACTACATCCGGCTGCGCAGCATCGCGCAGCCGGCTTATCAAATCGTTCATATCACTGCACACTTCGGCGCCGGCGCCAAACTGCTGCGCCGCGTGTTCCGCCAGCGTCCCCAGCGCGAACAGCCGACGCACCCCCAGCTGTGCAGCAGCGGCGCCGACCTCGCGGTGCAGCGCTGCGCCGCTGGCACCGAGTTCGCCCATGTCACCGAGCACCAACCAGGTCTCGGCACCGGCGCCCGCGAGCAACTGCAATGCCGCGTGCAGGGATCCGGGATTAGCGTTATAGGTATCATCGATCAGCTGCATGCCATTGATGCCGGGACAGGCTTCCCAGCGGCCATGCACCGGCTGCACGCTGGCGAGGCCGGTGACAATCGCCTGCAGCGGGACATTCAGCGCCAGCGCTGCAGCGGTCGCAGCCAGAGCATTCATCACGTTATGCCGCCCCGGCAGAGGCAGATGCAGATTCGCGGTGCCGGCAGGTGTGCGCAGCTCGATGTCGCTGCCGTTGATATCACCACGCCAGTCGGCACTCACATCAGCCGGTGCTTCAAGGCCAAAACTCTTGACCGGGCGCGCACCGGCAAGTTCCCGCCAACGCGCCGCAAACTGATCGTCAGCGTTGATCACACACACCGAATCCACGTGCATGCTGGAGAATAATTCTCCCTTGGCTTCTGCCACGCCGGCCAGATCGCCAAAACCCTCCAGGTGCGCGGGCCCGGCGTTGTTCACCACGCCGACCTGCGGTTGCGCCAGACTGGTCAGATAAGCAATTTCACCGGCATGGTTGGCACCCATTTCGATCACTGCATAGCGGTGTTCGGAACCCAGGCGGAACAGCGTCAGCGGTACACCAATATCGTTATTCAGATTGCCGCGGGTCACCAGCGTTTCACCGCAACCGCTCAGAATCGACGCCAGCATTTCTTTCACCGAGGTCTTGCCATTGCTGCCGGTGATAGCGATACAGGGTGTGGAAAACCGACTGCGCCAGTAAGCGGCCAGCTGTCCCAGCGCAATGCGGGTGTCGGGTACTTCGAGCGCCGGCAAGTCGAGATCAGGCGCCCGGCTCACGACAGCGCCCGCCGCGCCGCACGCCAGCGCCTGTTGGAGATAGTCATGGCCGTCGAAGTTCGGCCCCTGCAGGGCCACGAACAAATTCCCTTCCGACAACGTGCGGGTATCGGTGCTGACACCGCGAAAGCTGATGTCGTCACCGCGCTGGCGAGCGCCCAGCACCTGTGCGGCCTGACTCAGCGACAGGCTCACCATGACACTGGCCTCCGCAGCACCTGCTGCACCTGCACACGATCACTGAACGGGCGTTTTTCGGTACCGACCTGCTGGTAATCCTCATGCCCTTTGCCAGCCACCAGCACCAGGTCGTCCGGCACGGCGTCACGAATTGCAGTTTCGATAGCGAGTGCGCGATCGGCAATGCGCAGGACGCGTTGCGGCGCAGTGAAACCGGCCAGAATCTGATCAAGTATGGCGTCGGGATTTTCGCTGCGAGGATTGTCGCTGGTGAGATAGACACGATCGGCATATCGTTCAGCGGCAGCGCCCATCGGCGCGCGCTTGCCGGTGTCCCGATCACCGCCAGCTCCAAACACGCAAATCAGTTCGCCGACACAGTGCGGCCGCAATGCCTGCAACGCCGACTCCAGGGCATGCGGCGTGTGCGCATAATCCACCACCACACGCGGCAGGCCCGGTTGAGCAAACAGTTCCATCCGTCCGGGCACAGTTTCCACCGCGGACAGACTCCGGACCGCGACATCCAGCGGCATTCCTGACGCCAGCAGGGCACCCAGTGCAGCCAGCAGATTCTCAGCATTGAAGCCACCGAGTAACGCGGCCTGGAACTGCGCCTCGCCGTTGCTGGAATCGATCTGCAGCGCCAGACCCTCGGGCAGATACCGCAATTCACGCAGCGCCAGCCAGTCATTGAACTCGTGCAGCGGCTCCGGCCGCGCATGATAGGCGATCACCCGCAACTGATGTTTAAGGCTTTGCGCAAGCTCGCGACCAAAATCATCGTTCAGGTTCAGTACTGCACACTCGAGATCCGGCGACATGAACAGCCGCCGCTTGGCCTCGGCATAGGCCTCGACACTGCCGTGGTAATCGAGATGATCGCGACTCAGGTGCGTGAGCACTGCGGTGTTGAAGGCAACGCCGGCGGTCCGGTGCTGGTGCAGGGCGTGCGAGGAGACCTCCATCGCGACCTGGGCAACCCCCTGATCGCGCAGAATCGCCAGCTCTTCCTGCAATCGCAGTGGATCCGGTGTGGTATGAGTCGGCGGCTGCAGCTGACCGTAGACGCCATAACCGAGCGTCCCCAGCAGGCCGCAGACCTGGCCGGACTGCACCAGCGCCTGCGCGATAAAATGTGTAACCGAGGTTTTGCCGTCAGTGCCGGTGACGCCCATCATATGCAGTTGCCGGGAAGGCGAGGCATAATAATGATCCGCGATAAAACCGAGTTGCCGGCCAAGCCCCGGAACCGCAATTGCCGGCACCGTCAGTCGCTCGGCGATCTGCATCACACCCGCGTCTTCGGTCGGCTCCCATAACACCGCCACCGCACCCTTCTCAAGCGCGACGGCCGCGTGCCGCAGGCCATGATCCTGCAAACCCTGACTCGCCAGAAACAGGTAACCCGGCCGCACTTCACGGCTATCGGTCGCGAGACCGAGAACCCCGATATCCGGCACTGCGGAGGGGTCCGCGACCAGGCCGTCCAGCAGGTGTGTCAGGGACAGTCCGGAACCGCTCGACGGCGCGGTCATCATGCCGGCCCTCCCGCTTCAACTTTCCGTGTCTGCAACAGCGGCACATCGTCGGGCGTGACGTTCAGCAGGCGCAGCGCGCCTGACATCACATGTGAAAACACCGGGCCTGCCACCTTGCCGCCAAAGTGATCGTCGCCACGAGGTTCGTTGATCACCACCACGGTCACCAGGTGAGGATCACTTGCCGGGGCCATCCCAGCGAATATCGATAGATAACGGTCTTCTGCGTAACCACCGGCGATGGACTTGTGCACCGTGCCGGTCTTGCCGGCGACCCGATATCCAGGCACTTTTGCCAGCGGCGCGGTGCCGCCTTCCAGCACTACGGATTCCATCATGCGCCGCACTGCGCGCGCCACATGCGGAGCAAATACTTTTTGTTGCCGTGCAGAATCTTCACGACGCAGCAGCGTCACCGGCACCCGGTAACCATCGTTGGCTAACACACTGTAGGCCTGGGCCAGCTGCAGGCTGGTAGTGGATAGCCCGTATCCGTATGCCAGCGTGGCAACCTCGATGTCGCGCCAGCGATGGAAATCAGCCAGATAGCCATCCGCCTCGCCGGGAAAGCTGCTGGCGGTGGCGGTGCCGAAACCGGCAGCGGACAGCAGACCCCAGAGGCGTTCCGGCTTCAGTGCCAGCGCAATTTTACTGGCTGCCACATTGCTCGATTTACGGATAACGCCGGTCATATCGAGAGTGCCGTAATCATGCATGTCACGGATCGTATGTCGGCCAACCCGGAACGTGCCCGGTGATGTAGGGATCTGGGTTTCAGCGCTGTACAGACCGGTTTCCAGCGCTGCCGCAATCACGAACGGCTTCATGGTAGAGCCGGGCTCGAACAGGTCGATTGCGGCACGATTGCGCAGCTCATCGGTGCGCAGACGCTTGCGATTATTGGGATTGAAGGACGGCTGGTTAACCAGCGCCAGCACCTCGCCGGTGCGATTATTCAGTACCACAATGGAACCGGAGCGCGCCTGGTGATCGCGCACCGCTGCTTTCAGCTCCCGATAGGCCAGATACTGGATACGCCGGTCGATGCTCAGCGTCAGATCCTTACCCGGGCGGGCAGAGCTGATATTCTCGACATTTTCGACGATGCTCCGGCGGCCGTCCTTGATGACGCGCTTGGCACCGGATTCACCGGTCAGCCACTCATCGAATGCCAGTTCCAGACCTTCCTGACCGCGGTCATCCACATCACTGAAACCGACCAGATGTCCGGCAACTTCGCCGGCCGGGTAATAGCGCCGGTATTCGCGTTGAAGGTATACGCCCGGCACTTGCAGTGCCATGACCTGCTCTGCAAGGTCTGGAGCAATGTGACGCTTCAGGTACACAAATTCGCGGTCCTGGCGCTCACCGATCAGGCCACGCAGGTAATCACCGTCGATGCCAAGCAGGCGCGAAACCCGCGACAGATCGGCGCGCGCCGGCAACAGTTCGCGCGGATTCGCCCACACCGACTGCACCGGGGTACTGATAGCGAGCGGCTCTCCATTGCGATCAGTAATCATGCCGCGATGCGCCGGCACCGTCACCACCCGCAGGTGGCGCGCCTGACCCTGGCTCTGCAGGAACTCATGATCGACCAATTGCAGCTGGGCACTGCGCACTGCCAGTGCCACGAAGGCAGTGGACATGAGCCCGACCAGGAGCAGGCGACGACCGCGACTGATGCTGACTCGCGTAATCATGGGCGCAATATCACTATTTGGTCGGGCCGCGGACTGCGCATGTCGAGACGCTCGCGCGCCACCGCCTCGACGTTACCGTGACGCGTGTAAGTGCTTTGCTCGAGCTGCAACTGCCCCCATTCCACGTTCATGTCGTCGCGCGCCCCTTCAAGGCGCTGCAGATCGAGGAACAGCTTGCGACTTTCATGACGGGCATAGGCGGCACCCATCGCAGTGGCGATGGTCACCAGCAGCAGCAAAGGCAGCAACAGGCCCTTCATGCCGCTCGCTCCGCAACCCGCAGCACCGCACTGCGGGCGCGCGGGTTTGCGCGCACCTCGTCGGCGTCGGCGCGAATCTGTTTGCCCACGGCTGTGAGTCTCGGCCGGTACTCCGGCGGGATGATCGGGAGATCCGGTGGCAGCTGCGGGCCACGCTGCTCGTCGCGAATGAAGCGTTTGACGATGCGATCCTCCAGCGAGTGAAAGCTGATCACGGCCAGGCGTCCGCCGGGAGCCAGCACCTCAATCGTCTGGGGCAGCACCGCTTCGATATCTTCCAGTTCCCGATTGATGAATATCCGGATCGCCTGAAAGCTGCGGGTGGCCGGGTGCTTGTTCGGATCGCGACGGCCGGGCACCGCCTGTTCGATCAGCGCCGCCAGTTGTTCAGTACGCACGACCGGCTGCTCCTGTCGGGCAGCGACCAGCACCCGCGCAATGCGTCGCGAATGCCGCTCTTCACCATATTTCCACAACACATCAGCGATCTCGCGCTCGTCCGCCACTGCCAGCCAGTCGCTGGCGCTGAGGCCGGCCTGTGGATTCATGCGCATATCCAGTGGCCCGGGCCGGAGGAAGCTGAATCCGCGTTCAGCGTCGTCGAGCTGCGGCGAAGACACGCCCAAATCAAACAGAATCCCATTCACTTTCCCTCGCCAGCCCAGTTCAGACACCACAGCTTCCAGGTTGATAAAACTACCCTGCCGCATCAGCAACTGCGGCCTGTCGCCAAAACGTTCGGCAGCGTATTCCACTGCCTCGGGATCCTTGTCAAAAGCCAGCAGACGGCCGTCGTCACCGAGGCGGTCGAGCAGTTCCGCGGCGTGGCCGCCGCGCCCGAACGTCGCGTCGATATACAAGCCATCCGGCCTGATCTGGAGAGCATCCAGCGCCTGCTTCAACAGGACTGGACGGTGCAGAGCGTCCATCAAAGCTAGAGCGTCAAGGATTCTAGCGGATTCGGCAGTTCGCCCTGTTCTGCGCGGCCGCCCATCCAGCCATTGCAGATCTGCTCCCAAACCTCCTCATTCCATATTTCAAACTTCTTGCCCACCCCGACCAGCGAAACACTTTTATCGAGCTTGGCGAATTCCCGTAGCCGTGGCGCCAGCAGAATGCGTCCACTGCCGTCCATGTCCACCTCAGTGGCATAGCCGACCAGCATGCGCTGCATGTCGCGAGTCCGGCGGTCCTGGTTAGGGGTGCGGATCAAACGGTGCTCGATTTCTTCCCATTCGGGTTGCGGGTACAGCAGCAGGCAGCCGTCGTCATGCACGGTCACCACCAGGCGACCCTCATAACGCTCGGAAATAAACGCCCGAAAGCGGGTTGGCAAAGCCAACCGCCCCTTGGCGTCGAGCTTGACGGTACTACCACCTCGAAACACTTTTTTCCCTTCGACCTCCCTTCTTTTCCACTTCTGCCCACTAACTCCCACTTTTTGACACTATAGGTAGCGAATCCCCACCTTGTCAAGGCGGTAGAACATAAATCCTTCTTTAGTGACAGATACTTAGCGCACTTCGCGGCAAGGGAGGCCGGATCGGCCCGGGCGATCAACATGCGTTTAAATTAGAAATCAGATAGTTGCTGAAGGTTGCTGCGAGAATAGATGAGATGAGTGCGAAGATTAAAAAAACGCCCGCTGCAGCGGGCGCTTTCGGGACCGACGTCCGGGGTGGCGTCTAGAACGGGATATCGTCGTCGAAGCCGGTATCAGCGGGCTCGCGGGACGGTGGTGCGGAACTGCCACGGGACTCGCCACGCGATTCGCCACCGCCAAAGTCGGCACTGCCACCACCACCGCCACGCCCACCGAGCATCTGCATTTCGCTGGCGATGATTTCAGTCGTGTAGCGATCGTTGCCGCTCTTGTCCTGCCATTTGCGCGTCTGCAGGCGGCCCTCCACATAAATCTGGGAGCCTTTCTTCAGATATTCTCCGGCAATTTCCGCCAGCCGGCTGTAGAAAACCACGGTATGCCATTCGGTACGGTCCTTCTGTTCACCGGATGTTTTGTCCTTCCAGGAATCGCTGGTCGCCAGTGTCACGTTACATACCGCGTTGCCGCTGGGCATGTAGCGCACTTCAGGATCCTTGCCCAGGTTCCCGACCAGAATTACCTTATTGATGCCTCGTGCCATAGTTCACTCCCGTGGTTCGGACGCACATTCCCTGTGCGCCCGGTTATCATTCAGTTGCTGAAACGCGCATCATAACGGCTCCGGCGGTCTCTTGAACAGAGCTCACGAGCACCTGGCCGGGATCAGGCGTGCGCCGCCACCAGCGCGTTCAACGCCTCTTCGTCAAGCACCCGCGGATCGACTTTCAGATAGGCGACCTGGTCCCCGGCAATAACCACTGCCTCGGCGACGCCCGTCACCCCGGCCATGCGCCCGGCCAGCAGCCGTGCGCCCTCCTCGTCCAGCGAGCCCAGCCGCATCAGGCGCGTGGTGAGATGACGCGGACTGCGCATGCCGACTGCCACCATCAGCCACAACAATGCCACTCCTGCACAGAACAGGTGCACCGATCCCAGGCCGAACCGGCCGTGCAGCCAGCCGCCCACCACACCGCCGATGAAGGCGCCAAAAAATTGCGAGCTGGAGTAGAAGCCCATGGCTGTGCCCTTGCTGTCCGGCGGCGCCATCTTGGCGATCAACGATGGCAGCACCGCCTCCAGCACATTGAATGCCGCATAAAAGACAAATAACAGCGCGACTATGCTCATGACATCGCTGTGGAACTCATACAGCGCCAGTTGCGCAAGCCCCACCACCGCAATAGCCCCGACAAATACCGCTTTCATGCGCTGATGTTTTTCCGCCTGAATAATGAATGGAATCACCAGCAGCAGGGACAACAGCAGCGCCGGCAGGTAGACCTGCCAGTGACGATCAGCCGACAGACCGGCAACATCGCGCAGTGCCAGCGGCAGCACCACGAAAGTGGCGGTCAGGATCAGGTGCAGCGCAAAGATTCCGAAATCCAGCCGCAGCAACTGCACGTCGCGCAGCACCCCGGCAAATTGTGCCGGCACCGGCTCGGCGTCGCGGTGCACGCGTGAAATTACCGGTGTGGGCACAATCAGCAGGATCAAAGCAATTCCGCCCAGCGCCAGCAGCGCCGTCAGCCAGAAAATACCCGGCACCCCGATCCAGCCGTACAGCAGCGGCCCCAGCACCATGGCCAGCGCAAATGAAGCGCCAATACTCATGCCGATGATGCCCATGGCCTTGACGCGATGCTCTTCGCGAATCAGATCAGCTGTGAGCGCCATGACTGCGGCGGCGATGGCGCCGGCACCCTGCAATGCGCGGCCGAAGATCACCATGTAGATCGAATCCGCCAGCGCCGCAACTACGCTGCCCGCCGCAAACACCAGCAGCCCGAATACGATCACCCGTTTGCGCCCGATGCGATCCGACACCAGTCCGAAAGGAATCTGCAACAGCGCCTGGGTCATACCGTAGATACCGATAGCCAGGCCCGTCAGCGCCGGCGTCACGCCTTCGAGATGCTCGGCGTATAACGCGAAGACCGGCAAAATCATGAATAAACCCAGCATGCGCAGGGCATATACCCCCGCCATCGATGCAGCGGATCGCACTTCAGTACGGGTCATGTTGACGCTTGCATCACTCATCGATTTCAAATTGACAACATCCTTTCCTGCGGATCTTCTGATCCGACTCCAACACATTGATGCAAAAGCTTAATGAGATAACGCTGGAATTGCGCTGATTGCCGGTTCTGTTGCGCCATGCCCGAAGCGATTATCCGGTATAATATCAGGTTCGCCAAACTGGAATGAACATGGATACGATACGCCTGCGCGGAGCACGCACTCACAACCTGCAGAACGTTGACCTGGATCTGCCGCGCGATCAGCTCATCGTTGTGACGGGACTCTCAGGGTCCGGAAAATCTTCGCTGGCGTTCGATACCATTTATGCGGAAGGTCAGCGCCGTTACGTGGAATCGCTGTCCGCCTACGCCCGGCAGTTTCTGTCGATGATGGAAAAGCCTGACATCGATCATATCGAAGGACTGTCGCCAGCCATATCTATCGAGCAGAAAGCCACCTCGCATAATCCGCGCTCCACGGTCGGCACCATCACCGAGATCTACGACTACCTGCGCCTGTTGTTTGCGCGCGTCGGCGATCCGCAGTGTCCAGAACACGGAACCACTCTGGAAGCACAAACAGTCAGTCAGATGGTCGACCTGGTTCTTGAGCAGCCACAGGGCTCCCGCTGGATGCTGTTGGCGCCGGTGGTGCAGGAGCGCAAGGGCGAACATATCGGCATTCTCGAAGAATTGCGCGCCCAGGGCTTCATCCGCGCTCGCATCGACGGGGAGGTACTGGAACTCGACCAGGTGCCGACTCTGGACCTGCGACGCAAGCACAACATCGAGGTGGTGGTGGATCGCTTCAAGGTGCGTGAAGATCTGAAGCTGCGTCTGGCTGAATCTTTCGAAACCGCACTGCGGCTGGCTGACGGCCTGGCGCGCGTAGTGAGCATGGATGACGCACGCGAGATCACCGTTTCCGCCAAGTTCGCCTGCCCGCAGTGCGGCTACTCATTGAGTGAACTGGAACCGCGGCTGTTTTCCTTCAACAATCCGATCGGCGCCTGCTCGACCTGCGACGGTCTCGGCGTGAAACAGTCGTTCGATCCGCGACGCGTGGTCGCACACCCGCACCTGAGCCTCGCCGGCGGCGCGGTACGCGGCTGGGATCGACGCAACGCCTATTATTTCCAGCTCATCAGCTCATTGGCTGATCATTACGAGTTCGACATCGAAACGCCGTTTGACGAACTGCCCGAACGCATCCGCGACATCGTGCTCAATGGCAGCGGCGATGAGCAGATCGAATTCCGTTACATCAATGAACGCAGCGGCGTAAAGACGCGCGTGCATCCGTTCGAGGGCGTACTGCGTAATATGGAACGCCGTTATCGCGAGACCGAGTCCAACGTGGTGCGCGAAGAACTGGCGCGCTACCTCAGCACCCACC
>JAVVEV010000015.1:0-75834 GCA_032251035.1 Thiogranum sp. | reverse complement strand
GTCATTGGCGCCATTTTTCCTGACTTCCTCCAGCAGCGACTGATCGTCGCCTTCCTTTCCGGTAATGACGATGAAGGGCAGGGTATTGATGTGCGCTTCCGTGGCTTTGCGAATGCGATCCAGCAATCCATAGCCGTCCAGGTTCGGCATCGACAGGTCGCTGAACACCGCCTGGATCCGGGGCTCCGCCAGCAGCTTTTCCCAACCGTCTTCCCCGTCTACAGCTTCCACCAGATTGAAGTCGTTGCTAAGCATTTTCTTCAGGGTGTGACGCATCAGCCGAGAGTCGTCGACGATCAGCAGAGTGGGTTTTTCTGTGGCTTCAGTTGACTGAAGAGAGGAAGTCGGATCTGTTTTGATGTCCATACAATTCGCTTGTTCCGTCAATACATGTTAATTCGAAACCGAATAGCCAAACGTATCGGTTTTGGACCGAATTTCTTGATAAGAAAGACAAATAGCCTCTGCTACCCCTATCATTGCCAACATGTTGAGTTATCGCCACAAATTTCATGCGGGTAATTTCGCCGATGTGCTCAAGCACCTGGTACTGGTGCGGGTGTTGCGTTACCTGACCCGCAAAGACAAAGCGTTGTGTTATGTCGATACCCATGCAGGTGCCGGAGGCTATCTGCTGCAGGACCCGCAGGCGCAAAAAACCCTGGAGTTCACTAACGGGATTGCGAAGCTATGGACGCGCGATGACCTGCCGGAGGCGCTGGTCGACTACCGCGCGCTGGTGCGTGCGTTCAATGATTCCAATGATCTCGAGCGTTATCCGGGTTCGCCGTGGCTGGCGGCGCGGTTGCTGCGCAGGAGCGACCGGCTGTGCCTGTTCGAAGCACATTCCACGGATTCCGCCCTGCTGCAGGCGGCGTTTGCCGATCAGCGAAACGTCCGAGTGACCATCGGGGATGGATTCCAGGGCTGTATTGGTCTGATGCCGCCACTGGAGCGTCGCGGACTGGTGCTCATGGACCCGTCCTATGAACTCAAGACTGATTATCAGGCGGTAGTGGATACGCTGCTGAAAGCGCACCGGCGGTTTGCCAGTGGTGTGTATGCCATCTGGTATCCAGTTGTGGAGCGCACGCGTATCGAGGGGCTCGAACGTGCGCTTATCGCCAGCGGCATCCGGCGCGTGCAGCTCTTTGAACTCGGTATTCGAAGCGATAGCCGCGGCTATGGCATGACTGCCTGCGGCATGCTGGTGATAAATCCGCCCTGGGGACTGCGCGATGAAATGGAACTGCTGCTAGCGTATCTCGCCAACGTCCTGGGCGAGGCAGGTGAGGGGCATTATCGAATCCGTGAACTGGTTGGCGACCAGGCCGGACCTGCGCATTGACGGCTTCATTCGTTTCCCAGATCCTTGCGCAGGTCGGGCTGCAGGCGACGAAAAGCGGCTGCATCGCCGTAATCGGCGAAACTGACGAAACTGGCGACACGGCTGTGAGCGCTCAGCACCCGGCGCGCATGTTTGATCGGACACCAGTACTGTTCGGTGCGCGCGGCGATTTCCCCGGCAAATGCGAGGACGCCATTCCCGTAGCCGCAATAAACGCAATTGATTTTCTCAATGATATTCAGATAGGACAGCTGGTGCCGGTCGATGATGACGTAATCACTGCGCCGCACGCGCGGAATGCGGAACGCGCGAAAACACAGCTGCTGGTAAACACTTACCGAAAGATCCAGCAGCGCCAGCGGCACGATGAGGGTGTAGATGATGGGCGCGACAAGAATGTGACGGATCGAGGCGGTGCCGAAAAATTCGATCAGCCCCACCTTATATTCGCGGTGCAGCTCGCGAATGGCCCGGGTGAACCGGACCTTCCGGTCCTGTAGCTCATAGCTGAGCTGTTCCTGACGGGCACTCAGTTCATCTTCCAGCTGGCCCTGCAGATCCTTGATCCGCTCCAGAATGGCATTCATGTTATGGTTGCTCATTGAGCCTGGCCGTTGCCGATGGATCTTCACTGTATTCTCTTTGACGACTGTGGAAAAGTACCGCGAGCTGCCACTGTTTTCTGGCTAGTGCAGCCGGAGCCCGCTTCCCGTAAAATCTCCTGGCTGGCACAGCAATGCGGACCGATATTAATCAATGAATCTGAATTTTCTTGAATTTGAACAACCGATCGCGGAACTCGAAGCCAAAATCGAGGAGTTGCGTTACGTCGGCGATGATGCCGAAATCAATATCAATGAGGAAATCGTTCGGCTGCAGGCGAAGAGTAAGTCGCTCACCGAATCGATCTTCTCGAATCTCGATTCCTGGCAGATCTCGCAGTTGGCGCGGCATCCCCAGCGCCCCTTTGCACTCGATTACTTCAGCAAGATATTTACCGAATTCGAGGAACTGCATGGCGATCGCGCCTATGCCGATGATCCCGCTATCGTCGGCGGTGTGGCGCGTCTGGAAGGCAGTCCGGTGATGGTAATCGGCCAGCAGAAAGGCCGGGACACCAAGGAAAAGATCCGGCGTAATTTCGGCATGCCGCGGCCGGAGGGCTACCGCAAGGCACTGCGCCTGATGCAGTTGGCGGAACGCTTCCAGCTGCCGATTCTGACCTTTATCGATACCCCCGGCGCCTATCCTGGCATCGATGCCGAGGAGCGTGGCCAGAGCGAAGCCATCGCCCGCAATCTGTTTGTGATGGCCCGTCTCAGGACGCCGATCATTTGCACGGTTATAGGCGAGGGCGGTTCCGGTGGCGCGCTGGCGATCGGGGTCGGTGATCGCATGCTGATGCTGGAATACAGCATTTACTCTGTCATCTCACCGGAAGGTTGCGCCTCGATTCTCTGGAAAAGCGCTGAAAAAGCCAAAGACGCGGCCGAAGCGCTCGGTGTCACGTCCAAACGTCTGCAGGCACTGGGGCTGATCGATGGCATCATCGAGGAACCGTTGGGTGGCGCGCACCGCAACGTCGATCAGATGGCCGGCCGCATCAGAAATATGCTGGTCGATCATCTTGAGCAGCTGCAGCGTTTGCCAACGGATCAACTGGTGCAGGCGCGTTACGACCGCCTGATGGCGCACGGTGCCTTCGTCGAGAAGTAAGCGCGATCTGCAATGCAGTCTGGATGACCTGCCGGCAGCATCCGCCTACTGGGTGGCCTACAGCGGCGGAATCGATTCCCATGTCCTGTTACACCTGCTGGCCGAGCGGCGCGACAGGCTGCCCGGACCGCTGTCCGCGGTGCACGTCGATCACCGGATTCAGCAGCAGTCCGGCGACTGGGCGATCCACTGCCGAGCTGTCTGCACGGAGCTGGATGTGCCCTTCCATCTACTGACGGTCAGCGGCAGCGCCGGGTCCGGTGAAAGCCCGGAAGCGGCGGCGCGCAATGCCCGCTATCGGGGGCTGGCTGAATGGCTGCCGAACGGTGCGGTGCTGCTCACTGCGCAGCACCGCGACGATCAGGCGGAGACGCTTCTCCTGCAGTTGCTGCGCGGCGCCGGGCCGGCCGGCCTTGCGGCCATGCCGGCGCGTGTGCAACTGGGGTGCGGCTGGCTGGTACGGCCCTGGTTGTCGGTGCCGCGCAGCGATATCGAAAGCTATGCGCACGCGGAGCGCCTGCGCTGGGTGGAAGATCCCAGCAATACGGATCTGCGCTATGACCGCAATCTGTTGCGCCAGCGGATATTGCCGGAACTGCGGCAGCGCTGGCCGGGTATGGCCGGTGTGCTGGCGCGTGCTGCGGCGCACCAGGCAGATCAGGTTGAAATCGCTGCGGCCCTGGCAGACTCTGATTACGCCAGCTGCCGTGATGCGCGCCGCGATTGTCTGAACGTCACCGCGCTCACGGCCCTGTCGGTTGCACGGCAGCGCAACCTGCTGCGTTACTGGATTAAATCCAATGACCTGCCGGTGCCTTCGCAGGTAGTTCTTGAACGGGTGCGCTGCGAAGTTCCGGGATGCCGGCAGGATGCCAGCCCGCTGGTGCGATGGCCAGGTGCGGAACTGCGTCGCTATCGGACGCGCCTGTTTATCATGCCGCCTCTGAGCGTCCAGGACAGAACGGAACGAATCGCGTGGCAGCCGCCGCAGTCGTTACACCTGGAAAGCGTCGATGGCGAGCTTTCGGTGCAGCCTGTGGTCGGACAGGGTTGGCGAATGCCGGATGCGGGTGCCGCGATTGAGGTGCGCTTCCGCCAGGGCGGTGAAACGCTGCGGCCTGCCGGTCGCGCTCACCACCAGCGACTCGGCCACCTGTTCCAGGACTGGGGTGTGCCGCCCTGGGAGCGCGATCGGGTTCCGCTGGTTTATGTGGATGACAAGCTGGCGGCGGTGGCCGGTCATTGTGTCACCGAATCCTTTGCAGCCTGTGCAGGGGAACCGGGCTATTTGCTACAGTGGCATCGCAACGCATAAATGACCGTGCTTCCGCATTGTCCCGCGGGGGTGATTCTGGTAATCTTCTTCCCCGCCTAGATACTCGTTTTTCCTCCATTTTTTTCGGAGTTTCATGACCCGATTCATATTCATAACCGGCGGCGTCGTTTCCTCACTGGGGAAAGGCATCGCTGCCGCCTCTCTGGGTGCGCTACTTGAAGCGCGCGGTCTCAAAGTCACGCTGATGAAGCTCGATCCCTATATCAATGTGGATCCGGGCACCATGAGCCCGTTCCAGCATGGCGAGGTGTTTGTCACCGAAGACGGTGCCGAAACCGATCTCGACCTTGGCCATTATGAACGTTTCATCAGCACCACGATGACCAAGCGGAATAACTTCACCACCGGACAGATTTATGAGCAGGTGATCCGCAAGGAACGGCGCGGCGACTATCTTGGTGGAACGGTGCAGGTGATTCCGCACATCACCGATGAAATCAAACGCTGCATCCGCGCCGGTGCCGGTGATGCCGATATCGCGATGGTGGAAATCGGCGGCACCGTGGGTGACATCGAATCGCTGCCGTTTCTCGAAGCGATCCGCCAGATGGGCGTTGAACTCGGGCACGACCATGCCTTGTATATGCACCTGACCCTGGTGCCTTACATTGCCGCTTCCGGTGAAATCAAGACCAAGCCGACCCAGCATTCGGTCAAGGAACTGCGCTCCATCGGCATTCAGCCGGATGTGCTGCTGTGCCGGGCCGATCGCAGTCTGCCGGTCGATGAACGTCGCAAGATCGCGCTGTTCACCAATGTGCCCGACCGCGCGGTTATCTCCGCAGTGGACGTCGACAGTATCTATAAAATTCCGCTGTTGCTGAATCAGCAACACCTCGACGATACGGTGGTCGATCTGCTGCGCCTGGATGTGCCGAAGGCGGATCTGAGCGAATGGGAGCAGGTGGTCGAGCGTCTGGAGCATCCGGAGCGCGAAGTCCAGATCGCGATGGTCGGCAAATATGTGAACCTGACCGAATCCTATAAATCACTGTCCGAATCGTTGATTCATGCCGGTATCCAGACCCGCACGCGTGTGCGTATCCGCTACGTCGACTCCGAAGTCATCGAGCAGAAGGGCCTGGAAGTGCTGGACGACGCGGACGCCATTCTGGTGCCTGGCGGTTTTGGCGAACGCGGCGTCGAAGGCAAGATCATGGCGGTGCGCTATGCCCGCGAACACAAGATTCCCTACCTCGGTATTTGCCTGGGCATGCAGGTGGCGGTGATAGAGTTCGCGCGTAATGTTGCCGGACTGACGGATGCGCAGAGTACTGAGTTCCGCCGTGACACACTGCATCCGGTAATCGGTCTGATCACCGAGTGGCAGGACGAGCAGGGCACTATCGAACGCCGTGATGAACACAGCGACATGGGCGGCACCATGAGGCTCGGTGGACAGGCGTGCAAGTTGAAAGAAAACACCCTGGCGCGGCAGGTGTACGGCAAGGATCAGGTTGTCGAGCGTCACCGTCACCGCTATGAGTTCAATAATCATTATCGAGACGTTCTCGAGCAGAACGGTCTGGTGATATCCGGTACTTCACTGGACGACAGCCTGGTGGAAGTGGTCGAAATTCCGGATCATCCCTGGTTCCTGGCTTGCCAGTTCCATCCGGAGTTCACGTCGACACCACGTGACGGACATCCGCTGTTTACCGGTTTCATCGAAGCTGCCAATGCCAGGCGCCGCGCCCGGCTGGAAGAAGGTCATTCGCAGCCTGAATTCGCGCGTGCGGATGGCTGATCCCTGTTTACGTATATCCAAAGGTTTTAACTCATGAATTTGTGTGGATTCAATGTGGGGCTCGATGCCCCGTTTTTTCTGATTGCCGGTCCCTGTGTCATTGAGAGCGAAGCGCTTGCATTGTCTACCGCTGGTGAGCTCAAGGAGATCGCCGGCAAACTCGGTATCCCCTTTATCTATAAATCGTCCTTCGACAAGGCTAACCGTTCATCGGGCGACAGCTTTCGCGGTCCTGGCATAGAGGCCGGCCTGCGCATTCTGCAGAAAGTGAAAGATGAAATCGGCGTACCGGTACTGACCGACGTGCACGAAGACACGCCGCTGGACGAAGTCGCCTCTGTCGTGGATGTCCTGCAAACGCCCGCCTTCCTGTGCCGTCAGACCAATTTCATCCGGAACGTGGCCCGTACCGGCAAGCCGGTGAATATAAAGAAGGGCCAGTTTCTGGCTCCCTGGGACATGAAAAATGTCGTCGACAAGGCGCGCGCCGCAGGTAACGACCAGATCATGGTGTGCGAACGCGGCGTGTCGTTCGGCTATAACAATCTGGTATCGGACATGCGGTCCCTCGCGGCCATGCGTGATACCGGAGCGCCGGTGGTGTTCGACGCGACCCATTCCGTGCAATTGCCGGGTGGACAGGGCAGCGCCTCCGGCGGGCAGCGCGAGTATGTGCCGGTGCTGGCGCGCGCAGCGATCGCGGCGGGTGTCTCAGGTCTGTTCATGGAGACTCATCCGGACCCCGCTACTGCATTGAGCGACGGTCCCAATGCCTGGCCGCTGGACCAGATGATGACGCTGCTGGAAACCCTGAAACAGATCGATGAAGTGGTAAAAGCACGGCCGTTCGCTGAGGCGGGGCTGCTTTAAGCTTTTAGTAATCGTAGTTAAATTAATTCTGTAACTTTCTGTTAGTGGAGCAGAAATGCCAAAAATAAAAAGTGTGCAAGGCCGAGAGATCCTGGATTCACGCGGCAACCCGACTGTGGAAGCAGACGTGTTGCTCGAAGACGGCGCCATGGGCCGTGCGGCGGTGCCTTCCGGTGCTTCGACCGGCAGTCGCGAGGCGGTGGAATTGCGTGACGGCGACAAGTCCCGCTACCTCGGTCGCGGCGTCAGCAAGGCAGTGGCGAATATCAACGGTGAGGTTCGTGACGCAATGCTGGGGCTGGATGCCGAGGCGCAGGGCGACATCGACAGGACATTGATCGAACTGGATGGCAGCGACAACAAGAGCCGCCTGGGCGCCAATGCGCTGCTGGCGGTATCATTGGCGGTTGCCCAGGCCCAGGCCGCCTCGCGCGGCCTGCCGCTGTATCGTCACTTGCGCGGCGAAGGACCCTACCAGTTGCCGGTGCCGATGATGAATATCATCAATGGCGGAGCGCATGCCAACAACAGTGTCGATCTGCAGGAGTTCATGATTCTTCCCGTAGGAGCGCCGAGTTTTCGCGAAGCGGTGCGCTATGGCGCCGAGGTTTTTCATGCCCTGAAGTCAGTCCTGAGTGCTCGTGGCCTGAACACTGGGGTGGGCGACGAGGGTGGTTTTGCACCGGATCTGTCATCCAATGAAGCCGCCATCGAGGTGATTCTGGAGGCCGTCGAGAAAGCCGGCTTCAAGGCTGGACAGGACGTTTACCTGGGGCTGGATGTCGCAAGCTCCGAATTCTATCGTGACGGTAAATACCATCTCGAATCGGAAGGCAAGTCATTCGATGCCGCCGGGTTCACCGATTTTCTCGCCGGCTGGGTCGACCAGTATCCGATCATCTCCATTGAAGACGGAATGGACGAGAGCGACTGGGATGGATGGAAGTTGCTCAGTGAGCGGCTTGCCGCGCGTATTCAGCTGGTCGGGGATGATCTGTTCGTCACCAATACCAGAATCCTGCAACGCGGTATCGATAACCACATCGCCAATTCCATCCTGATCAAGCCGAACCAGATCGGCACGCTGACTGAAACCCTGGCCGCCATCGATATGGCTTCGGGCGCCGGTTATACAGCGGTGATCTCGCATCGCTCCGGCGAGACCGAAGACGTGGTGATTGCCGATATTGCGGTAGGCAGCGATGCTACCCAGATCAAGACGGGTTCGTTATCGCGTTCTGACCGAATTGCTAAATACAATCGTTTGATGCGCATCGAAGAGCAACTTGGCGATCAGGCGAGTTATGCCGGACCGGCCGCTTTCAACCAGCGCGATGCGGGTTGAGACTGGGAACGCACTCCGCCTGACCGGCGCGCTGCCTGACGTGTCCTGAACGTGCGCTGGCTGGTTCGCGTACTGATCGTGTTGCTGGTGCTGTTGCAGTACAAACTGTGGGCCGGAGACGGCAGCATTGCCGATGTGTGGGATCTTTACCAGCAGGTGCAGGTGCAGAAACAGGAAAACCAGGTACTGCGCGAACGTAACCAGACACTCGAAGCGGAAGTCGATGACCTCAAGCAGGGTCTCGGTGCCATCGAGGAGCGTGCCCGGGAGGAGCTGGGCATGATGCGCGAAGACGAGACTTTCTATCAGATCATCGAAACACCGGCGCCTGCGGATGAGCGGTGATCCGCGTTGCTGGGCGCTGGTCCCGGCGGCCGGCAGCGGCTCACGCATGCGTGCCGGGCAGCCCAAGCAGTTTCTTCGTCTCGGCGACCGCACAGTGCTGGAGCATAGTCTGGATGCCCTGTGGAAGCTGCCCGCGCTGACCGGGGTGGTGCTGGTCAACGATGATAAAGAGGCCTTGCAGAGCCTGGCCGAACGATTCCCGCCGGCGGCGTTGATCGCTGCGCCTGGTGGTGCCCAGCGTTGCCATTCGGTCCTGAACGGTCTGGAAGTGCTGGCACAGCAGGAAGCGCCGGAGACCTGGGTGCTGGTGCATGATGCTGCGCGCCCCTGCGTGCGTGCGGCCGATCTGGAAAAACTGTTCGCCACTGTTACTGCGGAGGCGGACGGCACCGGCGGTCTGTTGGCTGTGCCGGTCTGCGATACTATCAAACGCGCGGATGCCTGCGGCAGAGCCGCTGCCACCGTCGATCGTAATGCCCTCTGGCACGCGCAGACGCCGCAGATGTTCCGGCTCGGGTCCTTGCGGGCGGCGCTGCAAACGGCTCTGGCGGACGGCTACGAAGTCACCGATGAGGCGTCTGCTATGGAGCATGCCGGTTACCGGCCATTGCTGGTCGAGGGTCGCGCTGACAACATCAAGATTACGCGTCCGGAAGACCTGGCGCTGGCGGAGTGGTACTTGAAGCAGCAGGGCAGGTTATGAGAATTGGTCAGGGTTTCGATGTGCACGCATTTCAGGATGGCGGGCAGTTGATGTTGTGCGGCGTCGAAGTGCCTCACTCCCGCAGTCTGGCTGCACACTCCGATGGTGATGTGGCTTTGCATGCACTCTGCGATGCACTCCTGGGTGCGGCGGGACTCGGCGATATCGGCCGGCATTTTCCCGATACCGATGCGCGATTCCATAACATCGACAGCCGCGAACTGCTGCGCGATGTGGCCGCGAAACTGCAAGCACGCGATCTGCGCATCGGCAATGTCGATCTGACTATCGTTGCCCAGGAGCCCAGGCTTGCGCCGTTTATCGATGCCATGCGCGCAACCGTTGCCGCGGATCTCCAGGTGCAGCCGGCGCAGGTCAATATTAAAGCCACTACCACCGAACACCTGGGTTTCACCGGGCGCGGAGAAGGCATTGCAGCCTTCGCAGTGGTGCTGCTGGAAACAGGTGACGCGACTTGAACGCGCGTGTCGACGCGCTGGAGCCTATCCCGCTGGTACTGCCGTACGCCTGGGGCGGACCCGTCGGCAACGCAGTCATTCGCAGTACACCGGAAGACTTTCAGGTCACTGAGGTGCCGCTGGTAGCGCCGACCGGAGAAGGCGAACACAGCTGGTTGTATGTGCGCAAACGCAATGCCAACACCCAGTGGGTGCTGCGCCAGCTTGCGCAGTACGCAGAGGTTGGCGTAGGTGCAGTCAGTTATGCCGGACTCAAGGACCGCAGTGCCGTAACCGAGCAGTGGTTCTCGGTGCATCTGCCCGGGCGGCCGGACCCGGACTGGCTGGCGTTACGGACCGATGAATTCCAGGTGCTGGAAGCCCACCGACATAACCGCAAGTTGAAAACCGGTGCCCTGCGCGGCAATCGATTCCGCATCCATCTGCGCGGGCTGACCGGTTCCATGGCAGATCTGGACCAGCGCCTGCGGCAGGTTCAGAACAGCGGTATTCCGAATGGCTTCGGCTCACAGCGCTTCGGCCATGGCGGCGCCAATCTGCAGCAGGCGGAACATCTGTTGCTCAATCCGCGCGTGCGGCTGCCGCGCGACAAGCGGGGCCTGTACCTGTCGGCGGTGCGATCGGCTCTGTTCAACCGGGTGCTGGCAGCGCGCATCGAGGATCGATGCTGGGACCGCGCGCTGCCCGGCGACGCCCTGCAACTGGCCGGTCGTTCGGCCTGCTTCGTCGTCGAGGTACCGGATCCGGAAACCGGGCGGCGTATCGCGGCACTGGAAGTGCATCCGACCGGACCCTTGTGTGGCGATGGCGCAGTGCTGCTGGTCGGCGATGCTGCGGCCTATGAAGCGGCACAACTACAACCCTACGAGGCGTGGATAGCGGCGCTGCGGCGGGCGCGCGTCCAGGCAGCCAGACGCGCCCTGCGGGTACTGCCTTCCGATTTGCACTGGGAGTTCGATGCCGCCGGTGATTGCGTGCTGGAGTTTTTTTTGCCCGCCGGCAGTTATGCGACCAGCCTGCTGCGTGAAATCGTGGTGCTGGATGATACCCTTGAATGAAAGCGCAGCTGCACTGGAGGACGTGCGGCGGCGCATGGCCGAGGCCGCGCAAAGAGCCGGACGCCGGACCGATAGTGTACGTCTGATTGCCGCATCAAAAACCCAGTCCATCGCAGCCGTTCAGCAACTCGTCGATTGCGGGCAAACGCGCTTCGGTGAAAGTCGCATGCAGGAAGCGCTGGTGAAAATTGCTCACTTCGCCGAACTCGGGCTTGAGTGGCATTTTATCGGTCATCTGCAATCGAAAAAGGCCCGCCTGGTGCCGGGGCACTTCAGCTGGGTACACTCCATTGACAGCGCCGGAACTGCCGGGCGGATCGGCGCCGAGGCTGAGCGTCTGGACGTCTCCGTCAACCTGCTGTTGCAGGTCAATATCGCCGATGATCCGGCCAAGCATGGCGTGCCGGAGTCCGGGCTGTTTGCTCTGGCGGAAACGATTCTTGGGCAGCCGCACGCGGGCATCCGGCTCTGCGGCTTGATGACTATCGGTCGCGCCGATGCGCAGGCCGATGCCACGCGCAGGGATTTTGCGCGCCTCCGGGAACTGCTCGAGCAGTGCCGGGTGCGTTTCGGCAGTGATTTCCGTGAGCTGTCGATGGGCATGAGTGGCGACTATGAAATGGCCATCGAGGAGGGTGCTACGCTGGTGCGAGTCGGCAGCGCCCTGTTCGGTGTGCGTGCCTGAGGGGGCTAGTGGCGACGTTTCAGCAGCACGTAGATAGCGCCGGTGCCGCCATCGAAATTCGGCGCCGAACAGTACGCCAGCACCTCGTCACGTTGCCGCAGCCAACCGCCGACCTTGCCTTTCAGGACCGGTGTGCGGTGATGCGAACCGTGTCCTTTGCCATGCACTATGCGCGCGCATTGCACCCGTCGGCGCTGGCAGTCGTGAAGAAATGCCGAAATCGCAGCGCGTGCCACCGGCACCGTCATGCCGTGCAGATCGATCTCGGCATCGATGACGATGCGGCCGCGACGCAGTTTTTTCACGGTGCGGTGTTGGAGTCCGGGTCGCACATAGATCAGCTCTTCACCAGTCTCAAGGTCATAGGCGTCGAATTGCTCGGACAACAGGTCGCGCAACACTTCGGCCTCGTCCATGTCGCGGAACACCGGGCGCGGGCTGATGTTCCGGCGCGCTCGCAGCACCCGGTCGTCAGGCACCGGCTTCACCGTGCCGATGCTGTCGCGGAACAGCGTGATGTCATCGTCGTCAGGCTTTTTCATGGCGGCCACCATTGTACCCGTTCAGCCGAAAAGGTTAATGGGCGAAGCCCTCGTAGTCCGGTATTATTGGCGGCCCATGCACATTCTAATCAGTAATGATGACGGTTACCGCGCCCCTGGCCTGCGCTGCCTGGCGACCGCGCTGCAGGCGGTCGCGGAAATAACAGTAGTAGCTCCGGAGCGCGATCGCAGCGGTGCCAGCAACTCACTGACGCTGGATTCTCCGATCCGGGCGCACACCGCCGGCAACGGTTTCACCTATGTCGACGGGACCCCGACCGATTGCGTTCATCTGGCTCTGACCGGACTGCTCGACGTGGAACCGGATATGGTGGTGTCCGGCATCAACGCCGGCGCCAATCTCGGTGACGATGTGATCTATTCGGGGACCGTGGCGGCGGCCATGGAGGGACGTTTTCTGGGCCTGCCCGCGATTGCCGTATCGCTGGTGTCCGCCGACCCGGATCATTTCGGAACCGCCGCAACGGTAATCCTGAGGCTGCTGGAACGCCTGAATCTGGAACCCATTCCAGCCAACACGATTCTGAATGTCAATGTGCCCGGCGTACCCTTCGAGCAGTTACGCGGCTGGCAGGTCACGCGGCTCGGCAACCGGCACAAGGCCGAACCGGTCATTCGCGAAACCGATCCGCGCGGACGTCCCATCTATTGGGTCGGACCGGCGGGCAACGAGCAGGACTCGGGTCCGGGCACTGATTTTCACGCAGTGCGCAATGGCTTCGTCTCGGTAACCCCGATCCAGGTCGATCTGACGCGGCATGATGCGCTGGACACGGTGCGGCGCTGTCTGGGCGAGGGTTGGACTGGCAGGTGAGCGTCTTCAGCAAGGGTATTGGCATGACTTCGCAGCGCACCCGCGATCGACTGGTGCAGCGGCTGCGTGAGGAAGGTATTTCCAATAATGCAGTGCTGGAGGTTATTGCTTCGACACCGCGTCACCTGTTCGTTGACGAAGCACTGGCCAGTCGTGCCTATGAAGATACGGCGCTGCCGATCGGCTACGGCCAGACCATTTCGCAGCCGTATATCGTCGCGCGCATGACCGAGTTGCTGCTGGAGGTGAATCCAGCCACAGTGCTGGAAATCGGTACCGGTTCCGGCTATCAGGCTGCGATCCTCGCGCGACTCGTGACCAAGGTTTACAGCAGCGAGCGTATCGAAGCGCTGGCCACGCAGGCGCGTCAGCGGTTTCGTCAGCTCGGCTACCGTAATGTGCGCGTACAGCATAGCGATGGCAGTTGTGGCTGGCCGCAGTTCAAACCTTTCGATGCCATCATCGTCACTGCCGGCGGCGCCGAAATTCCGGAACCGCTGCTCGAACAACTGGCAGTCGGCGGCCGTCTGGTGATGCCGCTGGGTACCCAGGGCAGTCAGACTCTGGTCTCCATCAAGCGCACGCCGACTGTATACGAACGCACCGATTTGGAGCCGGTGAGTTTCGTGCCATTGTTGGGTGGTGCCGGCTGATGGGTTTGTTTACACGCCTGTACGACATGACGCTGGGCTGGTCGCGACACCGGCATGCGCCGCGTTATCTGGGCGCGCTGAGCTTTGCGGAATCGTCTTTTTTCCCGATTCCACCTGACGTGATGCTGATGCCGATGTGCCTGGCCCAGCCGGATCGCGGCTGGTGGTTCGCGGCATTGACGACATTGACTTCGGTGCTCGGTGGCGCAGTCGGTTACGCCATCGGCTATTTTGCACTCGAGTGGGTGGCACCGCTGATCGGGGAAGGCGGACGCTGGGCGGCTGCCTATGCACAGGCAGCCGACTGGTTTGGTGAGTGGGGTTTCTGGGCGATTCTGATTGCCGGATTTTCTCCTGTCCCCTACAAGGTTTTTACCATTTCCGCCGGTGCGCTGGGAATGGCGTTTCTGCCTTTTCTGCTGGCTTCCGCAATTGGCCGCGGTGCGCGGTTTTTCCTGGTTGCAGGGCTGCTGGCGTGGGGCGGGGTGGGCATGGCTGCGCGCCTGAGGCTGTATGTCGAGTGGATTGGCTGGGGCGTGGTAGGACTGGGCGGAGTTGCTTATCTGGTATTGCGGAGCTGATTTGACACGGTTGCTGGCAGCGCTGCTGTTATCCGGGCTGCTATCCGCTTGCGGGCCTCAGTATATCGGGCCGCCGATCGGAGACCGCAGCGCTGCGCCGGTGAAAATTCCCGCGCAACATACGGTGCGCAGCGGCGATACGCTGTATTCGATTGCTTTCATGTATGGCATGACGGTGGAAGAAATCGGGACCTGGAACCGGATTCAGGAGCCCTATATTATCTATCGGGGGCAGGAGCTGCGTCTGCGCCCACTGCCGGCGACCGTCGCCGCGGTGGCTCCGCCCCGACCCGCTCCCCCGCCGGTGCCGGCCAGCCGTCCGAAAGTTCAGCGAGAGCTGCTGATTCCGGCGCCGTCACAACCAAAGACAGCGGGACGGCCGGCTTCGCCACGCCCCGGCACAAGTCAGACGCCGGCCGCTTCCCGTCCCAAAACCACTGCGGTTCCCGCGGCCGCGCCGGCATCTGCGCCGCCCACACAGGCCTCAGCGGCCATAGCCGCCGCACCGGAACCGCGGACCTTTGCAAAAAACATCAGCTGGGCCTGGCCGGTCGAAGGGCCTCTGTTGCGCCGTTACGACGCCAACAATGCCGGAAACAAGGGAATTGATATCGCCGGCAGTCCCGGTGCGCTGGTGCGCACTGCAGCATCCGGGAAGGTGGTATATGCCGGGAGTGGACTCAGCGGTTACGGAAGGCTTATCATCATTAAGCACAACGACGAGTTTCTGAGTGCCTATGCGCACAATCGAGAACTTGTCGCCACGGAAGGGCAATGGGTGGAGAAACATGATGTTATTGCGCATATGGGTAACAGTGGAACAGATAGGACCGGACTGCATTTCGAGATCCGGAAACGCGGACGGCCGGTTGATCCACTCGACTATCTGCCCCGGCGATAGTCGCGGCAGGCGTACAGAGTCGGGGGTGTGATGATGAATAACATGTCGCACACGAACACGACGAGTACCAAGAGGCCGGAGATGGTAAACAAGCACCAGTCCAGCGAGACGAGCATTCCGGATGGCGCTGCAGCAGAGAGCGAGAATCCGGAACAGGAATTTGCCGCCCAGCTCGAAAGCATGGGGCATCACGAGCCGCCGGAAACGGAGGCGCATTTCGACGCCACCCGTCTGTATCTCAGCGAGATTGGTTTTTCACCGCTGTTGAGCGCCGAGGAAGAGGTCTATTTCTCGCGGCTGGCGCAGAAGGGCGATGAAAGCGGCCGTCGCCGCATGATCGAAAGCAATCTGCGCCTGGTCGTCAAGATCGCGCGGCGCTATACCAATCGCGGCCTGGCATTACTGGATCTGATCGAGGAAGGTAATCTCGGTTTGATTCGCGCAGTGGAAAAATTCGATCCGGAACGTGGTTTTCGGTTTTCCACGTATGCGACCTGGTGGATTCGCCAGACCATCGAGCGCGCCATCATGAATCAGACGCGTACCATTCGCCTGCCTATTCACGTTGTAAAAGAACTCAACGGATATCTGCAGGCGGCGCGACGCCTGACGCAGGCGCTTGATCACGAACCGAACGCCGAGGAAATCGCAGCCCTGCTGGACAAGCCGCTGCAGGATGTCAAACGTCTCCTGAAGCTCAACGAGCGCGTCACCTCGGTGGATGTGCCGATGGGCAAGGATTCGGACAAGTCATTACTCGATGCCATTCCCGATGACAGCATTTCAGATCCATCCGATCTGTTGCAGGATGAAGATGTGCTGGCGAATCTGGAAGTCTGGATCGCACGGCTGTCGGACAAGCAGCGTGAAGTGGTAGAGAGGCGTTTTGGGCTGCATGGCTACAAGATTTCCACGCTTGAAGAGGTCGGCAATGAAATCGGCGTGACGCGCGAACGGGTGCGGCAGATTCAGATGGACGCGCTGAAGCGGCTTCGGGAAATTCTGGAAAGTGAAGGATTCTCTTCCGACAGCCTGTTCGGCTAGGTAACGCTAGCTCAACATCAGCGCCGCGACCACATCACGGTCTTCGCCGAGCAGAACATTGAACGTTCGACAGGCGGCCGCCGAGCCCATGACTTCCACACCAATGCCGGCTTCGAGCAGCAGAGCGGTGAGTGAAGGTGCCGGGAAGTGCAGAGCGGAGCCGGTGCCCAGCAAAACGATTTCCGGCTTCAGGTCGCGCAACGGATGCAGGTCCTCAACGGTCAGCTCCAGGTGATGTTGAGGTCTCCAGTCGATGACGCCCGCACGACTGAGAATGATACTGCTCCGGTAGTTCTGCGCACCGACCGTGACCTGTCCGTCCTCATAGGCGCGCACCAGCAACGGGCTGTCATAATCCTGTTTGGCAAAATGCATCACCGAAAGATACACCGGAGTCATGCCGGTCGCCAGTGGCGTAGGGAGATTGCCGCGCTGCGCTCGCAACGACGACAGCCGTCATCCTATGCTTGAACCAGCTTGTTACAACGCTGTAATTTCAGTACCCTACGCGCTTTATCCTGCTTGCATAGAAGGTTCCCGAAGTGCCCCCAGCGGACGAATTTTTACGAATCAAGCGGCTGCCGCCTTATGTCTTCAACATAGTCAATGAGTTGAAGGCCGCCGCGCGCGCGCGCGGTGAGGATATCATTGATTTCGGGATGGGAAATCCCGATCGGCCGACGCCGCGACATATCGTCGACAAACTGGTCGAGGCGGCACAACGTAACGACACTCACCGGTATTCAATGTCTCGGGGCATACCGCGTCTGCGGCGCGCTATCTGCAACTGGTACAAACGCCGCTACGATGTCGATCTCGACCCTGAGACCCAGGCCATCGTGACCATCGGTTCCAAGGAAGGTCTGGCACACCTGGCGTTGGCCACGGTCGGGCCGGGTGATGCAGTGCTGGTCCCGAATCCCGCTTATCCGATTCATCCTTACGGGTTCGTGATTGCCGGTGCCGATATCCGTCACGTGCCGCTGACCGGCGATGAGACCGAGTTCTTCAGTGAGCTCGAAAAAGCCATCAAGGATTCCTGGCCGAAACCAAAGATGCTGGTGCTGAACTTTCCCAGCAATCCGACTGCGCAATGCGTGGACCTGGCCTTCTTCGAAAGGATCGTCGCGATTGCTGTCGAACACGATATCTGGGTGGTACATGATCTGGCATACGGGGAGCTGGCTTTCGACGGCTATGTTGCACCGTCGATTCTGCAAGTGCCGGGTGCAGACAAGATTGCCGTGGAATTCTATTCGCTGTCGAAGACCTACAACATGCCGGGCTGGCGGGTCGGGTTCATGTGTGGCAACAAGACCCTGGTCGCTGCGCTGACACGCATGAAGTCCTATCTCGATTACGGGATGTTTACGCCTATTCAGGTAGCGGCAATTGCCGCACTGGAAGGGCCGCAGGATTGTGTGAAGGAAATCAGTGAAACCTATCGCTGCCGTCGCGACGTGCTGTGCGACGGACTGAACAGCCTCGGCTGGAAGGTGAGCAAGCCGCGCGCGACGATGTTTGTGTGGGCGCCGATCCCTGAACAGTATCGCGCGCTGGGTTCACTGGAATTTACCAAAAAACTGTTGCATGAAGCGAAAGTGGCGGTGTCACCCGGCATTGGATTCGGCGAATACGGTGATGGCTTCGTGCGTTTCGGGCTGATAGAAAACGAACACCGTACCCGGCAGGCCGTACGCGGTATCCGGGACATGTTTCGTAGTGATGAAAAACAACTCGCGGCAGCGAGCGAGGGGGGTTCTTGAAACCGGTTAAGGTAGGTCTGCTCGGACTGGGCACGGTCGGCGGTGGTACATTCAATGTGCTGCGTCGTAACGCAGAAGAAATTGCACGACGCGCCGGACGCGGCATCGAAATAAGTTTTGCCGCGGCGCGTGACTATGATCCCGCCGGGCTGCCCGGAATTGATTCCATCCGGTTGACAGATGATGCTTTCGCGGTGGTCAATGATCCGGAGATCGATATCATCGTCGAGTTGATCGGCGGTTATGAACCGGCGCGCGAACTGGTGTTGACGGCAATTGCAAACGGCAAACATGTGGTCACGGCCAACAAGGCGCTGATTGCCCTGCACGGCAACGAAATTTTTGCAGCAGCCCAGGCGCAGGGTGTGATGGTCGCCTTTGAAGCAGCGGTGGCGGGTGGCATCCCGATTATCAAGGCAGTACGCGAAGGTCTGGCCGGCAACAAGATCGAATGGATCGCGGGTATTATCAACGGTACCGGAAATTTCATTCTCACCGAGATGCGCGACAAGGGACGGGATTTTTCCGAGGTGCTGGCGGAAGCGCAGCAGCTCGGTTATGCAGAAGTTGATCCGACCTTTGACGTAGAGGGTATCGATGCTGCACACAAGCTGACCATTCTGGCGTCGATCGCTTTTGGTATTCCGCTGCAGTTCGACAAGGTTTACACCGAGGGTATCGGCCACATCACCCGTGACGATGTCAGCTTCGCGGAACAGCTTGGCTATCGCATCAAGCATCTCGGCGTGGCGCGGCGCACCGCCAAAGGTGTGGAGCTGCGGGTGCATCCGACCCTGATTCCGGCCCGGCGCCTGATTGCCAATGTCGACGGTGTCATGAACGCCGTGCTGGTGAAGGCCGATGCTGTGGGCCCAACCCTGTACTACGGGGCGGGTGCCGGCGCTGAGCCGACCGCGTCCGCAGTAGTCGCTGATTTGGTTGATGTCACGCGCGTACTGACGGCGGATCCCGAAAACCGGGTGCCTCACCTGGCGTTTCAGCCGCAGTCGCTGGCCGACCTGACGATTCTTCCGATGGAGGATATCGAAACCGCCTATTACCTGCGCATGTGTGTCGCTGACCGTCCTGGAGTGCTTGCGGATATCACCCGGATACTCGGCGAGCGCGGCATCAGTATCGAGGCATTGATCCAGAAGGAGCCGGGCGAAGATGCGCCGCAGGTTCCGATCATCATGCTGACACGGGTGGTGCGCGAGCAGCAGATGAACGAAGCTATCACGCAGATCGAGGCGCTGAGCAGTGTGGCCGGCAGCGTGACACGTATCCGCCTCGAGCACCTGAACAGCAAGTAAGATGCGAAAACGCCTCTCAACTTATTTAACTACTGTCTGTAACTAACAGGAAAACAGGGAATTAATCATGCCGTTTCGTCCTCGCTACACTGGCCTGATCGATAAATATCGGGACCGTCTTCCAATCCACGACGATACGCGTGTTATCAGTCTGGGCGAGGGCAATACGCCGCTCATCCGGCTCAGCAATATTCCCCGCGCCCTGGGCAAGGAAGTGGATATCTATGTCAAGTACGAAGGCCTCAATCCAACCGGTTCGTTCAAGGACCGCGGTATGACCATGGCGGTGACCAAGGCCGTCGAGGAAGGCAGTCGGGCAGTGATCTGCGCCTCGACAGGAAATACCTCGGCTTCGGCTGCGGCTTATGCGGCGCGTGCCGGGATCACGGCCTTCGTCCTGATTCCCGAGGGCAAAATTGCGCTTGGCAAGCTTGCCCAGGCGATGATCCATGGCGCAGTGATTCTGCAGATCCGGGGCAACTTCGACCAGGGAATGCAACTGGTCAAGGAAGTCGCCGCAGAGGCGCCGGTAACCATTGTGAATTCGATTAACCCGTACCGCCTGCAGGGCCAGAAGACCGCGGCTTTCGAGATCGTCGAGGAACTGGGGCGGGCTCCGGATTATCATTGTCTGCCAGTAGGTAATGCCGGCAATATCACGGCGCATTGGATCGGCTATTGCGAATACTCATCGGCATCCGGTGATCACGTAACGGCTGCCTGCACGTTCTGCAAGGGGCACTGCATGTACGCGGGTGGCGCGGTGGTCGGTAACCGGCCGAAGATGCTGGGTTATCAGGCCGCCGGTTCGGCACCGTTCATGCGCGGCAAAATGGTTGATAATCCCGACACTGTTGCGACCGCCATTCGCATAGGGCATCCGCAATCCTGGGACTATGCCTGGACCGTCAAGGAGGAATCCGGTGGCTGGTTCGATGAATGCACCGACGAGGAAATTCTTGCCGCGCAAAGACTTCTGACCGAAAAGGAAGGTATTTTCTGCGAGCCGGCATCTGCGGCTTCAGTGGCCGGTGTGTTGCGCGATATCGCCAATGGCAAGATTCCCGAGGGCAGTTCGATCGTCTGCACGCTGACCGGGCACGGCCTGAAAGATCCGGATACCGCCATTAGTCAATGCGGGGAAGCCATCGTCAGTATCGATGCCGCCCTGGGTCCGGTGCGTGATGCAATCCTGGGGAATTTGCGCTGACGCTGACAGTCAGCGTTCTGCTTCCGGGGCTGGCGGCGGGATTCGCCGGTTTCGCGCCTGATGCATTCGTTTCTGCGCCGGCCCTGTCGCGATGCCTGAGTCGGGCCCGGCGCCAGCTACACCTGTGGAACGATCTCGAGCATGCCGCGCTGGCGCTGTTTGAAGTGCCGGTAACGGGCGACGAATGTCCGGTCGCGCCGTTCCGGTTTCTCGGCGAGCTCGACCAGCCTCCTGAAGGCTACTGTCTCAACGCCGATCCGGTGCACCTGCGCGCCGACCCGCGCGGATTGTTGCTGTTCGATGCAACCAGCCTCGCCATCACTGCGGAAGAAGCTGAGCAACTGGCGCCCGTCCTGCAGAAAGAAATTCTCGACGATGATGGCTGGACGTTGCAAACCGGCAGTCCCCAGCACTGGTACCTGACCGGAGGGGCGCGTCCGGATCTGCACAGCACACCGCTTCCTGCGGTGCTCGGACAACCGGTAGGGAATTTTCTGCCGAGGGGAAAAGCGGCAGCTGAGTGGATAAACCGCGGCAATGAAATGCAGATGCTGTTGCACAACCATCCAGTAAATTATCAGCGCGCGCTGCGCGGCGCACCGGCGATCAACAGTCTGTGGTTCTGGGGCGGCGGCGAGTTGCCGCGCGCTGGCGATCCATCCTTCGACTGTGTTTACAGCGATGACGCATTGCTCCGCGGTCTGGGTTTGTGGAGCGGCAGTGAGTGCGCGCCGCTGCCGGCACAGGCGAATGAGCTGTTGCCCGCGCACAGCAGTGGACACCTGTTGTTGAACCTGGACCTGTGCCGGCGCGCCGCAAACTACCAGGACTTCAATGCCTGGAACGCAGCTGTGCAACAGTACGAACGCGACTGGTTTGCGCCACTGATGGAAGCCTTGCTGCATAGCGATCTGCAGATGCTGGAACTGCTGCCATTGAACGGCTACCGCTATCAGGTCGCAAAACACGATCTGTGGCGTCTGTGGCGGCCGGTACGCTCCTGGCGCAATCAACTGGCAGGGGCGCTATTATGATTCGCCGCGTGGTGCGCCGAACGGTCAGCGCGGCACAGCAAGCCGCTTTGCCGGACAAGCTGCACCCGGTGTTGCGCCGGGTGCTGGCCGGGCGCGCAGTCTGCGATGCCGCGTCACTGGACGCCGGTCTCGCACAGCTGCATCCACCGACACAACTGCTTGGTATGACGCAGGCGGTGGCGCTGCTCGAAGTTGCCCTGCAGCAGCGTCAGCGAATACTGGTGGTCGGTGATTTCGATGCTGACGGCGCGACCAGCAGTGCGTTGATGGTGACTGCGCTGCGTGCCATGGGCGCCGCCAGCGTCGAATACCTGGTACCGAACCGCTTCGAATTCGGGTACGGGTTGACGCCGGAAATCGTGACGGTCGCCGCCTCCCGCAAGCCGGATCTTATTATCACCGTGGATAATGGCATCTCCAGTATTGAAGGCGTCGCCGCAGCCCGGGCTCAGGGTATTCGGGTACTGGTTACCGATCATCATCTGGCCGGCAATCAGCTACCGGAGGCGGATGCGATTGTTAATCCCAATCAGCCTGGCGATGAGTTTCCGAGCAAATGTCTGGCCGGTGTCGGTGTCGCGTTTTATCTGATAATGGCCTTGCGCAGTCGCTTGCGGGCCAGTGGCTGGTTCATTACCGCTGGCTGCAAGGAGCCAAACCTGGCCGAATACCTGGATCTGGTGGCGCTCGGGACGGTGGCGGATCTGGTGCCGCTGGATGCCAACAACCGGATACTGGTGCAGCAGGGTTTGCAGCGGATTCGCGCCGGCCGCTGCCGACCGGGGATCAGGGCGCTGCTTGAACTGGCTAATCGTGCCACCAGCCGGCTGGTGGCGGCGGATTTCGGTTTTGTCGTCGGGCCGCGTCTGAACGCCGCAGGTCGACTCGACGACATGTCTCTGGGCATTGAATGCCTGTTGGCTGAAGACCCGGCGCAGGCGCGCGAACTGGCCGGCAAGCTCGATGATCTGAACCGCGAGCGCCGCGAAATCGAGGCGGACATGAAAGAGCAGGCTCTGCAACATGTCGCGGCCATCCAGGTCAATGCCGAACAGTTGCCGTTGGGTCTGTGTCTGTACGATCCGGTCTGGCATCAGGGCGTCATCGGGATCGTTGCGTCGCGCATCAAGGAACAGTTCCACCGTCCGGTGATTGCCTTTGCCGCTGCCGGCCCAGGAGAGCTCAAGGGCTCGGCACGCTCGATTCCCGGCTTACACATCCGCGACACGCTCGACGCCATCGCCGTCCGTCACCCGGCACTGCTGAGCAAATTCGGTGGACATGCCATGGCTGCCGGCCTGTCGCTGCGTGACGGGGATCTCGAGGCATTCCGCAGCGCCTTCGCCGCCGAACTGCACAGGCGACTCGACCAGAGTTTGCTGACCGGAGTGCTGGAATCCGATGGCGAACTGCAAGCGAGCGAGTTTGGTCTGGAGTTGTCCGAGCTGTTGCGTTGGGCCGGACCCTGGGGGCAGGGCTTTCCGGAACCCCTGTTCGATGGCAGGTTTACCCTGGTGCGGCAGCGCGTGGTAGGCGAGCGCCATCTGAAACTGGTCGTGCGTCCTCTTGATAGTGATCAGGTGCTGGAGGCCATTGCGTTCAATCAGGCGGCGCGGGCGGTGCAGGACGGACAGCAGCTCCGTCTGGTCTATCGCCTGGATACCAATGAGTATCGCGGCGCGCTGGGCCTGCAGCTGGTGGTGGAGTTCCTGGAAGTCTGCTAGGCAGTAGCAGGTATCGACGGATTGCGGCGCCGTCCGATGGCGGAAAGCCCGATCATTGCGGCGCCCAGTATCCACAGCGCGGTGGGCACCGGAGCGGCTGGATCCGCAGCATTTGCCGCAGAGCTTGAATCGACGGGCGCGGATGCCGGCTGCTGGATCTGGGTAGCCGATAGATCGCGAGCTCCGTTGATGTCGAGCAAGTACAGGTCATGTTGTACTGACAGCCATTCGGCCGTCTGTGACGGCAGGGCGAGAGCGCTGGTGTCGATGGCTGCGGACTGGGCGACGCTGCTGAAAAGCACGCTGAATAGCAGGGTTGTGCATGCCAGACGTCGTATCGATAACCGGTACATCAGTTTACTCCTTGTTATTATTGCCTTGAGCCGGGTATGTTCGTTTGCTTCCCTGTGAGACTGCGGACCAGCCGCAGTGCAAGTACCCGGGTTCACAACCTGCTTCATCGGTCATTAGTATATTAGGTAATAGTTATATTGCAAATTAGAGGCCAACAAAATTAAATCTTTTAAAAACAAGTATCTGAGAGAAAGGTGTGATCAAAATGACAAATGTGAGGCTTGTACTGTAAACAAGTCCGTCAGCCCGGCGTCGGAGTCTGCGCGGCCAGGCTTCCATAACTCTTTGTAAATTATGGTTATATGGGTTTCAGCATTGAACCGGCATTGGCTGGCCCCGGATTAAAAAATGGGCAGTACACGTTGAGTTTATTTAATAAATTTCTTATTATTTAGTTAAATAAGAATTTTAGTTAAATAGACAATCAAGTAAAATTTACCGACATTTTCGAGCGTGCGAAATGGGAGCAACCGAATACCTCGTGCCGTTGGAAATCAGTGCCGAAGCGTATCTGAGGCTCTACCAGGGCACAGCACGCACGGTGCTGGCGCAGGATACGCGGGGACTGAAAGTGAGTTTCCCCGCTCAGGCGCTGCGGCCCTTTGTCACTCGTGTGGGTATCCACGGTCTATTTGTGATTTCTGTGGATGACAGCAATAAACTGCTCGATATCAAAAGAAAAACATTCTGAGCTTTGGTTAGCAGGTTGGAAAACCGGTATTATTCTCCTTTTTATTCGCAGAACCGTCGGGTGCGGGAAGTCATGTTGGAAGCCAATCCGGTAGTAAATCACATCAAGGATCTGAAAGGGCGTAGTGAATCCCTTAGGGGGTATCTTTGACTATGACCACAAATACGAGCGTCTGATCGAGGTTCGTCGCGAGCTGGAAGCTCCCGAGATCTGGAACGATCCGGAACGTGCCCAGGCGTTGGGCAAGGAGCGGGCGCGGCTGGAGGAAGTGGTCGACACGCTTGGGTCCATGGAGCGTGGTTTGCAGGATGCGGCCGATCTGCTGCAGATGGCTGTCGACGACGATGATCAGGCCACTCTCGATGCGGTGAACGCGGATGTCGAGGCGATGGAAAAGCGTGTCGCGGAACTCGAATTCAGACGCATGTTTTCCGGCGAAATGGATCCCAACAATGCCTTCGTTGATATTCAGTCAGGCTCGGGCGGAACCGAGGCGCAGGACTGGGCGAACATGCTGCTGCGCATGTACCTGCGCTGGGCCGAGCGCCACGGTTTCAGCACTGAACTGATCGAGGTGTCAGAGGGCGAAGTGGTCGGCATCAAGAGTGCGACCATCAAAATCGACGGCGAATATGCCTTCGGCTGGTTGCATACCGAGACGGGTGTTCATCGGTTGGTTCGTAAATCGCCGTTCGATTCAGGTAATCGTCGTCACACGTCATTCGCCTCGGTCTTCGTGTCGCCGGAGATCGATGACGATGTCGATATCGAGATTAATCCGGCGGACCTGCGCACTGATGTCTATCGCGCCAGTGGCGCCGGCGGCCAGCACGTGAACCGCACCGAATCGGCAGTACGCATCACCCATGAACCCTCGGGGATCGTTGTCCAGTGCCAGAGCGATCGGTCACAGCACAAGAACCGCGCCACGGCCATGAAGCAACTGAAAGCCAGGCTCTACGAACTGGAAATGCAAAAGCGCAATGCCAGCCAGCAGGCGGTCGAGGACAGCAAGGCGGACATTGGCTGGGGCAGTCAGATACGTTCGTATGTACTGGATCAGTCGCGCATCAAGGATCTCCGCACCGGCGTTGAAACCGGAAACACCCAGGCGGTACTGGACGGCGATCTCGATACCTTCATCGAGGCCAGCCTGAAAAGTGGCCTGTAACCGTCTTGCCATTTAAACAAAGAATTTTTCCGGAAGTTGATATCCATGAATGAAGAACAGGATGAAAACAAGCTGATCGCGCAACGCCGTCAGAAGTTGGCGCAGTTGCGCGAAGAAGGCGCAGCGTATCCGAATGATTTCCGCCGAGATGCAATAGCTGCGGAATTGCATGCGCAATACGGCGATAAAGACAAGTCGTGGTTCGAAGAAAATCCCGTGCGGGTAAAAGTGGCCGGTCGCATGATGGGCAAGCGGGTAATGGGTAAATTGAGTTTCGTTCACATTCAGGATATGTCGGGACGGATTCAGCTGATTCTGCGCCGCGACAGTCTGCCCGAAAACCGTTACAAGGAGTTCAAGGCGTGGGATGTCGGAGACATCATTTGCTGTGAAGGTGTTCTGACAAAGACCGACAAGGGTGAGCTGTCAGTAAGCGCAGATGATGTGCGCATACTGACCAAATCTTTGCGCCCGTTGCCGGAGAAGTTTCACGGGTTGACTGACCAGGAAATGTGTTATCGGCAACGCTACCTTGATCTCATCATGAATCAGGCGTCGCGCAATACTTTTGTGATCCGTTCGCATGTCGTGCAGTTCATCCGGGATTTCCTCAATGCCCGCAACTTCCTCGAAGTTGAAACACCGATGATGCAGACCATACCCGGTGGCGCTACGGCACGACCATTCGCGACGTTTCACAATGCGCTGGATATGCAGTTGTACCTGCGTATCGCGCCGGAACTGTTCCTCAAGCGCCTGGTAGTCGGTGGTTTCGAGAAGGTCTACGAGATCAACCGGAATTTCCGCAACGAAGGATTGTCCACCCGGCACAATCCGGAGTTCACGATGCTGGAGTTCTATGAGGCGTATGCTGATTACTACGACCTGATGAACATGACCGAGGAAATGCTGCGTTCCATGGCGCAGACGATCCTCGGTACGACTACGATCAGTTACCAGGGCGAGAGCTACGACTTTGGCGCCCCGTTCGCGCGCATGAGTGTGAAAGAATCGATCCTGTTCTTTAATCCGGAAATTCAGGTTGCTCAACTCGAAGAAATCGAAGCGGCAAGAGGGCTGGCCGTGACATTGGGTATTCCGATCAAGGACAGTTACGGTCTCGGCAAAGTGCAGATCGAAATTTTTGAGAAGACCGTCGAGCATCGGCTTAAAAATCCGACTTTCATTACCGGCTATCCGACCGAGGTGTCACCGCTGGCCAGGCGCAGCGACGCCGATCCTTTTGTGACGGATCGGTTCGAGTTTTTTATCGGCGGACGCGAAATTGCCAATGGATTTTCAGAGCTCAACGATCCGGAGGATCAGGCGCAGCGTTTCCGTGACCAGGTCGCCGAGAAAGAGGCGGGCGATGATGAGGCCATGCACTACGATGAGGATTATGTGTGCGCACTGGAACATGGCCTGCCGCCGACAGCCGGTGAGGGTATCGGTATTGACCGGCTGGTGATGCTGTTTACAGATTCCGCTTCGATCCGCGACGTGTTGCTGTTTCCGCACATGCGGCACGTGTAATCAAAGTCCTTCATCCGGCCGCGGCACCACCGTGCTCCGGCATTACCTGCCAATCCTCGTTTTCAAGGCACTTCAGCAGCTCATCTATGGGTAAGGGATGACTGATGAGGTATCCCTGAGCAATGTCGCAACGCATCTTTTGCAGCGCCTCCAGCACGCTGTGGGTTTCCACTCCCTCGGCGACTGTCTGCAGGCCGAGGTTGTGCGCCAGGTCAATGGTAGAGCGCACGATCATGGCATCATCGTTGTCGCCGAGCATGTGACTGACGAATGACTGATCGATTTTCAATTGCTGGACCGGCAGACGTTTGAGGTAACTCAGAGAAGAATAGCCGGTTCCGAAGTCGTCGATCGACAGCCGGACGCCCATATCATTCAGAGCCCCCAGAATTCCAAGGCTATATTCAGGATCCTGCATGATGGCGCTTTCGGTGATTTCCAGGACCAGCTTGCCGGCATCGAATTCATATTGATCGAGAAGATCACCGATCTGTTGCTCGAGGTAATTGTCACGCAGGTTATGGACCGAGATATTAACCGATACGCTCAGATCGAAGCCTTGTTGCTGACAGTATTTGCAGGCACGGATTGCCTGTTCCAGGACCTGCAAGGTGAATGGCTTGATCAGGCCAGTCTGTTCGAGCGCCGGTATGAATTCACCGGGCGATACCGGGCCTCGCAGCGGGTGAACCCAGCGTGCCAGTGCCTCGATGCCAACCAGAGTTCCGCTGCGCAAGTCCAGAGTGGGTTGAAACGCGAGTCCGATCTGCTGTTCGCGTATGGCTGTACGCAGGTCCCGCAACAGTTCCAGTCGATCAGGGTTGTGCTTGTCATCGGCGGGATTGTATACCGCCAGTTCGTCGCGGTTGCTTTTCGCAACATACATGGCGACGTCAGCGCTTTTCAGAAGTGTTGATGGATCGGCGCCATGCTCGGGATACAGGGCGATACCCATACTGGCGCTGATTGAGAAAGTGTTCTGTTCCACGGACACCGGCTTTTGCAGCGTGCCCTGCAGTTTACGGGCGACGATAATCGCTTCTTCCTGCGTCGCCTTGGGCAGCACGATAGCGAATTCATCGCCGCCCAGACGGCCCAGTGTGTCGGGGGCTCGCAGGGCGTTGTGAAATCGCTTGCCGACGTTGATCAGCAATGCATCGCCAACTGCATGTCCGAGGGTGTCGTTGACTTCCTTGAAGTGATCCAGGTCGACCATGATCAGCGCGCTCGTGTGCTGGTTGCGCTGGGCGCTCAATATGCCCTGCTGCAGCCGATCGGCGATCAGTGTCCGATTGGGCAGCTGTGTCAGCGGGTCATGTACAGCCAGATGCTGAAGCTCTTCGTTGGCACGCGACAGCCGCTCGTTGCTTTCCTCAAGCCGCAAGCGGAATGCTTCGGCGGCCTCTCTTGCAGTATTCAGCTCTGCAAAGAACATGGCATTTTCGATGGCGATACTCACCTGGCCGGCAAACAGGCCAAGCAGATCCAGGTCGCGCCGATCGAACTCTCCGCCGCCACGCTTGTTAATGCCGGCGATGCCTCCCAGAAATTGCCGTTTACCGATCAGCGGCACCAGAATCAGCGTTCCGGCTTGCTGTTCCCAGCGATTACGCTCCTGCTCATCGAGTTCATTGAGCACACCGCGCCACCAGGGCTTGCGATGGCGTAATACCCAGCCGCACACTCCCCCGTCGATAGGCAGATGGGTGTTTTTCAGCTCCGCGGCATGGGCGCCGACTGCGGCGCGGTAGGTATATCCGGTGCCATCGGGAGACAGGACCGGAATAGTGATGGTTTCCGCCTGGATCAGATCACTGGCGCGTTCGGCAACCAGCTCGAAGACTTTCTCCAGGCTGTACTCGCTACCGATGACCGCGGCAATCTCGCTGAGCATGGCGATATCCGCCTCCTTCTGCCGAAGGCGGGCTTCCAGATCTTCAACACGCTGCCGGGCGGTCAGGTCAGGATCGCTGCGCATCCAACGTCCTTTTGGAGATGATCTGCCACCCGCAAATGGATTGTTGGACCAGGGTGACTGAAGGATGCAGCAGCGGTGGTGAAACCAATGGATTTAGCAAGAGCCCTGCCTAAGGCGCCGGCCACGATGACTGCCAGTATCGTAATCCACATTAACAACATATTACATCGCTTTGTATTATTTGAACATACTTCGAACTTGATCGATCTCGTCGACTTTGTCAGTCAGCTCGATTTCATTGATGTCTACGTCCATTCCGAGACGCTGAAAAGCTGAAACCTCGTTCCAGTCGACCAGGCTCAGTCGGTGTCCGTCGCCGATGTGGCTTTGCAGGTTTGCCACCTGAACGATGTCTACCAGATCAGGGGGGCCATCATAGTCACGCTGCAGATCTTCATGCATTGCCGCGACATTCACCAACGGCTGGGGAAATTTCCACTGTTCCAGCATGGCGCCACCGATTTTCGCATGCAGCGCTTCGATCAGGTGATCAAGGAGCCCCGGCACTTCGAGAAGGTCTTCGCGTTCCTCGGCCCGATACAGGATCGGCAGGGTGCCGACATCGTGCAGCAAACCGGCCAGCATCGCCTGATCGGCGGCAACACCGGGGCACTGGCCGGCAAGGGCACGGGCGATAGCGGCTACCTGGACGCTGTGTTCCCAGACCTGGCGCAAGCGCTGGTCGACAATTTCATTGGTTGCCTGGAACATTTGCTTCATGACCTGGCTGGTAACGAGATCGCGCACCAGCTTGCTTCCCAGCCGTGCCACCACCATAGGAAGACGATCGATTTCGTTGGCACCGCGATAGAGTGGAGAGTTCGCAACCTGGATCAGACGTGCTGACAGCCCGGTGTCCTGGGCGACGACGTCCGACACCTCTTTGGCGCTGGCATTTTCGTCATCAACGACTTCGCGAACCCGCAGGGCGACTTCCGGCAATGTCGGCAACTGCAACTCGCCGCTAGCGAGGTCTTCGAGCAGTTGTTGGACGAATTCCTCTTCTGATTCCATGCGCGCTTTCCCGGAGCTGTTGAGAAATGTGGATAGTAGCGGCAGATAGCCGCCATAGAATAGAGGAACCGGCGTCAGCCCCCGGTTTCAATGTTCGTCCTGATTTTGCACGCTATAAGGCAATTGTTCCAGCGTCACCGGTTGACCGTCCACTGCACCCAGCCGCAATTCCGCCCCGGCATCAGCGATCGCGCTTTTCAGCACCACCAGAGCTGCATAACCCCCATCAGGATGCGGCGCGCTGGATACGACATTTCCGGCGCTCTGTTCGGCATCGATGCCGGCGAACAGTTCCTGACCCGGCACCGGACGAGCGTCACCGGCAATCCGGGCTTTATACATGTGGCGCTTCAGCTTGCCCAGATACTGGGTTCGGGCGACGATTTCCTGGCCCGGGTAGCAGCCTTTTTTGAAGCTTATGCCACCGACCAGCTGGAGATTGGTCATCTGGGGGATGAACAACTCCGCGGTCTCTGGATAGATCATCGGAACTCCGGCCTGAATGTCCAGGAATTCCCAGGCGTCGCTTCCGACTGGTGCGCTGCGTACGTTGAGCCGGTCCCAGAGCGCTTTGCCTCGATCGACATCGGTAAAAATCTCGAAACTGGGATGAGCGCCTGCAACGCGAACCACGACCTGCTGGTCCTGCTGCACGGTGGCATCGACCTGTTGCGGCAGCGGTCCTGCGTGCTCAGCCAGTTCACGTTCGGCATCGGCACCCGAGACGCCGATATGGATGAAGCTGTCACAGGCATTGTTCACCGTTACACGAGCCCGGAGTATATACATCCGCAGGCGCTTGATGACGGTGTCGACCATGTCGTTGGGCAGACACAGATAGTAACTGTCGCCGGAGCGGAAAATACGAAATACCGCCAACAGCCGTCCCTTGGCACTGCAATAACCGCTCAGCTGGCTGTGTTCTTCATCAATCAGGCGAACGTCATTCGTGAACTGGCCCTGCAGAAAGCTTTCTGCATCTTCGCCAAATACCGAAATCAGGCCATAGTGGGACAGGTCCGCAAATACACCGCCGGAGAGGGCTACGCTCAGCTCGCGCTGCGGATTGCCAAAATGGCTGATGCCGGTACCGTTGAATTCAGCACCGGCATTTTCCAGAAACTCTTTCCATTCGGAATTCATGACACCTCTATCCATCAAAAGCCCGGCTGAATAGTAGTCAATCCTGAACCGGGTGTCAGCCTTGCAAACACTGGCGGTTTAATCGGTCGGATGGTATAAACGCGGAAAGACAGGGTCAGTCGAGTTACATGGTTACGCAAAAACCAGCGCCGAAGTTCCTAAATCTGCTACGCATCAAGTTACCGCCGGGAGCTGTTGCATCCATCGGGCATCGCATCTCCGGGATGCTGATGTTCCTGTCCATTCCGCTGGTTGTATGGCAGTTCGCACTGTCACTGGAAAGTCCCGAAGGGCTCGCTGCCGCAAGGCACTACCTCAGGTCGATTCCGGCACTCGTCATCTCCGTGATTCTCGTATGGTCATTCAACCATCACCTGCTGGCCGGGATTCGTCATCTGCTGCTGGATATCCATATTGGCATGGACAAATACGCGGCGCGCCGAAGTGCGCGAGTGGTCAATGCGGGCGCGCTGGTCCTGACGCTGGTCTACCTGGTCTGGATCCTGTGAGCGGGGCTGCGCGGACCTGGCTCCTGCAGCGTTTCACCGCAATTTATCTGGCCGTTTTTCTGTTGTCCCTGTTTGGCTATATGGCATGGCACGGACCCTTCACTTTCGCTCAGTGGCAAAGCTGGTTTGCCCATCCCGTTATGGCGGTGGCGAGCATCCTGTTCGTTATTGCGGCATTGCTGCACGCCTGGATCGGCGTACGTGATGTACTGATCGACTATATTCATGCCGCCTGGTTGCGGCTCATGCTGATGGCGCTGATCGCGCTGGTGCTGCTGGCGAGCCTGCTGTGGGTCCTGCGTGCCCTGGCTCTGGCGGCCGGCACAATGACAGGATAATCATGGCGCTGAGAAAACGCAGTTTTGACAGTTTGTTGATCGGCGCCGGAGGTGGCGGCCTGCGGGCAGCTTTGCAGTTGTCGCAGGCTGACCTGCGTGTGGCAGTCGTTTCCAAAGTCTTTCCCACCCGCTCCCACACGGTGGCGGCTCAGGGTGGTGTCACCGCAGCGCTGGCCAATGTGTTGCCTGATAACTGGCACTGGCACATGTTCGATACAGTCAAGGGCAGCGATTACCTCGGTGATCAGGACGCCATAGAATATATGTGCCGCGCCGCGCCGCGCGTCGTCTACGAACTGGAACATTTCGGCGTGCCATTTTCACGTCTCGATTCCGGGCACATTTATCAACGCGCCTTCGGCGGACAAAGCCGCAACTTCGGCGGCGAACAGGCGGCGCGCACCTGTGCCGCCGCGGATCGTACCGGTCATGCTATTTTGCATTCGTTGTACCAGCAGAATATTCAGGCAAAAACGCATTTCTTCGATGAATTTTTTGCCATCGACCTGGTGCTGGACAGCGATGGCTACTGCCTCGGCGCAGTGGCGATTGAAATCGCCACCGGTGAACCCATCCTTATCGAAGCCAAAACCACCATCGTCGCCACCGGCGGAGCCGGGCAACTGTTTCGCACCAACACCAATGCGCTCGTCAACACCGGCGATGGCATGGCGATGGCATTGCGAGCCGGTGTGCCTTTGCAGGACATGGAATTCTTTCAGTTTCATCCCACCGGCATCGCCGGGCGCGGCATGCTTATTACTGAAGGGGTGCGCGGTGAAGGCGGTTACCTGCTCAACAGCGAAGGCGAGCGGTTTATGGAACGCTATGCGCCCAATGCCAAAGACCTGGCCAGCCGCGATGTGGTCAGCCGTGCTATCGCGACCGAAGTGCGCGAGGGGCGCGGTGTCGGACCGGAGCGGGATCACGTCCTGTTGAAACTGGATCACCTTGGCAGCGATATCGTCAAGAAGCGTTTGCCTGGTATTCGTGAAACGGTAATGACTTTCCTGCACATCGATCCGGCCGAAGCACCTATCCCGGTGTATCCGACCGCGCATTACACCATGGGCGGAATTCCCACCAACCGATACGGGCAGGTAGTAGTGCCTGAACAGCAGGGCGCGGAGGAACCGGTGCCGGGCCTGTATGCAGTCGGTGAGTGCGCGTGCGTCTCGGTGCATGGCGCCAACAGACTGGGCGGGAACTCACTGCTGGACATCCTGGTGTTCGGACGTGCGGCGGCCAATCATATTATCGAGCACCTGCGCGAGACGCGTTATCACCGGCCGATGCCGGACGACGCCACGGATCCGGCCATGCAGCGTCTGGCACGCTGGAATCAGCAGGGCAAGGGCGAGTCAGTAGCCGGGCTGCGCCGGCAGCTGGGCAAGATCATGGAAGAGCACTGTGGCGTGTTTCGAAATGAGGAAGTGCTGATCGAAGGGCAGGGCAAGGTGCGCGACCTCCGCGAGCGCCTCAAGCATGCCTACATCGATGACCATAGCCAGATATTCAACACCGCGCGCATCGAGGCGATGGAGCTGGAAAACCTGATGGAAATCGCCATGGCGACCATCACTTCCGCGCTGGCGCGTCAGGAAAGCCGCGGCGCCCATTCACGCATCGATTTTCCGGAACGGGACGACGTGCACTGGCTGAGGCACAGCCTGTTTTCGCTCGACGGTGACAGCATGGATTACAAGCCGGTGCGCATAAAACCGCTGACCGTGGAATCTTTTCCACCGAAGAAACGGACTTACTGACATGAAATTCTCTCTCTATCGTTATGATCCGGAGCAGGATGCGAAGCCCTACATGCAGGATTACGAGTTGCCGGAGCAGCACATCAAACCCGGCATGATGCTGCTCGACGCCCTGTTGCTGCTCAAGGAACAGGATCAGAGCCTTAGCTTCAGGCGATCCTGCAAGGAAGGCGTCTGCGGTTCCGATGGAATGAATATCAATGGCCGTAATGGCCTGGCCTGCATCACTGATCTATCGAGCCTCAAGCAACCGATCGAAATCCGGCCGCTGCCGGGAATGCCGGTGATCCGCGATCTGGTGGTGGACCTGACCCAGTTCTTCACCCAGTACCGCAACGTCAAGCCGTACCTGATCAATGAAGAGCCGTGCCCGGAAGTGGAGCGTTTGCAGACGCCGGCGGAACGCGAAAAACTCGATGGCCTGTATGAATGCATCCTGTGCGCCTGCTGTTCCACTGCCTGCCCGTCGTTCTGGTGGAATCCTGACAAATTCCTGGGTCCCGCTGCGCTCCTGCAGTCCTGGCGCTTTCTCGCCGATTCGCGCGATCTGGCCACTGATGAGCGCCTGAACAATCTGGAAGGTCCGTTCAAACTGTACCGCTGTCATACCATCATGAACTGTGTCGAGGTATGTCCCAAGGGTTTGAATCCGGCAGGTGCCATCGGGAATATCAAAAATCTGATGCTGAAACGTTCCCTGTGAGCGAACTGGCGCGGCTGCGCTGGAAATGCCGGCGCGGAATGCTGGAACTCGATCTGTTGTTCCGTGATTTTCTGGCCACTGGCTATGTCCGGCTGGATGCCGACGGCCAGCGCTGTTTTGATCGGTTGCTCGATTATCCGGATGCCGTGTTGCTCGAATGGCTGATGGGACGCATCCAACCGACCGACAGGGACGTCGCCGCACTTGTACAACGCATTCGATCGACCGCTGCGGATTGAGCTTCGGCATTCCCGCCTTCTGGCCTGGATCTGGCTGCTGCTGTACGTCCTGGCGGCGGGCGGTTTATACAGTCTGGCGCTGGACTGGCCGCTGCGGGCCGGTTTGCTCCTCATCCTGTCGGCCTATGCCTGGTTCAATTATCGATTGCACGTGAGACTCGACCTGGCACGTTCGGTGTCCGCGCTGGACTGGGACAGCCGCCGTGGCTGGCGTATCCGGCGCGCCGGGAGATGGGAAAAGGCAGAAGTCTGCACGCCGGTGCTGGTGATGCGCCAGATCGCGGCGCTGCGCCTGCGCCAAAGCCGCTGGAACAGGCTCAGTGTGCTGATCACCGGCGACCGCGCCGATGCGGATGAGTTTCGCCGATTGCGCGTGCGCTTGATACAATCAGCGCATGGCGATCGAAATCGAAAGAAAATTCCTGGTGCGCGACGATAGCTGGCGCCTGCATGCCGATGCCGGCACCCGTTACCGCCAGGGTTATCTTGGCAACGATCCGCAGTGTTCGGTGCGGGTGCGCATTGCCGCGGAGCAGGCCTGGCTGAGTGTCAAGAGCGCCACGTCGGCGATCAGCCGCCTCGAGTACGAATACCTGATTCCGCGGAGCGACGCCGAAGAACTGCTCGACGGGCTGTGCAGCACGGCGCCGGTGGAAAAAACCCGCTTTCTTGTCAAACACGCCGGTCATATCTGGGAAGTGGATGTGTTCGCCGGCGCCAACGCCGGACTGACTGTCGCGGAAATCGAACTGGATGATGAGCAGGAAGCATTTGCCGAACCCGCCTGGCTGGGTGCGGAAGTCTCGAATGATCCACGTTACTTCAACATGAACCTGGCGCAGTGGCCATTCTCGCAATGGGAATAGCTCGCAGCGCGGTACTGCTGTTTTGTCTGCTGCTGTCGGCCTGCCAGGCTCCCAGTGACGATGTGATCCGGTTCGGTCTGGCTGCGGCCCCGGACAATCTCGATCCGCGCTTTGCCACCGATGCGACATCCGAGCGCATCAATCGCCTGCTGTATGCCCGGCTGGTCGATTTCGACGCCGCGGCCCGTCCGGTTCCGGCGCTGGCCGACTGGCAGCAATTGTCTCCGCGACACTACCGGTTTCGACTCCGCGACAACGATCGCCTTTTCCATCATGGCGAGCGACTCACGGCAACTGACGTGGCGGCGACCTATGCGTCGATTATCGATCCGCGCAGTACCTCACCGCACCGCGGTACACTGGCGATGATCAAGCGGATCGAGGTAGTGGATGCGGATCGGGTGGATTTTTATCTGCATCGCGCCGACGCGCTATTTCCCGGCTACCTGTCGATTGGCATTCTTCCCGCAACAGCCATTGCTGCCAAGCGGCCATTTCACAATGCACCCCTCGGCAGCGGACCTTTCCGGTTCGATGCCTGGCCGGACCCCGGTCGCCTGGAACTGGTGCGTCTGCGGGACGGTCAGCGCATCCGCTTCGAACAGGTAAAAGATCCCACCATGCGGGTGCTCAAATTGTTGCGCAACGAAGTGGATCTGGTGCAGAACGATCTGGCACCCGAACTGCTGCAGTATCTGCGCGAGCGCGACGACGTGCAGGTGCAGACGCGTCCGGGAAGCAGCTTTGCGTACATCGGCTTTCAGCTCGAGGATGTCGACACCGGAAACCGTGACGTACGGCGTGCGATTGCATTGTCGATCGATCGCCAGGCGATTATCAGACACCTGTTCCGTGGCGCCGCAAGACCGGCCGCCAGCGTGCTGCCGCCCGAGCACTGGGCCGGCGGCAAAGGTCTGGAAGCTGTCGGGCGCGATCTGGCCGAGGCGCGTCGGCTGTTGCAGCGCGCCGGATATTCCGCTGCGCAGCCACTGACCTTAAGCTACAAGACATCCAGCGATCCGTTCCGGTTACGCATTGCCACTGTCGTGCAACAGCAGTTGGCCGAGGCCGGCATCCAGGTGAAAATCCAAAGCTATGACTGGGGTACGTTTTACGGCGACATCAAGGCCGGTCGTTTCCAGATGTACAGCCTGTCATGGGTGGGTGTGAAGCTGCCGGACATCTTCCGCTATGCGTTCCACAGTGAATCGCTGCCGCCGGGCGGCGCAAATCGCGGACGCCTGCAGGACCCGCGGGTCGATACGCTGATCACGCGCGCCGCGCAGGAATCCGAGCTGCCGAGGCAGGCTGAGCATTACTGGACACTCCAGCAGCACCTGGTGCAACTGTTGCCGTATGTACCGCTCTGGTATGAGGACCAGTTCTCTGCAGTTCGGGCAGATATCAATGGCTATCAGCTTGCCACCGACGGTAATTACGATGCACTTGTCAACGTCACCCGCGCGTCATCTGCCGACGCACGCTCCGCAAGCGACGGCTGACGGGATGATTGCGCACAGGCCTGAAGAGTATCTGCACATCGATCTGTCCGGACAGCGTTTACAGCTGCTGCGGCATGGCACAGTGTTGCTGTCATACCCGATATCGAGCGCGCTGAAAGGCGCGGGCGAACAGAACGGCAGTGAGCAGACGCCGCGCGGCTGGCATCGCATCCGCGCCAGGATCGGCGCGGGTTGTGCGCCGGGGACGGTGTTCGTGGCGCGCCGTCCAACTGGTGAAATTTATTCGGGACAGCTGCGCCAGCAGCATCCGGCGCGCGACTGGATACTTTCGCGAATACTCTGGCTGTGCGGCAGTGAGCCGGGGACGAACCGTTTCGGCTCGGTCGACAGTATGCGCCGTTACATCTATATCCACGGTTGTCCGGACAGCGAGCCGATGGGTGAACCGCGCTCGCACGGCTGCATCCGCATGCGCAACAGCGACCTGATCGATCTGTTCGACCGCGTGAGTACTGGCCTGCCGGTATTGATCGAGGAGCATGCGCAGCTCTGATGCTGAAGCGCCCTGTGCTAGACTGCGGCGCGCAGAATGCCTCGCGGCGGGTCTACTCTCGAAGCTTCACGACTCTGGAATCATGACAAGAATCAGAATCCTTGCCGACCGCAAACGCGATGTCGATTATCGTCGTACCCGACTCAACCCGGGCGCGTCAGGCTGATGCCGGCTTATCTGGCCGGTCGTCTGTTCACCGCGGTTTGGGTGGTGTTTGGCGTCAGCACCCTGGTGTTCCTGCTGATCCACTGGGTTCCCGGCGATCCCGTCGATGTCATGCTGGGCGAATCCGCTTCCGGCGCCGATCGGGAGCTGCTGCGCCAGGCTCTCGGACTGGATCGCCCGTTGTTCGAACAGTGGTGGTCGTTCATGCACGGCGTTCTGCATTTCGATCTTGGCACTTCGCTCTACCACCAGCAATCCGTGGCCAGCCTGCTCGATAGCCGCTATGCCGCTACCGCCGAACTGGCGGGTCTGGCGTTTCTGTTTGCCGTAGCGATTGCGCTGCCGCTGGGGCTGCTGGCGGCGGCACGCCGCGGCAGCGTCTGGGACCGCGGCGCCATGGGCTTTGCCATGCTCGGCGTTTCAATCCCGAATTTCTGGCTCGGACCGCTGCTGGTGCTGCTGTTTTCGCTGCAACTGGGCTGGTTGCCGGTCAGCGGCCGGGAAGGCCCCGCGTCGCTGCTGCTGCCGGCGCTGACGCTGGGTACATCGCTGGCGGCTATCCTGTCGCGCATGGTGCGCAGCAGCCTGTTGGAAGTGCTGGAAGAAGATTACATCCGCAGTGCCCGGGCGAGAGGACTGTCCGGCTACCAGGTGCTGGTGCGGCACGGCCTGCGCAATGCCTGGCTGCCGATCCTGACGCTGCTCGGCATGCAGCTCGGCGCGCTGCTGGGCGGAGCCGTGGTGACCGAGACAGTATTCAACTGGCCGGGGCTCGGCACGCTGCTGGTGGAATCCATTCAGCGTCGCGATTACCCGGTGGTGCAGGGTTGCGTGCTGGTCATCAGTCTGAGTTATGTGTTGATCAACCTGCTGACCGATCTGCTGTACGCCTGGGTCGATCCACGCATCCGGCTGCACCAGGTGCGCGGCTGATGCGCTGGCGCAGTGCGAGCGTCATCATCCTGCTGTGCTGGGCACTGGTGGCGCTGAGCGCGCCCTGGCTGCCGCTGCAACCGTACGACATAGCGCTGGAAAATATTCTGCAATCGCCGGAACCGCAGCTGTGGCTGGGCGCCGATGATCTTGGTCGTCCGGTGCTGGACCGGTTATTGATGGGCGCCCGCACTTCGTTCTGGGTGGCCTGCTGGGTGGTGAGCCTGTCGTTATTGATCGGCACCCTGTTCGGTGCAGTGGCGGCCTACCGGGGCGGTATCTGGGACCGCGCGCTGGTGCTGGTGATCGATATTTTCATGGCATTTCCCGGTATCCTGCTGGCGATCGCACTGGCCGGCCTGCTCGGTCCCGGCATCGACAATCTGGTGTTCGCGCTGACGCTGGTGGGCTGGGTCGGATTCGCGCGCCTGGCGCGCGCGCAGGTGCTGTCGGTAAAGCAACGCGACCATGTCCTTGCTGCGCAGGCGCTCGGCACCAGGCCCTGGCGTATCGTGACCAGGCATCTGTTACCGTTGATCAGCGCGCCCCTGGTGGTGGAGGCGACTTTCGGCATAGCGGGCGTGGTAGTGGCCGAATCGGGGCTGTCGTTCCTGGGGCTTGGCGTACAACCGCCGGAAGCCTCGTGGGGCAGCATGATTCGCGACGGCGTGCGCTACCTGCTGGTGGCGCCGCATCTGGTCATCGCGCCGGGGGCGGCACTGTTCATCGTTGTAATGAGTGTGAATTTACTGGGTGATCGATTACGGGACTGGCTGGATGTGCGCACGGTCCGGAGCACACGGCTGACAGGAGGAGCGGTATGAGTATCGGACCGGTGATGGTCGACGTTCAGGGGCTGGAGCTGACAGCGGAAGAACGCGAGCTATTGCAGCATCCCGCGGTTGGCGGCGTGATCATGTTCAGTCGCAACTACGATTCGCCGGAACAAATGCGAGCGTTGACCGATGCGATTCACCGGCTGCGTCAGCCGCCGCTGTTGATTGCCGTGGATCAGGAAGGGGGGCGGGTGCAGCGCTTTCGCGACGGTTTCTTTCGTCTGCCACCGCTCGGGCGTCTGGGTGAACTGTATCGCGAGAACTCCGGCATGGCATTACAACTGGCGCAGGAGGCGGGCTGGCTGATGGCGAGTGAAGTCCTGTCGGCGGGCGTGGATCTGAGTTTCGCGCCGGTGCTGGATCTGGATCTGGGGGTTTCCGCCGTCATTAGTGATCGCGCCTTTCATCGACATCCGGAAGCGGTGACCGAACTGGCGCTTGCCTATCAGCGCGGCATGCATGAGGCGGGCATGGCGTCGGTTGGTAAACACTTCCCCGGCCATGGCGGCGTGGCGGTCGATTCGCACCTGGCGCTGCCGGAAGATGTCCGAGCGCTGGTTGACCTGGAGCTCAAGGATCTGATCCCGTTCGAACGCCTGATCCACAATGGACTCAACGGCATCATGGCCGCGCATGTCCTGTACCCGCAGGTCGACACGCAGCCGGCCGGTTTCTCGGCACGCTGGCTGACCGGCATTCTGCGCGGCCAGCTGGGTTTTCAGGGCATGATCTTCAGCGACGATCTGAGCATGGGCGGTGCCGGCTGGGCCGGTGATCATTCCGAGCGCGCGCATGCAGCGCTGCGGGCCGGTTGCGATATGGTGCTGGTGTGCAACCAGCCGGAGCATGCGGCACGGGTCGTGGAATCGCTCGCGGGTTATAACGATCCTGCGGCGCACCTGCGTCTGGCACGCATGCATGGGAAAGGCTTTCCATCGCGTTCCGATTTGCAGGCCAGCCGCCGCTGGCGCCGGGCGACCGCATTACTGGAAAGTTGCGAGTCAGAACGCTGGCTGGATATGGACCTGGAATAAAGATACCTGGCGGAGATGAGGCAAGTGGTGGACGTGGCAAATGAACTGATGATAACGATCGCTGGATGGGCGGGCGCCAATACCTGGATTGTCCAGGTGTTCGTGGTCGTGTTCCTCGCGCTGCTGCTGGATTTTGCGCAGCGCCGGATTTTAAAGCGTCTGCACCGCCGGCTGGTGCTCACTGCGAATCCCTGGGACGACACACTGGTGGCGGCCGCTGTGACGCCTCTCAGCGTATTGATCTGGATCCTCGGAATCAGTTTTGCTGCCGATATCGTCGGCGCCAGAACCGATGCGCCCATATTCCAGGCGGTGGAACCAATCCGCTACGTAGCTGTGATCTGCGCACTGGCGTGGTTCCTGATACGTCTGACTAATGGCGTGCAGGCGCAGATGGTGATCCGCGGCTCGGCCAGTGGCGCGCCCTACGACCGTACCACCGCAGATGCAATCGCAACGCTGGTACGCGCCTCGGTCGTCATTACCGCCGCGCTGGTTATCCTGCAAACGCTCGGCTTCAGTATCTCCGGGGTCCTGGCATTCGGCGGTATCGGCGGTGTCGCGGTAGGTTTTGCGGCCAAGGATCTGCTGGCAAATTTCTTCGGTGGACTGATTCTGTATTTCGATCAGCCTTTCAAGGTCGGAGAGTGGATCCGGTCGCCGGATCGCGAAATAGAAGGCACAGTGGAAAACATCGGCTGGCGACTGACCACCATTCGTTCATTTTCCAAGCGGCCCATCTATGTACCCAACTCGATGTTCTCCAGTATCGCAGTGGAAAATCCCTCGCGCATGAGCCACCGGCGCATCTATGAAACTGTCGGGATTCGCTACAGCGATGCGGCGCAGATGCCGGACATTGTCAGCGCGGTTAAAGACATGCTACTGCAGCATTCCGAGATCGACACCACCCAGACGCTGATGGTGAACTTCAACAGTTTTGCTCCATCGTCACTGGATTTTTTCGTTTATGCCTTTACCCGCACGACCAACTGGGTACAATTCCACGCGGTAAAGCAGAACGTACTGCTGAATATTGAACGCATCATCCGCGAACATAACGCGGAAATCGCTTTCCCCACATCAACACTGCACATCCCCGAGGGTGTGACCATCAACGAATCTGCAGCCGGATAAATGAGCATAGAAACTGACGAAGTCGAACGCGTTTACCGCAACGCCGACTGCCTGTACTCACAGCAGCAGGTCGAAGAGGCGCTGGAATCCATGGCGGCGGACATCAAACAGGCCATCGGGGAATCCAACCCGCTGGTACTTTGTGTCATGACCGGTGGCATGGTGGCAGCCAGCGAACTGTTCATGCGGATGCCATTCCCTGCGCAGCTCGATTACCTGCATGCGACCCGTTATCAGGGCACCAGCGGCGGCACCGAGCTGAAGTGGATCGCGCCTCCGATTCAGCCATTGCAGGGCCGCACGGTGCTGGTGATCGACGACATTCTCGACGAGGGGCTGACACTGGCGGCGATACTCGATTATTGCCGCCAGCAGCAGGCTGCCGCAGTTTTCAGTGCCGTGCTGGTGGAGAAGCTGCACCAGCGCAAGGCACCGGATCTGCAGGCGGATTTTGTCGGTCTGCATGTCGACGACCGGTATGTGTTCGGCTATGGCATGGATTATCACGGCTACTTGCGTAACGCGAGAGGCATCTACGCGGTCACGAACACCTGAGGTAAACCTTTTTATGGCAGAACTCGCAATCATTGGTGGCACCGGTCTGACCACCCTGAAAAATCTTGAGATAAAGAACCGCCGGGTAGTCCGCACCCCTTATGGAGAACCTTCCGGTCCGCTGCTGCACGGCGAGCTGGGCAATACCGAAGTACTGTTTCTCCCGCGGCACGGACGCGGACATACCATCCCGCCGCACCGGGTGAATTATCGCGCCAACATGTGGGCGTTGCGCGAAAGCGGCGTGCGCAGCGTGATCGCAGTCGCGGCCGTGGGCGGCATCGGCGATGGCATGGCGCCAGGGCGACTGGCATTTCCCGACCAGATTATCGATTACACCTGGTCGCGGGAACACACCTACGTCGACCTGGACCTGGAACAGGTCAATCATGTCGACTTTACCCACCCCTACAGCGATTCCATGCGCCGCATGATGATCGAGGGCGCGCGCGAGCTGAAGCTGGATGCGGCAGAGCAGGGTACCTACGGCGCGACCCAGGGTCCGCGGCTGGAAACCGCCGCCGAAATCCGGCGCATGCAGCGCGACGGCTGCGATCTGGTTGGTATGACCGGCATGCCAGAAGCGGCATTGGCACGCGAGCTGGGCCTCGACTACGCTTGCTGTGCGCTGATCGTGAACTGGGCGGCCGGACTGGGGGGTGGGGAATCGGTCAGTATGGATGAGATCGAGGCCAGTCTGGTGACCGGCATGGTGAAGGTCCGGCAGTTGCTCGAAGTCGTGATCCCGCTGATTAAGCATGCTCAGTCAGGTGCTTGAGAACTATAAAAATAATAAATGTCAGCCCTAATACTTGACTAATTTAGTCGGTTACTAGTATATTAGCTTCCGATGATTAACTAACCAGGAGGACCGACATGAGCGGATTAATTCCTGATTTCCCTCACAATGGTATTGTGACTGTAAATCGCGTGATTTTGAAAGACGGATATTCGGTCGACGATCTTCAGGAGCGAGTTGCGATCCTGTGTGAAAATGTGAAAACCTATCACTCCGAAACCGGCTTTGTAGGTGGTTTCGTCTGCCTTAACAAGGGTGACGTATCCAACGAAGGTTCTACGGTAGGCCAGGCGGTAGAGAGTGAATTGAAGGGCAAGGAAGCCTTGATTGTCACCTTCTGGGACACCTTCGAGGACCACGAGAAATCGCACCGGAGCGAGACCTTCCAGCCTCTGTTCCAGGATGTTCTGGAACTGTGCGAGAACGGCAACGAAGAAATCGCCTATGAAATGTTGTGGTCCGGCAAGGCCTACGATGATGAACAGGCGAAGGCAGCCAGAGAAGCCAAGGCGCGCCATCACGCTGCATGATGATAGATGGCCGAGGGCCATAGAGAACCGGGCTTCGGCCCGGTTTTTTTATGCCCAGGTTCTGCGGTCAGGGCGCCGGCTTGTAGGGCGTGATCAGGGCCAGTACCCCGAAACGGGGATTGTCGAAGTAATGTATGTCACCGCTGCGCATACGACGGGTTTCCACCAGTGGGTACATCTCCGGCTCTTCAAACAGCGACTGATCCCGCGGTTTTATGCTGTCAGCGCGCAGTGTCAGATCGAGCGTCAGGTGCAGGTAACGTTCCACGGCCACGGTCGCGCTACCATCAATAAAGGCAGTGCCTTCCCGCAACCGTTCGACCGGCAGGCGCAGCGGCGTGGCACTGCGCCGGTCTGGCACCTCCTGACGCCACGCCATATGCACCAGCGGGCGGTATCCAGCCGAACTGCGCAGTGATGCCTGATGCGGACCCAGCCGGTACTGTGCGGCGGGCAGCCAGATGACTGCTGGGTCCCCTGGCGAATCCTGTTGATCCGTGAAGTCTTCCTGCGGCCAGTCAGCATACGGATCGGGCCAGGCTTCGCCGTCATCGTTATTCACCAGATGCCGGAAGATCAGCAGCTCGATATCAAACTGCCTGGCATCGGCGGCGCTTGCGCTGAAACTGACTGTCAGCAGAAGCAGTCCAGCCATTCGTAACAGATTGTATTGGAAATATTTCATGTTCGTATCCTGTCTCACTCCGTCCGGGGGCTCAACTTGTCCAGCAGCTGACTCACGGCGCCAATGCGCTGTTCCGCTTCGGCCATGTCGAGATGAAAGCGAATTTTTTCCGGGCCGTCGAGACTGTAGCGGGCCGACTCGGTTTGCAGCAGCGTAATGATATTGCGCGGGTCCACGTCCGGTTCCGGTCCGAACACCAGACGGCCATGTTCGGGACCGGCGTCGATCTTGCTGATGCCCAGGGGTACCGCTTTGATTTTCAGCCCGGTGATCGCGAACAGCTGTTTGACCGGCTCCGGCAGCAATCCGAATCGGTCGATCATTTCGACCTGCAATTCCCGCAGGTCATCCTTGTTTGCGGCACTGGCAATGCGCTTGTACAGGATCAGTCGACTGTGCACGTCAGGCAGATAATCATCCGGAATCAGCGCCGGGAGATGCAGGTCGACTTCCGGACCGTGATTCAACGGACGGTCGAGTTCCGGTTCCCGGCCTTCCTTGAGCGCCTGTACTGCGCGTTCCAGTAATTCGGTATACAGCGTAAAGCCGATCTCCTGAATCTGGCCGCTTTGATCGTCGCCGAGCAGTTCGCCGGCACCGCGGATCTCCAGGTCGTGAGTGGCGAGTGTGAAACCTGCGCCCAGATCTTCCAGAGATTCGATCGCCTCGATGCGTTTCATTGCGTCGTCGGTCATGGCGCGACGGTCCGGCACCACCAGATAGGCATAGGCGCGGTGGTGCGACCGACCGACGCGGCCGCGCAATTGATGCAGCTGGGCCAGACCCAGGCGATCCGCCCGGTTGATCAGGATGGTGTTGGCGGTGGGCACGTCGATGCCGCTTTCTATGATGGTGGTACATAGCAGGATATTGAAGCGGCGGTGATAGAAATCCACCATCACCCGCTCCAGGTCGCGTTCGCGCATCTGTCCGTGGCCGATCTCCAGCGTCGCCTCGGGCACCAGTTCACGCAGATCGCGCGCCATTTTTTCGATGCTTTCGACTTCGTTGTGCAGGAAGTAGACCTGACCGCCACGTTTTATTTCACGTAGACAGGCGTCACGAACCGTCGCGTCATTCCACTCCGTGACAAACGTTTTGATCGCCAGCCGTTGCACTGGCGGCGTGGCAATGATCGACAGATCACGCAAACCGGACAATGACATATTCAACGTGCGCGGGATCGGCGTCGCCGTCAGAGTCAGCATGTCGACAGTGGCGCGCAACATTTTCATTTTTTCTTTCTGACGCACGCCGAAACGGTGTTCCTCATCGATGATCACGAGACCCAGATTCTTTGGCTCAACGCCGGCCTGCAGGATTTTGTGAGTTCCGATGAGAATATCCAGTTTGCCATTGGCAAAGTTTGCGAGGATTTCTTCCTGCTGTTTTTTGCTGCGGAATCGCGATAGTACCTCGACACGCACCGGCCAGTCGGCAAACCGATCACTGAAGTTCTGGTAGTGCTGCTGGGCGAGCAGGGTAGTCGGCACCAGCACCGCAACCTGGCGACCAGCCTGCGCGGCAATGAACGCGGCGCGCATTGCCACTTCGGTTTTGCCGAAACCGACATCGCCGCAGATCACGCGATCCATGGGTCGATCGGAAGCCATGTCCTGCAATACCGCGTCGATTGCCTGCGCCTGATCGGGTGTTTCCTCGAAGGGGAAACTGCTGGCGAAGGCTGCATATTCCGCATCATCGCTTACCAGCGCCTGACCTTTGCGCGCGGCCCGGCGTGCATAGACGTCGAGCAGTTCCGCTGCGACATCGTGAACGCGTTGTGCGGCCTTGCTGCGGGCCTTCTGCCATTGTTCGCCGCCGAGCTTGTGCAGGGGCGCATTTTCCGGTGCCGCTCCGGTGTAACGACTGATCAGATGCAACGAGGAAACCGGCACATAGAGCTTGTCGCCACCGGCATATTCCAGCGTCAGGAATTCCGCTTCGGGGCCACCAACAGCCAGTTTCTGCAGCCCCAGAAAGCGTCCTACACCGTGATCCTCGTGCACCACCGGCGCACCGACGCTCAGGTCGGTAAGATTGCGGATGATGGCGTCGGCATCGCGGCGCGGCCGGCGCCGGCGCTGCTGCAGCGCGCGCTCTCCGAATAACTGGGTTTCGGTGATGATGGCAAGTGGCGGATCGACATCCAGCCACAGCCCCTGCTCCAGCGGGGCAACGCTGAGGGCGAGGCTGGCGTCGTTGTCCCGGAATGCCTGCCATCCTTCCACCGGACGCGCGGCCAGCCCGAAGTCGCGCAACTGGGTGGCAAGTGTCTCGCGGCGCCCGGCGGATTCCGCGCAGATCAGCACCCGACCTTCAAAGCTGGTCAGGAAGTCCTGCAGCGACCCGGCTGGACGTTCGGTGCGTGCCTTGATCAACAACGTGGGCAGCGCGCGAGTGGCGAACCTCAGGGCGCCAGTGGCCGTATCGATGGCTTCGGCGCGTTGTATCTCCACCTGTGCGCAGGCGGCCAGTGCCGCATCGGTTTCTTCCTGCGAAAGGTACAGATATTGCGGCGGCAGCAGCGGACGCTCGATGTCGTGACGCAGTGATTCATAGCGCTGATCGATCTCGTCACGGAACTGCGTCACGGCGGTGCGTGCGATTTCATCTTCGAGCAAGCACGACTGCGGCGGAAGATAGTCGAACAGGCTGGCCGTCTGCTCATGAAACAACGGCAGGTAATATTCGATGCCCGCCGGTACCAGACCATTACTGACATCCCGGTAGATAAGCGAGCGTTGGGGATCACCCGCGAGGGCGCTGCGGTAGCTCTGTCGGAAGCGCGTGATTGCCGCTTCATCCAGCGGAAACTCGCGCGCCGGCAGCAGCCGGATGCGTTCCACCTGGTCCTGTGACCGCTGATCTTCCGGATCGAAGGTGCGGATGGTTTCGATTTCATCGTCGAACAGATCGATGCGAAACGGCACATTGCTGCCCATCGGAAACAGATCGAGGATGGAACCGCGGACTGCGAACTCACCGTGCTCCATGACCTGGGCGACGCAGCGATAGCCGGCGCGTTCGAGACGGCTGCGCATGGCATCGAGATCGATCCTGTCGCCACGATCCAGCAGCAGGCTGTACTGATCGAGAAACTCGCGCGGCGGCAGGCGCTGCAGCAGGGTCGCAACCGGCACCAGAATAATGCCGCGCGTCAATGTCGGCAGGCGAGACAGGGTCTCCAGACGTTCGGAGATAATGTCCTGGTGCGGTGAAAAGCGGTCGTAGGGCAATGTCTCCCAGTCGGGGAAACAGAGAATCTCGAGTGCCGGATCGCTGCAGAAGAACCGCAGTTGATGCTGGAGCTGTTCAGCCGCCTGACCGTCCGGCGTAATCATCACCAGCGGCGAAGTGTGTTGCTGTGCGGCATTCGCCAGCACCAGCGGCAGACTGTCACCATAGAGTTTCGACCACAGCAGATGGCCGCCGCGGGCGGGCAACCGGGGCTGCAGCGGATTGCTGAAGCACGCGTCGGGTGATGTGACAGCAGCTTGGGACATGTTAAATGCAGACGTCGGAAAGCCTGCTATTCTCGCACACTCGGAGGCAAAAAAAACCGGTGCCAGGCACCGGTAGAAATGTCAGCGCAGAAAACCCCGCCGTCTAGATAAACAGGCAGATGTCGGCATCTTTGGCCACCGGCAGAAAATAGGTTGCGCCCACGTAATCGGTGACTTCGGGGATGAACTCGCTCTGATCGAAACCGAATACATCAACGGTCATCTGGCAGGCGACCATTTTGACTTCGGCTTCCAGACACAGCTCGCGCAGCTCTTCGACCGTGGCAACGCCTTTGCTCTTGAAGGTCTTTTTCATCAGGCCGGTGGCGACTTTTTCGAAGCCCGGGACACCCGCCATCAGCAGGTTCGGCATCGGCCAGTTGAAATCCTGGAACCACTTCGGACCGAAGGGCATTTTCATCGGCATCGCCGGGTTGCCCAGCGGACTGACTTCGGCGGGTATTTCCTTTTTCAGCAACAGCAGGCCGTAGAAGGTAAAAAATATCGAGGTATCCCAACCCAGCGCGGCGGAGGTCGACGCAAGGATAAACGGAGGATAGGCCCAGTCGAGCGTGCCCTTGGTAGCAATAATCGCCATCGATGGTGTTTTTGCTTCTTCGATTTTCTGCAGCTTTGCGGGCAGCAGTTCATCGAGCTTGCTACTGAGCCACTGATCCATATCAGCACTTGTGGTTTCGGTATTAGTCGTCATATATACCTCCTGTCAGAGTTGAGGGTAAAACGGGTACCGCTCAGGTTGTCCGTTCGAACCCGTATTCGCCGGCCCATTTGCCGGCCTTGCAATCAATCTTGACCCAATCGGGAACGAACAGGCCGGGCTGTTTGACCGGCAAGGCTTCCACCGGCGGCTTGCCGTTGACGTCAGCGATTCTGCATTGCTGGGTGGATACCGCGCTGAACGAGACATACAGATCCGGCAACACCCGCGCCATTTCTGTCTGTTGGGGAGCATCGCCGGTGAGTTCGCAAAAGCGGATCTGCTTGCGGACCAGACAACTGAAGTAGAGCTCGAGCTGGGCGAGGATCCGGCTGCGGCTCTCCGACAAGGCGCGCACTGCGGCCTCGGTGACCCGGAAGCGAACCGGTTTGCCAAGCAGGCTGGTCTCGCCCTGGTGTGCGCGGGCATTGAAACGACGTTCGGGAATCACGTCGCCAATGCTGAGCTGGAGAATTTCAGTGTGCAGCATATTTGGTCCCTTGGGGCATCGCAGGCGACGCCGAGGTTTACGTACATACCAGTTGGTTTGTAGAATAGTAGCTCGCCCCGGGGGTGTCAATGGCTTTCCCCGGCTGGATTACCAATAATGGCCGCTCGCAAGGCAGGTGAAACATGGTTCAGGCGGACACTACCGCAAAATCGGAACGCAATCCGGATCAGACGCGTACACGCATACTCGAAGCCGCATTCCTGGAAATGTACCGGAACGGCTTCCAGGGCATGCGCGTCGATGACGTGCTGACGGAAACCGGCTTGACCAAAGGCGCGCTTTATTATCATTTCCCCAACAAGCAGGCGTTGGGCTATGCGGTGGTGGATGAAGTGCTGTTGCCCACCATCGAGAGCATCTGGTTGCAGCCGATCCGCAACGCCGAAGATCCGTTCAAGGGGCTGATCAGCGTGATCGAGCAGATGCCGGAAGGCAAGCCGCCGGAAATGCTCCAGTATGGGTGTCCGCTGAACAACCTGGCGCAGGAAATGTCACCCCTTGACGAAGGCTTTCGGGAACGCCTCGATCATGTATTCGGTGTCTGGCGCGGGGTCATGCGTACAGCGTTGGAAGACGCGCAAGATCGTGATGTATTACGCGCTGATGTGGATTGCGATGAAACCGCCACCTTCATCCTGGCGGCGGTGGAAGGCTGTATCGGCATGGCCAAGAACACCCAGAACGTCGAGACGCTGAAACGCTGCAATCGTGGTCTGATCCAGTTCCTGCTGTCTCTGACCCGGACGGAAGCCCCGGTCAATGCCGAATAATCTTCCCGAGATGCTGATCCGATGGCGCTGGCTGGCTTTCATTGCGGCTCTGGCTATCGCGGGTCTGGCGGCCAGCGGCGTGCGTTTTCTCGGCTTCTCGAACGATTACCGGATCTTTTTCAGCGCTGACAATCCGCAGCTGCTGGCGTTCGAGGACCTGCAAAACACCTATACCAAGGCGGATAACGTGCTCTTCGTTCTGGAGCCGGCGAACGGGGATGTGTTTACCGCGGAGACACTGGAGGCAGTCAGCTGGTTGACCGCCCAGGCCTGGCAGATGCCATATTCCATCCGCGTCGATTCGCTCAGCAATTTCCAGCACACCTATGCCGAACAGGATGACCTGGTGGTCACGGATCTGGTGACTGACCCGGCGGTTCTCGACGCGGCCGAGCTGCAACGAATTCGCGCGATCGCGCTCGATGAGCCATTGCTGCTGAACCGCATCGTTTCTCCGACCGGCCATGTCACGGGTGTCAATATTATCGTGCAGTTGCCGGAACAGGATCTGGCCGCGGAGACTCCCGAAGTCGTTAATTTTTCGCGGGATCTGGCACAGCAGCTGACGCAGCGCTTCCCGCACCTTCAGGTGCACACCACCGGCGTGGTATTCCTCAACAACGCGTTCACCGAAATGGCGATGAACGATATGCGCACGCTGGTCCCGGTGATGTTCGGCATCATAGTGCTGGTGATGGCGCTGCTGATCCGCTCGGTGTGGGGCACGCTGGCGACGGTCCTGGTCATCATGCTGTCGATTGTGACTGCAATCGGTGCCGCCGGCTGGCTGGGCATCAAGCTGACGCCGCCGTCGGCATCCTCCCCAACTATGATGATGACGCTGGCGGTAGCCAGTTGCGTACACCTGCTGGTCACTTTTTTACAGGGTATGCGTAGCGGCAAGACACGGCGCCCGGCCATGCAGGAGAGTCTGCGCGTCAACCTCGCGCCGGTATTTCTCACCAGTCTGACCACCGCGATCGGGTTCCTGTCGATGAATTTCAGCGATGCGCCACCGTTCAGGGACCTGGGCAACATCGTCGCGATCGGTGTTGGTGCCTCGTTTTTCTATTGTATTGCGGTGCTGCCGGCATTGATGCTGGCACTGCCGGTGCGCGCAAAACCGGCGCGCAACCGGTCGGTGGCCGCCATGGATGCACTGGCGGATTTTGTCGTGCAGCGGCGCCGGCCGGTCATGTGGGGCATGTCTGCGCTGGTGCTATTGCTGGTGGCCTTTATACCGACCAACCAGTTGAATGATGAATTCGTGAAGTATTTTGATGACAGCGTGCCATTCAGAACCGCCACCGACTTTACCACTGATAATCTGACCGGCCTGTATAATATTGCCTATTCACTGGAGTCCGGCTCCTCCGGCGGTATCAGCGAACCGCAGTTTCTCGCGCATCTCGAAGCTTTCGCCCGCTGGTACGGCCAGCAACCGGAAGTGCTGCACGTCAGCAGCCTGACTGACACCATGAAACGCCTGAACAAAAATCTGCATGGCGATGATCCGGCCTGGTACCGGCTTCCCGAGTCGCGCGAGCTGGCCGCGCAGTACCTGCTGCTGTATGAAATGTCGCTACCCTACGGGCTGGATCTCAACGATCAGATCAACGTGGACAAATCCGCCACGCGATTCAATGTATTCCTGAAAAGTATTTCCAGCGAGAGCACCATTGCTCTGGAACAGCGTGCCCAGCAGTGGCTTAAGGCCAATGCTCCGGCGTCCATGCAGGTCGATGGCGCCAGTCCCGCGATCATGTTTTCACACATTGGTGCGCGCAATATCCGCAGCATGCTCGGCGGTACCACGCTGGCGCTGGTGCTGATCTCAATCACCCTGATATTCGCCCTGCGCTCATTGCGTATCGGTTTGATCAGCATCGTGCCGAACCTGGTGCCGGCCGGTATGGCATTCGGATTATGGGCCCTGCTGGTCGGGCAGGTGGGGCTGGCCCTGTCAGTGGTGACCGGTATGACGCTCGGTATCGTGGTGGATGATACGGTGCATTTCCTCAGCAAGTACCTGCGCGCGCGCCGCGAGTCAGGACTGTCACCGGAAGATGCCGTGCGTTATGCCTTCCATACCGTCGGTACTGCGCTCTGGACTACCTCGATAGTACTGATTGCCGGATTCCTGGTGCTCACTGGTTCGCCGTTCGCACTGAATTCCGGCATGGGATTGCTGACAGCTATCACCATCGCTCTGGCGCTGCTGGCGGACTTTCTGTTGTTGCCCACTTTGCTTATGACACTCGATCCGAAGGAGAACCATGAAACTGTATCTGTTGCCGATCCTGTTAAGTCTGTCGTTTAGCGCGTTCGCGCAGACGCCGGAACAAAAAGGCTTTGAAATCGCCCTGGAAGCTGACCGCCGCGACAGCGGCTTTCACGATTCAACGGCCACGCTGAATATGGTTCTGCGTAATCGACAGGGCGACGAAAGCACCCGCGTGATTCGCTCCCGCACGCTCGAGCAGGAGAATGATGGTGACAAGAGCCTGAACCTGTTCGATGAACCCGCCGACGTGAAAGGAACGGCGTTCCTCAGCTTTACCCATAAAACCGGGCAGGACGATCAGTGGCTGTACCTGCCGGCGCTGAAGCGGGTGAAGCGGATATCATCGAGCAACAAGTCGGGCCCGTTCATGGGCAGTGAATTTGCGTATGAAGACATTTCTTCACAGGAGCTGGAGAAATACAGTTATCGTTATCTGCACGATGAAGCGTGCGGCGACGAAACCTGTTTCGTCATTGAGCGGCTGCCAAAAGATCCGAATTCAGGCTATACGCGCCAGCTGGTATGGATCGACCAGTCCGAGTACCGCCCGCAGCAGATCGTTTTCTATGACCGCAAGGATTCGAAGCTGAAGACACTCACCTACAGTAATTACCGGCAGTTTCTGGACACCTGGTGGCGGGCCATGGAAATGCACATGGAAAACCATCAGACCGGCAAGAGCACCTTGCTGATATGGAGCGATTACGACTTTCAGACCGGCCTGAGCGACCGCGATTTCAATCGCAATACACTGGACCGCGTGCGCTGACGGATGGTGCCCGCCTAGCGGTAACGTTGCGCCAGCGCCTGGCGCTTCTCATAGGCTTCGCGGGCAATGGCAACATCTTCGAGGAAATAAGGCAGTTCATCCAGAGTCAGCGCCTGAGGTCCGTCCACCAGTGCCTTGGCGGGTTCGGGATGAAAATCGATCAGTATCATGTTGGCGCCTGCGATCACACCCTGGGCGGTAACATGCAGCACATCGAGTATGCCATCCGGAGCGCTGTCGCGCGTGCCCACCGAATGTGACGGATCGATGCACACCGGCATGCGTGTCAAACGCTTCACCACCGGCACATGCGCGAAATCGACGAAGTTACGGTGCGGATCTCCCATATTGGTCTTCATGCCGCGCAACCCGAACACTACATTCCGGTTGCCTTCGCTGGCCAGGTACTCGGCGGCGTTCAGCGACTCTTCGAGCGTGATGCCGAACCCGCGTTTCAGCAACACCGGAAATTCGCGCTGGCGTCCGACGTACTTTAACAGCTCGAAGTTCTGTGTATTGCGGGTACCGATCTGCAGCATCACACCGGTTGGATTACCGGTCTGTTCCAGGGCGGCGCGAATCTCCTCGACATGGGTTTCGTGCGTGATTTCCATGGCGATTACTTTGATGCCGTATTTTCCCGCGAGTTCGAACACGTAGGGCAGGCAGTCCTTGCCATGTCCCTGAAATGAATAGGGGCTGGTGCGCGGCTTGTAGGCACCCATGCGGGTACAGACCTGACCGTTTTCCTGCAGGGCTTTCATCATCAGTTCGACATGCTCGGGTGTGTTGACAGCGCACAGGCCGGCAAAAATGTTGAGATTGTCCTGACCGAAGCGCACGCCGTTGTACTCGAACCAGGTGGCGCGGTCGGCATCGCGGTGCCGGCCGAGTACCCGGTATTCCTCAGAGATTCGCACCACCCGTTCGACACCGGGAAGAATGGCCATATCCTCGAGCGACAGTGATGCCGTGTCACCGATCAGGTACACCTCTGTCAGCAACTGCTGTACGCCGACTTCCTGGTGAACACGATGACGTATGTTGGGCATCCGGTTCAGGAATTCCTCCAGCTGGCGGAACTCTTCACTGTCGGTTTGAGTATTCGGTGCAAGAATCAGAATCATGACTTGTCCTTGATGGGTTGGCCCACAACCGCAGCGTGCGGGAACTGCATGGTCAGGCAATGCAGGCTGCCGTGCTGCGCGATCAGCGGCAGGCAATCGATCTGCACGATATCCCGCCCTGGAAAACACCGCTGGATCTGCGCGGCGGCGACATTGTCAGCGGGGTCATTGTAGGACGGCACCAGCACCGCGCCATTGATGACCAGAAAATTCGCATAGCTGGCCGGCATGCGCGCGCCATCAGGCGCAAACCGGGGGGCCGGCCAGGGCAAGGGCACCAGCTGGTATGGTCGGTTATCGAGTGTCCTGAGCGTCTGAAGTTCCGCCTGCATAGACTGCAGTGATCCATAGCCTGAATACTCCGGTTCATCGCAGCTCTGATAGATCAGGGTGCCGCTGTCGCTGAAGCGCGCGAGCATATCGATGTGCCCGTCGGTGTCGTCGCCCTCGATCTCCCCATGTTCGAGCCACAGCACGCGCCGGGCACCGAGCAAGTCGCACAAACTCTGCTCGATTTCCTGGCGGGATTTGTCGGGGTTGCGCTGCGGATTCAGCAGACAGGAGGTGGTGGTCAACAGCGAACCCGCGCCGTCGCTGTCGATACTGCCGCCTTCGAGCACCAGGTCGGGTGCTTCAACGATTTCGGCGTCGAGTACGCCCTGCGCCGCAAGACTGGCAGTAATGGCATTATCAGCGCCAAAAGCGTACTTGTTACCCCAGCCATTGAAGCGGAAATCCAGGATCCGTGGTTCGCCATCAGCGAGCACGGTGATCGGACCATGATCCCGCGCCCAGGTGTCATTGGAATCGGCGACGGCTGTCACTATACGCCCGGCGTCGATACCGGACTCCAACAGTGCTGCCTTCACAGCGGCGGCTTTGCTCTCATCAGGACACACCACCAGCAGCGTTTCGCGGCGGGCAATGGCGACAGCAATAGCAAAAAAAACCGGTTCAACGGTTGCGAGCGTCGGTCCCCAGCTGGAGTTCGCGTGCGGCCATGTGAGCATAACCGCACTCTGCGGTTCCCATTCGGCGGGTAATCTTCGGGTAATAGAGGAATTGCACATAAGGGCGGATTGTACTGGCAGCCGCCCGTCGGGGACAGATCAGAAACCTGTCCCCATAAAAACTATCTGGCGGGTGGCACTACAGCGTGAATGACGCGGTCCCGTTCAAAGTAGACCACGAAATCCGCATACACCCAGTGCGAAATGGGCGGATCTCCGACCGGACCCCGACGCTCCAGCGGTTCCCCGAACTGCTGTAACACGGCATCCGTGGTCATGCCGCGCGCCGGACGGTCCACCGTGGCCGCAGCGTTCACCGATTCCACTACCAGTGTGTCAGCAGTGACAGTAACAGAGAGCGGGCCCAGGCCGAGCGCAAGCAGGAGCAGAAAACTGATTCGCCGCATGATGTGTATCCTCTTGATCCGTTGCTAATATGACAACACCTGTTTGCGGCAGATGCCGCATGTGATTTAATGCGCGGCTATGTTTAGACCACTTGATCTGTGTATCGGTCTGCGTTACACCGGCGCCAAACGCCGCAATCACTTCATTTCCTTTATATCGCTGATTTCCATCCTCGGTATCGGGCTGGGCGTGGCTGCGCTGATAACAGTGCTGTCGGTGATGAACGGCTTCGAGCAGGAGCTGCGGCAACGGATTCTGGGAATGGCTTCGCACGCCAGCATCAGCGGCTATCGCCAGCCACTCTCGAACTGGCAACAGGCGGCAGAAAATGCCATGCAGCATCCCGAAGTGGTCGGTGTAGCGCCGTATGTGGAAGGGGAAGTGATGCTGACCCGAGGCGGCAACGTCAGCGGCGCGCTGGTGCGGGGCATTTTGCCGGACCGCGAACCGGCGGTCTCCACGGTTGGCGAACATCTGATGGCCGGAAATCTGGAAGATCTTGAATCCGGCGCATTTCGCATCATTCTCGGGGTCGAACTGGCCTTCAGCCTTGGGGCGCAGATTGGCGATCATGTGACGCTGGTCACACCGCAGGCAAACTTCAGTCCGGCGGGCGTGCTGCCGCGCCTGCGCCGTTTTCAGGTAAGCGGCATATTCGACGTTGGCATGTATGAATATGACCGTGGCATTGCGCTGGTGCACATGGAAGATGCGGCACGTCTGTTGAAGCTTGGCGAGGGCGTCAGCGGCGTGCGTCTTAAACTGGAAGACCTGTTCCAGGCGCCGCGTGTCTCGAACCAACTGGGCATGGAACTGGGGCCTGACCTGCAGGTGACGGACTGGACTCGTCAACATGCGAATTTCTTTCGTGCCGTGCAGACCGAGAAACGCGTGATGTTCATCATTCTGACGCTTATCGTTGCGGTCGCGGCCTTCAATATCGTTTCTACCCTGGTAATGGTTGTCACCGACAAGCAATCCGATATCGCCATTATGCGCACACTCGGTGCGACTCCCGGTTCGATTCTGCGTATCTTCATGGTTCAGGGCGCGCTGATCGGTTTGCTGGGCACGGCGCTCGGCATTGCCGGTGGCATCGCTATCGCAACCAATATTGACGTCATCGTTCCCGCGATCGAAGGCCTTTTGGGTGTGCAGTTCATGCCCGCGGATGTCTACTACATCAGCGATGTTCCGTCGCAGCTGAACGGGTCGGACGTTTGGACCATTGGCATGGTGGCATTCCTGCTCAGTTTCGTCGCCACCTGGTATCCGGCCTGGCGCGCTTCCCGTACGCAACCGGCCGAGGCGCTGCGCTATGAGTGAGCCGGTTCTCGCCTGCACACAGCTGACGCGCCGTTTCAGCGAAGGCGGCCTCGATGTGAGTGTATTGAAAGACGTCTCACTCAGCATTGCTGCAGGTCAGCAGATTGCCATCGTCGGCAGTTCGGGCAGCGGCAAAAGCACGCTACTGCACCTGCTCGGTGGACTGGACAAGCCCAGCGCCGGCAGCGTGCGTCTGATGGGAACCGAGTTCAGTCGCATGAGCGAAGCCAAACGCAGCCACATGCGCAATCGTCATCTGGGCTTTGTTTATCAGTTTCATCATCTGCTGCCGGAATTCACGGCACTGGAAAATGTCGCAATACCGCTGTTGATCCGGGGTATGAAGGTCGCGGATGCCTATCAGCAGGCGAGCGACATGCTGTCGCGGGTCGGTCTGGATGCACGGCTTGCGCACAAGCCGGGAGAACTGTCAGGCGGCGAGCGCCAGCGTGCTGCGGTGGCGCGAGCGCTGGTGACGCGGCCGGATTGCGTGCTGGCTGACGAACCGACCGGCAATCTCGACCGCAAGAATGCGGAACAGGTTTACCAGCTGATGCTGGACCTCAATCGCGACCTGAACACCAGCTTCGTCATCGTAACGCACGATCCTGATATAGCCGACCGCGTGGACCTGGTGATGCACCTCGAGGACGGGGTGCTTACTCAGGGAGCGTAGCAATGACGTAGCACCAATTCTCAGAACGGCCACAGTGACCAGCCTTTATCCAGGCCCTCCGAGCAGGCGCCAAGCTGGCCCCGATACTCGACAGCGCGCGCCTCGACCTTGCGTGATACGCCTTTGAGCCAGGGTTTCCTGTTGTAAGTCTTGCGGCGGTACCCGCCGTGGCCTTCGTGGTACGCGAGATACTGGCTGTACGCATCCCATTTGGAAATACCCAACAGACGATTCGACATTGCACCATACCAGCCAATGAAATCCGCCACGTCATCGAAATCATCGCGATCCGCCCAGCGATTGCCGGTGGAGTCGCGATACCAGTCCCAGGTGCCATCCTTGATCTGACCGTATCCGTAGGCGGAGGACAGACGCTTCCACGGAATCACCCACAGAAGCTTGCCGCGCGGCGGCTTCGCATCATGAACGAAGCGCGACTCCTGGTGGATGATCGCCATCTGCACATGCACCGGCACGCCCCATTTTTTAAAGCTGTTATTGGCGCTTTTATACCAGCCGTTCTTCTCGCGAAAGATAGAACAGCTGTCGCTGAGGTTGCGCGGCGGCTCGGTTGCGCAGGCGGTCAGTGATCCGATCAGAAGAACCGTGCACACCAGCCGTGTAGCCGGGAATAGCAACATCCTTCAGTTCAATCAGAACTGCAGGTAGAGGCCGGCGTAAGGACCTTCGAACTCGACATCGGAATAAGAGTCATCGAGGTCGTCGAGATCCAGTTTCAGTGCGCGGTAGCCGACGTCGACGCCGAGCAGCCAGGGCGTGGTGTAGTTGGCCTTGACGGTAAAGTCATAGAATGTGCTGTCCTGATAACCGATGACACTGCCGTCCGCGCTGACCGAAAGGCCGGTGAATGGCAGATCGATACCGGCACCGGCATACAGCATTGGCACCACAGCGGAGATGTCGGCGGTTTCCGTACCGCTGTTTTCACCGGTGATGGTGCCTTCGGCGTCGATATACTTCAGATTGAGCCCCAGATCGAAATTGGCGACATTGTCGAGGATACGGTAATACAGCGTAAGATCGATCTGCTCCAGTTTCAGCTCGCTGCTGACGTTCTCATTGACGTTGAACGTAGTGTTGCCGTAGACCACTGAACCGCTGAGCTGTCCGTTAGAACTGGTGTCGATATTCGTCATGCTGAGCTTGATATTCGGAATCATCGGCAGTGGGTGATCGAATATCGCGTACAGGTGAGTCAGTGAATCGTCATCATATCCCAGATCATCATTGACATCGATATCGTTGGCGGAGTCCTGGCTCTTGTAACGCAGGGTGCCACTGATATCGTAGCTCCAGCTGTTGACGCCGGCCTGGATACCGAGGGCATCAGCGTAGGCGGCAGGGGTCAGCAGCATCGTCAGTAACAGCGCGTGGGACAGATTGCGTTTCACGAGGAACTCCTTTTTGTGTGATGTTGTTCAGCGTCGCTACACTAGCACAACTCATGCGCCGGAGTGCGGATCGGGTCACACTTTTAACGGCGCTACCGGTGTCTGTCAAGCTGCGCTGTGGGCGACTCTCGCTATGCACGCCGGACCGAAAAAGTTGAAACGATCCTTGTAATCAGATTAAAGTCGGTGGCTATTCACAGACAAGCCTTTCAAGGATGAAATGCTTTATTCGGCGCTGGCATTCCTGGCCGGCATTAGCGCGTTCCAGCAATTTGTCGAACTGCCCCCGTCTTACGCCTGGGGACTGATTCTGCTGTTGCCGCTGGTGCTGGCGCCCTGGCGCCTGATGCGGGTTGCGGGCTTTGTCCTCGCGGGAGCTCTGTGGGCCTGGTGGCATGCTTCACAGGTGCTGGCCCTGCAACTTCCTGATCACCTCGAAGGTCAGGACCTGCAGGTCGAAGGCATCGTCAGCGGCATTCCAGAGACCAGGAGTGGCGGTGCGCTCCGCTTCCGCTTCACCCTAATGCGGTATCGGGACGGCGACGCCTGGCAGCCCCTGCGGCTTCCCGTGTTATTGAACTGGTACCAGCGACCGGGGCCTGTACAAATGGGCGAAACCTGGGATCTGCGTATACGTCTGAAGCACCCGCACGGCTTTGCTAATCCGGGCGGCTTCGACTATGAGCGCTGGTTATTCTCCGAACGCATCCGTGCCACCGGTTATGTGCGCACCGGGCGTAGCAACCGGCTGCTCGACGGCGCCGGTTTCAATCCGGTTGCCTGGTTGCGCATGCGGCTCGCCGCGTACCTCGATCACCAGACGCCCGATCCCGCGCGCGCGGCGCTGCTCAAGGCGTTGAGCGTCGGCATGCGTCACGACATCACCAATGATCAATGGGAGGTCCTGCGCCGCACCGGGACCAGCCATCTGATTGCCATATCCGGCCTGCATGTGGGGCTGGTCGCAGGCATGGTGTTTTTTGTGACCCGGCGTGGCTGGGCATTCTCGGGCCAGGCGGAACGCTGGCCGGCACCGTCGATAGCCGCTGTTGCGGCGATGCTCGGAGCGCTCGGTTATGCATTGCTGGCCGGATTCGAGGTGCCGGCGCAGCGCGCCACGATCATGGTATGGGTGTGGATGCTGGCGCGTCTGAGTGGCGCGCGCCCCGGCGCCTGGCACGTATGGAGTCTCGCCCTGTGGCTGGTCCTGCTGATCGATCCACTGACCGTGCTGAGTGCCGGTTTCTGGCTGTCTTTCGGGGCGGTCGCCTGGATCCTTTATCTTGGCGCCGGAAGGCGTGGAACCGTCGTTCGATGGCAAAAAGTGATCGGGGTGCAAACTGCACTGGTCACAGGACTCACGCCGATCCTGTGGCTGTGCTTCCAGCGAATTTCGCTGATCGCACCGCTGGCCAACCTTGTCGCTATTCCGTGGATCGGCCTGCTGGTGGTGCCGTTGCTGTTGCTTGCTGCAGTACTGATACCCGTATTTCCGGTACTTGCTGATCTGTGCCTGTTGATCGCCGGCATACTGCTGCAGCTGTTATGGGCGGGACTGGAAGCGCTGGCCCGCTTACCGGCCAGTGAATTGTCGTTGCCGAACCTGCCGGTGCCGCTGCTGGGCCTGTTTACCCTGGGTCTGCTGTGCTGTCTGTCGTTCAGAGCCATGCCGGTGCATCTGCTGGGGCTGGCACTGTTGCTGCCGGTCCTGTGGTTCAAGCCGGCGCGCCCGCCGCCCGGCGACATCTGGTTTACGTTGCTCGATGTCGGGCAAGGCCTCGCGTCAGTGGTAGAGACGCATGCGCATGTCCTGGTGTTCGATACCGGTCCGGCATTCCCCTCCGGATTTAATACGGGTGACGCAGTGATTGCGCCGTTTCTCTCGCAACGCGGGCACCGGCGTCTCGACCGGCTGGTCATCAGTCACGGGGATAACGACCATCGCGGCGGTGCCGCCGCTGTTGTTGCTGCGCTCCCGGTGTCGAGCGTCCACAGCGGTGAGCCCGGGAAACTCCCGTGGGCGCGCGCGGCGGAGTGCGCCGGACAGAGCTGGGTCTGGGACGGCGTGCAGTTCGAATATCTGCCAGTAGCGCCGGGGCGACAGGGCAATAACGCGTCCTGTGTATTGCGGATCGAGATCGCTGACGGTCGCGCGCTTATGTTGCCCGGCGATATCGAACATGAGATCGAGAGCGAACTGGTGGCGGGCCAGCCGCTACGGCTGGCGAGCACCGTGCTGGTCGCGCCGCACCACGGCAGCCGGACTTCATCGACCAGCGCATTTATCGCTGCCGTAGAGCCGCAGTACACGCTGTTCGCTACCGGCTACCGCAATCGCTTCGGATTCCCCAAAGCGGATGTTGCAGCGCGTTACCGCGATGCCGGTGCAGTACTGTTCGATACGGCCGCAGACGGCGCCATCCTCATGCGGCTGGAATCGGGTCGGCCGGTAACAGTGGACAGCTATCGGATACGGGCCGCCAGATACTGGCACTGACCGGTTCTGCCCGCGGCTCAAATCAAGTATCATCACCCGAATTCTTCACCGGCAGCAAAGGAAGACACAGTAGTGTTTGAACTGGTTACCGCAGGCGGCTGGCTTATGGCCCCTATCATCCTCTGTTCGATTATCGCCTTCGCCATTATCGCCGAGCGTCTCTGGACGTTACGCGTAAAGCGGGTCATTCCCCGCCAACTGGTCGCCCAGGTCTGGGATCAGGCGAAAGAGAAAAAGCTCGATGTGGAACGCATGCAGGAGCTGCGGGCCGGCTCGCCGCTGGGCCGCATACTGGCAGCGGGACTGATGAACCGCAACGCCAGCCGGGAAATCATGAAGGAATCCATCGAAGACACCGGACGTCATGTCGTCCACGAGCTGGAGCGTTACATCAATACCCTTGGCACCATTGCAGCGATTTCGCCGTTGCTGGGCCTGCTCGGTACCGTGATCGGCATGATCAAGGTTTTTTCCGCCATAACCACCCAGGGCGTGGGCAATCCCGGCGCTTTGGCCGGCGGCATCTCCGAGGCGCTGATCACCACGGCTGCCGGCATGGCGGTAGCGATTCCGACGCTGATGTTCTATCGCTATTTCCGCGGCAAGGTGAGCATGCTGGTTATTCGCATGGAGCAACAGGCACTGCGCATGGTTGAAGTGTTGCATGGACAGCGCGTGCAGACCGGTGTGCTGGGAGAATAAGCATGAACTTGCGTCAGACCCAGAGTGATGAACCCGAAGTCAACCTTACCCCGCTCATCGACGTTGTATTCATTCTGCTGATCTTTTTCATGGTATCGACTACGTTTCAACGCGAGTCGGAAATCAGGATCGAGCTGCCGGAAGCAACCGCCGATCCCGTGGAGGAAGAGCGCGAGATGCTGGAAATCGTGATCGATGCCGAAGGTCGCTATTACATCGGCGATCAGCAGGTGGTCAATACCGAAATCGCGACGCTGAAAAAAGCCATCAGCAAGTTCCAGGGCGGTGACAGCGAACTCCCGGTGGTGATTCGCGCCGATCGCCTGACGCCGTATGAATCGGTAGTGCGCGCCATGGATGCCACCTCTCAGCTGGGGCTGGTGCACATGTCACTGGCAACCAGTCAGCCGGAAAGCGCCGGCGAGTGAAGCAATCGCGGGGCTCGGCACTCGCACTCTACAGGCGCCTGCTTGGCTATGCGGTTCCGTACCGGCGGGTATTTGCCATCGCCGTTGTTTCGATGCTCCTGTTCGCGCTCACTGACACGGCACTGGCCGCTCTGATAAAACCCATGCTCGATGGAAACTTTATCGAACGCGATCCGGCCACCATACGTTTCGTTCCTGTTGCACTGATCCTGTTATTCCTGCTCCGCGGCGTGAGCGGCTTCGTCATCAGTTATGGAATGAGCTGGATTGGCCGCAAGGTGGTGCACGAGCTGCGCCGCGATCTGTTCAGGCAATTCCTGCGCCTGCCCGCCAGCTATTACGATCACACCGCCTCGGGCAGTCTGCTGTCACGCCTCACATTCGACGTTGAACAGGTTGCCGAAGCAAGCACCAATGCGCTGACCATCCTGATACGCGACAGTCTTACCATGCTGTTTCTGCTTGCCTACATGTTCTGGATCAGCGGCTGGCTCACCTTGCTGTTCCTGATCGTCGGGCCGGTCCTGATCGGCCTGATCCGGTACGTCAGTCGGCGCTTCCGGCGCATCAGCCGCAACATTCAGGATTCCATGGGCGAGCTGACGCAGTTCAGCGAAGAGGTGATTCACGGTCAGCGCCTGGTGAAGTCCTTCAACGGGCAGGAATGGCAGGCGCAGCTGTTCGAGCAGGTCAATGAACGCAACCGTCGCCTGAACATGAAAATGGCGACTGCCATGGGTGCCAGCACGCCGGTTATCCAGCTGATATCAGCCTGTATCCTTGCGCTCCTCGTCTACCTGGCGACACTCGAATCGCTCAAGAGTGAAATCAGCGTAGGCAGTTTCATGTCATTCATCGCCGCAATGCTGCTGCTCATGCAGCCGATGAAGCGGCTGACCAATATCAATGCTGCGATACAACGCGGGCTGGCGGCAGCACGCAGTCTGTTCGACATTCTCGATGAACCCGTGGAAGCCGACCGCGGCAGTGTGCCGCTGCAGCAGGCACGCGGCGCCATCGAATTCCGGAACCTGCATTTCGCCTATGGCACGGGTGCCGGGGATGTGTTGCACGACATTTCATTTCGTATCGAGCCGGGGCAGACGATCGCCCTGGTGGGACGCTCTGGTAGCGGTAAATCAACCCTCGCGCATCTGCTGGTCCGTTTCTATGATCCGCAGCGCGGCGCGATCTATCTGGATGGGCAAGACATACGCGATTATCGCCTGGCGGACCTGCGCCGGCAGATCGCGGTAGTCGGGCAGGACGTTACCCTGTTCAACGACAGCGTGCGTCACAACATCGCCTATGGCAGCAGTGGCACAGCCAGCATTGAAGCCCTGATTGCCAGCGCCGAAGCCGCGCATGCGATGGAGTTTATCCGCGACCTGCCAAAGGGCCTGGATACCTGTGTCGGTGATCGCGGCGTCATGCTATCGGGCGGGCAGCGACAGCGTCTGGCGATCGCCAGGGCCATGTTGAAGGACGCCCCGATATTGATTCTTGATGAAGCAACCTCGGCCCTCGATAGTGAATCGGAGCGCGCGATCCAGGACGCGCTCGAGCATCTGATGCGAAATCGCACTTCGCTGATCATCGCGCACCGGCTTTCTACCGTGGAGCGCGCTGATTGCATTCTGGTGCTGGAACAGGGACGCATCATCCAGTCCGGTACACACGCACAACTGATTACACAGCCCGGCGTCTATGCAGATCTTTATCGCCTGCAGTTCCGCGACAGCGGGGTCGCGTGATCAGGCACGCGCTGGTGCAGCGTTTGCAGGCACTCTGGTACGGGCAATCAAGCTGGCACCTGACACTGCTGTTGCCGGTTTCCTGGCTGTACTGTGCACTGGTGACGTTGCGCCGCGAGGCGTACCGCCTGGGGCTGTTCAGATCCGTCCGGTTACCGGCGCGCGTCGTGGTGATTGGTAACCTGACATCCGGTGGCACCGGTAAAACGCCGCTGGTCATCGCGATTACCAGATGCCTCCAGCTGGCCGGTTACCGCGTCGGCATTGTGACCCGCGGGTATGGCGGCCGGGCAGGGCAGTGGCCCCAGGCGGTAACCGCGGACAGCAATCCACACGAGGTTGGCGATGAAGCCCCGTTGCTCGCCGGGCACACCGGCGCGCCGGTATTTGCCGGACCCGACCGGGTGACGGCCGGACGCGCGTTGCTGGCGGCGCATCCCTGTGATGTCCTGATCAGCGACGACGGGCTTCAGCACTACGCCTTGCAGCGCGACCTGGAAGTGCTGCTGATCGATTCGATTCTGGGTCTGGGTAACGGACATTGCCTGCCGGCGGGACCGCTGCGGGAACCGCGTTCACGCCTGACGACAGTGGATGCAGTCGCGGCGATTGGAGCTTTCCCGGGAGTGGAATGGGCGTTCGAATTACGCGCTGAGGCCGTGCATCAGGTCAGTGCGCCTGCACAGACCGCCAGCCTTGAATCATTTCGCGGTGACAAAGTGTATGCTGTCGCGGGAATCGGGAACCCGCAACGGTTCTTTGAGCTGCTGCGGCAGGCCGGACTTGATATCGAGGAGCGTATCTTTGCGGATCACCACCGGTTCCGTCGCGAAGACCTGACATTTAGTCGCCCTCATCCAGTATTGATGACCGAGAAAGACGCGGTAAAATGCCGGGACTTCGCACCGCGCCAGTGCTGGTATCTGCCGGTGACCCTGGTAACGCCACCGGCCTTCGATGATTGGCTGCTGAACAGACTTGCATAGGAATACAAACAGTGGACAAAAAATTACACGAGATTCTCGCCTGCCCGGTATGCAAGGGACCGCTGGTCTACGATCGTGAGCAACAGGAACTGATTTGCAAGGTGGACCGTCTTGCATACCCGATACGGGATGATATTCCGGTGATGCTCGAAGACGAGGCACGACAGTTGCCCGTTGAAGAAGACTAGGCCGGGTTTCCTCATGTCGAATACTTATAAAGTGGTGATTCCGGCTCGCTATGCCTCGAGTCGTTTGCCGGGCAAGCCACTGCGCGAACTGCTTGGCAAGCCGATGCTGCAACACGTCTATGAAGCCGCGTTGCAGTGCGGCGCCGAACAGGTGGTTATTGCCACGGACGATGCGCGGATCGAGGCGGTGGCGAAACAGTTCGGCGCACAGGTCTGCATGACCTCTCCGGATCACGCCAGCGGCACAGATCGGCTGGCGGAAGTGGTGAGCCAGCTTGAATGGGAACCGGACAGCATTGTGGTGAATGTCCAGGGCGATGAACCCCTGATGCCACCGGTGCTGGTCGAGCAGGTCGCCCGCGCGCTCGGCGAACACAGTGAAGCGTCACTCGCCACGCTCGCCACTCCGCTGACATCAACCGGTGAATTCTTCGATCCCAATGTGGTGAAGGTCGTGCGCGACCGCAATGGCCTGGCACTGTATTTCAGCCGCGCACCGATTCCCTGGGATCGCGATCTTCTGCAGAACGGGCATCGGGCGGTGCCGCTGGGCATTCAGCCGCTGCGCCACATTGGCATCTATGCCTACCGGGTGGGCTATCTGAAACGTTACGCCGACATGCGCGTCTGTCCACTGGAGCAGGCCGAACAACTGGAGCAACTGCGAGCTCTCTGGTATGGCGAACGCATCCATGTCTCTGACGCCTGTCAGCGGCCGGGACCGGGTGTGGATACCGAGGAAGACCTTGTGATCGCCGAGCAGTTGATGGGCGGCCGGGAACCCGCCTGATCAGTCCAGCCAGAGTTCGATGAGCGGTTCCAGCTGCTCATTATCGTCGAACAGGGGTAATGTGTGGTACTGGCGTACCCGGCGGCTGGCATCGCCGTACTGGTTGCCCTGGATGCCTCGCTGTTCATTGCTGCATTCCAGCACCAGAGCCTGCTCAGCGGGTAGAATCTCAATGACACGGCAGGCGCTCCCCAGGTATTCAACGGGCTTTCCGATCAGCGCGCGCAATCGCTCCAGCAGCAGGGGATCAAGCATGATCAAGCGTCTTTTGACAGTTCAGCATGACTACCATTGTATGAAATAATCAGCATCTGGATGGATATCTATTCATGAGCAAAATCAGTGTCCTGTTTATCTGCATGGGAAACATCTGCAGGTCGCCGACCGCGCAGGGTGTATTTACCCGGCTGGTCGAGGATGCGCAGCTGTCGCACCTGATCCAGATCGATTCGGCCGGAACCCATGCTTATCATGTCGGCAATCCCCCCGATGAGCGTGCCACCCAGGCGGCTGCGCGGCGTGGTATCGATTTGTCACCCCAGCGTGCACGGCGCGTGGAAGTGGCCGATTTCGAGCGCTTCGATTACCTGCTGGCCATGGATCGCAGCAATCTCGAAGATCTGCTGATCGAGTGTCCGGAACCGCACCAGCAAAAGCTGCGTCTGTTCCTGGACTTCGCCGACCAACCTTCGCAGCAGGATGTGCCGGATCCCTATTACGGCGGGCCACAGGGATTCGAACGGGTGCTGGATCTGGTGGAAGAGGCGGCGCAGGGCCTGCTGCAGGATATCCGCTCACGCCTCTAAAACAAAACGCGCCGGTCGTCTCCGACACGGCGCGTTCCATAACTCACTGGCAGACCAGCTGTTCGTCAGCGGCGCTTCAGTCCGCTTTGGCTTCGGCCGGCTTATCCGCAGGCTTGTTATCCGCAGATCTGGTCTCAGCTGGTTTGGGCTCGGCTGGTTTGGGTGTCTCGGCTGGCCCGGGCTCCGCCGGCTTCGGAGCCTGTGATTCCGGCTGTCTCGACGGTGCTGCTGGTTGTTGAGCGGGTGCAGGTGCTGAATCTTCGCGCGCTGGTCGAGACTCGGCCGGCGCTGATTCAGCAGCGGCGACTGGACGCGATTCCACGGGTGCCGGTGGTTTTTCCGGCCTGGATTCTGGCGCACTGGCACCTTGCTGCCCGGTATCCGCGGGCGTGGAGCTGCGCGGGCTGCTCACGGCTTCTGCACTGGCAGGCGGCTGCCCCGATTCAGTTTTCGGTGCTGCGGCGTCACTACCGTCGGCATTGGCCTGGGACTGACCGGCAGCGCCGTCACGACGCTGCTGGGTCCGGCGACGCCCACCACGGCGACCACGGCGGCTGCCGCTGCGGACTTCACCCTGGGCGGCTTTATCAGGCACATTCCCGGCGCCGGCTTCAGGTGCAGACTCATTTTTGGCCTCGCTCTGGACCGGACGCTCCGGCGCCGCGGCAGCCTGTTGCGGCTGTACAGTCGTGTTCTGCTGCTCCTGATCCCCGTTCTCGCTGCGGCGCTGCCGTCCGCCACGACGCTGGCGTCCCTGGCGGGGCTGCCCGCCGCGGCCAGGTTTCTGTTCCTGGCGCTCTGCCGCCGGCGTTTCCGGCGAGCTGCTTGCCGGTGCAACGTCCTGTCCGGCTTCCGCTGCAGTGTCACGGCGACGGCTGCTGGGAGCGCGCTTGCCAGAATCGCGGCTGCCGCCGCTGCTGGTCCGCCGCCGGCCGCGACCGGCATTATCGTTGCGGGAACGCGTGACGCGCTCCTGTTCCGCGGCTGCCGCTTCTGTTTCACCGCCCTTGCCGAACAGACTGTCCCACAGACGTCTCATCAGTCCCGGCGCCGCTGCTGCCAGCGGTGCTACCACTGGTGTCGCTGCGGGTACTTGCGTCTGTGGCTTGAGAGAGGCAACCGCCGGCTTTTCGATTTCTGCCGCTTTTGCAGTTCCGTAAGCCGGAGCACTTTCCTCTTCGGCTTCTATATCCGCTTCCAGCATTTTATGACTGGTAGCGCCGAGTTCGCCTTCGAGTTCGTCGACACGCACACGTTTCACTTCGTAATGCGGCGTCTCCAGGCTGGGCGTGGGGATCACTGTCATGCCGAGCTTGTGACGCTGCTCCAGCTTGATCAGCGCATCGCGCTTTTCGTTCAGCAGGTAAGTGCCTACGTCTACCGGCACCCGCGCCACAATGCGACCGGTCTTGTCTTTCATGGCCGATTCTTCAATGATCCGCAGGATCGACAGAGCCAGCGATTCGACACCGCGGACGGTTCCCTGACCGACGCAACGCGGGCATACGATCTGGCTGGATTCCCCCAGCGAAGGACGCAGCCGCTGACGTGACATTTCCAGCAGACCAAACCGGGAAATGCGCCCGACCTGGACGCGCGCGCGGTCCACGCGCAGCGCATCGCGCAGGCGGTTTTCCACTTCGCGCTGGTGCTTGGCCGGTTGCATATCGATGAAGTCGATGACCACCAGGCCACCCATATCGCGCAAGCGCAGTTGCCGCGCCACTTCGTCGGCTGCTTCCAGATTGGTATTCAGAGCGGTTTCTTCGATGTCGCTGCCTTTGGTGGCGCGCGCCGAGTTGATATCGATCGATACCAGCGCCTCGGTGTGATCGATGACGATGGCGCCGCCGGAGGGCAGGGTGACTTCGCGCTGAAATGCCGATTCGATCTGGCTTTCAATCTGGTAACGGGAAAACAGCGGCACCGGATCGGCGTACTGCTTGAGCTTGTTGAGGTTGTGCGGCATGACCTGGGTCATGAATTCCGTCGCGCTCTGGAATACCTCGGCATCATCGACAAGTATTTCGCCGATGTCGCTGCGCAGGTGATCGCGCAGCGCACGGATAATGACATTGCTTTCCTGATAGATCAGAAACGGAGCAGGGCGTTCATTCGATGCGGCTTCGATGGAATCCCACAACTGCAACAGATAATCCAGATCCCACTGCAATTCCTCGGCGTTGCGCCCGACGCCGGCGGTACGCACGATCAGGCCCATGTCGGCGGGATATTCCAGCTGCGCCATGGCATCGCGCACTACGTTACGATCTTCGCCCTCGATGCGCCGTGATACACCCCCGGCACGCGGGTTCTTGGGCATCAGCACCAGATAGCGCCCGGCCAGGCTGATAAAGGTCGTTAGCGCGGCGCCCTTGTTGCCGCGCTCCTCCTTCTCGACCTGCACGATGACTTCCTGCCCTTCGCGCAGGGCTTCCTTGATGGACACACGACCGGCGCCTTCAGCAGTGCCTTCCCTGAAGTAGCTGCGAGCGATTTCCTTGAGGGGCAGAAAGCCATGACGGTCAGCGCCATAATCGACAAAAGCCGCTTCCAGGCTGGGTTCGACGCGGGTTATTTTGCCTTTGTAGACATTGGACTTTTTCTGACCGCGAGAAGGTACCTCAATATCGAGGTCGTAGAGTTTCTGGCCATCGACGAGCGCGACACGCAGCTCTTCGGGCTGCGTGGCGTTGATAAGCATACGTTTCATGTAATTGATCTCTCATGTGCTCAACCTTGCCGGGGCGTGGACTGGCGACAGGCACCAGGACAGCCTGACGATCGGAACTGCACCGCGAAACGCCGGCACGCTGGAGCAAACCAGCCGCCAGTCCGGGTATCAGGCCAATGATCAAGAGTTCCACTAACGACACGGGAGCAACCGATTGTTCGTTGGTAAATAGAGTAGAGGCTTGTCACGCCTCTGCCCGCTCTCCGGAATCGATTGGAAAAATCCCGGAGCAGCGAAAGTTGTTCAAGATGGCAGCGGACCGGGTGAATCAGGTCCTGAGTTCGAGCGGGCCGCTGACAGCGGCTCCGACTATAGCAGTCCAAGCCCATATAATCAAACACTTATCGGCTATCGTTGCCCCGGTCACAGAACCCGATTGCGCGCGCGAAATGAACGACTTGCGCCATTATTGACAAGCAGTTTGCACCCGGGGCTGGTAGAATCGCCCGCCATGGAAAATGAGCACAGGCCCGCCGTGCAATGGGTGGATATTTCGGCCGAACAGGCTGGTCAGCGGATCGACAACTTTCTCCTGCGGGTACTGAAGGGCGTCCCCAAAAGCCGGATCTACCGGTTGCTGCGCAAGGGTGAGGTCCGGGTAAACCGGTCGCGCGCCAGGCCGGAGTACCGGTTGCAGAGTGGTGACCAGGTCAGAATTCCGCCGGTGCGGGTGAGTCCCGAGAATCCGGCCAGCCCGGCGCCCGGCGCCGTCAGCCGTCTGGCACGCTCCATCATCTACGAGGATGACCGGCTGCTGGTGCTCGACAAGCCGGCCGGCATGGCGGTGCACGGCGGCAGCGGACTCAGTTTCGGAGTCATCGAGGCGTTGCGGGCATTACGCCCGGATGCCCCGTTCCTGGAACTGGTGCACCGGCTGGACCGCGACACTTCCGGGTGTCTGCTGATCGCGAAACGGCGCAGCGAGCTGCGCACCCTGCATGAACTGTTGCGCAACGGCCAGGTTGAAAAACGCTATCTGCTGCTGGCGCTCGGTGACTGGCGTCAGGGTCCGTTCAAAATTGATGCGCCGTTGCTGAAAAACCTGCTGCAGGGCGGCGAACGGGTGGTGCATGTCGATCCTGCCGGAAAAGCCTCCTGCACACGTTTCCGCTGCCTCGAAACTTACCCGGGTGCCAGCCTGATGGAGGCGCAGCTGGACACCGGCCGCACGCACCAGATTCGCGTGCATGCCGCCCATGCCGGCTATCCGCTGGCCGGCGATCCCAAGTACGGTGACGAAGCCTTTAACCGCCGATTGCGTGAAATGGGGCTGAAGCGACTGTTCCTGCACGCGCATTACATCGCCTTCGAAGATGCCTCCCGGCACCGCTCGATCGAGGTCAGCGCACCGCTGGCCGGCGATCTGAGAGAACTCATTCAGCAATTGGAAGCCCGGCCCGATACAGGCCGGCAAAACACTATAGTTAATACTTATGATTAAAGAACAAACGGCACGGCTGCCGGAATCGGTGCGCCTGATCATTTTTGACTGGGACGGCACTTTGATGGATTCGCAGTCCCAGATCGTCTACTCGATGCAGGCCGCTATCGAAGATCTTCGGCTGGAATGCCGCAGCACCGACGAATGCTGCAACATCATCGGCCTGGGGCTGAAAGAAGCCGTTGATGTGTTATACCCCGGGCGGGACGAAGTCTTTCTGGAACAGTTCGTCGAGCGCTACCGGCATCACTGGTTTGCGGTTGCCCACCAGTCGGAGCTGTTTCCAGGTGCCCGCGAGACGCTGGAACTATTGAAAGATGCCGGTTTCAAACTGGCTGTTGCCACCGGCAAGGGACGTGCAGGTCTCGACAAAGTATTACAGGAGACCGGACTCACGACATTCTTTGCCGCAACGCGCTGCTCGGACGAGTCACTGTCGAAACCACATCCGCGCATGTTGCATGAAATCCTCGCCAGCGTGGATCTCGATCCCTCGCAGGCGCTGATGATCGGTGACACCGAGTACGATCTGGCAATGGCCAACACCGCGGGCGTCGGTCCGGTGGCAGTCAGTTACGGCGTGCATGCGCGTGAACGGTTGTTGCAACATAATCCGCTGGTTTGCCTGGACGGCATCAGCGAACTGGCAGACTGGCTGGCAGATACAGAACTGCTGGACAGCAATATTTCATCACAGACAACGCTGGCGATCGGCGATCAGGGCAGATAATCATGGCATCAAACGATAATCCTCAGCAGGACCCGGAAAAGTCACAGGAGTGGCAGCAGGATCTGATCAATCGACTGGCGTTCGCCGCACTCAACGAACAAAGGCGCACCCGGCGCTGGGGCATATTTTTTAAGTTCATGATTTTCGCTTATCTGATCGTGATCCTGTTCCTCTACACGCCACGCATGGACCTGGATCCGGGCGCCCATGCCCGGCATACGGCGCTGGTGGAAATAGAAGGGATCATCGCAGCAGATGCGGCCGCGAATGCAGAGGATATCATTACCGGCCTGCGCGAGGCGTTCGAAAATGAAAATGCCGCCGGTGTGATTCTCCACATCAACAGCCCCGGGGGCAGTCCGGTGCAGTCCGGCTACATCCATGACGAGATCCAGCGCCTGCGGGCGAAATATCCGGAAAAACCGCTGTATGCGGTGATCGGCGATGTCTGTGCGTCCGGCGGCTATTATGTCGCCGTGGCAGCCGACCAGGTGTATGCAGACAAGGCAAGCATCGTCGGCTCGATCGGTGTGCGCATGGACGGATTCGGTTTCGTTGATGCGATGGATAAACTCGGCATCGAGCGACGCCTCATTACCGCGGGTGAAAACAAGGGGTTTCTTGATCCGTTCAGGCCGATCAAGGAAAGCGATGTGGAGCATGTGCAAACGCTACTGGCCGACATTCACCAGCAGTTCATCAATGTCGTCAAGGCCGGGCGTGGAGAGCGACTCAAGGATGATCCAAACCTGTTCAGCGGCTATATCTGGACCGGTGAACAGGCGATCGGGCTCGGACTGGTTGATGCGCTTGGCAGTTCTGCACAGGTTGCACGGGATGTGATAGGTGCTGAAACTATTGTCGATTACACACCTGCAGAGAGTCTTCTGGAGCGGTTCAGCAAGGGGTTCGGCACCTCTCTCGGACACGGGATCAGCGAACGCCTGTCCGGGGGTCCGCTGCTGCGCTAGCCGGAAGCTGGCGTCTCAGGGAACTGCGACGCCGGCTTCATTCAGCCAGCTTACCAGCCGTATCAGCGGCAGGCCGATCAGGGCATTGGGATCATCGCCCTGCATCGATTCAAACAGGCTGATTCCCAGCCCTTCCGATTTGAAGCTGCCGGCACAGTTATACGGCTGTTCGGCCTGAAGATAGCGCTCGATCTGCGCATCGGTGAGTTTCCGGAACACCACGTAGTAAGGGATGAGGTCGATTCGACTCTCGCCGGTGCGCGTGTCCAGAAGGCATAAACCGGTAAGAAACGTCACCCGATGACCGGCCAGCCGCCGCAGCTGCTGCACGGCAGTATCGTGATTGCCAGGCTTCCCGAGAACCTCATCCTCACTCACCGCAACCTGATCCGACCCGATGATCAATGCATCCGGCCAGTCTGCCGCCACCGCGCGCGCTTTCAGCTCCGACAGGCGTGTGACCAGTTGCTCCGCCGGCTCCTGATCGATGCGCTGTTCATCGACGTTCGGCGCACAGCACTCGAACACCAGTTCCAGCCGCTGCAACAAAGTCTTGCGAAACGGTGAAGTGGAGGCGAGTACCAGGGTTCGTGACTGTGGAGTTTGCATTGCCAGACTGTTCCTCTTTCAGCTGTGCGAGCAATAGCGTTGCAGATACTGTTCGAATGAAAGCTCGTCGGTGGCTTCCAGGGCGCGCTGGTCTTCCAGCGACTTGGTTGCCAGCTCCGTGAAGTAGCGATGCCGGACCTCATTCGGAGGCAGGTTAAGGAAAAACTGCCGATGCGTTTCCGACATGCGTTTTGCAAAATGATAGAAGCCTTCGCCGCGCTCGCGCATCTCGCGCAACATCCGCGCCGATGGCGTCAGCTCGCTGTCATCGACCTTGCATTTCTGCACGTCCAGCGCAGCCCGATAGGGATCGCCCGCGGCGCTGCGATCCAGCAGTTCGCACACCGGCAGCATTTCTTCTATCAGCTCTGCAGCCCAGTTTTTCAGCAGAACGGGTTTGCCGTCGCGCTTCAGACTCAGCTCCGGCTCGCGCCCGCGATGCGCAGCAACAATCTCATTTTCGTCGATGGAAACACGCTCCGCCGAGCTGATCACCGGACTCTCATGCAACAGGCAGAACAGGAGGAAGGTTTCCAGAAACCGCAGCTGCTTTTCATTGATGCCGAGTGGATCGAATGCATTCACGTCGAGAGACCGCAACTCCACGTAGGCAATGCCACGGCGGCGCAGTGCCAGAGTCGGCTTCTCGTTGCCCTTCGGCACCTGCTTGGGACGTATGGTGCTGTAGTACTCGTTCTCGATCTGCAGGATGTTCGCGTTGAGCTGACGGTATTCGCCATTCACGCGCACGCCCAGTTTTTCATATTCCGAGCAGGGCGTGGTGATGGCGCAGGTGAGGCTGGCGATATAGGCATCGAGACTATCGTAGTTGGCCTTTATACCGTGCTCGTTCTCCCGGTTGTTCTGGTAGCCGATATCGCCCATCCGTAAAGAGGTGGCATAGGGTTCGTAATAGGTGCTCTCGTCGAATTCGGCCAGCGTCGTTTCCGCGCCCCCCAGGAACGATTTACAGATTGCCGGCGATGCACCGAACAGGTAAGGAATCAGCCAGCCGAAGCGCTGCAGATTCCGTATCAGCCCCATATAGGATTCCGATACGAAATCCTGCATGGGCAGCTCATTCCCCTCCAGTTCCGAATAGAGCGTCCAGAATTCCGGCGGAAATGAATAATTATAATGAACACCGGCGATCACCTGCATGACCTTGCCGTACCGGTAACCGAGACCACGGCGGTAGATATGTTTCATCATGCCCGGGTTCGATGTGCCGTATTCAGCAATGCGGATGCTAGTTTCACCGGCAACCACGCAGGGCATACTGGTGGCCCAAAGATATTCGTGATCCAGACACTGATAGACGAACTGCTGCGTATCGCGCAGGAAATCGAGGACTTCCGGAATACTGTGCAGCGGCGGAGTGACGAACTCGGCCAGCGCTTCACTATAGTCGGTGGTTATGAAGGGATGTGCGAGGGCCGAACCCAGCGCCCGCGGATGGTCGGTCTGGGCAATCCCGCCGCTTTCGTCCACACGCAGGCATTCTTTCTCGATTCCTATGGCGCTGTTGCGCATCAACCTGGAGTGTTGCAGGTCGAGCAGCCGCTTGATGCGGCGTCGAGCTATTTGATACACGATTAAAGGAGTTCCAGGTCAGGCGGATAATCGCCGGTGGCAAGATTCGCCTGCGTGACCAGGTCGCGCAGTACCGGCTGTATGGCTTCTTCGAGCACCGGGTGATAGAAGGGCATGCGCAGCATTTGCTGTACAGTGAGACCCTGTTCGATGCACCAGTTAAGTAAATGTCCGAGGTGTTCTCCGTGCGGTGCCACCATGGCGGCGCCGCGCAGCAGGCCGGTCGCTTTGTCGGCATACAGCCGCAGTATGCCCGTGTTCCGCCCCATGATCAGAGCCCGACCCAGCATGCCGAAATCAACGCTGCCAATGAGGGTGCTGTCGCTATCCAGGTCACTGAAGCGTTTGCCGACCAGCACGATATTCGGATCCGAGAAGGTAATATAAAGCGGCGTCTTGCGCCGGAATGCCCGTACCTTCTCGCCAGCTGCATTGAGCCCGGCGATACGGCCTTCATCCGCGGCTTCGTGCAGCAGCGGCCGGTCGCCATTGACATCGCCGGCCAGAAACACCGGCAGGTCGCCTACCTGCATCGTATTGGGGTTGTAGTCAGGTACACCGTTACTGTTGACTGCTATACCAGCCGCCTGCAGATTCAGTCCATCCAGGTTTGGACGGCGTCCGATACATACCAGCACCCGGTCAACGTCCACCGAGCGCGCTCCGGCTGATACACGCAGCTTGCCGTTGCCGACTTCCTCGATTGCCGCCGGTGCACCAAGCCACAGCGGCATGTCCTTCCCGATCAGACGAATGGCTGCTGCATTGATCTCCGGATCATCCAGATGACCGATACTCTCGAGCTGATCGACGCCAGTCACGTCGACACCGAGACGCTGGAATGCCTGCCCGAGCTCG
>JAVVEV010000014.1:0-79648 GCA_032251035.1 Thiogranum sp. | reverse complement strand
GCACGGCCTCATCCCTTTCTCCTGGCTCGCGGCCAATATCCTATTCTCCGCAAGCTGGTTCAAGCATAGGATGACGGCGTAAGCGGCTGCCTATCCCTGACCAGGGTGGCGCACTGCGCTTCAGGGGAACGGCGGGACGGTCGGCTCCATGCCCTCGATATCCACATCCGGATGATGCGTCCTCACCAACTCATTGACTTTATCGACGTCAGATTTCGGCACATCGAGAATCATCAGAAGCTCGCCGGCCTCCACGGCTTCCTCGAATTGCTCGAGCCGCTGGTTGGGTGCGGAGATGCCGATCATTGGCGCAACCACCGAACCGAACGCAGCTCCCGCTATGGTCGTGGCGAGAATCGCGCCGCCGCCCAGCACCAGCCCCGCGGGAGGGAAAGTCACTGCCACTACGCCGGCCACCAGACCGGTCACGCCGCCGGCCGCCATGCCCTTTTCGATAGCCGGCACCACATCGCTCTCCTGCAGCAGTCCGGCCTCCGGAATATGGTGTTCCCGGAGCATATGATGGTCTTTGGCAACCACATGAATATGTCGCTCCGGTATCCGCGCCAGCAACAGTTCATCGACCACGCGTTTGGCGATGTCGACGTCCGGAATCAGAAAGTAGAGTCGTTTCATATCTCTACTCTAGACCCGGCGCAGCAGCAATGCATTGCGAAAAATCAATGCGTACAACTGCCCTCTCGCTCACTTCTGGCCTTTGTCATATTCGCGATGCACCGCCGGGTCCACTTCTCTGGCGCGTTCGCGACCCGCCTGCTCACTGCGCTCCGCTTCCTGCGGATCCTGTCCTGCGGCTCCTTCGGCCGCATCCTCGACCTTGCCGGATTTCACGAACTCGTGCGTCTCCTCATTGTAACGTTCGGCGGACTTGCGATCGCCCTCGCCCTGGTTTTCGCTGCCGGATGCGCCTTTTGTCTTTTCGCTTTGCATACCTTTCACCTGCCTTGCGTGTTGTTCAGAAGGCTGAACAGCTTACTTGCAGTGCTCCGGAAGCGAATTGAAATTCATCAATGCAATGGCAATGTCGTCAGGTTGTAATTGTTTTATGCGCAAACACATCATTGGCGAACAGCCAACCCGTAAAGACACTCCGGAAAACCTGAAGTGGCTGGACCTGGAAGTCCACGCGCGAGCAGAGATCACCTCAGAAGACCCGGAGCATCCTTTCGAAGAAGCACTGCGCCCGCAGGGTACGGGATGGCGCGCTGCCGAGCCTGGCACCCAAAGCCTGCGCCTGTTGTTCGATGAACCGGTGCGCATCCAGCACATCCGCCTGGTATTTCGCGAAACCGAAACCCGCCGCAGTCAGGAGTTTGTATTGCGCTGGCGCACCGGCACCGACCCGGGGCTGCGGGAAATCGTACGCCAGCAATACAACTTCAGCATGCCCGACAGCACCGAAGAACAGGAAGACTATCAGGTCACCATCGAGGGTCTGAGCGAACTGGAACTGCGGATCGTTCCTGATATCAGCGGCGGTCCGGCACATGCATCCCTGGCGCAGCTGCGGCTCGCATAGCGTGCGACAGCGGGCATAACTCGGTAAGGAGCACCACGTGACTGTACTCGTAGCCGGTCTGATTCTGTTCTTCGCCGTGCATTCGGTTTCCATCGTCAACGATGGATGGCGCAACCGTATGGTGGAACGAATGGGTCTGCGCCCGTGGAAAATGTTGTATGGGGCGATTGCTCTCATCGGACTGCTTCTGATCATCTGGGGCTATGGCCTTGCGCGCGCCGATCCGACGTTGGTATACACGCCGCCGTTATGGCTGCGCAACGTCTCGATACTGCTTCTGGTTCCGGTCTTCCCGCTGCTGCTGGCTACCTACCTCCCCGGGCGCATTCAGGCGATGACCCGACATCCCATGTTACTGGCGGTCATCCTCTGGGCCCTGGCACACTTGCTGGCCAATGGCAGGCTGGCTGACGTACTGCTGTTCGGTATCTTTCTGGTCTGGGCCATCGCGGATCGCGTCTCTCTGAATCGCCGCACGCCGCACCCGGTTCCAGCGGCCTCGGCGTCGCGTCTCAACGACCTGATCGCCGTGGTGGCGGGACTCGCGCTCTACGTCTGGTTCCTGTTCGGACTGCACCAGTGGCTGATTGGTGTTCCGGCAGTGGCGCATTGAATGCAATGACATTTTTCAATGCGCTATAGAACCCGCTTTGGAACACTGCAACCGGTGACGCATGAATGACTACGCATCAGGCCGCTTTGTCAGATTACAGCATCCCCCGGACAGGCCACCGGTGGAACCGCCCGGTCCCGAAAAGCCGCCAGTGGAACCACCCGAACCTGGAGAACCGCCGGTTAAACCACCCGGACCCGGAGACCCACCGGTGGAGCCGCCGGATCCCGGCCGGCCACCCATGAAGCCTCCTGAACCGGACGAACCGCCACGCAAGGCACAGGACATCCGAATGAGATACAACATGCCCGACCGCACCACCCGCATCCACGCCAGCCTGCCTGGCGTACTGTTTTTCGCGAGCTTTATGCTGATAACGTCCGCCGGCGCGACACCGGCAGACGACACAGCGCCACCGACCGAACCGGCCGAGACGATCGATATGCAGACAGTGCAAAAAGACTGGGCGGAGGCACTTGCATCGCTGAAGCAGTATTCAGCCGCCCAGCGCGATCAGGCCATGATCGAAGCCGAAGCAATGCTACGCAATATGGACGACCAGATCGAAGCGCTGGAAGCCCGTGCACGGGAAGAGTGGACGGAACTGAGCGATAGCGCGCGCCAGCAGCGCCAAGCTACGCTGCACGGCCTGCGACAGCAGCGCAGCGAACTGGCCGAGTGGTACGGTGGCATGAAACACAGCTCTGCCGATGCCTGGAGCAGTGTCAAACAGGGCTTCATCGAAGCCTATGGAACCCTCCGGGACTCGTTCAGCGAAGCACGCACTGAATTCTACGACAGCGAACAACCGTCCCAGTAACAGAGGAAACAGCTATGGTAGATACAGGAAAAACAATCGAAAACCTCGACACACCGAGCCCCCGCAAAGAAGACCGTGAAAAGGATGTGCAGGAATGGGATGAAGAGCAGGGAAAGCGGATTGCGGCCGAGCAGGGCATTCATCTTACCGATGAACACTGGGAGGTCATACACCGTTTGCGCGAGTACCACGTGGAACATGGACCGGCGGACAACGGCCGGGAAGTCGGCGATATGCTGGAAGCCAGTTTCGCCGAACAGGGCGGGCGCAGATACCTGCGCAAGCTGTTTCCCGAAGGACCGGTACGCCAGGGCATGATGATCGCCGGATTGCAGGTGCCGGCGTACACCGAGGATGAAGGCTTTGGCACCAGCCGCTAAAAATCAAAAAACGAAAGGAACCGATAACCATGGCACACGAAGGACTGCACGAAGCCGCAGAAGATCTCAGCCAGGAAACGCGTGACATACACCGTGCGCTGATCTCGCTGCAGGAAGAGCTTGAGGCGGTCGATTGGTATCGCCAGCGGGCCGACGCCTGCGGCGATGCCCACCTCAAATCGATCCTGATCCACAACATGCAGGAAGAAATGGAACACGCGGCAATGCTGATCGAATGGATGCGGCGCGCCGACAGCGAGTTCGATACGCAGCTGCGAACCTATCTGTTTACCGAAGCGCCCATCACCGAAGTCGAAGAAGTCGCTGAAGCGGAGGAGTCCAGCCCCGAGTCTGCGGCGACTGTTTCAGTCCCCACCATTGGCGCGTTAAAGGAGAAACAATAATGGAGCATCTCAACCGCGATCAGGCACCCTTCTCCGAATCCATATGGGCGCGTATCGACGCGGCCGCTGCCGAGGCGGCCAAACCGCTACTGACAGGACGGCGCTTTCTGGAGGTCGAAGGGCCTTTCGGACTCGGGCTGACATCACTGGAAGTGGGTCTCGATGACTACTGCCGCGCACCTGAAAGCCATGAAGCCGGGGCGGTGGTGAGCAAGGCAATTGCGGTGCCGATGTTACGAAAATCCTGTCGACTGAGTACCCGGCGGCTGGCCGCTCATCTCGACAAGAACCTGCCCCTCAACCTGAGTGAAGTGGAAGATGCCGCGGAAGCGGTAGCCCGGCGCGAGGAGGAATTTATCTACTCCGGACAGCCGGATTTCGGCCTCGAAGGGCTGCTCAACGCGAATGGCCGGAAAGAAGTCAAAGGCGGCGACTGGACCAACATGGATCAGGCGCTGGATAACGTGCTCAGTGCTGTCACCGCACTGGATAACACCGGCTTTCATGGTCCTTACGCCCTGGCCATGCCGCCGGCGCAGTACAACAACCTGTTCCGTCATTATGAAGATACCGACCTGCTGCAGATCGAACATCTCAAGTCTGTATGCACCCACGGCGTCTACAAGACCGCCATCGACAGGCCGGTGGTGGTTGACAGTCATGCCGGGGTGCTGATTCTCGGGCAGGATATGCGCGTAGGCTATGCCGGCAGTGACGGTATTCACTACCAGTTGTTCGTCTGCGAAAGTCTGGTGCTGCGCCTGGATGAACCCGAGGCTGTCTGCGTAGTGACCGAGTAATTCGTATCAGGCTTCTTTAAGCCAGCTCCAGTCGAGTTTCTGCGGATGCTCGATGTAATAGTCCGAGTGCTGAACCACCTCTTCCAGAAAACTGCGCTGCAGGGTGAAACCGGTATCCGGATCATCCTGCTGACCCTCCTCGATCGGCGTGAATTCACTGTCGATGAAGCGGGTGGTGTAGCAGCCCAGCACTGCACCGGGATCGTCGACCACTCTCAGCACGACGGTATCCCCGGAGGCCAGCTGGTTGAGCACCGCCAGCGCCGGTCCGAATACCAGCTTGTCCTTGCGATGCAGCAACGCGGTATTGCAGATATTGAAATAGTGTTTGACCAGGTTGAGCGTGTGCAGTTCTTCATTCATTGATTGCATATTCCATTGCTACGGAATTTCGGAGGACTCCATATAGGCTTTTGCCTCCTCTCCCGGGTCCGGCAGCCCGGCCACCCGCCAGGCGACCTCCGGATTGCTGAACAGTCGTCCGACGCAGCCTTCCTCGAGATCCAGTTCATGGCACACCAGCTTCATCACCGGCAGCGTTTTGTTCGTCAGGTAGTGTTCACGCAGGTAGTCGATGACCCGCCAGTGCGCATCTGAAAGCGACCCAAGGTGTTCCTGGTCCGCCAGCTTCTGGGCAAGCGACGGCGACCACTCCCCGGGATCGCTGACGAACTGGTGGCTCTCATGTTCACGTTCACCCATCTGAAAAATCCTCCTGACTGCCGTCTGTCACGCTAGAGGCTTCACAGCCTGTCCGCATTGACAAAATTCAATTCCATGCGGCTCATTCCCGGCGCCGATACCATATCACCACCAGAGCACGCGGGCCGACGGTATAGGGATTGGCGATCGATTCCTCAGGCCCGCTTTCGAGACCATCGCGCGAGGTGTCCAGCAACACGGCCGGAGGTTCCAGGTCCGGGTTGTCCTGCGGCAGCACATACTCAACACTCTGGTCGCCGGCATTCATGATGAGCATGAAAGAATCGTCGAGTTCCATCTCCCCTCTCGGCGTCAGGTGATAGATTCCAGCTTCGCCGCTGGACAGGCAGGCAATCGAATGTCCTGAGTCATGCCAGTCATACGCTTGCATCTGCTGGCCATCCGGCTTCAGCCACACAATATCCTTGATGCTGGTGCCGGGAATCGTTTTGCCATGAAAGAAGCGGTGACGGTGAAACACGATATGCTCGCGCCGCAGGCGAATGAGCGCGCGCGTGAAATCGATCAACGCGCGGCCGGACGCATCGATCGCGTCCCAGTCCAGCCAGGTGATTTCATTGTCCTGGCAATAGGCATTATTGTTGCCGTGCTGGGAATGGCCGAATTCATCACCTGCATACAGCATCGGCAGGCCCTGCGAGAGGAGCAGCGACGCCAGCAGGTTACGCTTCTGCTGCTCGCGCAGCCGCACTACCCCCGGGTAATCTGTCGGGCCTTCAGAGCCACAGTTCCAGCTGTTGTTGTTGTCGCTGCCGTCACGATTGTCTTCACCGTTGCTCTCGTTGTGTTTCTCGTTGTAACTCACCAGATCCTGCAGCGTGAAGCCATCGTGGGCGGTAATAAAATTAACGCTGGACCAGGGACGGCGGCCGCGCCGGTCGTAGATATCGCTGGAACCGGACAGGCGCGATGCCAGACCCCCGAGTTGACCCGAATCGCCTTTCCAGAACTTGCGCAGCGTATCGCGGTACTGATCGTTCCATTCCGCCCAGCCGGGAGGAAACCGACCCACCTGATAGCCGCCGTCACCGATATCCCAGGGTTCGGCAATGAGTTTGACAGTCGACAGCAACGGGTCCTGTGCAATGGCATCCAGGAAACTGGCGTGTTCGTTGAAGTGCCCGTTTACCCTGGCGAGGGTGGTGGCAAGGTCGAACCTGAAACCATCGACCTTCATCTCTTCCACCCAGTAACGCAATGAGTCCGTCACCATCCTGAGGACATAGGGATGCCGCAGTTCCAGCGCGTTACCGGTACCGGTGAAATCGTTGTAATAACGCTCCGCTCCTTCCATCAGGTAATAGTAGGACCGGTTATCAATGCCGCGCATCGACAGCGTAGGCCCCAGATGGTTACCTTCGGCCGTATGGTTATAGACGACATCGAGAATCACCTCTATGTCGTTATCATGCATCAACTGTACGAAGGTCTTGAACTCGACGATGCCGCCGCGGCCAAGATATTCAGGGTGAACTGAAAAGAATCCGATCGAGTTATAGCCCCAGTAATTGCGCAGCCCCGCTTCAACCAGGTGACGGTCGTGCAGGAACGCATGCACCGGAAGCAGCTCCACGGCAGTAATCCCCAGGTCGCTGAGATAGCCGATCGGCACCGGCGACGACAGGCCACCGAAGGTACCGCGCTCCTCCTCCGCCACCTCCGGATGCAACATGGTGAAACCACGCACATGCATTTCATAAATGATCGTCTGGTGCCAGGGCGTTCTGAGATTGGTCTTCATTCCCCAGGTGAAGGCCGGATCGATAACGGCGCAGCGCGGCATGAACGGCGCACTGTCGCGCTTGTCGAATGACAGATCTTCCTGCTCGTGCCCCACCACATAACCAAACAGCGCATCATTCCACCTGAGCTCCCCGTGCAGGCTTTTGGCATAGGGATCGAGCAACAGCTTGTGGTGATTGAAACGATGGCCGTTCTCCGGATCGTAGGGACCATAGACGCGATAACCGTACAACTGCCCGGCGCGTACATCCGGCAGGTAGGCATGCCATATCTCATGGGTATTCTCGGGGAGTGCGATACGTGCGACTTCCTGTTTCCCGTCCGCATCGAACAGGCACAACTCGACTTTTTCCGCATCGGCTGAAAACAGTGCGAAGTTAGTCCCTGAGCCATCCCAGGTGGCGCCCAGCGGATATGGCAGACCCGGCCACACACGTTGTCTTGCGTTCATCCTGGCACTCGCATTTTCAGGCAGACGCACAGGCTCATATAGATGCGCACCTGATCTTTTCGTCGCTCAACAGGCCAGGGCCGTGCAGACGTGCGCCCGTTTCAATTTTTTTCGACAACTGGATGCCTCGCTGCATCTGCCAACGGCTACGAGACTACCCGCACCTGCGGCGATTCCGCATTGCGATATCTCAATGACCGGCCCGGGCTTGACGGCTACTTTGCTGAGCGTCTTTCGATCGGGGACATATTGGAGCCAGGATATGGGAATAGATAAAAAAAATATATACAACAGTAACTTGGCCTATGTCATGAGTTTGCTGCTGGCGGCACTGGTGCTGTTTCCGTGCAGCGCCCGGAGCGCTGAAACACTCGCAGATACCGACATTGCGGAGCACGTCGAAAGCCAGCTGTTTCTTGATCCTGCTGTACCGTTCGACACTGTCGATGTGACCACCAGCGACGGCATCGTCACCCTGACCGGGACGGCGACCAGCCTGGTGGGCCGGGAACGTGCCGCGCGCATCGCCACTACCGTGCGCGGCGTGCGCTCTGTCGTCAACCGGATCGAGGTCGAGCCGGTGCGCGATCTCTCGGCACAGGAGCTGGCAAACAGCGTCCGCGATGCATTGCTGTACGACGCCGCCACCAATGCCTACGAACTCAGTGTGACAGCCAGCGCGCAGGGGCATATCACGCTGGCCGGCACCGTTGACTCCTGGGCGCAACGCCAACTCGCTGAAAAGGTAGCCGGAAATGTCAGCGGGGTCACAGGCATCAGCAACAACATTGAAGTCAGTCCGAAGGCAAATCGTCCCGATAGCGAGCTGCTCGCAGAAGTCGGCGAGCGGCTGCGCTGGGATGCACTGGTCGATGGTGATTTTATCGATGTTGCAGTCGATGACGGCAAGGTGTCCCTGTCCGGCACGGTCGGCAGCGCAGCGGAACGGCAGCGGGCGGAATGGGATGCCTGGGTCAGTGGTGTGCGATCAGTGGACATTTCAGCGCTCGAAGTCAAAAGTTGGGCCACTGAAGTTGAGGAGCGCGAACGGCAATACCCGCCCCGGTCTGATATCGAAATACGCGAAGCGGTTGAAGATGCCCTGCTTCACGATCCGCGTATCTCGACCTTTGCTTTCCGGATCAAGTCCAGAAACGGCAGGGTGACGCTGCAGGGCGTGGTCGATAACGTAGAAGCCCGCAAGGCTGCCGAACGCGCTGCGCGCCATACCGTCGGTGTCGTCGCAGTGAGTAACCTGCTGAAAGTCCGCCCCGTTGAAAACGTACCGGATGAACAGATCGAGGAAAAGGTTCGCAGTGCGCTGTCCCGCAATCCCTGGACCGAAAGTTATGAGATTTCCGTCAGCGTTAAAAACCAGACTGTGCATCTCGATGGCAACGTGGATTCTTATCTTGAAAAAGCGGAAGCCGAGAATACTGCATTCCGGACCACCGGCGTGACCGGTGTTCGCAATGAGCTGGATGTCAGTTCGCCAGAGACCATTGTCTACAATCCGTATATTTACGACTGGTCTATCTACGACTATCCCTGGTATCAAGGCACTGCCATTACCAATAAACCTGACCGTGCGATCGAAGTCGATATCAACAATGAACTTCAGTGGAGCCCGTTCGTCGCTCGCAATCAGGTGACTGTATCGGTCGAGAATGGGGTCGCCACTCTGACCGGGGCGGTCGATTCCTGGCCGGAATACAATGCGGCGCGCGAGAACGCCTTTCAGGGCGGCGCCGTCTCCGTTATCAACAAGCTCAGAGTGGGAGGATTCTGACCATGTTGCGAGGTATAAATGAACTTACCGGCTACGCTCTGCACGCCACTGACGGCGACATAGGCAGTTGCGATGACTTCCTGTTCGACGATCGCAGCTGGGTTGTGCGCTACATGGTGGCCAGAACGGCGAAGTGGTTACCCGGCCGGAAAGTCATTATTTCGCCAGTGCTGCTCGACCAGCCCGATTGGCAAACCCGGCACTTCCCGGTACGGCTGACACGCCAACAGATCGAGGAATGCCCGCCACTGGAAGAACATGCCCCGGTGTCGCGGCAATATGAAATCGGTTACCACCAGTACTACGCGATGCCATTTTACTGGGTCGGCCAGGAGCTGTGGGGCGCGTATCCCGATCCCGCCGGGGTGGTGCATCCGGTAGCCAAACCCGATCCGGAAGCGCTGGAAACAGAACCGGAGGAAGGCCATTTGCGCTCTATCGAAGAAGTCACCGGCTACCGCATCCACGCCCGCGATGGCGAATTCGGACATGTCGAGGATTTTCTGCTCGATGACGAATCCTGGGCGCTGCGTTACCTGGTTATCGACACCCGAAACTGGTTGCCCGGCCGCAAGGTTCTGATGGCGCCGCAGTGGCTCGAATCCGTCGACTGGGTTCACGAACAGGTTCACGTCGATCTCACTGTCGAAAGGATAAAGAACAGTCCCGGGTTCGATCCTTCCCAGCTGGTGGACCGTCACCACGAGATCGCGCTCTACGATTACTACGGTCAGCCACCCTACTGGAAGTAAGCATGATTGCTCAATTGAAACTCTCCCCACCCGGCCGGAACGTTTCCCGTGCCGGAGGGCGCATCGTTCATCTGGTGCTGGATGGCGCCGGCGGACTGCGCGATGCAGCCACTGGAAAAACCGCACTCGAGCTGGCACATACACCACACCTCGATCGGGTGACCCGCACGGCGGCCTGTGGTCAACTGGAGCTGGTAAGTCCGGGCATCAGGCCTGGCAGTGTTCCGGGACACCTGGCTTTGTTCGGCTACGATCCGCTCAAGTTCCATCTCGAACGCGGTGTGCTGGCAGCCATAGAGATCAACTTTGATTTACGCGATGGCGACATTGCCGCATGCGTGAACTTCGCAACCATCAGGGCCAATGGCGATATTTCCGACCGGCGTCCCGAAGGTATTTCGACTGCACTGGCTCGCCGCCTGTGCAAAAAAATCCGCACCGCTGTGAAGCTGGACTTCGATGGCGAATATTTCCTGGAGCCAGTGGGCGAGCACCGCGCCGTGCTGGTGCTGCGCGGCAGGAATCTCGCAGCTGACATTCACGACACGGATCCGCAATCGACTGGAGTTCCGCCGCGTGAACCGGAGGCCAGAAGTGTGGCAGCTCGAAGTACCGCTCAGCTGCTGCGCAGTTTCCTGGCAGACGTGCACACAGTGCTCGATGATGAAGACCAGGGCAACGCCATGCTACTGCGCGGCTTCCAGCGCTACACGCCGCTGCCGACTCTGGACCAACGTTTCGGCCTGCAGGGTATGTGTATCGCGCGGTCGCCCCTGTACCGCCGCCTCAGCAGATTGCTCGGCATAGATGTAACCGCGGCGCCGGATGATCTCGATTCAACATTCGAACTGCTGGCACAGCATTACAACGAGGCGCACAACTTTTATCTGCTGCATGCAAAGGTTGCCGGTGACGCAGTTGCGGAGACCGATTTCGCCTGTAAGGTAGCAGTTCTCGAAGCAGTAGACCGGCACATCCCCGCCCTGCTGAAGCTGCATCCGGAGGTACTTGTGGTATCGACGGATCACTCGACGTGCGTCGGCATTGCCGGACACAGCTGGCACCCGGTGCCGGTGTTGATCTATGCACCGGGCACCCACGCCGATGCTGTCGATCATTTTGATGAAGTCGCCTGTCGCCGGGGCGGACTGGGTCTGCTACCGGGCAAGCTTCTCATGGGCCTGGCGCTGGCGCATGCCACCCGCCTCAGCCAGTTCGGAGCCTGAACGCGTGTCGACCGTTCTGATCACCGGCAGCAACCGCGGCATCGGGCTGGAGCTGGCATCCCAGTATGCAGAAGCCGGGTGGCGCGTCTATGCCACCTGCCGACATCCGGCGGAAGCCCGGACCCTGCATGCGCTCGCAGCCAGTCGCAGACAGGTATCTGTTCATCACCTGGACGTGACGGTGGCGGAAGACATCCGCGCCATTGCCTGGGAACTGGAAAACATACCACTCGACATCCTGTTCAATAATGCCGGGGTCTATCTGGAATATGGCTACCAACTGCCGGAACCGGGGGGCATCCGCTATGACCACTGGTTGCGCACCTTCGACGTCAACACCCTGGGCGCAGTGCGCATGACCGAAGCCCTGCTTAATAACGTCGCCGCCAGCGAACGCCGGCTGGTGGCGGTAATGACCAGTCATATGGGCAGCACCACCGACATCGACAGCGAGGGCAGCTATTACTACCGCTCCAGCAAAGCCGCTCTCAATGCCAGCATGCGCGGCCTGGCGATAGCGCTGCAACCGCGCAAGGTTGGCGTACTGCTGTTGCATCCGGGCGCTGTGCAGACGCGCATGGGACCAGACGGAGGCATCACTCCGGCGGAGAGCGTGCGCGGCCTGCGCAGCGTCATCGACGGCTTTTCGCAGGCGGATTCAGGTTCGTTCGTCAAGTACGACGGAACCCGCCTGCCCTGGTGATCCGGTACCCTGCTCAGGCGGCCTGTTTTTCCATCGCCTGATCGTAACTACCGCTGCTCGCGAGTGCATTGAGTCGGGCCCGGTGCAGCAACACCTTGCGCGCGGCTTCAACATTGCCGGCCTCGCCTTTCCAGGTCGCCAGCGTCGCCTGCTGTAACGCCCGTGCATAGGAAAACGTCAACCGCCAGGGCAGCTGCATATGTTTCGCCATGAGGTTCATGGTATTCAGATGTGCCGTAGCCTCTTCATCACTCTGACCACCGGAAAGAAACGCGATGCCCGGTACTGCCGCGGGAACTGTGTTACCCAGGCAGCGCAGGGTCTGCTCGGCAACCTGTTCGACTGGCGCCCGTGAGGCGGCGCCCTTGCCGGAAATCACCATGCTGGGTTTCAGCACCATGCCGCTGAATGCGACACCCTGACGATACAGCTGTTCGAATACCGCGCGCTGGGTTTCCAGCGTCACGTCATAACAGCGCTCGATGCTGTGGTCGCCATCGATCATCACCTCCGGCTCCACGATCGGAACCATGTCCGCCTCCTGACACAGCATCGCATAGCGGGCCAGCGCATGCGCATTGACTTCGATGCAGGCGCGCGTCGGCAGCTCCGGACCGATGGTGATAACCGCGCGCCATTTGCAGAACTGTGCACCGAAATCGGCATATTCAGCCAGGCGTTCGCGCAATCCGTCCAGACCCTCGGTGACTTTTTCTCCCGGATGACCGGCGAGATCTTTGGCTCCGCCATCGACTTTGATGCCAACGATGATTCCCTGCCTGCGCATCAGCTCCGGGAAGGCGCTGCCATCGTCAGTAGTGCGTTGGCGCAGGGTCTCGTCGTAGAGAATCGCGCCGCTGATGTACTCGCCGAGTCCGGGCGTTCCCAGCAGCAGGGTGCGATAGGCGGCGCGGTTTTCGGCCGTGCTTTCGACACCGACCGCACGCAGGCGTTTGGCGGCCGTGGGCGAACTTTCGTCCATGGCAAGTATGCCCTTTCCAGATACAACCATGGCGTTGGCGGTTGTCTCCAGTTTCTGCAGATTCATAGCCTTCCTCCATTGACTTCAGTGAGTCATACCGGTATTCGCCGGATTATCACGAACCGTCCAGCCGCACTGCATTGATATTTTTCAATCTGCCGGCAGCGCTGAAAAACTGACTGGCACTATGCTCATGACACCACCACTTGCGCGGTACACTACAGCTGCCATGGTCAACAGCATACTCATCCTGCTCATCGCTTCCCTGCTCTCGGTCGCACTCGTGCAACGGCTTGGCCTGTCGCCGATTATCGGTTTTCTACTGGTCGGCGTGGTGGTCGGTCCGCACGGGCTGGGGGTGGTACCCGACTACGATGTCATCCAACAGATGGCCGAGTTCGGCATCGTTTTCCTGATGTTCACGATCGGCCTGGAATTTTCCCTGTCGCGCCTGTGGGCGGACCGTTTCATGGTGCTGGGACTGGGCGGCATGCAGGTCCTGCTGGCGGCGGCGGTATTCGCGCTGCTGGCCTGGACTCTGCAGCTGCCGCCATTTGCCGCCGTCGTGGTGGGCGCCGCACTGGCCATGTCATCCACGGCGATCGTATCGCGCCTGCTCATCGAACAGGGCGAACTGAGCTCCCTGTATGGACGTGCCACTATCTGCATCCTCTTGTTCCAGGATCTGGCCACAGTGATTTTCCTCATGATCATGCCAGTGATGATGAGCGGAACTCCGCTCTCCCAGGCGGGCGACATTGCCCTGGCCCTGGCCAAGGGCGCAGCAGTTTTTCTGACGCTGCTGTTTGCGGGACGGCTGCTGATCCGCCCGCTGTTTCGCTACATTGCGCTGTTTCACTCGGCGGAACTGTTCATGCTGGCAGTCCTGACAGTCGGTCTGGGCGCCGCGCAATTTGCCCATACAATGGGCCTGTCGCTCGCGCTCGGCGGTTTCATGGCCGGACTGGTGGTCGGCGAAACCGAATTCAGACACCAGGTGGAATCCGATATCCGGCCTTTTCAGGACGTCCTGCTGGGCCTGTTCTTCATCACCGTCGGAATGCTGGTCGATCTGGAAAGCCTGGGACAGAACTGGCCGGCGGTGCTGCTCGTGACGGCGGGCCTGATACTGATCAAGGGGCTGCTGGTTGGATTCCTGACACGCACCGCCGGCATCCTGCTGGCCACCGCTGCGCGCACCGGCATCGCGCTGGCGCACAGCGGCGAATTCAGCCTGGTCATACTGTTCCTGGCGCTGCAGATGGGGGTGCTGGAAGGCACGCCCGGCCAGGTGGTCCTGACTGCAGTACTGCTCAGCATGGTAGCTGCGCCGCTGCTGGTGCGCTACAGCTATGCCCTGGTGCAACGGCTGCCGGTGAAAAGCATTCAGCAAAGCGATGCGGCCGCGAACGATGCGGTTGCCTCCGCAGCCGGAGAACTCAGCGCCCACGTCATCCTGTGCGGCTATGGCCGGGTCGGGAAGAATGTTGCCTGGTTGCTGGGTGAGGAAAAGGTGGAATACATTGCCATGGATCTCGATCCCACCCGCCTGAAAGCGGCTGGCGAAGACGAACGCGTCACCTATGGTGATGCCACCCGCCGCCATATTCTGGTGGCCGCCGGACTGAAACGCGCGCAGGCCGTCGTTATCACTTTCGATGACTGGCGCGCGACGCTCAAGACACTGGGACATGTGCACATGCTACGGCCCGATATCAGCGCGCTGGTTCGTGCGACTGACGAAACACACCTGGATGAGTTGCTGGCGGCCGGAGCAACGGAAGTCATTCCCGACGCGCTGGAAACCAGCCTTACGATTGCGACGCATGTGCTGACTCTGCTGGGGGTACCGGTCGCGCGCGTGGTGGAACGCAGCGACCGGATTCGCGCGGACCGCTATCGACTGTTACGCGGTGTTTTCAATGGCCGAAGCCGCAGAGATCGCCGCGAACGGCTGGGGATCATTGGCATTCCGGCCCATGCTTATGCAGTCGGACTGACGCTGGGCGAACTGAACCTGGGCGAGTACGGGATCCATGTCACAGCGGTGCGACGCTATGGCATAAGAGGAGCTAATCCCGATGCAGACATGCGCATCCAGGCCCAGGACACTCTGATCGTGCACGGCACCCCTGAAGCACTGGCGCGCGTCGAGCAGTATCTGTTGAAGGGCTAGCGCGTCCAGTAAACCCGCACGATGCCCGCCTCTTCTGTGTAATGAATGTCGAGGTCGCCTTCGTAGGCACGCGCAATAGCCTCACCCACACCGCGCGGCAGGTGTACGTCAGTAAAAGTGATTACCACGCCGCCTTCTTTATCTTCTTCATCCTCGATATCCATGAGGCGTTTCATTGGATGCTGCGCCTTCTCCGCATCCACCTTGTTCCGCACCAGGTTCATGATTTCATCGCGATGCTGCGCGAGAAAGTCTCCGCGCAGCGTCAGTATTCCTGCCGGCACCCGGTCATGGATGCGCTGGCAGGCCGGACACAACTCGCGATTGACCCCCTCGGGGATATCCGCCAGCCACTGCCACCGGCCACTGGTGAACACAACCCTGCATTCAGGGCACACAGTAGGTTCGACAGGTTTACTGCGCGTCATGTAGGGGTCATGCACATTTTCCTTGATCAGGCGATCCTGCCGGCCACGTTCGGCCACGTTCCCGTCTTTGCCACTCATTGTCCGCTCCGTTTAACTCAGCTGTGAGGCCTGTGCCATCAGGCGCTCGTGTTGCGAGGTTGATCAACGTACTGCCCCGGCGTGAGGCCGGCGCGGTCGGCACTGGTCCGGCATTGCGGCCGCCCGTGTTCGATATCGAAGGTGTTGTCCCAGTGGAACGGCTGCAGGTTCTCCAGATCATCATCGCCGCCGGCCACCACATTCAGTATTTTCCATCCATATTCGGACTTGCCGTTGTTGTACTGAAAGCGATGCAACCATGCGCCGCACTGGTCGCGGCGCCATTCCGTCTGATCACGATCAGGCATGCCCCGGGCCTTTTCCCATACCGCCTGCACCAGCTTTTCATCTATTGCCATTCAGTCTCTCCCGCGAGTTTTCGCCACCCTAAACGCATGACGCAAAAATCGCGCGGCTGGCCGGAATAATCATTGAAGTTTATCAATGACAGTGCACACGGACCCTCTATCATGCAGTGACATCATCAGTCAGGGAGTGAAATCGATGTCAATGCTCAAGGTAATCGAGGTGCTGGCGGAGTCCGACCAGAGCTGGGAAGCCGCTGCCCAGAATGCTGTGACTACGGCGGCGAAAAGCGTGCGTCACATACGCTCGATCTACATCAAGGAAATGGAAGCCAAAGTGGAAGATAACCGCATCACCCGCTATCGCATAAACGCCAAGATTACCTTCACGCTGGAAGAATAAGGTCTGGCCATGAGCCATGCGGAGCACCGCGAGCGCGGCCAACACGCGTCCGCGCCGCCCGTCGGCAGGCTGACCGACCTGGGTCGGCGCCTGCAGGTATCGGTGTTGCTCACGCTACCGATCCTGCTGCTGTCGCCGTTGCTGAAGAGCCTGCCGGGGTTCGAGTTGCTGCAGGATTTCCGCGGCACTCCGATACTCGCTTTCCTGTTCGCTTCGGTGCTGTTTTTCTACGCTGGCTGGCCGTTTCTCAGGGGCTGGGCTGCCGAGATGAACCAGCGCCGGCCTGCCGCAATGACCTTGATCGGCATGGCCATCACTGTTGTCTACCTCGATACCGGACTGGTCGCAGCGGGACTGCCGGGGCACCTGGCATTCCTGGAATTCGCCCTGCTGATCAATATCATACTGTTCGGACAATGGCTGGTTGTACGCTCGGTGATGCGTGTATCCGGTTCACCCGATGCGCTGGCCGGCCTGCTTCCCACTCAGGGGCACCGGCTGCGCCGCGACAACAGCGTGGAGGATGTCGCAATCGACTCACTGAAACGGGGCGACCGGATCCTGGTCCAGCCCGGCGAAACAGTGCCCACTGACGGTGTCATCAGCACCGGGACCACGCGCCTGGATCGCTCGATGTTCACCGGCGAGAAGATACCGGTGGCGGGAATGCCGGGCCAGCAGGCGCTCGCCGGATCTCTCAATATCGAAGCACCTATCAAGGTTCGGGTGACGGCGTACGGTGCGCAATGCTATCTCGGCAAGGCGATCGACACGGTACGCGAGGCGCAGTCCTCGCACTCACGAGTGCGTAAACTGGCCGATCGCGCGGCGGTAGGGGCGACCTGGGCGGTACTGGCAGTGACCTTGCTGACGGTGCTGGTATGGCTCGGGCTGGGCCAGTCACTCGATTTCACGTTGAGGCGCGCGCTGGCTGTACTGTTGATAGCTTCACCACAGGCGCTGGCGGTGGCGGTGCCGCTGGTCATAATGGCAAGCGCGGGCGTCAGCGCCTGGAATAGTCTGCTGATCCGCAACCGCAGTGCCTTCGAGCGCGCCCGGAATCTGCATGCGATCATTTTCAGCAAGACCGGAATTCTCACTGCGGGGCGCTTCGATATCGCCGGCATACTCGCTTTCGGCGACTTCACTGAGGAAGAAGTTTTGCGTCTGGCGGCGTCTCTGGAAGGCGCTTCCGAACATCCCGTTGCCAAAGGCATCGTGCGCGCTGCTTCGGAGCGCGGCCTCGAGCTCCTGCCGACCGAGAATTTTAGCGATGACAGCGGCCTGGGCGCCATTGCACAGGTAGACGGACACCGGTTGCAGGTTACCAGTACCGGTCTGGCGCGCGAGCATGGCGTCGAACCCCACAACGCGGTGCTGGAACGCTGGCGGGACCAGGGTCACAGTGTGATTTTCGTACTCCGTGACGACAAGGCGATCGGCGCGATTGCGCTGGTCGATGCGATCCGGGACGAATCGCGCATCGCGGTCGAGCAACTCCAGCAAATGAACCTGCGCTGCATGCTGTTGACCGGCGACGGTGAAGCAGCAGCGCGCAGCGTGGCGGCGGAGCTGGCGCTGGATGAGTATTTCTCCGAGGTGGCGCCGGCGGATCAGGCCTCCAACATCCTCGAACTGCAGCGACGCGGCCTGCGCGTCGCCATGGTGGGCGACAGCGACCGCGATGCGCCGGCCCTGATCCAGGCGGATCTTGGTATTGCGGTCGGGACAGGTACGGATCTGGATGTCAGGGTGGGCGACCTGGTGCTGGTGAGCGGCGATCTGCGCAACATCACCACTCTGCTCGCGTTGTCTCGTGCGGCGCGCCGCAAGCGGGTGCAGAATCTGGCTCTGGCGGGTGGCTACAACCTGATTGCGATACCGTTGGCAGCGGGTGTCGGCTACAGCGCCGGCATTCTGGTGCCCCTTATCTTCGCTGCCGCCCTGATGGCATTAAGCACTGTGGTGATTGCTTTCAATACCGGACTGCTGGGCAGGGCCCCGGTGATGCCGCGCCAGTCGTTCGCCGCGGCTCCGCAGCGCGTAGTGGCAGACACCGGACAGCCTCCGCGCGCACCCCGGGATCGACCGGCACAGTCGCGCCTGCACATAAAAGGGAGAGCCCAGCCATGAAACTGAATATTCGCGCGTTTGCCGTGACCAGCGCTGGCGGTCGCGAACCGTTGCAACGCTGATGTCCGGGCTGCCGGACGTCGAGCTTTACAGGCGCCACTTTGAGGGGCCGGCATCGGCAATATGTATTCGGATGAAATTCTGTTCCAGGCCGGGCTGCACCCGCGCAGATTCATGCAAGACATGACTGAGGATGATCTGGAGCGTCTTTACGCTGCGCTGCGCAAGGTGCTCGAAACCGCAATCGATGCGCAGGCTGATCCGCAACAGATGCCGGATGACTTTCTGCTGCCACAACGCCACAAGGACGGACATTGCCCAAACTGCAAACGCGCGCCGGAAACGCTCCGCGTCGGCGGGCGCACGGCCTGGTTCTGCCCGTCCTGTCAGGCGCATTGATCCTGTTTCATTGATAATTTTCAATGACCCTTTCCGCCCTGTCACGCGATGCTGCCAATGCCGAATGACACAGTTGCACGTGTCGCAGCAATAACCAGCGGAATCTGAATCATGATTGTTTTACCCAGCGAGCGAACGCTCTCGACCAATCCCGTCCCGAACGATATCGAAATCGCGGCGCCTGGTGCCGAGCTTGCACCGGAACGCTTCGATGCCATGGTTTTCGATCTCGACGGTGTAATCACGCGCACCGCAAAAGTACACGCCGCCGCATGGAAGCGCATGTTCGACGATTACCTTGCAAAACATACGGCGCCGGGCGAGCCCTGTCAGCCGTTCGATATCGAAAGCGATTATCTGAATTATGTGGACGGCAAGCCCCGCTATGACGGCGTGCGCAGTTTCCTCGATGCGCGCGGCATCGAGCTGCCGGCCGGTGAACCGCAGGATGGACCGGACCAGGAAACCATCAGCGGGCTGGGCAACCGCAAAGACCGTTTTTTCATGGAAACGCTGCGCAGCGACGGGGTCGAAGTGTATACATCGACCATCGATCTGATTCGCGTGCTGCGGGAAGCCGGCAAGCGGATTGGCGTCGTGTCATCGAGTCGCAATTGCCAGGCGGTACTGGAAGCCGCCGGCATCAGCGCGCTGTTCGATGCGCGCGTCGATGGCCGGGATCTGCAGCAGCTCGGGATACCAGGAAAACCGGCGCCGGACATGTTTCTGGAAGCCTGCCGCCGCCTGGACCGCGAACCGCAACGTAGCATTGGCGTCGAGGACGCCATGGTCGGGGTACAGGCCGCGAAGGCCGCCGGCTACGGCTGCGTCATCGGCGTCAATCGCGGCGATGTAGCTGATGGTTTGCGCGAACATGGCGCCGACCTGGTGGTGCGCGATCTTGCCGAGATACACCTCGCCGGCGGCGCCCCGGCGCAGCAATTACCTTCCGCGCTCGATCGTATCGACGAAATCATGCCCGGCGACAACCAGGAGCTGGCAATTTTTCTCGACTACGATGGCACCCTGACGCCGATCGTTGCGCGTCCGAAGGACGCTGTGTTGTCAGACAACATGCGGCAGGCGCTGGAACGTCTGTGCAGATTGTCGGAATGCGCGATTATCAGCGGTCGTGATCTTGCGGATGTGCGCGAGCGTGTCGGGATCAGAAACATCTGGTATGCGGGCAGCCACGGCTTCGACATCGCCGGCCCGGATAACGAACGCGCCGAGTATCAGGAAGGCGGAGAGTACCTGCCCACCCTCGATCGGGCCGAACAGATGCTAAAGGAGAAGCTCAGCGCGGTTCCGAACTGCCAGGTGGAGCGCAAGCGTTTCTCCATCGCAACGCATTATCGTCAGGTTGACGATGCCGATGTGGAAACGGTCCGGCAGGCGGTCGAGGCGACACAGGCGGCCACCACTGGCCTGCGACTGTCGAGCGGCAAGAAGATTTTCGAACTGCAACCGGACATCGAATGGGACAAGGGCAAGGCGTTACTCTGGCTGATGCAGACACTTGACATGGATCCGGGACGGTTCGTTCCGCTGTATATCGGTGATGACGTGACCGACGAAGATGTATTCCGTGAACTCGGGACGGCGGGGGTCGGTATCCTGGTGGCTCCGGAATCCCGGCCAACCGGCGCAAGCTACCGACTTGATGATCCAGATGCGGTGGAGCAATTTCTGAAGCGGCTCGGCGACAGACTTGATAGTTCGTCGGCATGAGCGACTGGAAACTCGTCTATACAGCATTCGACCCTCAACAGGAGGCGCTGCGCGAGGCGCTGTGCACCGTCGGCAACGGCTATTTCGCGACGCGTGGTGCAGCACCGGAGTCGACCGCGGACGCTGTCCACTACCCCGGCACCTATATTTCCGGCTGCTATAACCGGCTGCAAACCGATATCGCCGGAAAGACCATCGAAAACGAAGACCTGGTGAATGTGCCGAACTGGCTGTCACTGTCATTCCGCATCGAGCAGGGTGACTGGTTTGATCTGCGCTCGGTGGAAATCCTGTCATACCACCAGGAGCTGGACATCAAACAGGCGATCATGAACCGCAGGCTGCGCATTCGTGATGGCGAGGGGCGCGAAACGCGCATCGAACAAAGCCGCCTGGTATCGATCGAACAGCCGCATCTTGCCGCCCTTGAAACCATTATCGAAGCAGAAAACTGGCGGGGTGTCATCGAAGTGCGCAGCGCACTGGACGGACGCGTCACCAACGACGGCGTCGAGCGCTACAGCAGTCTGAACAGCAAGCACCTGGTTCCCCTGCTGACGGAATCCGTCGACAATCAGACGCTGGTGCTGCTGGTGGAGACCAGTCAGTCACATGTTCGCATTGCCGAGGCGGCTGTGACGCGCTTCTGGCGCGGCGACGAAATGATCGAAAGCACACCTGAACTGGAACAGGATGAAGACTTCACTGCCCACCACTACCGGCTCGATGTGGATCCGGAGCACCCGCTACAGATAGAGAAGATCGTCGCGCTGTTCACGTCGCGCGACAGCGCTATCAGTGAATCCGGTCTGGAGGCACGCAAAGCTGTCGCGGAAGCCGGCCGGTTCCGGGCGCTGGCCGCGCGTCACATTCTGGCGTGGAAACTGCTCTGGCAGCGCTTCGACTTTGACATCGAACATGTCAATCCTGAAGTGGAAGAACGCACTGAGCTGGTAGTGCGGCTGCACATTCTGCACCTGTTACAGACGATTTCACCGCACGTCATGGATCTCGATGTCGGCGTACCCGCACGCGGACTGCACGGTGAAGCATACCGGGGACATATTTTCTGGGATGAACTTTTCATCTTTCCGATTCTGAACCTGCGCATGCCGGAGATCACGCGCGCCCTGTTGCGCTACCGGTACCGCCGGCTTGGTGAAGCGCGCCGCGCCGCCCGCGCCGCCGGGCACCGCGGCGCCATGTATCCCTGGCAGAGCGGCAGTAATGGACGTGAGGAAAGTCAGCGCCTGCACCTGAACCCGCGCTCCGGGAACTGGTTACCGGACAACTCGCGTCTGCAACGGCATATCAATGCCGCCATTGTCTACAATATCTGGCAGTACTTCGAGGTCACGCGTGATCTGGAATTCCTTTCCTTCTATGGCGCTGAAATGATTCTGGAGATAGCGCGCTTCTGGGCAAGTATCACAACCTGGAATGACACGCGCGAGCGTTACGAAATCCTTAATGTGATGGGCCCTGACGAATACCACGATGCCTACCCGGATGCCGGACAGCCGGGATTGAACAATAATGCCTACACCAATGTCATGGTGGTCTGGGTGTTGCAGCGCGCCTGCGAGTTACGCGACGTGCTACCTTCACAACGCTTCGACGAGCTGTCTCGGCTACTGGATCTGTCGCGTGACGAACTCGCGCACTGGGACGAAATCAGCCGGAACATGTGCATTCCGTTTCACGATGACGATATTATCAGCCAGTTCGAAGGCTATGAATCATTGCAGGAATTCGACTGGCAGGGTTACCAGAATAAATACGGCGACATCCATCGCCTGGATCGCATTCTGGAATCTGAAAACAGGACTCCAAACCGTTTCAAGGTTTCCAAGCAGGCCGACGTGGTCATGCTTTTCTACCTGTTCTCAGCCGAAGAACTCAGTGAGCTGTTTGCCCGGCTCGGCTATGCCTTCCAGCACGAAACCATCCCGCGCAATATCGACTACTACATGCGCCGTACCTCACACGGATCCACATTGAGTCGGGTTGTGCACTCGTGGGTGCTGGCGCGCGGCAACCGCCCGGAAAGCTGGCCGCTGTTCATGCAGGCGCTGGAAAGTGACGTCACGGACGTTCAGGGCGGCACTACGCCCGAGGGCATTCACACCGGCGCCATGGCTGGCACCGTCGATCTTGTCCAGCGCTGTTTCACCGGCATCGAGACGCGCGGTGATGTTCTGTGGCTGAATCCCAGCCTCCCCGAGGAACTGAAAAGCCTCACGCTCAATATCCGTTACCGGCAACACGTCCTCGATCTGCATGTGACAAGCACCTGCGTGCATGTCAGCACGCGTCCATCCGCTGAGCTCCCCATGCAGATCGGAATCAAATCCGAGACTTACCAGCTGAAGCCAGGCGAGATGCGCGAATTCCAGCTCTGAATGGTCCAGACTATTTTCTCGCTTCATGCTGTAACTTTCCGGTGTCCAGGCGATAAATTTCGCGCTGCGGATCAGTCTGTCTCTGCAGAATCGCATTGCGCTTAAACGCTGCCAGAATCCGGCTCACGCTTTCCTGCGTGACACCGATGATCTCCGCCATCTCGTGTACCGTGAGCAACTCGACCTGATCCGACGGCTCGCCGCATTCAAGTTCGGCCAGATACTCCAGCAACCGCGCAACCCGGGATTTGATACCCCCGGTGGAGAAATCGGAAATCCAGCGATCCGCCTGCGCGAGATCACCATGCCACTGATGCAGCAATTCGCCCAGCGCCCGGGGATCATCCCGATACAGGCGCCTGAGACTGTGAATGGAAATATGCTGAACTTCGACGTCGCCGACCGCAATCGCCGTATGTTCGTAAGTATGCCCGAGCAGGCCCTCCAGTCCTATCCAGTGATTCCTGGCATGCAATCGGACGATTCTGGCCCGCCCGTTCGGCAGATAACTGAGTAACTTCACCATACCGCCGCGCACGACATACACTCTGTCGATCGAATCGCTTTCCCGATAAATCACACTTTGGGCAACGAAACGCTTGGGCTTGGCTTCCTGCCACAGTGTCAGTGGCGATGACGAGCTGTAAATGCTGTCGCCGATAAATTCGTTAGCCAGGTGATGCGTACTGCCGTTCCAGCTGTGAGTTGTTTCAATTCTCGCCTTCGACATTGTTCGCTCCTTCGATGTCGGTCCTGGCGGGCTACAGGCGCCCGGCCATCAGACACCTGCCCGCTTCGACAGATAGTCTATGTGCTGCGTTCTCCGCCCTCCACCGGCGAATTTCGCAGAGCGTGCTGTCCCGTGTGACCAGCTACCAGTTGCCAGCACACTTCAAAATCCGCTTTTCCCCGGTTGTCTTTCCGGCCTGGACGCGCGCTGCTACGTCTGAGTGATACTCAGCACGCTCGTCGTATTGATTCCTGGTGTCGCAACAGGCTTGCGTATCACCAGCTTCGGGACAAAGCTTAGTCGCCAGTACCCGCCCCCGGTATCGGGGCAAACACTAAATAAATTCCAGGAGTCCCGAAACACAGCAGGCGGGGTATGGATATCCTGTGCTACAGGCACTGTCTTATAAGCGTTTTTTATTGTTGTGCCGCGCCCAGACAGCTCTGAAGGAAAAGCCGGGCGCTGCGATCGAGACGCCTGAACATCAGGCCGAAACCGTGTTTGTGGCGATGCACAATGAACCCTTTTAACCGTACTGAAGCGTCTCCATCCCCCACGAGTACATCAACGCAGTTATTGGCTTCGGGATCCGCTCCGCTTACGACAAACATACCGCCTGGACCGATGTCGTATAGGAGTCCAGCCGCGCTTCGGCCATCGCGCCAGCGCATTTTCGCCAGCATCAGCGTGCGCGGCCGGGTACCCTGTCGATGATCTATGTGCGGTGTTTTAACCGGTGCAGCGACAATATTTTTTTTACGCTCTGATGCTGTGCCATTTCCTGCTGCCTTTGCCATGGGAACTCCCTGATCACGCCATTCAACACTGCCGGCGCAAGCGACTATGGCACTCCCCTGGTACGTGTCTATTGCCTGCCTGCTGCCCGGACAAGCCTAGAATCCGACTCGCTGGCCGGCATTGAGAAAAATCAAAACCCGTCGACAGAAAAGTCTTTTTTCGAACATAAAAAACGCAGGATATTGCGTTTTCTCAATGATGGCGCAGGACCAGACTGGTTTTATGCGCGTACGCAATTTTGCGTTCCAGCGCGAATGAAGGCGCTGTAAAAACACAGGCAAGCCAGGGAGTAGCTACTATGCAAGTGCAGGACATTATGACCCGTAGTTTCGAGAGTATTTCGCGCGACGCAGCGATTCGCAAAGCGGCCGAAAAAATGCGCGACCTGGACGTTGGGATGTTGCCAGTGACTGAGAATGGCAAAATTGTCGGCACCATCACCGACCGTGACATCACCATCCGCGCGACTGCCAATGGCGCGCATCCCGACAACACATCGGTGAGCGATGTCATGACCAGTGAGGCATTTTCCTGCAACGAAGGCGATGACCTGCAACAGGCCTCGCACATCATGGAAGAACACCAGGTTCGCCGACTCCTGGTAAAAAACAGCCAGGGTGATTTTACCGGACTGCTGGCACTGGCCGACCTGGCGCGGCATCACGAACTGGAGCACATCAGCGCCGAGATTCTGGAGGAAGTATCGCAACCTGCCACCCGTGGTACCGCACACTGAGCGCCCCGTAGCAGTGAGACGTTATGCGCACAAGGTGGTGGCTATTTATCCGGATGCCGCCACCGCCGAGGATGCATTGCTGGCGCTCAAACATGCCAGGCTTGGAGATTCCGAAGTCGTGCAACTGATGCCCGGCGCCACCAACATCGATCGAGCAGTCCAGCCGGAACCTGACACCAGCCGCGACACCATGAAGCGGCAGACAGTGACCGGCGGGGCCGCTGGCACCGCCACCGGCGCACTGATAGCCGGCGCCACGGAAGTGTTGGCCCCCGCACTGTTCGTCAGCGCGCCCGTGGTCGGACCTTTGATCGTGCTTGGCTACGGGGCTCTGATCGGAGGTATTGCCGGTGCCGTACGTGGGCTCAGGCTACGCGAAGATGTACTTACAGGACTGGTACGAAATGCGCTCAAGGCCGGCTATCCGGTCATTATCATTCATGCCGCCAGCGACGAAGTGCAGCACCAGGCGCAGGCAGTGATCGGTAATACGATGACGGAACAAACGGCTGTCATATGAGGCGCCGGTGATTTATGCACGACAGACTCGAAACCTACCGTCGCAAACGCGATTTCCAGAAAACCCGTGAGCCTGCGGGAGAACAGAGTAAAAGCGATGGTGGCCATCGCTTCGTAATACAGAAACATGACGCTTCGCGCCTGCACTACGATTTTCGACTTGAAATCGATGGCGTTCTTGCGTCCTGGGCAGTTCCGAAAGGACTCTCCACCGATCCCCGTGACAAGCGGCTTGCCATGCAGACCGAAGACCATCCGCTGGATTACATTGATTTTGAGGGCCTCATTCCGGAGGGTGAATATGGCGCCGGCACAGTGCTGGTCTGGGATACCGGCACCTATGAAAACGTGCTCGCCCGGAAAGGCGGGCAGCGCAAGGGGATGCAGGAGGCGCTGGCGGAAGGGCTGATCGAAGTGTGGCTTGAGGGGGAAAAATTACGGGGTGGCTATGCACTCAAGCGCATCGAAGGCGGGAAGAAACCGCGCTGGCTGGTCATCAAGATGAACGATGAACACGCCGATGCCCGGCGTCGCCCCACCAGCACTCAGCCTGCCTCGGTGAAGACCGGCCGCGATCTGGATGAAGTCGCGACACAGGAGTCGGGAAAGGGCACACAAGGAGCCTGAGTGCAATGAATGAAGAACGACCCGAGAATAATGGGGTAGCGCTATCGAATATTGACAAAGTGCTGTTTCCAGGCAGCGAGATCACCAAGGGCGAGATGATCGATTACTACCGCGAGGTCGCACAGGTGATGATCCCGCATATGCAGGACCGTCCTCTCACCCTGCAGCGCTTTCCGGATGGCATCGATGCCGATGGCTTTATTCAGCAAAGAAGTTCCGGTCATTTCCCGAACTGGATAAAGACCATCGAAGTCCCGCGGGCCAATGATTCGAAACAGGAACCGCTGGAGCATGTACTATGCAATGACTCAGCGACACTGAGTTATCTCGCCAATCAGGCAGTGATAGCCCTGCATGGCTGGCTGTCCCGGGCGCCCAATCTGGAACAGCCGGATCGGCTCATTATCGATATTGACCCGACAGAGGAAGGATTTACAGCGGTGCGTCGCAACGCCCGCCGGGTCGTAGAGCTCATGCAGCAGATCGGCCTTGCACCCTTCGTGATGACTACCGGCTCTCGCGGTTTCCACGTGGTGACACCGCTGCGTAGCGAGTGCAGTTTCGATACGGTTCGTCAACTGGCGAACAACATAGCGCAGATTCTCGTCGACCGATACCCGAAGGAACTCACTATCGAGCAGCGCAAAGACCAACGCGGCGGACGGATCTATGTCGACGTCATGCGCAATGCCTATGGACAGACCGGCATCATGCCTTACTCGCTACGCGCCCTGCCCGGCGCCCCGGTGGCCACACCGCTGGACCTTCACGAACTGCACGACAGCAGAGTCGAGGCACAGCGCTGGCATCTGAGAAACCTCCGTCGCCGCCTGGGTCAGAAAGGCGATCCATGGGCTGATATCAACGATCACGCTACTGCGATTGAACCCGTTCTCGAAGCGATACAGTCGATGCAGAAAGGCTGAGCAGGCAATGCAAATAGTCCTGTCCATGCGATCCTGATGAGCGGCCATCCGCAAAAATTCGAGCAGGTATGGACCACGCCAGTTGAAAAGGTGCTGAGTCAGGCGGGTATACAACAAGAGCACGGGCTGGACAGCAGCACCGTAGCAAAACGACGCAGACAGTATGGCCCTAACCGTTTGCGGGAATCGACCACCCGGCCACTCATCCGGATCTTTCTCGATCAGCTGAAGAGCGTGGTGGTTATTCTGTTACTGAGTGCCGCTGCCGCGGCCGCGCTGTTCGGTCGGACCGTCGAGAGCATCGCGATCGGTGCTGCGATTCTGGTGAACACGGTGATCGGATTTACCATGGAGTGGCGATATGATCGCCGCTGATTTACGGCTGGTCGAAGCGAATGCATTGCAGCGCGATGAGGCCGCGTTAACCGGTGAATCAGTGGCTGCAGACAAAGCGGTGGAGGCCTTGCCAGGTCCGGACACTCCACTCGGCGAACGCCGTAACATGGTCTACAAAGGCACAGCCATCACCCAGGGCTCCGGCAGTGGCGTGGTGGTGGCTATCGGGAAACGCCTGTCTGCCGTGGAAACGCCTGGTGCCGCCAATCTTGTTGTTACTGACAAGACGGGAACACTGACAGAAAACCACATGAGTCTCTCCCGCCTGGCTCTGGCACGCGGTACCGTGGACGTGAAGTCTGATGACGGCGCAAGCTTCCGCTCTCGAACTGATGCAAACTGAAGCTGTCGCCATTGCGTTTCTGACTTTTGGATTTGCCAGGCTATGGCATGTATTCAACATGCGCAGCAGCGTTTCGCCACTCATTATCAACGAGGTAACCACCAATCATTTCGTCTGGCTCTCAATCATCATCGGCATTGGGTTGCTGCTTGTCGCGGCCTATATACCGATCGTTGCCGAGGTGCTGTCGGTGCAGGCGCCCGGCCTGACAGGATGGCTGCTGATCCTGCTGTTTTCACTGCTGCCGCTCATCGTCATTCAGCTCATGAAGCTCGGCCGTATCGGATGGGAAGCGCCAGCAGAGTCCGGTCAGGATTCACAGTAAAAAAACGAATTTCCCTGTTGCGAAATGTCAATGCCGAATCGGCAACGGAAGCTATAGTGAAGCTACCGGCCATCATTCATGGAACTGTTTCTAACCGCCCGGGGCATCCCTCCTTCCATCCTCCTTTTCGCCCCGGACGGTTTTTTTATTTTCCTCAAAGCAGCAACAGAGTCGCCAGACCCAGGAAAACTGCGAAGCCAACGATATCCGTTGTCGCCGTAAGGACCACACTTCCGGCAAGCGCAGGATCGATGCCCAGCTTCTGCAGAAACAGGGGCAGCAGAGTTCCAGCCACGACCCCCATCAACAGATTAAGCATCAGGGCAAATCCGAACACCAGGCCCAGCCTGGCATCGCCAAACCAGAAAATCGCTACTCCGGCAACCACCAGCGCCCAGAACAATCCGTTTAATAATCCCGAAGCGGCCTCTCTCAACAGCAGGTGCAGGATATTGCCGCGTCCGATCTGCTCAAGTGCTATACCACGCGTGACCAGCGTCAGCGTCTGATTGCCTGCCACGCCGCCCATGCTCGCGACAACCGGCATCAGCACGGCCAGCGCGACGATTTTTTCGATCGAACCTTCGAACAGTCCAATTACCCAGGCGGCGATAAACGCATTGGTCAGATTCACGCCCAGCCATACCGCTCGCCGGGCTGCATTCGACAATACCGGGGCGAACATATCCGTTTGTCCAGTCAGTCCGGCACGACTCATGACCTCGTGCTCAGCTTCGCCGCGCATAACATCGACCACATCATCAATAGTAATGCGCCCCAGCAACTTTCCGGTGTCACTCACTACCGGTGCCGAGATCAGATCCTGATCTTCGAACAGACGCGCGACGCGGCTCGCTGGCATCAATACCGGAACTGCCGGCACCAGATCCGACATAACATCTTTCACGCGTGCTTCCGGAGGCAACGACACAACATCGCCGAGTCCCAGCATTCCGAGGTAGGTGTTCTCCCGATCGACCACCATGAGACCATTCATGTGTTCCGGCAATGCACCTTCGCGGGCGCGAAACTGTCGCAAATAGCGCAGCACCGCCTTGAGACTGACATCACTGCGAACCGCTGCTGCGTCCACATCCATGAGTCCACCGGCAGTATCATCCGGGTAGGAGCGGATCGCTTCATAACGATTGCGGCGCCGGACGCTCATCCCCTCTATCAGCGCATCGGTGACTGAAGCAGGCAGCTCTGCGTCCAGATCCGCCAGTTCATCGGGTTGCAAGGTTACGAGTGCAGCGATCAGTTCTCGATCATCCGTCACCCCGATGAGCTGCCCACGCACCTCACCATGCACTTCGAGCAGGATCTGACCTTTGGACGGCGCATCGACCTGCCGCCATAGCGCTCGCCGCCAATCACGCGGCAACGCCTCCAGAACATCCGCTATCTGTGCCGGATGCAACTCGTCCAGTCGGTCGGCCAGAAGCTGTGCAGAGCCTGATTCCAGCGCCTGTTGCAGTAACTCCAGATAATCGGGCTGCTGCTCTGGATCTGGTTTGCTTTTCATTTCGTCCGCTTTCATCAGCTGGAATTCACTCGATACAGGAGGGATTTTTGTGACCGGCGTCACACCCGGAAACAAATATCCGGTTTAGGGTAACAACTGCCATATCCCGGCGGCCAGACTCTTCATGGAGACTTCCAATGAGACCAGCTAACAGCTCCCGCTTTCCAACAATCATAACCATTGTGGCGATTTCCTGTTCATTCTTCGCCGTAACTACGACACCACATGCGGCAAATATCGACGTTTCGCAGTGTCAGTCGCTGACAACTGCTGCCAAAGGATTATGCACTGCCGCGCTCAAATCCGGCTGTGGCGTTGATGGCCGGCATGCCGATTCCCGGAATTGCTCCAAAATCGCCAGCAATTACCGGAGTCTGACCGGTACTGATCCGGTGTGGCTGGAACCTGCTGCACCCCCGCCTCCTCCCCCCGTTGCGCCGGTCTATCTGGACTGATTCCCCATCCGGTTTTCACCGAACGCTGAAAGTGAAAGCACCATCCTTCTGATCCGGGTTGCCCCGGATTAGAAGCCTGTTCGGAAAAAATTTCTGTATTGCAGTATCATCAAGCGGCTAGAATCCGACCGCACCGACAAATGATACGGAAACATTTCAATGCCTGACCTGGCCGCAAGTCTGGTGGAGCCCACCGGAGGCTTTCCCATCCAGAACATGATGATGCGTTACAACCTGTTTGCGCCACGCCTGTATAACTGGTGCAAATCCCTCGGCTTCAATGCCGGAAAAATCATGCCCTCCCGCGCCTTCTGCTCCGACGAAAGTCAGGGCTATCCGATTATCATGATCGCCAAGCATTTCGGAACTTTTCCTTTCAATCATGGCGTAGTCGGGGGAATCGTCGCCACCGACCGCCACGGCCCACATGCCGCACACGGTCAGGACATGCTGATCATTCAGGCCAGCCATGTAGGCTATGATCCGGAGACCGAAACATTCGGAACCTACAGGCGTGCGCAGACGACGCATGCCGAATGTGGCGCCAGCTGCGGGAAAGTCCACCAGGTTCTTGCGTGGTATCAGAACGAATATGAATTTGCCGGCCACAATATTCTGCTGCACAACGAGGACGGCAGAAAGATCGTCATCGTGGATAACCAGTTGTTGCGCGAGGATCGCGACGACGGTCTGTTGTTGCATCTCGAGAAACTCGTCTCCACGGACGATCACGGTCGCCTGATGCCACTGCGCATGCTGAGCACCGCGAAGGTTCACGCGCCGGCGCAGACACTTGTCGAGCGGATGGGTGAAAGCGCGTTCAACGGTATCACGCCGCAGATCATCGGCACCAACCTGCTCGCGGACATGTTTCATTTCCGGCGCAATATTCCGCAGATGGAGGAAGGGGTGCATCATCTCGAGCACAACCTGATTCGCTACATGCCGCAGATCGTCACCTCAGCCGCCCCCACTCTGACGGCCGCCCAGATCAACACCCAGATCGAGTTCGACCGCACGTTCCGCACTATCGTGAAAGAACATGCCTACAAAGGCAAAAAGGTCCTGTTCATTGCCGGTCTCAACATCGACATTTCCCCGCGGCAGGGACAGCTTTTCCCGCTCACCAAGTTTGTACCCTGGGCTGCCTATGTCCAGGACAGCGATGGCTATTACTACACGCTCGAACAAGAGGAGCTGGTGGAGACGTTGCTGCAGCAGAGCGCCGAGAACCCCGAGCAGATCGATATGGAAACGGCGATCGAGACCATGGCCGGGGCAGCCGAGGTCAAGCTCAAATTATAGCGCTACCGCGCTGCCTGCAGGCGACCTGGCCCGGCATCGCTGATGCTGCGGAGTTCCATACACGGCGCGTTCCAGGGCGGATAACCTGTCACTGGTGATAGACTGCGCTGGCAGGCGTTTCAGGATTCCCATGTTTTCGAGCCGCTGGTACGGCTGTCCACCGGCGACCACAATCTGTACGGAGCGGCCTGCGTTGGCCATGTGGACGATCGCTTCTTCGAGCGCCAGCGCTGCAGACAGACCCAGGTGCACGACTTCGCTGACATCGACAATGAGCGACTGGCAATTTTTCACCTCGGAATTCTTGCGGCTGATGATACGTGACGTACCGAAAATCATCGATCCGCGCAAATGCAGCAGCAACAGCTTGCCTGCCGCATCCTGCAAGACCTCGCGTTCACGCGACGAAAGCTCCAGATCTGTCTGATCGGGATCTGTCACGGCCTTGACATCATTGGCCTGCAGTTCCGAAAGTCGGGTGATCGTCATGACATTAGCGATAAACAGCCCGATACCGACGGCCACGATCAGATCGACGAAAACTGTCAGTACGATGACACAGTAGGTAATCAAAGCGCCCTTGCCCGAGAGCTTGTGAGCGCGCTTCAGAAACTCCCAGTCGATGATGTCGATGCCCACTTTCAGTGCGATGGCCGACAGCACCGCCAGCGGAATAACCGCCGTCAGGTCAGCCGCCCATAAAACCACGACCAGCAGAATGGCCGCTCTGATCAGGCCGGCCAGCGCGCTGCGCGCGCCCGACTGAATATTGACCACCGTGCCCATGGTGGCGCCTGCACCCGGCAGACCACCGAACAGACCCGACATCACGTTGCCAATGCCCTGGCCAATGAGTTCCTTGTCGGAGTTGTGCTGCCGGCGGGTCAAACTGTCGGCGATCACCGACGACAGGAGCGCATCGATACAGCCGAGCATCCCCAGTACGACTGCATCGAGCAGCATGATCTGCCATTGTTCGGCACTGAAAACGGGTACCTGGAGTTCCGGCAGCCCGGCCGAGATTTCGCCGATACGGCGAACCTCGACCATGTCCAGCAGCAATACCGAAACCAGCGTGACAGCAATCAGGGCCAGCAGTTGTGGCGGCAGATAACGCTTCAGTCGAGAAGGCACAAAAAACAGGATGGCCAGGGTGGACACTGCCAGCAGTGTTTCCTGAATCCGGAGTTCCATGAACAGGTCCGGCAGATTGCCGAGTACGGCGACAACGCCTCCCGGCGGCGACGCCTGACCCAGCAGCGGACCGATCTGCAGGATAATCAGAATGAGCCCGATGCCCGACATGAAGCCGGATATGACCGTATAGGGCATCAGGGTGACATACTTGCCCAGACGCAGCGCCCCGAACAGTATCTGGAACAGCCCTGCCAGCACAACGACAGTAAAAGCCATCGCCATGCCATTGACGGGATCGGATGCGATGAGTTTCGCAATGACCGCGGTGAATACCACCGTCATCGGGCCCGTCGGTTCCGATATCAACGTGGGAGACCCGCCGAACAATGCGGCAAACAGCCCGACAAGAATTGCGCCGTACAGGCCCGCTTCCGCGCCGGCTCCTGATGCAACACCGAAAGCCAGCGCCATCGGCAAGGCGATTACAGCAGCGGTTATCCCGCCGAACAGATCGCCGCGCGCGTGACCCAGGGTTATTTCATTAAAGATCCGCATGCCACCGCTGCTCCTGTACAACACGATTCAGACATGCAGCGATTATCAATCCGGTTAAGCGCGCGGACTAATTGATTCTGACAATAGGAGCTATAGCTTGCGGTCGATATGCAGCCTGATTTGCACTATTTCGCAGCGCTTTTCTTCTTGCGTGCCCTGGGCTTTCCCTGCGTCTTGAGCAGGTCTTTAAGACTGGGCCACATGACCTCGATACGCTCGCGAATCCGCTCTTCGCTGGCAATGGCGAAATCGAGAAAGGTGCGCGCTACCAGAGAAAGTTCCTTGCCCTTCGGATACACGATGTACCATCGGCGCATAATCGGAAACTGCTCGACGTCGAGTATGGCCACCGGGCCATCGGCCCCCTCGAGCGTCAATGTGTGTAACGACAGCACGGCGAGTCCGAGCCCGCCGACGATGGAATGCTTGATGGCTTCATTACTTCCGAGTTCCATACGCACCTGCGGTCGCAGGCCATGCGCGGCGAAGATACGCTGGGTGGCATCACGAATACCTGAGCCGGGTTCGCGCATGATCATCGGGTGTTGGACAATTTCCGACAGGGGAACATTTTTTCGGCCAACCAGAGGATGATCACGCGGGGCCATGACCACCAGTGGATTGGGCGCAAAGGCAAATGCCTCCAGCTCCAGTTCATCTTCGGGCGCCTGACCCATGATGTACAGGTCGTCCTCGTTCGCGTGCATGCGCTCGATAATGCGCTCGCGGTTACAGACCTTCAGAGCGAGATCGATGCCCGGATAGATACGGTTGAACTCGCCCAATATTTCCGGCGCCAGATATTTTGCTGTCGTGATGACACCCATGCGCAGCCGGCCACGCTTCATACCTTTGAGATCAGCGACCTTCATTTCCAGATTTGCCAGGGTCTCGAACACTCGCCGGCAGGCGTCGTACAATTCAAGTCCGGCTTCTGTCGGCTCCACTCTGCGTCCCACGTGCGCGAACAACGGCATACCCATCGCGTCCACCAGCTTCTTTACCTGCATCGACACCGTCGGTTGAGTGAGGAACAGCTCTTCGGCTGCTCGCGTAAAACTGCCCAGCCGGACGATAGCTTCAAACACCTGGAGCTGCCGCAGTGTCGCGTGCCGTATGAGGTAGTCCGGCATCGCGGCCGCCGGTGTGTAACTGCTGTCATCGGAAAAGGGCATTCACACCACCTCTATGGGTTCTGCAGACGGTTCAATCACTCATTGCGTTGAGGCGTTTTCCACCTGTTTTTCGGTGTGTTCGGGTGCGAGTACCGCGACATCAGAAACGAAAGCGGTCATATGATGCCCCCCGCGCATCAATTCTTCAGCATCATCCAGCATTCCGGACATGCGTCCTGAGGGAACAATGACGTGAAATTTTATGCTCGTATCGACATCGAGTTCGCCGGAAATTTCGCCACTGGAGCCAGCGCCGTGCGCGCGTACGATGGTATAGCCGCTGGCCCCGCGCCGGCGTACGATTTCGACCAGCGCCTCCTCGAGAATGTCAGTGGTAATGATGGTGAGCAGCTTTTGCGGAAACAGTCTTTGCATCGCGTTTACCTCTTCATGATGAGCTGCCGAATCCTCGGCGGGAGCCTTTTCCGCCACCATGGCGAAAGTGTGCCCATAACTTTACATCAGTGATAATCGATGTTTCTTATAGTTACTATAGTTAATCATCTATACCAACATGACTGTCAATCCGGCCACACGCGGCGCCCACTTTGATAGCGGTCGTCGGTATCCGGTTTCGTTTTGACCTTCCGCTGTCTGGCGGGAGCGGGGGAAGATGATAGGTGCTCCGCCGCGCCTGACTTGTCGGGACTGGACGCGTGGTCTGCAGAAGCAGTTTCCGCGCTACCGCCAGCCGGGCGCTTGCGCGCAGTTCCGGTCGATTTCCGTGTCGTCCTGGCTTTGCTGGTCATATTTGTCGTACCTCCTGCTTCAGGCGTCCGCGAGCGCGTCGAGCCGCTCTGCGAAGCGACGGTGCATGTCGTTCAACAGGTCGTCGCCATCACTGACATGAATGGTCATGTTGACGTAATCACGTCCAAAGCCCATGTCGGGGTACAGGCCCTCGCGCTCCGAAAGCTCCGCTGCCCGGTCCAGAAAATCGCGCAGCATCCCGTAGTTTTGAAATTCATAACGGCGCTCGAGGCGCACCGGTCGCTTACGTTCCTGCCACTGTTGATTCATCACTATGCTCTCCCCTGTTCATCTCCAGTTCCCTGCACCCGCTGCAGCCACTCCTGCATGTGCCGGGCGTGCTGCTTCTCCTCGCCGAGCAAGGCTTCGAAGAACAGGCGATTCTCATGATCGCCCTGCAACGCACAGTGCCGGGTTGCATTCTCATAGAGATGTACGATTTCGACTTCAAATGCATGGTTGATCCGCAGGAGTTCCAGCAGATTACTGGCTACGCGCACCGGTCGCAGTTGCGATGCATTCGGGACCACACCCAACGCCAGCATACGGCTGATGATACGTTCGGCATGAGCCAGTTCCCCGGCCGCCTCGTCACTGAATTCCCGGGCTATCCCGGTCAGGCCCCAGGCTTCGACAAGCCGCGCCTGGGTGCTGTATGCCTGGACTGCGGAAAGCTCCAGACTCAGCGCCCGACCAAGATAACCGAGAACGCGCACATCAGCGCTGGCAGACATCATGACGAACGAACAACCGGTCGACTACCGAACCGCATTCAACTGCGTGCCGGGCGATTGCCGTTGGCGCCATCGAGCACCGGCTCGACCTCCTTATGCGGACGGGCGATGATATGTGCTGCCACCAGTCCGTCACCCACACGTTCGCAGGCATCCGCTCCCGCACGCACAGCCGCGTTGACAGCGCCCGTTTCTCCGCGCACGAGGATGGTGACATAGCCGCCGCCCACGAACTCACGCCCGATCAGACGTACCTCAGCGGCCTTGGTCATCGCATCCGCCGCTTCGATGGCGGGGACCAGCCCGCGTGTTTCAATCATGCCCAGAGCAATGCCGTAGTGTTCGGTGGCCATGTCTGTTTTCTCCCGCTGTTGATTCAGTTAAATATAGGGCCGCTGCGTTCAGGCCGCTTCTGCGGAATCAGCACTGCCGCCCCTGGGCAGAACCGGTTCCACTTCGCGGTGCGGACGAGCAATAATGTGTGCTGCAACCAGTCCGTCGCCGACGCGTTCGCAGGCGTCCGCTCCGGCCCGTACCGCCGCATTCACAGCACCGGTTTCACCGCGAACCAGTACCGTCACGTAGCCGCCGCCCACGAACTCCCGTCCGATCAGCCGCACTTCCGCTGCTTTGGTCATGGCATCCGCCGCTTCGATAGCCGGCACCAGTCCCCGCGTTTCGATCATACCCAGAGCAATTCCGTAATTTTCGCTTGCCATTTCACTGTCTCCTGCGTTGTTGATACGATTGTTCCACTGAAAAACATTGCTATAACGATTTCCCGTTCAAACTGTCTGCATCCTTTCCCTGGACATCGATGATGCCGCCGATAGTGAGATCGGTCAGAATCCGGTAATCTCCTGCCGCATAACGTGCGGCCGAGCCGCTCACCGTGAATACCTGATTACCTTCGCGCGCCCCCACCGGGTCCACGGCAACGTGCCGCCGTCCCTCGGCGTCGCGCAGCACGCGCAAACTGCTATATTGCAGGCCGGCGATCCGGCGGGTGCATACAAGGGATGCTTCGACCTGCAGAATCTCCATCAGTGCTGCTCCGGTTGCCAGTGATCGATGATGCCGACGATAGTCAGATCGCTGGGGTATTCCTTGCTGCCCGCAGCTTCACGCGCGGCGGAGCTGCCGACACAGATCACCCAGTCGCCCGGAATGCAGCCGACAGCATCCACTGCGACCAGCAGCGAACTGCCGTCCCGAACCACCTGCATGTGGCGATGTTCCAGACCGGGAATACGGTTGGTCGCAACCAACGGCTTTTCAACCTGACAGATCTTCATCAGTGAACCTCCTGCGTCAGGTGTGCACCGACAGAACAATCCAGCACCTCGATACGACCGGCCGCGTTGACGTCACGAATCACCAGCAGTGTGTGTAACAAACCCCGGGCGCTGAGGTCCGGATAGCGCGCGTTCAATGCGCCGGCGACTCGACGGCAGCGCTCGGTAGCCCGTTCACGCGCGCCGGGCACATTGCCGTGATAGTCATAGCGAACGACCACCGGCACCGGCAGACCGTGGGCAACGTTCAGCCGTTTGAAGATACCGACACCCACGTCAAGATCCTGGCCGCCTTCCTCAACAGTGTGCAGGTAGGCGAAATAAGTAAGATTGCGCAACTGGACTTCTTCAAAACCAATCCCGGCACCGATAAAGCGCTCGGCATGCCCGGTATCGCTGTAATGTTCGCCGTGGTACCGGCGCACGTAGTCGACCTGGGACAGGTTGTTGGTCAGCAGGTGCGCCATGAAGCGCGCCATCCCTTCCGGGGAGCCGGGGCTGGTCGCCTGCACATGTCCGCTGATCCACTGCTGCGCCTCGGCGGCAGACAGAGTACGGGTGCGATCGTAGATGTCACGGGCGTCGATGTAGTGATCCAGATCGATACCACCGGCACTGTCGGTCGTATGTATACGGATCGCATCCGTGTCTGTATCCAGGCCAATCAGCAGCTGGTCGATCGAGGCGCCACAGCAATGGGTATTCTGAACCGCCTGTTGAAACTCCAGCAGGCGCTCCCTGCCAGCCGTAGCAGCGCGAGCCGTATCCGAACCGTGCGCTGCGCAGCCTTCATGCGTGGGATCGATGGAGCTGTAGTGATATACCACGACCTTCAGGTAACGCGTCGGCTCATCCGCGGTGTCAGGACGGCCTTCACGAAACCGGAATAATTCCGTCTCAACCCATTTGTCGAGGCTGTCTTCTATATCAAACAAACCGCCGGCATAGGATCTGCGGCGCACCGCGCGGTAGGGCAGCCGCAACACGTAGCGAATGACATGTGCCAGCCGTCCGTCCGCGCACGGCGAAATATCGAGCGTATGAAAACCGCAGGTTTGCAGAAACGCCTGGAATTCGCCGTCACCTCTGGCTCCGAGCGGATCAGTCGTGAACACCTCATCGCAAAAGCGTCGATAGGTTTCAAACACACACCAGGCGAACAGGCGTCGCATGTCAAGCTGCTCCACCCAGGCATCGGCAAGCATGGATGCCGGCAAATCAAAACCCAGTTCCCGGCGTGCAATGCTCTGCGCCTGCATTTCGAAATCGGCTTCATGCTGCAGCGCGGAAATCCGCTTCAGTACCGGTACAATAGCGTCGAAGGCACTTTTGACGCCGTGGTCGTAAGCATGCAGCTGTGCATTTTCATCGCTGCGGGCGAGCGGATGCGACGCACGGGCGACTGCTCGCGAGGCCATCGGAGACGCAAGCGGTGAACGACCGGCTCTGGCACCGGGTCGCCCCGGTGGGGCCTCGGCGGCGCCCTTTCGGGCTGCTCTGTTCAAATTGCGACGTGCCTGCAACATGTGACGAATCCTCTACTCCGACCTAGCCCCGTGCGCCGCCCGAATAGGTCACCAGCGCACCTTTTTCGGTGTTACCACTACCGCCAGTTACCTTGCTCACTGGTGCGGGCACTTCCTCATTGCGTTTATGCCGCACCGGTGCACCCGGTGTAGCAGCGCTTCGCAATGTCGGGTTGCGGCGCGTCGCCGACATGCCCTCGGTGCCGGTGACACGGTCGCCGCGATCCCAGTCATCGCCGGTAATCCGCGAGCCGGGGTCCATACCTTCTCCGGTGACGCGTGACTTTACCCGACCCTCCAGCGTTTCCGCAGTGGCGGGCAACATATCTGAAGGCGCGGCAGCCCCGGCTTTATCCTGGCCGTAGCGTGCGTCTTCGGTTCCCGTGACCTTGCCCAGTGCCATACCAAACGGACCGGTGATATGGCCCTGGCTGGATTGGCCGCCGGTCACCCCACCCATGCTATGTTCCTTCTGCGCCTGCACAGCCGGCGGTGCGACGCTGAAACCACTCCAGGGCATTGCCGCGAGCGGCTGCGGGAAATCCGGACTCGCCGGATCGGCCGCTGTCGCCGGACACACATTGGCATACTGATCCGCGCCCAGGTAAGGTGTTCCTGAAACCGGTTCGCAGGCCCCGCGGCTGTCGCCTGTGGCTTTGCCACCGATTCCCGGCTGCAGACCTGTCATCACCGAGCCGGGGGTACTGCGGCGCTGCTGCCTGCGTGCAAGCGCCATCTGCTCTTCATCAGGCGTGCAATAGTTTCTGTACTGCTCGGCGCCGGCGTACGGTGTACCGGTCACGGCTTTGCAGGTGCCGGGTTCAGCACCAGTAACATGCGTCGTACGTCCGGTCATGGTGCCGGTGACGGCATAGCCTTTGAAGGTTGCCGATACACCGACCCTGGCATCCTGCGGTTGCGGTGCGCGCTCACAGAAGCTGCTGTACTGTTCCTGCCCGGTATATTCATCTCCGGTAACATTGCGACAGGCCCCAGGCTCATCGCCGGTGACACGGCCGCTACGGCCGACCATGGTGCCGGTAACGCTACCGCCGCGCAGCGTCTTGCTCGAACCCACTTTGGCAGGCGCTTCACCCTGCCCTGGCTGCATATACTGGGTACCTGTCAGAACACGACCGGCACCAGTTTCATTACCCGTAACAGCTGTTGTCCGATCCACATTCGCACCGGTCAGAGTCTTGCCCTTACGGGTTTGTGAACTCATCATGCCGGCGGTGCGAGGCTCTGCTTTGGTGCCGCAAAAGGCTTCCGTCTGTTCGGCGCCAACGTATTCATCGCCGGTAATCCGCTTGCAGGTCCCGACTTCATCACCGGTGACATTCATGCCGCGACCAATTCTGCTGCCGGTCACAGCGTTGCCACGTGATGTGGATGTGTGCGCAACTTTGGCCGGTGTCCCGGCAGCTTCCGTCTGACAGAATTCGCGAAAGATGTCCGCACCCAGGTACTCGGTACCGGTTATCGCGCGACAGGTACTGGGCTCATCGCCTGTAGTCCTGCGGCTGCGCCCGACCATGGTTCCCGTGACTGTTTGCCCATGGGTGGTCTCTCCTGCACCAACTTTCCAGGGCGCATCCTGTGCCGCAGCGGTTTCCCCGCTGGTCTTTGGCCGTACCCGACCACAGGGCACGGATTTGCGACCGCCCGTCTTGCCCTGACGGCTGCGTTGTTCGCGCAGCAGCCGGGCCAGTTCGCGGCTGGTCAGATCCGGGTTGCCGGCACGTGCCGTCTGGGCTGCGGACATTCCATTAGCACTGACACCTGCCTTGCCCCGGGAAGACATGGCTTCGCGGCGCGCCTGCGAAGCTGCACGGCCGGCACTCTTGCTGACGCTTTGACGCCGCATGTTCCGGTGCGCGCGCGCGGGGGCCGGCTTCGCTACGGCTTCACCAGCCATACCTGTTTCGATGGGCGCTTCGCCATTCCGGCTGCAGCCGCAGCCTTGCGTCGACCTGACCGGCGCAGCGGCTTCAGCCCGCGGCACATTAACCACCTCCGAGCGCGAGCGGTCCGGTGACCTGACTGCCGCTTTACCGCCGCTGGACATCGCTGCACGGCGCGCCCTCGACGCCTCGCGACCGGACGGCATCTGTGCCTGCCTGGCACTGGAGGTCCTTCTCGCTTGCGACCCAACAGTTGCTGACGCAGGAGTTGCCGCCCCGGGAGTTGCTGCGCTGGCAGTTGTCCCCCGGGCGACCGCTGCCTTGCCCTGGCTGGCCAGGGCCTCGCGGCGGGCCCGCGCCAGTTCACGCGCACTCTGGTTGCTTGCTGTCTGTCCCATTGTTAACCCCGTTACATCGTTGTCTGGTCGTTACTGCAGTTCGCCCGCATGTGCAGGCGCGCCCTGCTCCAACTAGATACGTCCTTCATACACAACAAACGCGACACCCTGACTCTGCGTATAGTTGTCGTAGCCGATCAGCCGGACATGGTGATCCGGATAGGAGCGATGGCAGGCTTCCAGCTCCGCGACGACCCGACCGAGATCCCGCTCACCGAAGAACGGTAACTTCCACATCGTCCAGTAGTGATTGAACGAACGACTCGGATGTTCGTGCTCGATCGACGGCGTCCAGTTGTTCGCGATGACGTACGCGATCTGGTCGTGAATCTCATCCTGCGTCATCTTGGGCAGAAAACCGAAGGTTTCGAGCGTCTGAGCGGTCTGATAATCACCGGCTTCATATAGGTTTGGCATGATCATTTCCTCGTCTGGTCATAATGTTGATACGTTCCATCCGGATCTGCGCGGCAATCAGGCCACATCCAGCTTGTCCACGGTTTCAAACTCGAACTTGATTTCTTTCCAGGTTTCCATCGCGATTGCGAGCTCGGGACTGCTCTGCGCCGCAACCGTCAGAATATCGCGGGCCTCGCGTTCGAGGTCGCGTCCCTGGTTGCGCGCCTTCACACAGGCTTCCACTGCAACCCGGTTGGCGGCGGCGCCTGCGGCATTGCCCCAGGGATGGCCCTGGGTACCACCACCAAACTGCAGCACCGAATCGTCACCGAAGATGGATACTAGCGCCGGCATGTGCCATACGTGGATACCACCGGAAGCGACTGCAAATACGCCCGGCATCGAGCCCCAGTCCTGATCGAAAAATACGCCGCGAGCGCGATCTTCCGGAATAAAGGATTCACGCAACTGATCCACGAAACCGAGCGTCGATTGGCGGTCGCCTTCAAGCTTGCCCACCACGGTGCCCGTGTGCAGGTGATCGCCGCCCGACAGACGCAGACATTTCGCCAGGACCCGGAAATGGATACCGTGTTTTGGATGACGGTCGATGACCGCGTGCATGGCACGATGAATGTGCAGCAACATGCCGGTTTTGCGACACCACTTCGCCAGGCTGGTATTGGCAGTGAAACCGCCGGTCAGGAAGTCGTGCATGATGATTGGCATGCCGAGTTCCTTGGCGAATTCGGCGCGCTCATACATCTGTTCGACATCGGGCGCGGTAACGTTCAGATAGTGACCTTTGCGTTCACCGGTTTCCTGCTCCGACTTGATCACGGCCTCGGCAACGAATTCGTACCGGTTCTGCCAGCGCATGAACGGCTGCGAATTGACGTTCTCGTCGTCTTTGGTGAAATCCAGTCCACCGCGCAGACATTCGTACACGGCACGGCCATAGTTTTTGGCGGACAGACCAAGCTTGGGCTTGATGGTGGCACCCAGCAGCGGGCGGCCGTACTTGTTCATCTTGTCGCGCTCTACCTGGATACCACTGGGTGGACCCATGCAGGTCTTGATGTAGGCAATAGGGAAGCGTATGTCTTCGAGGCGCAGGTGCTTGAGCGCCTTGAAGCCGAACACGTTGCCGACCAGTGAAGTCAGCACGTTGACTACCGAACCTTCCTCGAACAGGTCGAGGGGATAGGCAACAAATGCATAGAATGATTCGCTGTCACCCGGCACATCTTCGATGCGGTAAGCGCGGCCCTTGTAGTATTCCATGTCGGTGAGCAGCTCGGACCAGACCGCACTCCAGGTTCCGGTTGAACTTTCAGCGGCCACTGCTGCGGCCACCTCCTCACGCGGAACACCGGATTGACCTGTACACTTGAAACAGGCCAAAAGATCGGTATCGAGCGGGACGTAATCCGGCGTCCAGTAATTTTGGCGGTATTCCTTAACACCTGCTTCATAGGCTTTTGATGACATATTCGACTCCTGCTTCGTTTGCTGATCAGTGAATCACCGGGTGACTTATCAAATCTGGAATAATCATAGGCTGCGCTCTATACGTAGTTCCAATCGATATTTCATTGGTGATCCATAGGAAAAAATCTATACATATGCGACTCGCTTCATGCTCGAAGCCGCGTTGCGCAGGCGGCGGGTTTTTTCGAGCATGCGCCAGGTTGAGCGGTTGTTGTTATAGGTGGGTACAATATTCAGGGGCACCCATAAAACGTCATACGATTCATCATTGCCTGGAACCGGCAGGCGATCATCGATTTCGACCAGGAAGCGAATGTCGATGTGCTCGTGGCATTGCGTATCCACAGTAGCGGGAATGCCATGAATATCGACATCGAAAATATCCGTTGTCAACAATCGGAGCTGCGATGGCTCCAGACCGGTCTCCTCGGCAGTTTCCCGCAAGGCGACGCGCAATATATCCGCATCCCCGTCGGCATGACCACCTGGCTGAAACCACTGATCATGCTTGCGGTGATGCAACATCAAGACGCGAGTGCGATCTGGACTGACCACCCATGCGGAGCCAGTAACGTGGACCGGCAGAAGTTCACGATGGAAGCAGTCGCGGTTCTGTTCGACAAAGGTGCGCGCCTGCGCGACATAAGCGGCCTCTTCCATGAAAGATGTCCGGTGACGTGACAGCAGAAGGAGCAATTCCTGACGATGCATGATCTAGCTGCCCGAAGGATTCTGAACGGCATGAAGGGCGGCAGCTGCTGCTTCCTCGACATCCGCCTCACTGCCAGATAACGTCAGCCGACCGTAAGCTCCCACTGCTCGCACATCTATCAACGTTATATTGGCCGCTTTTTCCGCCTGATTGGCTGCATAAACAATGTAGCCCGCAGGCTCTGTTTCCAGGATGAACATGCTTTGTCCCGGGAGCATCATCGAGCCACGCCGGTTCTGCCGATTGATCAATACGGTATGATCAGAGGTCATTCCGGTGATGACCTCCTGCCAGGCAACATGACAGGCCTGCCGATCGTTCACGTCTGCATTCAGCGCGGACAGAAGGAGGCGCCCCGCCTCGCGCACGTCACTCTGGTCGCGATGATGAATGACCATTGAACCGAAAGCGCGCTCGACAACCTGCTGCGCCAGATTGACCCGCGTCGCCTTTAGCGCAATATCGGTAAACTGATGAATCGCCATGCCCGGCGACACCTCCACCCATAAGCAGGCGTGACCGGGTACGGGCGGAAATCCCTGTGATACCGAAGCCATGTATTGCGCTAGCTGCGGCTGCAGGGAGTCTATATAGACATAGGTTCTGAGTTCTACCATCGCTGGACAAGCTTATGAACCAGGATACTTTTCTTCCAATAAATAATATCTTCTACATAGATAGATGATGGTCTATAGCTTATGTCCGCGCAGCGGACGCAAACTCACCATCGTCATAAACTATCGGTGCAATAGAAACAATCGATTATGGGAATAACTATGTTCTGCGTATGATGCTGACTCGAAGCACATCAGAACAGCATTTTCTTACCAGGGGAACAATAGATATGTTCAGACAAACAATACCTTTAGTTGCGGCTTTGGCGTTAGCAATCCCAACATTGTTTCAAGCAGGTCCTGCTATGGCTCAGAGCGAGTCAAGGTCAAACCAGTTCTGGTGGCCTGAACAGTTGGACCTCAGTCCTCTTCGTCAGCATGACGCCGAGTCGGATCCGAGGGGCGGAGACTTCAACTACGCCGAAGCGTTTAAAAAACTCGACCTGGCTGCCCTTAAAAAAGATATCGAAACGTTGATGAAGACTTCACAGGACTGGTGGCCGGCAGACTACGGTCACTACGGACCGCTTTTCATCCGGATGGCCTGGCACAGCGCCGGAACCTACCGGGTGGCTGACGGCCGCGGCGGCGCCGGCGGCGGTCAGCAACGCTTCGAACCGCTCAACAGCTGGCCCGACAATGCGAACCTTGACAAGGCACGACGCCTGCTCTGGCCTATCAAACAGAAGTATGGCCGGGCGATTTCATGGGCCGACCTGATGGTGCTGACGGGCAATGTTGCGCTGGAATCCATGGGTTTCAAGACCTACGGTTTTGCCGGCGGTCGCGAGGACGACTGGGAGCCCGATCTGGTGTATTGGGGGCCTGAAAGCAAAATGCTTGCAGACGAGCGCTACAGTGGTGACAGAGAACTGGAGAACCCGCTCGCCGCTGTGCAGATGGGTCTGATCTATGTGAACCCGGAGGGGCCGAACGGTAATCCGGATCCGCTTGCGGCAGCCAAAGATATTCGCGATACGTTCGGTCGCATGGCGATGAACGATGAAGAAACCGTTGCACTGATCGCCGGCGGACACACTTTCGGCAAAACCCACGGCGCCGTCGCCGCCGATTGCGTGGGTGCCGAACCTGCAGCCGCAGGCATCGAGCAGCAAGGTTTTGGCTGGGCCAACAAGTGTGGCAAAGGCAATGCTGGCGATACCATCACCAGCGGTCTGGAAGGTGCATGGACTGTGACCCCGGCGGCGTGGAGCAACAATTTCCTCGAAAATCTGTTCGCGTTCGATTGGGTAAAAACCAGAAGCCCCGCAGGCGCTATCCAGTGGATTCCCGATGACGAAAATGCATCGAATCTTGTGCCGGATGCTCACGATCCGTCGAAAAGACACGCGCCTGTAATGTTGACGACGGACCTGGCGCTGAAGTTCGATCCGAGCTATCAGAAGATTTCGAAGCGCTTTCTTGATAATCCCGAAGAGCTGGAACTGGCCTTCGCCAAAGCCTGGTACAAGCTGACCCACCGCGACATGGGCCCGCGCGCACGCTATCTGGGCGCTGAGATTCCAGACGAGGAACTGCTGTGGCAGGATCCGGTTCCGGCAGTCGATCATAAGCTCATCGATGCAGCGGATATCGCGAAGCTGAAAACGAAAATACTCGCATCGGGATTGAGCACACCTGATCTTGTCAGAACGGCCTGGGCATCAGCCTCTGCCTTCCGTGGCACCGACATGCGCGGCGGGGCCAATGGGGCACGCATACGGCTTGCACCGCAGAAGAACTGGGAAGTCAACAATCCGGATGAACTGGCAAAAGTGCTAAAGCACCTGGAAGGCATTCAAAAGGACTTTAACAATGCGCAAGCGGATGGGAAGAAAGTTTCGCTCGCTGATCTGATCGTCCTGGGCGGAGCCGCAGCCATTGAACAGGCCGCAAAGAAAACCGGTCATGATGTTCAGGTTCCTTTTTCGCCAGGTCGCACGGACGCCTCGCAGGAGCAGACCGATGTAGATTCTTTTGCAGTGCTCGAACCGACCGCTGACGGATTTCGCAACTACTTCGGCAAGGATCAGCGCAGATCACCCGCAGAGATGCTGGTCGATCGCGCAAACCTGCTGACCCTGAGCGTCCCTGAAATGACCGTTCTGGTAGGCGGCATGCGTGTCCTGAATGCAAATGCCGGACAATCCGGGCATGGCGTGTTTACTGATCGGCCTGGGACACTGAGCAATGATTTCTTCGTGAACCTGCTCGACATGTCGACGCAATGGTCGAAGTCATCGAAGTCCGAAGGCATCTACGAGGGTCGTGATCGCAGCACCAACACGCTCAAATGGACGGCTACCCCGGTCGATCTTGTTTTTGGATCGAATTCAGAGCTTCGCGCGATCGCGGAAGTTTATGCAGCTGGAGATGCTCATGAGAAGTTCGTAAGTGACTTTGTTGATGCATGGACCAAAGTGATGACCCTGGACCGGTTTGACCTGATCTGACGGCAGAAGAGACGCCCTAAAAAAAGCGGCGGCGTTTGAAACGCCGCCGTTTCCGTTTCCGATATCCTACCAAACAAAACCCCATCAGCATTATTGTGCGGTGGCACTTCAGGACATTACGGCCTGGCGATACCAAAGCGATCCAGCGATAGTTCAAGTTGCTCGCGTGCGGTATCTGCATCAATCAGCATTGCGGTGTGCGGGTAATCGGCAGTCAATGAAGCAATCAACTGAGTGGCAGTATTCACAAATACAGCGTTGTCCGCAAAATCCAGCTGCTCGATTACTGGCCCGATATCACTATTGTCCAGTCTGGCAGCAACAAGACTGGAGCCCGGAATCGTAATGCGAGCGTCTCCGGACATGGCATCCAGCGATTGCAGAAGCCGGGCGATATTGATTACTGCCGGACTATCAATATTACCGTCCGGCACCAGATCGAATGGACTCATCAGGGATTTTGCCGGCACCGCCTCGCCCAAGCGTATATCCCCGATGGAAAAGAGTATTACGGCACCTTCTTCGTACTGGAATTCGCCTTCCGGCCCGGTAACCCCGAAAAGGCTTCCTGACCGGTACTGGACACCCTGCACAGGACTGTCGATCAGCTGACCGTCACGCACGATCACCACCAGACCCGACTTCTGTTCATCAGACGAATCGTTATCTGACGATGCTGTAAAGTAGCATTGCGCACCACCGCTGAGCAGCATCACAGATAATACGGCCAGGACAATCGCTTTAATCACCGTAAGCAACCTCTGCCCTTCGGGACCTTTGAATCAATTTTAAACCATTCGCTTACTGCTGCGAAAATCAGCACAATTGCCGCGCACTTGCACAATAAAACGGGCAACAAAAAAGCGGTTAACAATAAAACTGTTAACCGCTTGATTGAATGTTACGAAGATTGGCGCGCCCGGAAGGAGTCGAACCTCCGACCGCCTGGTTCGTAGCCAGGTACTCTATCCAGCTGAGCTACGGGCGCTTGGCAAGCGCGGGATTATCCATTAGCTGCGGCTAAACTTCAAGGCCGGCCCAATAAAAAAGGCTCCTTCCGGAGCCTTTCCTGTTTGGTGGCGGAGAGAGAGGGATTCGAACCCTCGATGGGATTTAAAGCCCATACTCCCTTAGCAGGGGAGCGCCTTCAGCCGCTCGGCCATCTCTCCCGTCCTGACAAACGCGCCGCGATCGGTTCGTTTGCAGAAGGCGGCTAGGATACCGGCGCTCGCCCCCAAGGTAAAGCCAAAACTAGGTGTCGACGACCTCCATAGTATCGACGTCAACTTCCTGCTCGCGCTTGATTCGGTCATAGATTTCTTCACGGTGGACTGCAACTTCCTTCGGGGCGTTCACACCGATACGCACTTGATTACCCTTGACACCCAATACGGTAACCGTCACTTCATCACCTATCATGAGGGTTTCACCGACCCGTCGTGTAAGTATCAACATTCCTAGTATCTCCTTAAACCACATACCTACCAACTACACGGAGGCCGTGGTCGGCACACATCTTCAGGCAACCAACATAGTGCTCTGTGTCGGCCACCCCTAATAAAACTAAACCTGCACTTCAGATTATTGTTTTTGTTGGGGTTCCCTGCGCCGCTGATGCAGCTACCCCGGATACGGATCAGGCCGAGGCGACCTGTCCAAGCTGAAACGCCTCATGAAGAGCCCGCACGCCAAGCTCGAGGTATTTTTCGTCCACAACCACTGAAATTTTGATTTCAGAGGTTGATATCATCCTGATATTGATACCTTCCCTGGCCAACGCTTCGAACATGCTTGAAGCGATTCCGGCGTGCGAACGCATCCCTACTCCTACCAATGATATCTTAACAATCTTTGTATCGCCTGCCACTTCTCTCGCCCCCAGCGCCGAAGCGGTGTGCTGCAGTATTTCCAGGGCACGGTCATAGTCGTTGCGGTGAATGGTAAATGTGAAATCGGTCGTCTTACCATCCGATGCCATGTTCTGGATGATCATATCGACCTCGACATTGGCCTCCGCGATGGGGCCCAATATCAGGTGCGCCACTCCTGGCTGGTCTGGAACACCAAGAACAGTTAATTTGGCCTCGTCACGATTGAACGCGATTCCCGAGATCAATGCCTGTTCCATTCCTTCTTCCTCATAAGTAATCAGCGTCCCCTCGCCTTCGTGAAAACTGGACAAGACACGCAATGGCACATTGTACTTGCCCGCGAACTCAACGGCACGAATTTGCAGCACCTTGGAACCCAAACTGGCCATTTCCAGCATCTCTTCAAAGGTTATTCTGCTCAGACGCCGCGCTTCCGGAACCACCCTTGGATCAGTCGTGTAAACGCCGTCCACGTCAGTGAATATCTGGCATTCATCAGCCTTGAGCGCCGCAGCCAAGGCAACAGCGGTGGTGTCGGAACCACCCCGGCCAAGGGTGGTAATGCTGCCAAATTCGTCGACACCCTGAAAACCCGCGACGACTACGACGCGCCCCGCGTCCAGATCGGCGCTCACGCGATCACCATCGATCTCTGTGATGCGGGCCTTGTTATGAGCGCTATCTGTTTTGATATGAACCTGGGCGCCGGTGTAGGACCTCGCCGGACATCCCCGCTGTTCGAGGGCCATTGCCAGTAAGGCGATGGTTGCCTGCTCCCCGGTCGCGAGCAGGACATCCAGCTCGCGCGGCACCGGGCGTGCGCAGATACCGGCGGCCAAAGCCAGCAGCCGATCGGTTTCACCGCTCATAGCTGAAACCACCACAACCAGGCGGTGTCCCTGATTGCGATATTCAATGATCTTCTCAGCGACTGCCTGGATTCGTTCAGGTGAACCTACCGAGGTACCGCCATATTTTTGGACAATTAGCGCCATAGCTGGGTGAAAATCTGCCTTGATGTCACGCGAAACGGCGCATTAAACTACAAAACGCGGAGGGATAACACTCCAAGATGAGTCATGCGGTTTCAGATGCCGCTATTTGCTGCTTTAACCAGTCAACCGCCGCGCGGAGCGCTGCATCGAGATTCTCAGGCTGGTTCCCACCCGCCTGAGCCATGTCGGGCCGGCCACCACCTTTGCCGCCTACACGGGTGGCAACCTGGTTAACCAGATCCCCAGCCCTGATCTGCCGCGTCTCGGCTTTGGTTACACCTGCAACCAGAGAAATCCTGTCGCCATCGACCGCTGCCAGCACGATTGCTGCAGATCCCAGTTTGTTCTTCAGCTGATCAACAGTGTCGCGCAGATTCTTGGCGTCCCCACCTTCTATCTTCGCCGCTAATACTTTGATTCCATTGACGTCTTCAGCCAGACTCGCGAGATCGCTGCCCTGTGAACTGGCCAGCCTGGACTTCAGGCTTTCCAGCTCTTTTTCGAGTTTCCGGGAACGCTCGATCAGTTGACTGACCTTTGAGACCATCTCACCGCGACCCGCTTTCACCAGGTTCGACAGCTCTGCGAGGTCTTGCTCCGCAGCATCGATATGGCGCAATGCCTCAGCGCCGGTAACTGCTTCGATGCGGCGAACCCCGGAGGCAATTCCGGCTTCAGAGACTATTTTCATCAGGCCTATGTCGCCAGCACGACTAGCATGGGTTCCGCCGCACAGTTCCGCGGAAAAATCGCCGACCGAAAGTACCCGCACCTCTTCGCCATATTTCTCCCCGAACAATGCCATTACCCCGGCCTGCATCGCTTCATCGATAGGCATCAACCGGGTCTCGACCTCTGCATTGGCGCGTATTTGCTCGTTGACCAGTGTCTCTATCTGTTGCAGCTGGGACGGCGTGAGCGGTTCGAAATGCGAGAAATCAAAACGCAGCCGTTCCGGATCAACCAGGGAACCCTTCTGTTGCACGTGGTCACCGAGCACCTGACGCAGAGCCGCGTGCAGCAAATGAGTTGCGGTATGATTGAGGCGCGTGGCCTCCCGCCGCTCCTGGTCAACCAAGGCATCGACCTCGTCACCTGTCTTAATTTCCCCCTGGGTAACGGTTCCCAGATGCGCAATGACGCCTTCGCCGTGTTTGCGTGTGTCGGTGACCCGGAACACACCTTTTTTATCGATGCGTAGCACGCCGCGATCACCAGTTTGCCCGCCTGACTCGGCATAAAACGGTGTCTGATCCAAAATTACCAGGCCCTCTTCGCCGCCAGCCAGTACTGCAACCTGTTTGCCCTCCCTGAACAGGGCAGTGACTCTGCCCCGATCCTGGAGGTGTTCGTAGCCGGTGAACAGCGTAACGCCCTTGACGTCCAATCCGCCGGTATCGACGGTGGTGAAACTGCTCGCCGCGCGCGCGCGTTCCCGCTGCGCCTGCATCTCAGCGTCAAACCCGGCCATATCCAATGTGAGCCCGCGCTCCCGCGCTATATCTGCTGTCAGATCCACCGGGAAACCATAGGTGTCATAGAGCTTGAAAATCGTTTCGCCCGGAATCACATCGCCGGATAGACCAACAATTACATCCTCGAGAATCTTCATGCCATGGTCCAGCGTTTCGGCGAACCGCACTTCTTCCTGTTTGAGCACGCGCTCGACCAGTTCCTGGGTTTTGCTAAGTTCTGGATAAGCATCGCCCATCTCCGCGACCAGAGCGCTCACCAGCTTATGGAAAAATGTGTCGCGCATGCCGAGCTTGTGACCATGACGGATCGCGCGGCGGATAATACGCCGTAGCACATAACCACGGCCTTCATTGGAAGGCATGACGCCGTCGACGATCAGAAACGCACAGGCACGGATATGATCCGAAATTACGCGCAACGACTTGTTTTCCAGATCCGTGGTGCCAGCAAGTTGCGCAGCAGCCTTGATCAGGTTTTGAAAAAGATCGATCTCATAGTTGCTGTGTACACCTTGGAGAATAGCGGCAAGACGCTCCAGTCCCATCCCGGTATCGACAGAGGGCTTCGGCAAGGGATGAAGTTCACCGCGAGCGTCGCGATCGAACTGCATGAAGACCAGATTCCAGATCTCTATATAGCGATCGCCGTCTTCCTCAGGCGTGCCCGGAGGACCGCCCGGCACCTCAGGACCATGATCGTAAAATATTTCGGTGCAGGGTCCGCAGGGCCCGGTATCTCCCATGGACCAGAAGTTGTCTTTGGCGCCGATGCGGGAGAGGCGTTGTGGGTCGATCCCGATCTCGTCGAGCCAGATAGCCGCCGCCTCGGAATCTTCCTCAAAAACGGTTACCCAAAGTCGTTCTGGGGATAACTCCAGGACTTCGGTCAGGAACTCCCACGCGTACTGAATGGCCTCGCGCTTGAAATAGTCGCCGAAACTGAAGTTTCCCAGCATCTCGAAAAAAGTATGGTGGCGTGCCGTATACCCTACATTTTCCAGATCGTTATGTTTGCCACCGGCACGTACACACCGCTGGGAACTCGTCGCACGGGTATAGGGGCGAACCTCCTTACCGAGAAACACGTCCTTGAACTGCACCATTCCTGCATTCGTAAACAGCAATGTCGGGTCATCGGCAGGAACGAGCGGGCTCGAAGGCACCACCTCATGGTTTTTTCCCCGGAAATATTCCAGAAATGCAGTGCGGATATCAGCGCTAAGGGTGTGTTTATTCATAGCGCGGAAAGGTACAGGATTCGGGCGGACCGATACAAGTAATTAGAGTGGATCATGCTGAAAAGCGGTACGAATTTGCTCTCCCGTAAAACCTCGTTGCTGAAGGAAACGCGTCTGTCTGGCACGACTCTGGAAATCAAATGGCAACTCTTCACCAAAGCGTTTTATGCGCTGGCGGCGCGCTGAATCCCCCCAGCAGGCGGCGTATTCATCAAGTGAACCTGCCATAAGAGCACCCGGGATACCCCGCTCCCGCAATTCAACCTGGATCCGGGATGGGCCAATGCCACGATCGAACCGCCCACGAACATAAACTTCTACAAAGCGTTCATCGCTCAGATACTTGAGCTCGATGAGTTCGCTCAGGACTCTCTCGATGACGTCGCTGTCAAACTTGCGGTCAACCAGCTTTTGCTTCAGCTCAAACACACTATGTTCGCGCCGCGCAAGCAGCCGCATCGCCAAAGCGTAAGTTTTTAGGTACGCTTCGGCGATATCTGCATCAGCCAGCGGCTGCGGATTCTGGTGAGTCAACAGTTTCGACTGCTTCGACAGGTGGTTTGGCGTTCGGTTTCTCCAGCAGCATCACGCGCAGCTGCTTCTCGATGTCCTGCGCAAGCTTCGGATTTTCCTTGAGATAGATGCGTACATTCTCCTTGCCCTGACCAATCCGTTCGCCATTGCAGCTGTACCATGCACCAGCCTTATCGACAATTCCATGCTTGACGCCGAGATCAATTAATTCTCCCTCGCGAGAAATACCCTCGCCATAAAGAATTTCAAACTCCGCCTGCTTGAATGGCGGCGCCATTTTGTTCTTTACCACCTTGACCCGTGTTTCATTACCGACGATTTCATCGCCCTTTTTGATGGCGCCGATGCGACGGATATCCAGACGGACCGAAGCATAAAACTTCAGAGCATTACCACCGGTAGTGGTTTCCGGGCTGCCGAACATCACCCCGATTTTCATCCGGATCTGATTGATGAAGATCACCAGCGTGTTGGATCGCTGGATGTTGCCGGTCAGCTTGCGCAGGGCCTGGGACATCAAGCGCGCATGCAGGCCCATGTGCGAGTCGCCCATTTCACCTTCAATTTCGGCTTTCGGAGTCAGCGCTGCCACTGAATCGACCACCACGATATCCACGGCACCGGAACGCACCAGCATATCCGTGATTTCCAGCGCCTGTTCGCCGGTATCCGGTTGCGATACCAGCAGATCATCGATCTGCACACCCAGCTTCTGGGCATAGGAGGGATCAAGTGCGTGCTCGGCATCAACAAATGCGGCGGTGCCACCGGCTTTTTGCGCTTCCGCTATAGCCTGCAAACTGAGTGTGGTTTTACCTGAAGATTCCGGACCGTAGATTTCAATAACACGCCCGCGTGGCAAGCCGCCGATACCCAGCGCCACATCCAGGGTCAGAGACCCGGTGGAAACCACATCGATATCACGTGTTGCGCCCGCATCACCCATGCGCATGACGGAACCCTTGCCAAACTGCTTCTCAATCTGTCCGAGCGCTGCACTCAGCGCCTTGCGTTTGTGGTCATCCATAAAATCCTCCGGCTAAATCATTCATTTCACGAACCATCCATGGTCCCGTTGATGGCTGTCCTCAGCACCGGACGTGCATCCGGTCACTGCGGTGCAGTATGCCTCACACTACTGTAGAAATAAACAGTAGTTTGAAAAAACGGCGCGGATTACGGCCTCACCCGGTTTTTTGCATCTCCCAATGCTGCAGCACGGCATATTGTACGCCATCTGCGCAAGGCTTCGATTCAACAAGCGCGAAATCAGTGACCGGCCAGGAAACCGGCTCGATGTCAGTCTCCGGCGCTTGCTTGCGCTCCTTCCGGGAGAGCGTAACGTGGGGTACGAATGCCCGCTCATCAGTCTCAAATCCACAGGAACGCAGGACCATTTTCAGATCCCTCACCAGTGCTGGCAGAGCCTCGGGGACGCGCTTGCATCCCAACCACCGGATACCACGCCTCGGCAAACCACCGAGACAATCGAGCTGCAACTCAAAGGATTCGCATTGAATGCTGGAAACCGCCTCAACATAACATTGAATCTGCGATTCAGTGCAATCGCCCAGGAATACGAGCGTCATGTGCATATTCCCGATTGGCACCGGGTGATGCGTCCAGCGCGCGGCTGCCGCAGCCAGCTGTGCCTGAACCGGTGCGCTCGGCCATAGCGCCAGGAACAGGCGCCGAGCTGTTTTTTCAGTGGCAATCAGTTGCTCCAGCAGGCCATCGAGCGCCGCATCCACCGCCTGACGCCGCACCGCATCACGGTCGCCCTCAAACTGGAACTGGCGAACCTGCTGCCAGCCTCCTGGGCCAGCCCAGGCCAGCCACACAGTCCCCACCGGCTTTTCCGGTGAGCCGCCACCGGGGCCAGCAATGCCACTAATGGCCAATGCCCATTCTGCATGGCTGTGTGCCAGAGCACCCGCAGCCATTTCCTGCACCGTTGGGGCGCTGACCGCTCCGTAACGATCAAGCGTGTTGGCCGACACATTCAACAAGTCCTGCTTGGCGGCATTGTTGTAGGTAACGAAACCACTGTCGAACCACGCGGAACTGCCGGCGCGATCGGTGCAGACCTTGGCGACCCAGCCACCGGTACAGGATTCAGCCGTCGCCAGTCGCTGGCCACGGCGCGACAGTTGCTCAGCGATTGCTCCTGTTTTCTTGCTGAAATCATCCGTCATAATGTCTCGCCATGCGCCCCGACTTCCGTCGCCATGAGTACCAAAGCCGATAACATTGTGCAAGCTGTAGCCGCAGCACCAATTCCGCTAGACTGCCGCCATGTCAGCCACCCCTGAAATCCGACCGCACACCCCAATGATGCAGCAGTACCTGCGCATCAAAGCGGAACATCCCGACGTCCTGCTGCTGTATCGGATGGGCGATTTTTACGAGCTGTTTTGTGACGATGCATGTAAGGCCTCGGAACTGCTGGACATTACCCTGACCAGTCGCGGCCAGTCCGGGGGCAAACCGATCGCGATGGCCGGTGTGCCGGTACATTCCGTTGAGCAGTACCTGGCGAAACTGGTGCGCCTCGGAGAATCTGTGGCAATCTGTGAACAGATTGGCGATCCGGCGGCCAGCAAAGGACCGGTGGAACGCAAGGTGGTTCGAATTGTTACGCCCGGCACGCTGACTGAAGAAGCCCTGTTACAGGAACGTCGGGACAATCTGCTGGTCGCCCTCCACCAGGATGATGAGGGCTACTTTGGCCTGGCCTCCCTGGATTTGTCTGCGGGTCGTTTCCTGGTACAGGAGTTCAGCGGTGACCAGGTGTTGTGCGGCGAATTAGAACGACTGCAGCCCGCCGAATTGCTGATCAGCGAGTCACTGCCACCGCCTCAGGCATTGCAGAAGCGAGCCGGTATACGCAAGCTGCCGCCCTGGCATTTTGATACGGTAACCGCTGCACGCCAGCTGAATCAGCAGTTTGGCACGCATGATCTGAGCGGTTTCGGTTGCCAGGATATGCCGGTCGCAGTCGCCGCAGCAGGCGCACTGCTGCAATACGTCAAGGATACACAACGCGCCGCGCTGCCCCACCTGCGCGGTTTGCGCACCGAGCGTCATGAAGATGGTGTGATAATGGATGCTGCCACGCGCCGCAATCTGGAGCTGGATCAGTCACAGTCCGGAGACCGCCGGCACAGTCTGGCAGCAGTGCTGGATAAAACCGTAACCAGCATGGGCGGTCGTTTGTTGCGCCGCTGGTTGCACCGTCCGTTGCGCGACCGGCGAATCCTGGCCCAGCGCCACCAGTGTATCGACTCGCTATTGCAGGCCCGGCTATTCCTTGCATTGCGGGATCAGTTGCGGGGCAGTTGCGATCTGGAGCGCATTCTTGCCCGCGTCGCCCTGAAGTCAGCCAGACCCCGGGATTTAACCGCCTTGCGCGAGACTTTGGCACGCTTACCGGCATTACAGTTAATCCTGCGTCAGGAAACCGATCCGTTGCTCACTCTGTTATCCGCACGAATTCAGGAGCACCCGGCAATACACAAGCTACTCCGTAAAGCCCTGGCAGAGCTTCCACCGGCACTCGTGCGCGATGGCGGAGCGATTGCCACGGGATATGACGCCGAACTGGACCAGCTGCGGCGGCTCAGCGAACACAGCGATCAGGTGCTGCTGGAAATGGAAACACAGGAACGTCAGCGCTCCGGCATCGGCAATCTGAAAATTCGCTACAACAGAGTGCACGGCTACTACATCGAAGTCAGCCGCAGTCAGTCGGATACTGTCCCCGTCGACTATCAGCGGCGTCAGACGCTGAAAGGCGTGGAACGCTTCACTACGCCTGAACTAAAGGAACATGAAGACCGAGTGCTCAGCGCGCGTAGCAGGTCACTCGAACGTGAGAAGGCGCTGTACGACAACCTGCTGGAGAAACTTCTGGAGCAACTGCAGGACCTGGCTGACTGTGCCGAAGGTTTAGCTGAACTGGATACGCTCGCGACACTGGCAGAGCGCGCGGATACATTGAACTGGTCACGTCCTGATCTGACGGACGAATCCGGTATCAGGTTAACGGGCGCACGGCATCCGGTGATCGAACAGGTCAATGACGATCCTTTTGTGCCCAATGATATCGAGCTGAATTCGCAGCGACGGCTGCTTATCATTACCGGGCCCAATATGGGCGGCAAGTCCACCTACATGCGGCAGACAGCTCTGATCGTGTTAATGGCCTGCATCGGCAGCTTCGTGCCTGCAGATCAGGCAACCATCGGTCCCATAGATCGAATTTTCACCCGCATCGGCGCATCCGACGACCTGGCAGGAGGTCGCTCGACATTCATGGTAGAAATGACAGAGACGGCCAGCATTTTGAACAATGCCAGCGGCAAGAGTCTGGTGCTGATGGATGAGATCGGCCGCGGCACCAGCACTTACGATGGTCTGGCATTAGCCTGGGCAGTAGCAAAAGAACTGAGCTTTATAGGTGCCTACACACTCTTCGCGACCCATTATTTCGAGCTGACCCGACTGCCTGAAGAACTGGATGCCGTCGCCAACGTACATCTTGATGCCGTCGAACATGGCGATCGGATCGTATTTCTGCATACAGTAAAAGATGGGCCAGCAGATCGCAGTTATGGCTTACAGGTAGCCGCATTGGCTGGCGTACCGGAAAAGGTGCTGCTCGACGGCCGGCAGCTGCTGCAGGAACTGGAGAGGAAAGCTTTACACTCGGCCAGCCGGCAGAATGTGGATGAGAAGCAGATCGATTTATTCAGAAGAAATGATGAGCATCCGCTGGTGGATGCATTCCAGGGTATCGATCCCAACGGACTGTCTCCCCGCCAGGCACTGGATCTGCTCTATAAACTCAAGGAAATGTGCCAATAAAAAAATGGACCCCGATGTAACTCGAGGTCCGTTTTTCAAAAGAACATCTGCTGATCCCGCTATTACTGTGCTGGAGCAGCCTTTTCGACCTCTACCACTTCCATGGCTGAGAATTCAACATCGGTACGCCGGTTTGGTTGCAGGCATTCGATCAGCGCCTGGCCTTTCATGTTTTCACATTCGACCAACGGCCGCCTTTCGCCTACGCCCTGGATCTCGATATAATCCGGGACCACACCCTGCGAAACGAGATGCTCGCGCACGGCCGCAGCACGACGCTGCGACAGGTCAAGATTGTATTCTTCATCTCCGATGCGATCTGCGTGGCCAGTGATCTGGATCTTCTGATTCTGCAGGTCGTTTGCCGATAACCCGGTCAGCATCTCGTTCAGCTTCGATCTGCCGTTTTCGGTGAGCTGGGCGCTATCAAAATCAAACAGGGCATCGGTCTCGAGCGTTATCCGCTTCATCTCCTTGACCATCACGACTTCTACTGCGGCGACTTCAGTTCCCGCATCCCGGGCTGCAACGATTTCCGGATCGCATTCCACAACCGCATTCGCTTCTGACCAGCGCTGCGTATGAAGACATTCACCATAACCGGTGCGAGTTATATTTGAGGTGTTATTGCCCACATAACCCTCGGCCTCGACGGCAAAACCCGGACTGCTAAACAGCACCGCGCCAGCCGCCAGTAATATACTGGTGAGTTTTCCCATTTTGTTTGTACCTCCGTACACTGCATTGTTTTTAAGGGAACATGCCGACAAAATGGCATTTTGTCGGTGCTCTCGAGACATCACGCAAGTGACATTAAATCTACCTTAGATATTAGATGTTATCGACACACTGTCAACGACAGCGCAGCGGCCCGAGCCGGCCATTCTCAGCCAGATCGGGGGAAACTGCAATGCAACCGGAAACAAAAATTTTAGCTTATGCGGTGCCGCAGTTGCTAAGGCTCAGGACGGGCGGATTGGTGGAGAACACGAAAGGAGCAGCCTTTTCCAAAGCGGTAAGGCCAAGCAGCATACGAGTATTTGCGGGGAATACAGCGGCTTCGACATCGATCAGTACACAGTCGTCGCCAAGGACAAGGTGTTTGATTCGGTAAACCGGGAGCCGGTGTTCGCTGCCATCGGCCATAACCCCCGTCAATTCGCCAATGTACACCGCATTATCGGCAGCCATTAGCCGTGCCAGCGTATGTTCGTTGATAGTCGTATAGCCGGCGCCGGTGTCGACCATAAACTCAACATTACCGCTTCCCAGCATAGTCGCGCCGACATAGTAGGTCGCGAGCCGCTTCTGATTCATGGGGATCTGTTTATACGAATCAGCGAGTGCCAGGGGGTTATAAGTCAGCACCAGCAGAGAGACAACAAACGCAGAGAATGTTCGGAACATAGCAGCATACACTCTATAAATGCGACAAAAAACCGTCGGTCCAAACTTAGCGGCAAAGCACCAGCGAGATTGAGCCGTCCCGGCAGGAAAACCGGCTGACCGTGCTGGAACTGCCGCTGCACAGGAGTGGATTCTTTCCTCTTGTCATCACTTTTCAAACAGTTGCAGACGCCAAGGCTCGCTTCGCTGTGACCCAATTCACAGGTTGTGGAGCCGGACGACCTGCGCAACTTTCGTAACCAGTAACAAGGGCAAAAAGCATCATGGCAAGAAAATTGCTTTAGAGAACGTCATTTATGGTGCAAACGACGCCAAAGACCGCAGCAAAAACGAGTGAGCCTCAGATGCGAATAGAAAAACTGTCCCTAACCCTGCTGGCAGTCACTGTGCTGTCTGTTGTTGTTCTTATCGCTCTGGGCACGACATTCGTGTCGGAATCGGAGTACAGGAAAGCAGCCATGGGCGCCCAGGCCGGCACAGTCTCCAGAGTACTGGAGCTTGCCAGTGCGTCGGGTCTGGAACGGCTAGCCGACGATGCCGAACGACTGGCCACGATTACGGCCAGGGCGATCGCAAGCCAGCCAGGGCTGAACGCTTTCCTGAATGAAGCACCTGCAGGGACATCCAATCCGGCCCTGGAAAGACTACTGGAGGCCAGCCTGCAGACAGATCTAACCACTGCCACACCTGTCGCCGCAGCCCTGTATAACGATGCATGGCAACTGCTGGCCTTCAGCGGGGATGACAGTCGCGAAGTTCGTCTTGATTCCCGGACAGCCGCAGACTCACCGGTACTGTGGCAGACCAGCGCCGGCCCCCGATATTCATTCGTGCGCCCACTCGAAATGCATGGCGCATCCGGTTATCTCGAACTGCGATTTGATCCGGCATTGACACTCTGGTCCACATTGCAGCTGATACAGCTGCCGACGCGCATCAACACGATATCCGGCGATGCACAGTTCGAAACGACCGACTGGACGCAGTCATCTGACGCGACTGAAGTCGTCAGCTATACGCTCAATGCCGATGACGGCCAACCATTGCTTCAGCTTGCCGCCCTGCAAAATTTTACTGCGCTTGGTCAGGCAACGCTGGAAACCAGAAACACGATGGCAGTTTCTTCCATAATATTGATTGGAATTGCCCTGTTTATTGCCATAGGCATGCTCAACCGGTTCCTGTTCCGGCCCTTGAGAACCATGATAATTGACATGAATCGAGTAGCAATGGGCGAAACCAACATTCATGTCAGCACCCGTGCGCTAAAAGAATTCCACACTCTCGCAAACGCCTTCAATGCAGTAACCCAGAAAAATATGGACATGATCGAGCGGGAACGCCAGGTGGCCGAGGACATCAAAGGCAAAGTGGAGCTCATACAGGACGTCGTAAAAATGGCCGCGCAGGGTAACCTGACCGGACAGATCATGGTCTATCGCGATCAGGATATCATTTCCGAACTTGCCGCCGGCATTCAGTCGATGCTGGACAGCTTGAACTCGCTTGTTTCGCGGATTCAGCAGTCGGGTGTACAGGTCACTTCCTCTGCTACCGAAATTGCGGCAACCGCCAAACAGCAGGAGGCGACCGCAAATGAAACTGCTGCGACTACGAATCAGATCAAGGCGACCGTAACGGAAATCACCGCCACATCCAAAGGACTGGTCAGCACCATGAGTGAAGTGACCGAAGTCGCATGGAAGACCTCAGAGGGAGCGAATGCCGGACGCTCATCACTGCAGCGTATGGAGCAAACCATGCATCAGATGAATGAAGCTACGGTATCAATCAGTTCAAAGCTGGCGGTACTGAGCGAGAAAGCGGGCAATATAAATACCGTCGTAACCACCATTAACCGTGTTGCCGATCAAACCAACCTGCTTTCACTCAATGCAGCCATAGAGGCCGAGAAAGCAGGCGAATACGGCGTGGGTTTTGCGGTTGTCGCCACTGAAATTCGCCGACTTGCCGATCAGACCGCAGTTGCGACCTGGGACATAGAGCAAATGGTCAAGGAAATGCAGTCCGCAGTATCCGCGGGTGTAATGGGTATGGAAAAGTTTTCCGAAGAAGTGCGGCATGGGGTCAATGACGTACGTCAGGTCGGAGCTCAGCTCTCTACCATCATTGAACAGGTGGAGACGCTCATTCCCCGATTTGAAGAAGTCAATGAAGGAATGGCCTCCCAGGCGCAGGGTGGTAACCAGATCCGCGAGGCAATGGTACAACTGAGCGAGTCGGCGCAACAGACCGCAGATTCTCTTCGCCAGTCCAATGGTGCAATCATGCAGCTCAACGAAGCTGCACAGCGGCTTCAGGAAGGCGCTTCTCACTTTCGCGTCAGTTAACGGGAGTATGTGCAATGCTCATGCTGTTATTCAACCTGGGTAGCAGCCAATATGCCATTCCCGCCCGGGACGTAGCGGAAGTCGTTCCGCTGGTTCGTCTGGAGCCAATTGCAATGGCACCTGAATACGTTGCAGGTCTGTTCAATTATCGCGGCGATCAAGTACCTGTTATCGATCTGTGCCAACTCGTAGTTTCGAGAGCCAGCGAGATTTCGATCACGACGCGTCTGATTCTAGTTCAACACCTTGGGATCTCAGGCGATCAGAACTTACTGGGCTTGCTGGCCGAACGGGTAACCGAAACCGCGGATCTGGATCCGGACGCCTTCTCAGGCACCGGCATTACAATCGCGGATGCGCCTTTCCTGGGTGATGTCAGCCATACCGATAGCGGTTTGATCCGGAAGGTCCACGTGAACGACCTTCTGCCGGATTTTGTGCAGGCATTATTATTTTCAGTGGAAGCTGGTTAAATGCCTCTCAATGCAATTGAAGCTCTGTTGCATGAATGTATGGGCCTGCATAGTTCGACAGTCGGCTCTAACACCGTCCATCAGGCGGTTAATGTTCGCATGCGGGCATGCCATATCAAGACGACCGGTGAATACCTTGCCCTCATAAATCGCTCCCCTGCCGAACTTGATGCGCTGATCGAGACAGTTGTCATACCCGAGACCTGGTTTTTCCGTGACAACAATCCTTTCGTCGCATTCAGCAACTGGATCAGGGAACAGAAGGGTCGATTCACGTCGGCTGCCCCACTGCGCGTCCTGAGTATTCCCTGTTCCAGCGGCGAAGAGCCTTATACGCTCGCCATGTGTCTGGCGGACTGCAAAATGGCAGTGGATCATGCTTGCATTGATGCCGTTGACATCAGCCAGAAACACCTGGATAAGGCGCTCGAAGCAAAATACGGCAGCAACTCCTTCCGAAGCGCTGATCGGCTTTACCGGAATCGCCACTTTGACGCTGCAGGCGACCAGTACCGATTAAAAGCAGAGATCCGCGATCGTGTTTCCTTCTCCCGTGGTAATTTACTCGACCAGGGTTTCATCGGGACACTGATCCAGTACCACGTAATATTTTGTCGGAACCTGCTTATCTACTTCGATCGCACGACGCAGCAACTTGCGATTGATCGTCTGAATGAGCTCCTTATCCCGAACGGACTTCTGTTTGTCGGTCACTCCGAGACATGCCTGTTAAGGAATCGTTCGTTTGTAGCACTCGATCATCCCCGCTGCTTCGGCTTCAGGCAAGGGACCGACGGATCGCATATGACGGACACCCCCAGCAGTCGCCCGTCGGCACGCCCGAAACGGCAGCCTTACCACGACACCTGCGCCCACTCGGGCCAGCCCCTGTCCACGCTACCAGAACAGCCGACACCGGCGCGCCAGGAACCAGAGCAGCAACCCGCCGGCAATCCGATCCAAAGGGCCTTCCAGCTGGCCAACGAGGGACATCTGGACGAAGCTGCGTTGATTTGCGAGCCACTTCTCAAACATGTCGCATATCAGACCGACGCGTACTACCTGCTGGGCCTGGTTCGCGAGGCCGCTGGTAACAGTGAAGAAGCAGAAAGACTTTTCCGAAAAGTAGTGTACCTGACTCCGGCGCATGCCGAGGCACTTACACATCTTGGAGCCATTGCCAGCCGGCGTGGTGATGAACAGCGGGCACAGAGGCTGAAAGAGCGTGCAGCCCGGGCACATGCAGCCACTCATTCCGGACAGGTGAAAAGATGAACATAGATGTTCAGGAAGTGACATCAGCATTGGATGATTGCTGGAATCGCATTGGCGTGTGGAGCAAATCCGGAGCCAGTTGCCCGAAACTGGAGGAATACATCCATTGCCGTAACTGCCGCCATTACTCGGCTGCTGGCAGAGAGATACTCAATCGGCCCGCTCCCTCCGAATACCGGCTTGAGTGGGCGCAACGTTATGCGATACCCACGCCGGCCAAGGATGTTGGAGAACATTCTGTTTTATTATTCCGACTGGGTGATGAGTGGCTCGGCCTGAAAAGCGGTTACATCAAGGAAATCACCCAGATTCGCCGCATCCATAGCTTGCCGCACCGCGGAAACGATGTAATTAAAGGTTTAGTCAACATTCGGGGCGAGCTAAAAATCTGTGTATCTATCGGAACTATCCTTCAACTCGATAAAGCAAGCGAAGCCTATACGAGTGATCGCGAGATACGCGAGCGAATGATTTTTGCAGCTCATGGAGAGAGCAGCTTTGTGTTTCCGGTCAGCGAAGTTCATGGGATTCTCCGCTTTTCCGACCGGACCCTCGAATCGATACCTGGAACCGTCGCCAAGGCGAAACAGGCGTTCGCTACAAAAATACTCCCGTGGAACGAGCATCATGTCGGCATTCTCGACCATGAACTTCTTTTCTATGCTCTGGAGAACGGTCTGCAATGAGTGATGAGCTGGAAAACTTCTCGATGCTCGAGCTGTTTCGGCTGGAAGTCGAAAATCAGGTGGCGACCCTGAGTGATGGCTTAATGGCACTGGAGACGAGCGGTGATCCTGGACCACTACTTGAGTCGCTCATGCGAGCTGCACACTCATTGAAAGGTGCTGCCCGCATGGTTGACATACAGCTTGCAGTCACATTGGCACACGCCATGGAGGACTGTTTTGTAGCAGCGCAGAGCGGCGAGCTGACGCTACACGATCACCATATTGACTTGCTCCTGCGTGGCGTCGACCAGCTCGTCGCACTCGCGAGCAATACGTCAGAGCCCGCAGCGGTGCAAGAACTTGTCTCGCAGATCCAGTGCATGGACGCAATCGTGCCGGATGCCGCTTCAGGCGCTGCAGACACTGGCTCTGATCTCGAAGATAACCCTCCTGATCAGGAAATCCATACCAGGTCACAACCCGAGGCCACTCCCTCCAGCGAAGGCATCCGTGCAGATAGTCCACCAGCTGAAAGTGCCGAGAGTACCGTCAGAGTATCATCGACAAGCCTGAACCGGTTGGTGGGGCTCGCCGGCGAAGTGCGTGTCGAGTCGCGTTGGTTACGACCGTTCGCAGAAGCAGTGCTTCACGTCAAACATCGCCAGGCGGAAATTATTGGTCTTCTTGATCGGCTCAGCGATCATCTATATGCCCATAATGGTGACGAGTACAGCAAAACGCTGGTCAGCGAAATTCATACCAAGACGAACCACTGTCGTCACGAGTTCTCAGATCGATTGTCAGAACTCGATGACTATGACCGCCGCGTGCATGGTCTTGCCAATCGGCTACACAACGAAGTTCTCACCAGTCGCATGCGACCATTCGCAGATGTTACCCGCGGATTTCCACGCATGATTCGCGATGTCGCACGCGAACTGGGTAAGAAGGTTGACCTGAAAATCGAGGGGCTCTCCACACAGGTCGACAGGGACATTCTTGAACTTATAGAAGCTCCGCTCAGTCATTTGCTACGTAACGCACTTGATCATGGGATCGAATCGCCGGAACAGCGGTGTCAGGCAGGGAAATCTGGACAGGCCACTATTCGCCTGAAGGCGGTCCATAGTTCCGGAATGCTCTCGATCCATGTTGAAGATGATGGTCGCGGCATCGACGTGGAGAAATTGCGCAGCAGTATTATCCGCAAGAACCTCGTAGATGAAAATATGGCATCCGAGTTGTCGGAAGCAGAACTACTGGAGTTCCTGTTTCTTCCGGGATTCTCAACTCGAGAGAATGTTACTGAAATCTCTGGACGCGGGGTGGGGCTGGATGTCGTACACAGCACAGTCCAGCGCATGCGCGGACTTGCCAGGGTAACCACAAGTGCCGGAAAAGGAACGCGCTTTCATCTACAGCTTCCTCTCACGCTGTCAGTGATTCGTGCATTGCTTATCGAGATTTCCGGTGAGCCTTATGCAATTCCCCTGGCACGCATAGACAGAACCCTCAAGCTGGACGCCGATCAAGTGGAGGCTCTGGAAGGACGGCAGTATTTTACTCTCGGCAATCAACATATCGGCATTGTCTTCGCCAGTCAGGTTCTCGGACATGCCACTCATGTGGATACCGGTGATTATCTTCCCATCGTAATACTCGGCGAACGAACAAACAGATCCGGGCTGGTGGTTGACCGTTTCATCGGCGAACGTGACCTGGTGGTACATCCACTGGACAAGCGACTAGGAAAAACCCAGGACATCAGTGCCGCAAGTATTCTGGAAAATGGTGATCCCTGCCTGATCGTGGATGTCGACGATATGCTGCGGTCGATAGATTTGCTGATTTCAGGCGGAAGGCTTAATCGGGTCCGGGATACGCAGACGGAATATATCAATACCGGAAAGCGCATTTTAGTCGTCGATGATTCTATTACCGTAAGAGAAGTTGAGCGCAATATGCTGGCCGCTCGAGGCTATCACGTCGATGTTGCGGTCGACGGAATGGACGGCTGGAATGCTGTCCGGATGAACGACTATGACCTTGTCATCAGCGACGTCGATATGCCGCGTATGAATGGATTCGAATTTGTGCGCCAGATCAAGGAGGACGCACGGCTTGGAAGTATTCCGGTGATGATTGTCTCCTATAAAGACCGGGAAGAAGACCGGCAGCGGGGGCTGGACGCCGGTGCTGACTATTACCTCACCAAGGGCAGCTTTCACGATGAAACCCTGATCCAGGCGGTGGCGGATCTCATAGGCGAGGCGGAGTAACCGGAGTTATGTTGAAGATAGCTATTGTAAATGATTCGCTAATGGCCGCGGAAGCGCTTCGTCGTGTCATACAGGATGTTCCCGAATATAGTCTCGTGTGGGTTGCGCATAATGGACAGGAAGCCCTGGAAAGTTGCTCCCGCAATCGGCCTGATATTCTACTGATGGACCTCATTATGCCGGTCATGGATGGCATCGAGGCGACACGCCGCATCAGCGCCGAACATGGGTGCGCGATTTTGATCGTAACTGCCACAGTAAACGGGCACGCGGGGCGCGTGTTTGAAGCCATGGGAGCTGGCGCACTCGACGCTGTCAATACGCCGATACTGGGGGATACCGGTCAGGGCGAAGGCAACAACGTTCTGATTAACAAGATCAACGCGATTGGTACGCTTCTGCGGGGCGCACCTTTCCGACGCGGCCACGTACAGCCAGACATCTCGCTGCGCAACAACAGTGACGGCGTGCCATTAGTCGCTATCGGAGCGTCAACAGGTGGACCCGCCGCGCTGAAGGACGTACTGCACGCCTTACCCCGTAATCCCGGGTTCGCCATTGCAGTGGTGCAACATGTTGATGAACAGTTCATGAAAAGCTTCATTGATTGGCTGAATGCCAGTGTCGCCATCGCGGTGCGACAGGCAAGAGCCGGAGATCAGCCGGAGGCCGATTCCGTTCTGGTATGTGCACGGGAAGATCATCTCATTCTCACCGCCGAAAACGTGTTTGATTACACACCCGATCCAACCGAACTGGTTTTCCGACCTTCTGTAGATGTATTCTTTCACAGTCTTGCGGAACATCAGGAAAATCAAACGGCTGGAGTTCTGCTAACGGGCATGGGCCGAGATGGGGCGGTCGGCCTGGGGGAACTGCGCCGGCGGGGTTGGCTGACGATCGCTCAAGATCAGGATACCAGTGCCGTTTATGGTATGCCGAAGGCCGCTAAAGAGCTTGATGCAGCAGGAAAAATCTTGCCCTTGGACAAAATCGGACCGGAACTTCTAGCTTGGGCAGAAGCTATCACTCCAGATGGTCAGGGAAAACGGAAATCAGGATGACGAATCAAACTACCGATGCTAATGATGCAGCAGTAATCAGTAACAGATGGGCCGTAGTGTTGCTCGTGGATGACCAGCCAATGGTTGCAGAGGGTATACGGCGCATGCTTGCCGACGAACCGGATGTCGAGTTCCACTATTGTGCCGACCCGAAGCTGGCTTTGAGCAAAGCTGTCTCTATTCGCGCGACCGTTATCCTGCAAGACCTTGTGATGCCAGATGTGGATGGCATGACATTGGTACGTTTTTACCGCAACAATCCCGCCACTCGGGATATTCCGATAATAGTTCTTTCCAGCAAGGAAGATCCAAACACGAAAAGTGTCGCTTTCGACCATGGCGCCACTGATTATCTGGTAAAGCTACCGGAGAAGGTTGAGTTACTGGCACGCATCCGGGCACATACCAAAAGTTATCTCGCTCAAAAAGAGCGCGATGATGCCTATCTGACCATGAAAAAAATGCAACAACAGCTGGAAACGATGAATGTTGAACTGGCGCGCAGCAACCGTGAACTGCATCGGCTCTCATCATTGGATGGACTCACGGGCGTCTCCAATCGCCGGCAGTTCGATATCACCTTGAACCAGGAATGGCAGCGTTCCATTCGCGCGGAAAGCCCCCTTTCGTTAATTTTCGCCGATATCGATTTTTTCAAGAGTTACAACGATCATTACGGTCATCAGGCTGGCGACGATTGTCTCAGGAAAGTGGCCGGAACCCTGCAGTTGACGGTCCACCGTCCCGCCGATCTGGTCAGCCGCTACGGGGGTGAGGAATTTGTCATGATTCTTCCAGACACCACCGAAGAAGGTGCGCTTGCGGTCGCAGAGAAAACACTCCATAGCATTATTGACCTGAATATTCCGCACGCGGCTTCAGAGATCGCAGGTCACGTCAGCCTGAGCATCGGCGTCGCCACGGTTTACCCGAAAGAAGGTGACCTGGATGAGCAGCTGGTTCGGGCAGCCGACCAGGCGCTGTATCTCGCCAAGGAACATGGCCGCAATCGCATCGAAGTCGCTGCTCCCCCCCCTGGATTGAAAACCGCCAGTCTTTGACCGGTTAGAAACAGCCCCGCCAATGAGTGTATGATTGGCTCCCGATCAATAAGGAGCCTGTCATGACCTTTGTAGTGGGTGAAAACTGTATCAAGTGCAAATACACCGACTGTGTGGAAGTGTGCCCGGTAGATTGTTTCCACGAAGGCCCTAATTTCCTTGTAATCGATCCGGAAGAATGTATCGACTGTACGCTGTGTGAGCCGGAATGCCCCGCCGAAGCTATTTTCCCGGAAGACGATCTACCTGAATCGCAAGCGCAGTTTCTCGCCCTGAACGAGGAACTTGCACAGCAGTGGCCGGTGATTTCTCAGCAAAAAGCCCCGCCACCCGATGCCGACGAATGGAATGGCAAAGAAGGAAAACTCGAGCTGCTGGAGCGTTGACCGTTCTGAAACGACTATCCGGCGGGCTGCCATGCTGAAGTCAACGGCGGCCAATGAATCGCCGTTGATTACACAGGTTCCTTTCGGGAAAGATCCGCTTACTGTCACAGCAAATCAGATACTCGATCATTTCTCCGGACAATTGCCCGATCTGAGCAAATGCCAGATCCTGCTTTGCGAAGGTCGCGCTGCCGCACATATGCGAGCCGCCCTTGCTGATGCCGCCGAGCAACGCGGCTTCAGCGCACTGCTCGGTCCTGACATTGCGCAACTGGATCAATGGGTAAGTCGTTTTGCACCGCGTTCCCACCGAATCCTCAGCCGTGCCGCACAGGAACTTGTTCTGGCCGAAGTGCTGCGTGGTGCCGTTGAAATCTATACTGACACCGATCCGTGGCTGCTTACCGACCAGCTGATCACCCTCTTTGATGAACTCACCCGCTGCTCTGTCCGGGTTGGCGACACACTGAATGAATTTCTGGGAACCCTGGGCGAAAACTACGGCATATCGACACCGACACCCTCATTGGAGCAGGAAGCGGCAATTCTCCATACGCTTTGGCGCGCCTGGCGACAACAATTGCAGATTGATGCAGCCGTTGATCATGCGTCGGCATACCAGCAACAACTTCAGGCAAGCCTGACCCAAATCGAAGACCAGATGCTGTGGATCGTCGGCATCACAGCAGTAACGCCGGCCGAAGCACACTGGCTGCAAGCGCTGATGACAGACAACCGCGCGCGCATCGTGTTGCACGGCGACGTAGCCGGGCGCGGCTATCACCCGGATGCGCCGCTATCTGATCTGCTGCAAAAACTGAACATGCCAATACCGGATAAGAGCCTGGATGCTGATGACATGACAGGCTTGTTCCACAGCATATTCATACCCTCGCCTGATGATCTGAGGCAACGAGCTCTGGAATTTGCCGCTGACCACTCCGCCGATCCTCTGGCGAACCGGCTTCGTACCCTTGCCGCCCGGGACCCGGAGCAGGAAGCCCAGGCAGTGGCCCTTCAGGTGCGGCGATGGTTGTTGGATGATGTGTCGCCGGTTGCGATTATCAGCGAAGACCGACGTCTGGCACGTCGCGTACGTGCGTTGCTCGAAGCCTCGGATATCGTACTCGATGATCCGGGTGGATGGGCTTTGTCGACCACCAGTGCCGCGGCGTTACTCGAGCGCTGGCTGGAAACAGTAGAGGAAGACTTTGCCTGTGGTTCTCTACTGGATGTTCTGAAATCACCCTTCGTGAATTTTTCCGATCGTGAGACACACCTCGCGCTGGTACGGCGCCTCGAGCAGGACATCATCCTCCATGAAAACATTGCCCGTGGCCTGGAGCGATATCGCCGTCATCTCGATTTCCGCAGTGAACGGCTCCCCGGCTGGTCTGGACCCGTGCAGCAGGACCTGCACCAGATGTTGAACAAGCTTGAGCATGCCAGCAATCCATTGCTTGCGATCCTGAATGGCGCTCACCATCCCGGCAAACATCTGAACGCTGTTCAGACCAGCTTAAAAGCACTGGGGAGCCTGGAGAGGTTTGAATCAGACGCCGCCGGCAGGCACTTGCTGCAGGTGCTCCAGAGACTGCGAGAGGCAGCTGACTGCTCGCAGATCAAATTGAGCTGGACCGAGTTCCGAGACTGGCTGGGACGGAATCTGGAGCGGGCGACATTCCGCTCGCCTGCTACGGCCAGTCCCGTGCAGCTGCTGACACCACGACAAACTCGCCTGCAACAGTTTCCCGCAATTATCGTGGCTGGCTGCAATCGAACCAATCTGCCGGGATCGCCGGCAACCGAAACGTTCTTCAATCAACGAGTTCGCGGTGCGTTGGGCCTGCCGACCTGGCATGAAACGATGACTGAGAAACTCCACCATTTTTGCAGAATCCTGCACAGCAGTGAGCGCGTTCTTCTGACCTGGCATCGCGAGAAAGACGGAGAAGCGGTGCCGGTCAGTCCATGGCTGGAACTTCTTGATACCTTTTACCGTAGCGCCTACGGACGCGATCTACACGATCATGATCTGGCGGCGCTGGTAGCTCGCCCCGACGCCCGGCCGCTCACGCCTGATCTCGCTGCCCTGCCGCAACCGCAGACGTATCCTCGACCGACCCTTCCGGTAACACTGCGACCGGAAGTCTGGACGGCTTATGCGCATCAGCGACTCGTCGACTGTCCCTATCGGTTTTTTGCCGCAGATGCATTAGGTCTGAAGGCACAGGATGAAATTCGCGAGACGCTCAGCAAGAGCGATTACGGATCACTGGTTCACCGGGTCGTACAGGCGTTCAACAGCAAAGTGCAAGGATTGCCAGACCCGTGGGTGGGACCGCTCGATACAAGCCATCTGGATGCCGCAACACAGCTTCTTGACGCAATCAGCAAGCGCGTTTTCGCGGACGCCCTGAAAGAAAATTTTCAGGCCCGAAGCTGGTTTCGGCAATGGGAGAAACTTATCCCCGAGTATCTGGACTGGGAGATAGAACGACGTCACACCTGGACCGCCCGCGAAGTAGAAGTGAAGGTTGAGAAGTCGCTCAATTCGCAGCTGCGGATAAGAGGTCGCATCGACCGTATCGACGCAACAGGCGATTCTGTATGTGTGCTCGACATGAAGACCGGGCACACGCCGAAACCAGAAGAGGTGCGAAAGGGCGAAGCCGTGCAGCTGTGCACCTATGCACTGATGCTCGACAAACCGGTTTCCCGGCTGGAGTACCTGGGATTCAGTCGTGACACAGTCAAGACGGTTTCCTGTGCCGACGAAACGCTGCTTTCCGAATTACTGCCTGCTGTTCAACGGCGGCTGATCGAAGTTGACGAATTACTACAGGCAGGGACCGCTTTACCCGCGTGGGGCGATCCGCCCACCTGTAACTGGTGCGAGTTCGATGGCCTTTGCCGGCGCGACATGTGGCCAGACGTGGAAACGCCACATGACTGAAGCTCCTTTGGCCACCCAGCCCGACCTTAGTTTCAGTGTCCTCGCGTCCGCTGGAACCGGAAAAACGTGGCAGTTAGTGGCCCGTCTAACGCGACTTCTGCTGCACGACGCCTGTCCCGACAGCATTCTTGCCATTACCTTCACGCGCAAGGCAGCTGGTGAAATGCAGGAGCGCCTCGGAGCGCGTTTACGCGAGATGCTCGAGGCGGATGACCCGGAACTGGACCGGCTGCTGACAGAGATTGGCGAGTCGCCGAGCCCGAGCCTGCGAAACGCGGCTCGTCATCTTTACCAGAAGCTGTTACTCAGCGAACGTGCTCTACGCACAACCACGTTTCACAGTTTTTGTCAGGATCTGCTGCAACGTTTTCCGCTGGAAGCCGGTTTGCCTCCTGGCTTTGAACTCGCTGAACAGACGGGATTATTGATCACGGAAAGCTGGGACGCGCTTTTTAACGAAGCCACGAGCACGCCTGGATCGGATGTGGCCGATGCTCTGGACACACTGTTCGATCAATTGAACAGTCTGCACAACACGCGTGATGCCCTGCACAAATTCATAGAACACCGCAGTGACTGGTGGGCATTCACTCGCGACCGTGATGATCCGGTGGAGATGGCAATCCAATACCTTGAGCAGGAGCTCGAGTTGGACCTCCAAAGTTCTGATGAAACAGACTTCTGGCGCACGGATGCCCCTGCCCTTCTCGGAGAGTTCGCGGCGCTGCTGGATCGGCATAGCACCAAAACCAATCTCGCGCACATCGACAGAATCCACCACGCCCTTTCCAGGCAACACAATACAGATGCGATTTCACAGGACATCGAGGACGTTTTTCTTACCGGCACCGGGAGCCGCCGAAAACGAGGATCCACGCAGGCACAACGGAAATCCATGGGGGATGCTCAAGAGGAGCGTTTTCTACAAATCCATGAACTGTTTTGTACCCGACTGGAACAGCAGATAGAGCTGAAAAACCGCCAGCGAACATTCGCCGTGAACAGCGCGTGGTATCGGGCCGGTCAGCGCATGCTCGAACATTACCAGCGTATCAAACGAGAACGCCGGCTTCTGGATTTTGCTGACCTCGAATGGAAAACATGGAAGCTGCTCAATCATCCGCAGCACGCTCACTGGATACAATACAAGCTGGATCAGCGTATCGATCATCTACTCATTGATGAATTTCAGGATACTAATCCAACACAATGGCAATTGATCCTGCCACTTCTGGAAGAGATGGCTGCGGGTGAAGAACGCGCTCGCAGTCTGTTCATTGTTGGTGACAGCAAGCAGTCAATCTATCGCTTCCGCCGAGGCAACCCGAAATTACTCCATCGCGCCGCCGACTGGATGGAGCAACATCTGATGGCCAGAAGCGTACATCTTGATCATTCCTGGCGCTCTTCGCCCGCCGTACTGGAGGTTGTAAACCGTGTGTTTCAGCATCCTGACATGCAGGATCTGTTGCCCGAATACCAGCAGCACACGACTCATCGAAGTGAAGCCTGGGGTAGCGTAGAAGTGTGGCCACTGTTCCAGAATGATGACGAGGTCAGCGAGCCCGCCGAACGCGAACTACGCAATCCACTTCAGCAGCCGCGCCGGTCACCAGAGGATCAACGCCACTATCGTGAAGGCCAGGCAATCGCAGGCCGCATACAACAGCTGGTAAATGACCGGGTCGCTACCTGTGATGACATTTTAATCCTGATGCGCTCGCGGACTCATCTGCCCGCTTATGAATCAGCGCTACGCGAAGCCGGTGTTCCTTACCTCAGTCTGGACCGCGGCACCCTGCTGCAAAGTCTGGAGGTGCGTGATATCGAAAAGCTGCTACGGGTCCTGATGACGCCGCAGGATAATTTATCGCTGGCCCAGGTGCTGCGCTCGCCGGTATTTTCAGTGACAGATGATGATCTCGTGCTGCTGGTGCAAATACCGCGCACCAGCTGGTTCGAACGCCTGGAGATCGCCAGTCAAAGTCTGCCCCCCGAACATGCCCTCAGCCGGGCCCATCGACTGCTTGCGAAGTGGCATGCATTGACTGGATGCATCCCTATACATGATCTGCTGGAACAGATCTTTCACGAATCAAATTTGATGAACCGTTATGAAGCGGCTGTTCCGGCGGGTCGCGCCGCCAGAGTGCAGGCCAATCTCACCCGCTTCATTGAACTGGCACTGGAAGTGGATTCGGGACGTTATCCGACTCTGCCCCGCTTTCTGGAGCGACTGGGACAACTTCGGGATCTCGATAAGGAAGGACCTGATCAGGCAACTCCCGAGAGTGCGACGGGTGAACGGGTGCGACTGTTGACCATTCACGCATCCAAAGGTCTTGAAGCACCGATAGTGTTCCTTGCTGACAGCACCAACCCGGGACGCGGTTCGCCCGGCTGTCAAACATTGGTCCGCTGGCCCACAGAATCCGATCGCCCAGTCGACTTCATGCTATTGAGTAACATGCGTCAGCGCGACAGCATAAGTTTCGATCGCCACGAGATAGACCAGGAAGAAGAACAACGCGAATCAGCCAACCTGCTTTATGTAGCCATGACGCGGGCCAAGCACATGCTGATCATCAGCGGCTGCGCGACTCAATCCAGAGCGACTGCACCCGGGTGGTATACGAAAATATCGCAAATACTTTGTGGAACCAATGAACCGGCCGAGATCTGGAGGTATTCAGTCGGACAACCGGATCAGAAGCAGCAGGTGCAAGCAGCATCGGAAGAAGTTCAGATAGAAATCGATCCGCGACTTCGCCTGTCAGTGCCAGTTCAGCCAAGGGGCGGAGAAGTCGCTCCCAGTCATGCCGGCGAGGACCCGGAACCGGGATCGGGGGATGAGGCCGGAATCAGGCGTGGGTTAGCCATCCATCGTATGTTGCAACTCGCGACTGCCCCATCGAAACACGGGCTACCCGCATCTGACATCATCCGACACGTTGCTTATGAATTGCAATGTGACGCCAACGATTCGGCATTCGAGTCATATTGGGAGGAAGTCAGCGCTCTCATCAATGACAAAGCACTAAACTGGCTATTCCTGCCTGACAAAAATGTCACAGCTTATAATGAGGTCGGCATTCAGTACCGGCTGAATGGCCAGATAGTCAATGGCGTGATAGATCGGCTCATCAAAACCGGAACGGAACTGCATATTGTCGACTACAAGTCACACCGGATCGCTGATGAAACCCGGATTCAACAGCTTACACGGCAGTATCAGGCTCAGCTCGCTTTATATCACGAAGGCGTTTCTCGGCTGTGGACGGGTTACCGGGTGAGGAGCTATCTGCTGTTTACACACACAGGGCGCCTCATCGAGGTCTGAGGTCTGCTCACGAAGGCATATTGCAAAATAAACGATTTCTGGCAACATAACTTCTGTGCCTTTCCTGGTTTTTCTACAATGACTGATTCTTCTCCCGATCTATTTGAAGTTAGCGGGCAAGACTTCCAGCAACTGGTCATCGAGCAGTCCCACCAAACACCGGTGCTGGTCGATTTCTGGGCCGACTGGTGCGCGCCATGCAAAATGCTTATACCGGTTCTGGCGAAGCTTGTGGGCGAGTACCAGGGACGCTTCAAACTGGCCAAAGTAAATACGGATGTCGAACGCGAGCTAGCGGCAGCCAATGGTATCCGCAGCCTGCCGACGTTGCGCCTGTATCAGCACGGTGAAGTAGTCGAGGAAGTTTTAGGCGCGCAACCAGAATCGGTACTGCGACAGTTGCTCGATGCACACATTGAACGTGCCTCGGACAGCACACTGGCTGAAGCGCTGGCGCTCGCCGCCGGGGGAAACGATGCACAGGCGTTTCAAGTGATAGAGCAAGCTAGTCACGATGATCCGGATAACCCTCGCTTGCCCCTCGAGCATGCCCGCCTGGCGATCAAAGCAAAACGACTTGATCGGGCACAGGAGATACTTGCCGATTTTCCGGCCGGGCTCGCCGCTCAACCCGAGAGCAAAGCTTTAAAGCTGGTGCTCGAACTTGCCAGCGAAATTGAGGATGCGCCTTCGCCTGCTTCGCTGCAGAAAATGCTGGATGCCGATCCTGCCCGATCCGAACCACGATATCAGCTAGCGGTGTCACAAGCGTTGGCAGGCAACTATGACAGCGCTCTGGATAATCTTATGGAACTCCTGAAACGCGACCGAGGCTATCGCGACGGCATCGCGCAAAGGGCGATGGTCGCACTGCTCACACTGCTTGGCAATGAAGATCCTCGTGTCGCTGGTTATCGACGCCAGATGTTCGCTCTGTTGCACTGACCGCAATCAGGGCGCGACCTGTTTCGTTTGCTCGAGCAGTTGCGCCAGGCGTTTCGCAGGCACATATCCGGGCTGAATCTGTCCGTTATCCAGCACGATCAGCGGCGTACCGCGCAGACCCAGAACATTCGCCAGTTGCATGTGTTCGGCAATCGGGTTGTCGCAAGTCTTCATCTCGATAGCTTTGCCGGCTTTGCTGGCGGTCAGGCTCTGATTACGATCCTCGGCGCACCAGACTGCTTCGGCTTTCCGATAGGATTCCGAATCAACGCCGGCGCGGGGGTAAAGCAAGTACCGGACCTTGATACCTTCGGCAAGAAGGTCATCCATTTCTTCATGCAACTTGCGGCAGTAACCACAATCAATGTCGGTAAACACCGTAATCGTGTGTTCGACTTTCTCCGGTTTAAACACAATCATCCGATCTTCGCTTACAGACGCAAGTGCGGCCTGCTGTGCAGCGCGCCGGCGCGGTTCAGTGACACTCTTCTGAGTCTTAAGATCCACCAACTCACCTTGCAGCATATAACGCCCGTCAGAAGTCACGTAGACGACATTCGCGCCCGCCATGACTTCGTAGAGGCCCGGGATATCTGTGGCCGTCACCGAGTCCAGTTTGAACCCTTTCAAAGCTTTCCTTATATCCGCTATATCCGCTTCCTCAGCTGTCTGATCAGACTGAGCCGTGGCGCTGAAAAGCATGACAAACGATATTAAAAATAATGACTTGAGTGTATTCACAAAAAGCACCTGATTTTGAAATTCGACAATTCGACCGTGCCATTCCGGTGGGGTTCAATAGTTTACCGCACAAATCATCCGCGCGGGTGGTGCAACTGGTGAAGCTGCCTGAGGCGCTCTCTCGCAACGTGAGTATAAATCTGCGTAGTAGACAGATCACTGTGCCCCAGCAACATCTGGATTACTCGCAGATCGGCTCCATGGTTCACCAGATGAGTAGCAAAAGCATGGCGCAGTGTGTGAGGCGAAAGATGACCGCGGATACCCGATTTAACTGCATATTGCCTGATTCTGTACCAGAACGCCTGACGCGTTATGCTCGGCGCCTTTCTCGATACGAAGAGCATCGCGGCAGGCTTTCCATGGAGTAGTGATGCTCGCGCTTCGCCCACATAGCGCTTGATCCAGATTACCGCCTGCTCCCCCACTGGCACCAGACGTTCCTTGTCACCCTTGCCCAGTACCCGCACGACCCCCTGATTTAAATTGATGCGTTCAGCTGTCAGCGACACCAGCTCGGATACCCGCAGACCACTCGCATACAGCAACTCCAGCATCGCCCGGTCACGCAGCCCCACACTATCCTCGACGTCTGGCATCTGCAACAGCGTTTCGACCTCAGCTTCGCTCAGGGAATACGGTAACGGCCGGTCCATCCTGGGCGCCTGGATCTTCGCCGAGGGGTCATCTTCGCGCCGCCCTTCCCTCACCAGATGCCGATAGAAGCGCCGCATGACGGATAACAGACGCGCATTGCTTCGCAGCGCACGGCCGCTCTGGTACTGCACGGCCAGGTAAGCGAGCAGATGCTCGGGCCGCGCCTGCTCAATGGCAACATCCTGATTTGCCAGCCAGCGAGAGAGACCGGACAAGTCGCGTCGATAGGCTGCAAGCGTGTTGTCGCTCAGTCCGTTCTCCATCCACAGTGCATCTGCGAAACGTTCGATGATGACCGTGTCATCGCTGAATTCGTGCGCGCCATTTATAATCGGATCATCCGACATGATGCTTTTTGTCCATCGCAGCCTGGTGGTGTCATCATATCAGAGTCGAATTGCGACGCCGACCGCAGCCAGCCTGTTACACTGGAATGCAATCGGATTCAGGTGACTGATGATTTCACACAATCCCATTGATGATGAGTCTGTTACGCTCCTCATTCTCGCAGGCGGCCGCGGCTCCCGCATGGGTGACCGCGACAAAGGCCTGATCCTGGTCTCGGGAAAGCCCATAATTGAGCTGCTGCTGGATCGGCTCCAGACCCGGGAGGGACGAATCATCATTAGTGCCAACAGGAACCAGGAGCACTATGCACGCTATGGGCACCAGGTGATCGCGGACACCATGAGCGGCTTTCCTGGTCCACTTGCAGGCATGCTTGCCGGACTGGATGCGTGTGATACTCCGCTTCTTCTGACCGTACCTGTAGATGCTCCATTGGTGAACAGGGACTTTCAGGAACGAATGATGATCTCTATGCAAGAGCATCGTGTTTCAGCCTGTGTCGCCGAATGTGCGGGACAAGTTGAGCCAATGTTTTGTCTGCTCAATCGAAATCTGAAACACTCTTTGCAGGAATTCCTGAATCTCGGCGGACGATCAGCCAGAGAATGGCTGGAACAAACTCATGCACATCATGTGGATTTTTCTGACATGCCCGATCAGTTCATCAACTTGAATTTCCCTGACGACCTTCACAAGCTCGCCCGGTGATCACACTTGGATGACCTTTTCACCAGCCCCCCGGTTATTGGATTTGCTGCCTATAGTGGTAGCGGCAAGACCACCTTACTGACAGCCATGCTACCTCTTCTTAAGGCCAAGGGTATCCGCACCGGCGTCATCAAACACTCACACCATAATTTTGAAATAGACCGACCGGGTAAAGACAGTTTCCTGCTCAGAAAAGCCGGTGCACTGCAAATGCTGATAGCATCACCCTTCAGAACCGTGCTTATCCGCGAGCATTATCCGGAAACCGAGCCGCGACTCGATCATCTACTGGAGCTACTCGACAGAAGCGCGCTCGATCTCATTCTGGTAGAAGGTTTCCGTCATGTCGAATTCCCAAAACTGGAAATTCACCGCACGGCGACACAAAAGCCCTTTTTACATCCCGGCGATCTGTCTATCATCGCACTGATAACTGATCAAATACCGGCTACGGATTTGCCCTGCCTGGATATTAATAACCCTGTAGAAGTAGTCAGTTTTATTCAGGATTATATAACCTCAACCCAATCTGGAAATAGCGCATGAGTGATTCAACCCTGGACTGTTGTTCCGAGCCGGAGCAAAAACTTTTAAGCGTTGATGAAGGTCGGAAGAGGATTCTGCAGGCAGTAGAAGCGATAACATCCAGCGAACAGCTACCGCTACTTTCAGCACTCGGCCGCATAACAGCCAGCACAATTATCGCCAATACTGATGTGCCGCCTTTTGACAATTCTGCCATGGACGGCTATGCCGTGCGCAGCGATGACTGCTCCGGTCCCGCGATCCGACTCCAGGTGATCGGATCCTCCTTCGCAGGGCGACCCTTTTCTGGCGATGTCAGCCCCGACCAGTGTGTCCGCATAATGACCGGTGCGGTGATGCCTGATGGTGCAGATGCAGTCGTGATGCAGGAACATGTTGCGCAACAGGCGGATCAGATCCACTTCTCGGGCGCAGTCGCGGCAGGTCAGAATGTGCGCTATACCGCTGAAGATACGCGTCGCGGAGAGGTCGTACTGGAACCCGGCACTCGGCTGGGCGCACCCGAAATCGCCTTACTCGCCTCGGTCGGTGTTGGTGAGTTACAGGTGAAGCGGCGGCTGCGAGTCGTATTCTTTTCAACCGGCGATGAGCTAAGCAGTGTGGGCAATGCCCTCGAGCCAGGCAAAATCTACGACAGTAACCGCTATGCCATGTT
>JAVVEV010000013.1:0-82453 GCA_032251035.1 Thiogranum sp. | reverse complement strand
CAAGAAGGCGCTTGAATTACTGGAGAAAAATTTAATCATTGTGGACGACTCCGATATTCCTTCCGTGCACCCAACCTTAAAGGATATCTGCTATTCCGCAGAGACTCGTTTGCGGGCCGCTGCGGTTCCTTTCGAGTACGACAGGTGTCTTGACGTCTTTGGTATGTACTGGCACCGGGTGCATGAGTGCCCGGCTGAAATAGAGGCAGACAGGCAAATCGTGAAGGCGTGCGGCGCACTTGCGGACGCGTTACGCGACTCGGGTAAATCCGAATATTATCGCTTACTTGATCAAGGAATATGGCAGGAAGCCGTCGGGCAGGAGGAGCTTCGAAGATACCAAGAGAAGATAACGAACGGCGATTGGTTGTTTGTCGGTAGACCAGACATGATGCTAGAACGCTATCTGCGCGCAATGATCAAGTGTATCGAAGATAACGTCGCCATGATTCCGGTCTATCAACAATGGATGGGAGACGTTTTACCAGGGGTGCGTATTCTGGTGATTCCGATCACCCGTTCTGGTTTTATCCGATCACCTGATCTTCCCAACGCGATGGACCCGATAGTATCACTGTGAGTGATCGGATTCAGTCAGTTCGCTCATCACTTTCCGCATCGATTCTCCTTTGAGTTTTAGCTTGTGACTGCTGTGTAATAAGCGGTCGAGAATGGCGTCGGCCAAGGTGGCGTCACCGATGGCTTTGTGCCATTGGGTAATGGGGAGCTGACTGGTGATCAAGGTGGATTTCAGGCCGTGACGATCTTCCATGATTTCCAGCAGATCGTTGCGCTGACTGAGCGTCATTTTTTCCAGTCCCCAGTCGTCCAGGATCAGCAGGTCCGTTTTGGCCAGCTGCGCGATCAGCTTGGCAAAGCGCCCATCGCCGTGTGCGATGCTCAAGGTTTCGAGCAGCCGCGAGGTGCGGAAGTACCGTGCGGATAAGCCATGACGACAGGCCTGTGTGGCCAGCACACAGCCCAGGTAGGTTTTGCCACAGCCCGTGGGGCCGGTGATCAGCACATTGTGATGCTGATAGATCCAGTGGCTGCTGAGCAGATCTGCGAACTGGCTTTTCTGTAGGCCACGCGGATGACGATAATCGATGTCCTCCGGGTTGCCCTGCAACTTGAGCTTGGCCATTTTAAGCAGCCGAGTGACTTTGTTGTTGCTCCGATGGGTCGCCTCCCGATCAACCAGCAAGGCCAGTCGTTCGTCGAAGCCGAGTTCTTCATGCGTTGAGGGCTGGGCCTGTTGTTGCTCCAGTCCCTCGGCCATGCCGGTGAGCTTGAGGCGGCGTAATGTTTGTAAGGTTTGACTGTTCAGCATATTGATTCCTTGTGGTTGGGTTAATGGTAATACGCTTCACCACGGACATTTTCGTGGTCATCCAGACTCAGCTCCTCCTGCACGGCGCTGTGAGGTGTTTCAACGGCGACCTGATCCAGCCCTTGTTTGAGGATGGACTCCACGCTGCTGCGGGTCGGTGAACCGATCAGCAGCGCCCGGCCACAGGCCTTGTTGAGTCGCTCGCGCCCATACTTTTTCGCATTGCCGAGCAGCGCCAGCACCCGGCGGTAGTTTTGCTCGATATGGCGTTTTTCCTGAAGCAGGCAACTGACGACTTCACGTGTCTCGACCCCGATGTCACCGGCCCAGCTCAGGAAGCGCTCCGGCGACCAGTCGTACATCGCTTGATGAGCCTGCGGCATGTGCTCCGGACAGGTGCTATGCGCACCTGGACGATGGCTGCGTGGATGACTGGCGACCCGTTGGCCCCGATAGTAGATCGCCACGGCGCTGTCGGTCGCCTGAACTTCGACTTCCTGCTTTACCAGATGGTGCGAGACCGAGTAATAGTGCTTGTCATACTCGATGTGGTAATCGATATGCACCCGTGCCTTTTTGATGTGGGCGTACTGGTAAGGCTGGGCGGGCAAGGCCCGCAGCACCGGTTTATCCAACTGTTCGAACTGGCTGAGTCGTGTGCCGGGCAGTTTTTTGAAGGGCCGCCGATTGAGATCATCCAACAACACACGGATCGCCTGGTTCACAGACGCCAGGGTAAAGAAGGTCTGATGGCGCAGGCGAGCCATGATCCAGCGCTCGACGATCTGTACCGCCACTTCTGCTTTGGCTTTGTCCCTGGGTTTATAGGGACGCGCCGGCACGATGGCGCACTGGTAGTGCGAGGCCAGCTGCTGATAGCTGGGGTTGATGTCCGGATCGTAACGGTGCGTTTTACGCACCGCACTTTTCAGGTTGTCGGGCACCACAAGCTCGGGGACACCCCCGAAGAACTCAAAGGCCTTCACGTGTGCATTGAGCCAGTCAGCTTGTTTCTGGCTCCAGCTGGCACAGGCAAACGTATAGTTCGACGCGCCCAGTACCGCAACAAAGATCTGTGCCTGACGAGATTCACCCGTGTCCGGATTAACGATGAGCATCGTCGGACCACAGTAATCCACAAACAGCTTCTCACCGGCGCGATGCAGCTGCCGCATGCTGCGCTGCTGGCACCCCAACCAGGCCCGGTAGCGATGGCAAAACTGAGCGTAGCTGTAGCCATCATCGGGGTGCTGCTGTCGATACTCCTGCCACAGCAGCAGGTTGGTCACGCCTTTGCGTTTGAGTTCCTGGTAGACCGCCGGGAAGTCCGGCTCAACAAAGCGACGTTGCCCGCTGGCCGGCTGGGTGGGAAACAGCAAGCGCCCCAGGTCACGCTCGTTCAGCCCTTCGGGAATCGGCCAGCCAACCCCTGCTTGTTGGGCGCGGTTCAGGTACTCCACCACCGTGCCATAGCCGATATTCAGCGCCTGGGCGATGCCTCGATAGGCTAATCCCGCTTCATAGCGAAGCCGCAGAATGTCTCTGATTTTACGCATCGATAACCTCTTTTTTGCCACCGCTGATGTCTCCGCCTGAAAAAGACCGAGAGGATAGCAGTCGCCAAGTTAAATCAATGCGTTAGGAAGGGTTCTGGTTTTATCCGATCATCGATTCTGGAAATCCGGGAAAAGTGATCGGATAAAACCAGAATCGATGATCGGAATGTTCCAGAACGGGTGATCGGTTTAATCCAGAATCAGTGATCGGAATGGGCCAGAATATGCAGATGCGAAGCGTTAGAAGCCGCCAAATCCCCAGAAACTGGGTTGACCACCCGCCTATAATGGTATATTTTTTATACCATGTTCTCATTCGAATTCGATGAGCAGAAGAGCCAAGCCAACCTGAAGAAACACGGGATCGACTTCACGAGCGCCCGGGAACTCTGGAGCGACCCTGATCTTGTTGAAATCCCCGCTAAGACGGTTGATGAGCCACGATTTCTGGTCATTGGCCGTATCAAGGGGAAGCATTGGTCGGCAGTCACCACACACAGGAGCAGGAACATACGAATCATCTCTGTTCGTCGGTCCCGATCCGAAGAGGTAGCCTTTTATGAAAGCGAAGAAATTTGATTCTGAATTTGACAGTGGCAAGGACGTGACAGACGTCCTGGAGATCTCCAAGGCGCGCCGCCCACTTCAAAAGCAAAGGCGAGTCAATGTGGATTTCCCAGACTGGATGATCGAGTCCCTCGATCGAGAAGCTGGTCGCCTAGGGGTGACGCGCCAGTCGATTATTAAAGTGTGGCTAGCTGAGCGCCTCGAACAAACAGCTTCTAACAAGTAAATGCAGCCGCCCGAAAACCGCTACGCAGTTTCCGGGCGGCTGATTTACGGCGTTAGGCGTCATATGGACCAAATCGACAAAACACTGGAGGAATGGAGAGGATCTCTGTGTGAATCAGTTGATGTTGGTGGATTGTTTTCAAGAAACCCTATTGTACATAAATGGAAGGCGCCGTTTCGCTCCCTCAGTTTACGTGAGGCAGCTAGTTGGAGATTGCAAGATCTTCTCTATCAATCGAAATTACTATTAGATAGAAATCAGTTGTTGGGCGCAAGAATAGTATTACGCTCTGCCTTTGAAACTCTTGCTGTACTTATTTATCTTAATCAGCTTATGAGAAAAGTTGTTTCTGTGGTGGTCAAGTCATTTTGGCCACAGGTTTATAGGCATTCCAGTACTGTTGTTCAGCCGCAATGGGTGCCAACCCATCGTTATGCGTGTGCGGTCTAAACTGACTGTAGTAGCCGATCGTATACTGCGTGATCCGGTATTTCGCTTCCTCGAATGACGCATAGCCGACCTCCGGGATCCATTCTGTTTTCAGGCTTCTGAAGAACCGCTCCATCGGACTGTTGTCCCAGCAGTTGCCGCGTCGACTCAGGCTCTGCACCATCTGATAACGCCACAGTTTCTGACGAAAGACCAGGCTCGTGTACTGGCAACCCTGGTCGGAATGAAACAGCACCCCCTTCGGTTCGCCGCGTGATTCATAGGCCATGGTGAGCGCCTTTTTCGCCAGCTCGCTGTTGGGTGTCAGCGATAACGCCCAGCCCACCGGTCGCCGCGCAAACAGATCCAGTACCATTGCCAGATACGCCCAGCGCCGACCTGTCCAGACGTAGGTAATATCGCCAGTCCAGACTTTGTTCGGTGCATCAACATCGAACTGGCGATCCAGTCGGTTCGGCACACCGATGTGCGGTTGATCCGCTTTCTTGTAGCGATGCTTCGGCTGCTGGCTGCTCACCAGCCCCAGTGCCTGCATGCGCCGCCTGGCGCGATAGCGGCTTAACGCAATGCCTTCTGCCGTTACCAACCTTGCAATGGTTCTGGCACCAGCCGATCCGTTGCTGAGTGTATGTGCGGCTTTCACGCGTTCTCGCAGCCGGTGCTCCTCGGGTGAAAGCGTCTTTGGCCTGTCGTGCCAGGCCCGGTAACTACTGCGGTGAACATCAAACAGCTGGCAGAGTCTATTCACCGGATATCTCTCTTGAAGTCGCTGGATTATCGTGAACTGCTCAACGAGTCCGACATCAAGAGAGCCGTAGCCTTTTTTAGAATTTCTTTCTCCATTTCCACTCGGCGCAGCTGCTTTTCCAGTTGCTGAATGCGGCGCTGATCCGGCGTCATCGCGTTTGCCTTCGGCGTTTGACCACGTCGTTCCTGGCGCAGCTGGCGTACCCAATTTTCCATCGAGGATTTGCTGACGCCCATCGCTTCACACGCCGCTTTAGTCGTGTAGCCCTGGTCGACCACCAGTCCTGCCGCTTCCAGCCGGAATTCAGGGCTGAATGTTTTTCTTGTCTTCGTCATTTTTTCACCTGTTTTGGTTGAGAGTGATAATATCAACCCATAATCAGGTGGCCAAATTAACTATGCCACTACAACAGATTTGGAGAAGAAATGATAACCAGATTATTTTTAACATTATATATTGCGTTTCATATGTTTTTTACAGTTGTTGCTCAAGCAGGTGAAGACGATCCATGGGGAGTAGCTGAAAAATCAGAAAGTAAATATCAGCCACAAAAGGTACTGTATGATTTGACTACTGGAAATAAAAAGACTCTACAGAATATATTAGATAGGATTGGCTTGTTATATAAGCTGTATGACTCAGATCCATTGGATAGTTCAATAGTAATAATAATTCATGGTCAAGCCATCCCTTATTTCACTATAGCGGACTCTAGTAATATAGAACTTGTAAAAAGAGCTCATAGTTTTACAGTTGGCGCACCGATAGAGTTTCGTATGTGTCAAGCCGCAGCAAATGTAATGGGCTATGAGCCCAAGGATATTCACGGTTTTGTGAAAATGGTACCAATGGCAGATGCTGAAATTGTGAAACTACAAAAGGAAGGCTATGCATATATCCAATAATAATATCAAAGTAACTGCAAAAGTCGCATAACAAGTTGCTCGTTCGGACGCTCCTTGCGTCGCGCCGCACAGCTTAAACGTTATGTGTGAACCGCGTCGCGTAGCCCAAGGTGTTCCACAAACGGTCGGAAGTCCTTGTCGGAGAAAAGCAAAGGAAGCTTATGATCAATGCAGAACGAAGCAATAATCACGTCGGCGGTCTTTCTAGTTGTGACGCCTTTCTTGCGCAGTTTTCGAAAGTTCTCCGCACTCTTTATCGCCAATTCCTTTCCGAGCAGGTCAAAAATTGTGAGCTCTTCCAGCAATTCTCTAGCGGTCTTGTAGTCTTTGTCGTGCCTAAATCCCTGAAGTACTTCCGTGAGTATCAAATCGCCTATTGCGACAGCCCGATTGCCAAGCGTCTCATCCAGAAAGTCAGCTTCCCGGGAACCGTTTCCGCTAAAGTAGTCAATCCACACGCTGGAGTCGACGAGGATCACGACGCATGTCTCATATCGTCGAGGTCCCCGGACCATTCCAACTTTCCTCTGAACCGCTTGATTCCTTCTTGTTTTTTCAATTTGATCAGCGTCTTGAGGCCTAGCTCTACGGCTTCTCTCTTGGTTTTAAGCCCTGAGGCCTTCAGAGCGTCGTCCATCAATTTGTCGTCTATTTCAATATTGGTCCGCATTGTTTTCAGCCTCACGGAAAGAAAGAATGTGTAGGAATGGTAGTTTATATACACATAACAAACGCGTCAACCGGGACGGGTTTTTCGCTGGCGCTCCAAACCCGCCGGTTACGCGACGCGTTGTATGCTCTCAGACAACGAGCCGTGGTAAACTTTCAGGCAGGAGTATAGGAGTGTGCGCAGATGGCGACCAGGCTAAAACAAGTTATTGAAAATATAAAGAAACTTTCAGCTGACGAAAGAGCTTTGGTAGCCCATTGTTTGATCGCATCGCTCGAAACTCAACAAGAAGAAGGTGTTGAGGAGGCTTGGGCTGATCTGGCGGAGAAGCGTTACGCTGAGCTTGTTTCCGGGAAAGTGAAACCCGTTTCTTGGGAAGAGGTGAAAAAGGAAGTAACAAGGCTAGGATGCCAAAAATAATATTCCATCCAGAAATAGCGTCAGAAATTAAAGCTTCTTATCACTGGTATCAAGATCAGGCAGCAGGCCTGGGTGATGACTTTATCGCCGAGCTCGAGGCTGCCTATGACGCCGTCACAGAGCTCCCTCAAACCTGGCCAAAGTTTCATAAGGGATTTCGTCGATACCTGCTTACCCGATTTCCGTTTTCTATTATCTACTAAGATTCGAATGAAAGCATTTATGTCGTTGCTGTTATGCACAACAGTAGTAAGCCCGGTTACTGGCTTAGTCGTATATAACCAATCGCCCCAGCCCGACGCGCTAACGCGCGCGGCCGGGCTCACACGTTGATTTCCACTGCTGTAGGGTCATTAACGCATCTCTTATCTAAAGAATGCTGACGGCGATATTTCGGTTATCGGTGTTTTTCATGGGGCGCTGGAAATTGAAAATTATCTTATCTAAATGTAAATCTAACAAACGCCTCCAGATTGACGCCGCAATGCGGCGCATCTGAAGCGAAGCTGCAACAGGCCATGTTCGCATTTCCAAAAACGGAAAAAGGAATCCGCTCGAGGATTGCCTCTTACAGGACATCCATGCAAAAAGAACATCGTGTGCACGGATTCATAAGCGATGGCTATGGAAAGCGATATCTCATATTTTGGTTATATTTTGTACTCGGAGATTTGAAAGGTGCGAATGCTTATTTGCGCTGGTATGAAAAAACCTTTTCGGACGATATAGGCGAGCCAATCCAGAAGCTGTGTACGGCGATCCTGTTACATCGCTCTGACAAACAACAAAAAGCGAAATACCTTCTAGCCGATCTAATGTTATCGAATCTTTACACTATCCCCAGGCTGCTAGGTGAGAAATGTGAACGCTTCAAGATTGAATGCTCCTCGAATTTCGAGGGGGCTGAATATGTTGAGGAGATCCCGAATAAAATTCTATCAGCGATAACTGACGAAGATCGGGCGTGGATTCGAGAGTTGCACGAGTCGTTTGAGTTCCAGCGCTATAAGAAACAATATATTGAACTACGCCAACGGCTTGATAAAACACATAGCGTTGAGAATCGCTCGCCTATAGTCGACGAACTCGGATTGATCCTGAAGGATTTAAAGAATGGTTGCAGCTAACAAACCCATTGAGTCGGCGCTCTCGTTGCTGCGCTTCGTTCGCGCGGCTCTGGGCGACGTTAGCTCGCGTACTCAATAACACTTGCGCATAGTTACGATAATGTTCCGCTCTAAGATATCAGTATTGTGGCAAGTCTCTGATTTTCGGCACAGCTGACAGCTTCTCATAATATTTTCTAGCGCAAGCGGTAGCGGAGCCTATGCATATGAACAAGTCAAACATGGACGAGCAGATCGCAGGGGCGCGAGCGTACGAAGCGCTGCATGTGCCCGCCCTCTTCAAGCAATGGTGTCCTCGCGTGCTGGATGCTGCCGGTGTGGCCTCCGGTGATCGAGTTCTGGATGTTGCGTGCGGCACTGGCGTTCTGGCCAGAGAGGCGATGATTCGTGTTGGTCCCGCCGGCTCTGTCGCCGGAGTTGACCTGGGACACGGCATGATAGCGGTTGCGAAGGAGTTGGCACCAGGCATCGAGTGGCAGGAGTGTGCGGCGGAGTCACTTCCGTTTCCTGACCGGTCATTCGATGCGGTTGTGAGTCAGTTTGGTCTGATGTTCTTCGCTGATCGCTCACAGGCACTGCGCGAGATGGTTCGCGTGCTGAAACCGGGCGCAAGGTTGGCCGTGGCGGTCTGGGACAGCCTGGACAGGTCCGAGGCCTATCCGGAGGAGGTTCAGTTGCTTCAACGTCTTGCAGGCAAAGAAGCAGCTGATGCGCTGCGGGCTCCATTCGTTCTCGGGGACAAGGATGAATTGATCGCTCTGTTCGAAGCTTCGGGAGTAAAATCGGTAGGTGTTGAGACCTACACGGGGCCAGCGCGCTTCCCAGGCGTTCGAACGATGATTGAAGCTGATCTCAGGGGCTGGTTGCCCGTGATGGGGGTCGTGCTACAGGAGGCACAAATCGACGGGATACTGGACGAAGCGGAAGAGGTCCTTGCGGAGTATGTCAGTGCCGATGGAATGGTTGTTTTCAACTCCTCCGCGCACATCGTTACGGGCGAAGCTGGCGGCATTTGACAATGCATTCAGGCCAAAAGATGTTTACTATGACCATGGCAAGTTCATTTTGTTCTCGTTCCACGAGCTCACTGTTGGCGAGCAATAGACATACGACACCAGGTAGCACACATTATGACTGACACTCAAAATCATAAATATCAATCCTATCTTAAAAGAGCCTGGGTAATGTACGCACTGCTCACACTCGCCCTCATCGCTGTATTGGTACTGTTTGCCGCAGAGGACAATGAGGAAAGGTTTTTCTTTACGATAATGCCTGCGGCAGCAGCGTATGTGTTTCGCCCGACGGAGAGGTATCTGGGCAACCTCATTTACAGGTTCACCGGGGTTTCTGATCCCACAGAGAATGAGTGAACTGTCGTATTGCCTGGCTGGAGTTTTTTGCACAGGACGCCAGTGTAAATGCGGATGTTATATTACGTCCTGATTCTGGCATTAGCCTTGATGCCCGGTTTCGGACCGGCCTCGGCGGACGAGATTCGTGTCGCTGTGGCCAGCAACTTCACTGATGCAATAAAAGATGTTGCCGAAGCCTTCGAGAAGAAAGCCGGCCACGAAGTGGTTTTGATCTCCGGGTCCACCGGCAAACACTATGCCCAGATAATAAATGGTGCGCCGTTTGATGCCTTCTTCGCCGCTGACGCCCGGCGGCCACGGCTGCTTGAAGAAGAATCTGTGGCCGTGCCCGGCAGCCGCTTTACCTATGCTATCGGCAAGCTGGTGCTCTGGAGTCCTGATCCCGCCTTGATCGACGCAAATGCCCGGGTTCTGAGCCATGGGAATTTCCGTCACCTGGCATTGGCCAACCCGAAGCTTGCGCCCTATGGCAAGGCGGCGGAACAGGTCATGCGGGCCAGGGGTGTTTGGGAGGCCTTGCAGGGGCGGATGGTGCACGGCGAGAACGTCGGCCAGACCTTCCAGTTCGTCAAAACCGGCAACGCTGAACTGGGTTTCGTTGCTTACTCCCAGATCAAGCGTGCGGGCGATTCCACTGAAGGCTCTTTCTGGGAGCCGCCACAGTCACTCTACACTCCGATCGAACAACAGGCCGTGTTGTTGAAAGACCATCCTGTGGCGCGTGAATTGATGGGCTTTGCGAAAGGGGATCAGGCGCGAAAAATCATCCGGGCGCATGGATACGGTACACCATGACACCCTATGAACAGGATTTGACCGCACTGTTTATCACGCTGAAACTGGCAGGGCTCACGACACTGATTTTACTGCTGATAGGCACGCCCGTGGCCTGGTGGCTGGCACGCACCCGCTGGCGCTTAAAGTTTCTCGTCGAGTCAGTGGTAGCGCTGCCACTGGTGCTGCCGCCCACCGTGCTCGGCTTCTATCTGCTGCTCACGCTCGGACCGCATGGTCCCATCGGCGGTCTGATGGAGTCATTGGGAGGTCGCCCGCTGGCGTTCACCTTTACCGGACTGGTGATCGGTTCGGTCTTTTACTCCATGCCCTTCGTTATCCAGCCCTTGCAGAATGCCTTTACCACTATTGGTCGCCGCCCGCTGGAGGTCGCTGCTACCCTTGGGGCTTCGCCACTGGACCGCTTCTTCACGGTTGCCGTGCCGCTGGCCCGGCCGGGATTTCTGACCGCCGCCGTGCTCGGCTTCGCCCATACCCTGGGGGAGTTTGGCGTGGTGCTGATGATCGGCGGCAACATTCCCGGAGAGACACAGGTGGTCTCGATCGCCATTTACGATCATGTGGAATCGCTGGAGTACACGCGTGCCCACTGGCTGTCCGGCGGATTGCTCCTGCTATCGTTTCTTCTCCTGATGGCCGTGTACGCCCTCAACCGCCGTTTCCGGATGGTGCAGCCATGACCATTGAAGCGCGCTTTCATGTCGAGCGGGGCGATTTCACGCTGGATGTGGATCTGGCGATTCCCGGCAGCGGCGTGACCGCCATCTTTGGACCCTCCGGCTGCGGCAAGACTACGCTGTTACGGGCGATCGCAGGGCTGGAGCGCACACCGGACGATTATCTGAAGGTAGGGAATGAAATCTGGCAAGGCCCGGGAAAATTCCTGCCGCCGCACCGCCGGCCGATTGGCTATGTCATTCAGGAACCGAGCCTGTTTGTGCACCTGAACGTGAGGCGCAATCTCGAGTATGGCCTCAGGCGGTTGAGCAATCGAGCGCGCAAGGTATCACTCGAACACGCAATCGAACTGCTGGGCATCGGTCACCTGCTTGAGCGCAGGCCCCACCAGCTCTCCGGCGGTGAGCAGCAGCGGATTGCCATCGCACGCGCCCTGGCGGTCAGTCCCGCCATCCTGCTGCTGGACGAACCACTGGCCGCTCTCGAGGAGCAGCGTAAAAAAGAGATCCTGCCCTATCTGGAATCGCTGCACCAGGAGCTGCAGATACCGGTGCTTTATGTCAGCCATTCACGCAATGAAGTCGCACGACTGGCGGATCACATGCTGCTGCTGACGGATGGGCGGATTCAGGCGGCAGGGCCAGTCGGCGAACTGTTCTCGCGCCTTGACCTGCCACTGGCCCATGAGGCGGATACGGAGACAGTCATCGAGGCCGTGGTCGCCGGGCGCGACGACACCTACGACATCAGCTATCTGGATTTCTCCGGCGGGCGTTTTGCGGTCACGGGCAAACCGCTTCCCCGGAACGCCTGTGTCCGGCTTCAGGTTCTGGCGCGGGATGTCAGTCTCACTCTGGAGCGGCAGCACCAGACCAGCATTCTCAACATCTTCGCAGCCACTGTGGAACAGCTTGCAGAAGAAGGATCTGCACAGGTGACGGTGCAGCTGAGAGTGGGATCTGTGTCTTTGTTATCCCGCATCACCCGGAAATCAGCTGTGGATCTCGACCTGAAGCCTGGATCCGAGATCTATGCCCAGGTAAAAGGTGTTGCCGTGTTAACCTAGTCGATGCCGTAAATCACGCCGCCAGGTTCTGAAGTTGAAGGTGGTGTGACGCTCGTCACATTACTTTTGCGATCCAGCGCTAATAATTTCCCTGTTCATGGCGCCATATATACCCAGATGACCTATCCGTCCCGATTCCAGATTTTTGCCTACTACCTGCTCAGTGTGCTGGTGCTGAGCATATTTGCCTTCCGTAGCACTTCGGATTACCAGGGCCACCCGGAATATTACATTATCCTCTTGATTGCACTGCCGTATTTTGTCTCCGGCGTGGCCCGGGCAGTGTTTGAGCCGCGGGTCGTGCTGAGCGTCCCGGCGCTCGATCGCTCCCGTCGGCAGCTTTTCCTCGACCTCGCGCTGTTCGCCTGTATTGCGCTGTTCCTTCTGGCGTCCGAGCTTTTGGTCTACGGGCATCCGGTATACACCGCATTAAAATCCGGCATATGGGCGCTCGCTATTGGATATTTCGCCAGCATCGACAGTGCACTGCACCGCGTGCGCTCCAGTTATGAAAGTCACAGCAATAACGTGGCACTGAAAAATACTGCGCTTCCGGTATCGCAGAAGCTGAGTCTGTTTCTGAGTACCACAGTGCTCCTGATTGTGAGCACAACCGCGATCAGTGCCTATGGCTACATCAATATTGATACGTCTCTACCGTCATCGACGGTCAGCCAGATCCAGCAGGAGTTCATCGTCGAGACGCTGTTTATTCTCGGCATCATCATCGCGCTTACGACCCGGGTGCTGGTTTCCTATTCCACCAATCTGCAGATTATGTTCAAGACCCAGATTGATATGTTGAAGGATGTTCAGGAAGGTGCTCTGGACAAACACGTTCCGGTTCTCACGCAGGATGAGTTCGGCATCATTGCGCAACAAACCAACCTGATCATCGATCAACTTCGCGAAAAGAGCCGGATACAGAAGACACTGGAGCAGGTGGTCAGCCCGGATATCATGCAGCGGTTGCTGTCCGCGCGGGAAGGCAAGGTCAAGGAAGCCCAGGAATACGACCTCGCCATCCTGTTCTGCGACCTGCGCAATTTCACCAGTTACGCCGAGAGCAAACCGCCGGATGAAGTCATCATGTTCCTCAACGCGTACTTCACCAAGCTTGCCGACGTCGTGGCCGAACACAATGGCATCGTCAACAAGTTTATTGGCGACGCGATCCTTGCTGTGTTTGGTGTCGACGGGAAGCCGGATTATGCAAAAAATGCGGTGGAAGCGGCGCTGGACATAATGCTGCACTCCAGTTCAGCGGTGATGCGCGACGGTACAAAGATCGAGGTCGGGATCGGTATCAACTGCGGCCGCGCGGCTGCCGGGACGATTGGCTCGAGCGAACGTTTTGAATATACCTTTATCGGGGATTCAGTCAATCTCGCCAGTCGCCTTGACGGACTGAGCAAGCGGCTGGGGTATCGCATTGTGGCTTCCGCCGGTGTGTATGAGTTGATCCCGGGGCGTCACCAGGCCATGTTTGCCGACCTGGGGGCTCATAACATTCGCGGCAAGTCGCAGCCGGTCCATCTGTACGGCGCCATGTCGGGAGCTGATAATCTCGACGCCGAGAATATCCTGAAGTTCAACGCCGCGCCCGGATCAAAATCCGCCTGACTCCCGCAGCACAAAACTCCGCACATCGATGTTGTAGCTCTGCGCATCGACCAGCTTCTGCACTTCGTACGCATTGTTATCGCCGCCTTTCTCTCTGAACATGGCGAGGTTCATGGTCTTCGGCGGTTCCACCGGCTGGCGCCGTGCATCCAGCACCAGCATGACCCGGGGATACAGGCGCGCATCCGGCTGGGATGAAATGACGATTCCGATATGTCCCGAGCGCAGTTCTACCGTGCTGCCGATCGGATAGATCCCGATGCACTGTATGAATTTCTCGACCAGCAGCGCGTCGAACAGCCCTTCTCTCCAGGAGTAGATATATTTCAGTGCTACATCAAGGCCGATTTTTTCCCTGCCGTGCACGCCGCTGGTAACGCTGTCATAGGTGTCGACGAGCGACACGATCCGGGTGCAGATGTCCAGTTGTGAGTTTTTGAGTTTCCCCGGATAGCCACTGCCGTCTGCGCGTTCGTGATGATCACGGGCGATTGCAATCACCCGCTCGGATATACCCTCGAGGTTCTTTATGATCATCATGCCGATGCGGGTGTGACTCTGCAGCATGGCGCGATCTTCCTCGGAAAGATCACCAGTCTCCTTCAACAGGTTGTCAGGAAGCTTGGTCTCGCCGATGTCATGGACCAGCGCACCCATGCCCATATCCACCAGTGTCGTCTTGTCGAGGCCGAGATACCGGCCAAAGGAAATGGACAGAGTACAGACGCTCATTGCATGCGCAACCAGCGCGTCGTTCTTGTCGTTCAGACAGTTGAGCAGTAGCAACGCATCGGGATTGCGCAGGATGCTGTCCACCATTTCAGTGACCACGCGACGCGTTTCCACAATATCCAGGCTCCTGCCCATGCGCACGTCGTTGAACAGTGCGGTAGCTATGTCATGCGCCCGCCGGTGTATGTTTCTGGCGACAGGATATTCGTCTTCGAATTTGCTGCGGTAGGGCTCGGCAAGTTTGACGATACGGCCGGTTTCCTGTTCCGTCTCCCGGATTTCGCCACTGCTGTTGGCGGCCTGTCCTTCCGGTACCGCGACGGTGCTCCTCTCCGTATCCACAAATACGAAGTCACACAGCTTCTTTATCTGCTCGAGTTCATCGCTGTTGGTAATGCGGAAGCCCTGGAACAGGAATGGTGATTCCAGCCATGGACGGTCCAGCTCGGACACGTACATGCCTTTTTGTAGATCGATCGGTGCGACTATGACCTTCATGTTGTCTCGTTTGGGGGCGGGGTCATATCCCTATGATTGGCGTATAAATGCGGCCGCATCCCGTAAAGGTTGAGCAAACTCCAGCTCAGACCGGCTCGATTTTACGCTGTTCGATCGACTCCGCCAATGCCCGCAGCAGCGCGCCGCCGTCACCCCGCCAGGCGCTGCCGTGCATGCAGGCGAGGGTGGCAGGAGACTCGTCAGCCAGACGCTCGAGCATGGCCGTGGTGTTCGGGGTATGCGCGTAATAGTCCATGCTGCCGCGGAATGCTTCGCTCGGTCCCAGGATGTCGGTTTCGACCAGCGCCGCTTTGCCTTGGCCGCCCTGGGTGAACAGGTCGCCGCACAGCAGTGTGCGGGTGGTGTCGTCAAACATGAATCCACATTCCCAGGCGTGCGGCAGGTGCGGGGTGTCGAACCAGCGTAGTGCATGCCGTCCGAGATTCAGGATTTCCCCATCAGCCAGTGCCTGCGGCGCGCGGTCGGCAACATCGCTGACAGAAACCATTGCGGCTACCCGGCCGCAGACTGGCACGGATTCGGGTGCGACGGCGAGAAATTCGTTGAGCGCGCCGCATTCATCGGCTTCGAAATGCGACAGGCCGATGTAGTGCAGCTTTGATATCGGCAGTACCTCGCCGATTGCCTCCTGCACCAGCGGGAACAGACGGCGCGGCCCGGTGTGGAACAGCATGGGTCTGTCGTCGACGAGCAGGTACTGATTGAAGCTGAACGCCCCGCCTTGCGGCAGCGTGATGGGGGTGTTGATGCGGTAGATGCCGTCTGCAATCTCATCGATGTTAGTGCCGGATTGTGTGTTGGTTATCACGATGACCTCCTGGTCTTTAACCGGGTGTGTGCATGGATGTGTAACGAACTGCCGGATCGTTACACATCCTGAGAAAGCCCCGTCGTTCCGAGCGTAGCGCGGCAATCCTGGGATGTGGGCGCTGCTTTCCAAAAAGCGAGGAGGGCGTAATATGCTGCGGATATGTCGATTCCAGATACCGAAACCGGGTCCGATGATGCCGCGTTGGCGCGCCGCGTGTGCCAGGCGGCGCCCAGGACTGATGCCGAGGCGGAGGCTGAATTGTGCCGGCGGCTGGCGCCGCGCGTGCGTCTCTATGGCTTGCGTCATCTGGGCAACGAAGCGGCCGCCGCCGATCTTATGCAGCAGGCGATGCTGCTGATGGTCGAGCGGATGCGTGCCGGGGCGCTGCGGGAACCGGAACGTTTGGCATCATTCGTATTCGGCATTTGCCGCATGCTGGTGCTTGATCTGCGGCGCGGACATGCCCGGCGTGAGCGGCTGCTGGAAACCTACGGTGGGGCACTGTTGCCGCCCGAAGCGCCGCCACCTGTTTTCGACCACGAGCGCCTGGCGCACTGCCTCGAATGCCTGCCGGAGCGGGAGCGTACAGTGTTGATGCTGACCTTTTATGACGAACTGCCGGCCGAGGTGCTGGCGGGTGAGTTGAAGCTGAGTCCGGCGAATGTACGGGTCATCCGGCATCGCGGGCTCGAGCGCCTGCGCGCCTGTGTCACCGGAGGGACAGAATGAATTGCGGGTCGCCATTGGACTGGGGCAGGCTGCTTGCCTACTGGCTCGGGGAGCTCGACCCGGACACTGAGGCGCGTACCGAGGTACATTACCTCGGCTGCGCTGCTTGCAGCCGCCGGCTGGACCATTTGGCAGCGCTGGCGCGGGAGGTGCGCGCAGTGACTCGGAGGAGCGGAGTAAACCTGCTCGTCAGCGACGAATTTGTGCGTAGACTGTCCGAAGAAGGCCTGCAGGTGCGCGAATACCGCGTGCCGCTCAATGGTTCGGTGAACTGCACCGTCGCGCCCGAGGACGATTTTGTGGTGGCGCGCCTGGAGGCGCAGCTCGATGAGGTGAAGCGGATTGACATGGTCTATCTCGACAGCGGGGGCGCAACGCAAATGCGGCGTGAGGATGTTCCTTTCATCGCCCAAAGCGGCGGTGTAGTGCTCTCAGCGCGCATCGACACTTTGCGCGCCCTGCCTGCAACTACCTTGCATCTGCGCCTGCTCGCCGTCGACGACAGCGGCGACCGGATTCTGGGGGATTACACTTTCAATCACACGCCATGCCGTTCTGGACAGCTGGAACCATGATGCTCATAACAGAACCCGGAGAATCAGTCCGACTACGCCGCCCGTAAGCGCAAGGGCGATCAGTGCGAGCAGGCCATCACGGGCGATCAACGCCAGGCCGAATGCGGTGAGTGCGGCGCCGGCGGTAGTGGCGGAGAACGGCACCACTTCCATTGCCGGCACCCCCAGGGCCATGATGCAGCAGATGGCGGCGATGACATACATGCCGGCGCGTCCGACCAGCAGGTGCATACGTGACCGGATCCAGCGATCGACGAAGCGCGCGACGGGTCGCAGCCATTTGACGGCCTTCAGCAGCCGACGCTGGGTGATGGAGCGCTTCAACAGCTTGCCCGGGAGCCAGAAGTGTCGCCTGCCGAAGAGCAACTGCCCGCTGACCAGCAGTACGAAACCCGCCATCAGGGTTGGCATTCCCGGAATGCCGCTGAGCGGCGAAAACAGGATGATACCCGCCAGCAGGAGCAGTGGTCCGAATGAACGGTTGCCCACGGTCTCCATGATCCGGCCCAGGGAGACTCGCTCTGAATCTTGCGCGGCTGCACAGATACGGTCCAGTAGCTGGTCCAGAGTTTCGAGTTGCGCGGACATTCGGGATCAGTCGCCTTTTCGTAGTGCTCGATCAGTTGCTTCGGCGCGGTGACGCAGCAGCTTCCGGCACCCGCTGACCTGCATTGGCGAAGCGCGTGAGCAAATCCCCGTCTCCTGTCGTCTGATTGCAGAACCCTGCTTAAAGTCTAGCCGAAGCAATTCACCCGGACCTCGACTGATCAGCTATTGTGATCGTGCGGTCTATAGTAAAGAAGACGCAAAATGCACGCGAATGAGGAGTAACAACATGGCAAGGATTCTGGTTCTCTATTACAGCATGTATGGTCATACAGAAGCGATGGCAAAAGCGGTGGCTGAAGGTGCGAACAGTGTCGCAGGCACTGAAGCTGTCATTAAACGCGTGCCCGATCTGGTGCCGGAGGAGGTGGCGCGTAAAGCCGGTGCCAGACTTGATCAGCCGGCGCCGGTCGCAGAGGTGGACGAGTTGCCGAATTACGATGCTATCATCTTCGGGACACCTACCCGGTTTGGAAATATGTGCGCCCAAATGCGCAATTTTCTCGATCAAACCGGGGGGTTGTGGACGAATGGCAGCTTGATCGGGAAGGTGGCCAGCGTGTTCACATCCACTGCTACGCAACACGGCGGGCAGGAAACCACGATCACTTCGTTCCACACAACTTTATTGCATCATGGGCTGATCATCGTAGGGGTTCCATACTCCTGCAAGGAAATTACGAACATGAGTGAAATTACCGGTGGCTCACCCTATGGCGCAAGCACGATTTCCGATAGCGACGGGAGTCGTCAGCCTTCGGAGAATGAATTGACGATTGCCCGTTTTCAGGGGAGCCATGTTGCGGAAATAGCAAAAAAGCAATCAACTTGAGAGCCAGCAGCAAACAGGGAAAAGCGAATGTCCGACAGGAAAAGCCATTGGGAAAATGTTTATGCGGAAAAATCCCCTCTGGATGTGAGCTGGTACCAGAAGGAGCCGACAGTTTCGCTGGAGCTGATCCAGGAGACGGGTATTGCCCGTGATGAAGCCATTATAGACGTCGGGGGTGGTGCATCGGTTCTTGTCGATCGACTTCACGAAGAAGGTTACTCAAACCTGGCGGTCCTGGATGTTTCCGACAATGCGCTGACAAGCGCCAGACAGCGACTTGGCGAGGCGGCGGAAAGCATCGAGTGGTATGCCGCCGACATTACGGAGTTTGATGTGCCGCATTCATTTTCCGTGTGGCATGACCGTGCCGTTTTTCATTTTCTGACGGATGCGTCGGACCGGAAAAAATACGTAGATGTACTCAGTTTCGCGCTCAGGTCGGGAGGGCATCTGATTATTGCTGCGTTTGCGATCGGTGGTCCCGTAAAATGCAGCGGCCTGGATATTGTGCAATACGATGCCGGAAAATTGCGTGCTGAACTGGGGCCGGATTTCGAGTTGGTCGAGGAAAGAAGCGAGCTGCATGTCACGCCGGCCAACGCGCAGCAGCAGTTCATCTATTTTCGCTTCACAAGGAAGACGCCATGACATCCTTCAATGAGGTCGCAGAGAATACCGGCCTGGTGGTGGACGCGATCGGTATTCTGGTCATTGTGCTCGGCCTGCTGATTGCAACACTGCGACTGGCCATATCAGGCCGGCAGGCCGCTGATCCCTATCGACGACTCCGGCAGGATATCGGACGCGGTATCCTGCTGGGGCTGGAATTTCTGGTGGCAGCCGACATCATCCGGACAGTGGCGGTGAAGCCGACGCTGGAGGGAGTTTTGGTGCTGGGACTGATCGTACTGGTCCGAACATTCCTGAGCATGGCGCTGCAGGTTGAGCTGGAAGGACGCTGGCCATGGCAGCAGGCAGCCGCTGAATCAGCCAGGCGCAACGCCTGATCCGATGGCGCTGTCTTCCGCAGAACTTCAGGATCTGATGCTCGCCAGGAGCTGTCTCGAAAACCCGAGCATGGCTGCCAGAATCAGCAACATCGTCGGTTCACCGATTGAAAAAGGCTTCGAAATGCTGCCCGAAAAATGGCATCAGGTAGTGAATGACGCCACCCGGAAATCAATCGAGACCGGGCTGGATGTTGCGCTCTGGACCCTGGATCAAAACCGGCCGGAGACACCGTCATCCAACTGGTGGCACAAGCTCGCAGTTGGAACGTCCGGAGCGGCTGGAGGCGCCTTTGGTCTGGCGGCACTGGCAATCGAGCTGCCGGTATCGACAACGATCATGCTCCGGTCCATTGCTGATATTGCGCGCAGCGAGGGCGAGAATCTGGCGACGCCGGAGGCGAAGCTGCAATGCATGCAGGTGCTGGCGCTCGGCGGCCGCGCAACGAATGACGACGCGGCGGAGACCGGCTATTTTGCAGCGCGAGCGGCAATGGCCAGAGCTGTATCGGATGCCGCAGCCCACCTGGCAAAGAAAGGCCTGGCCGATAAAGGCGCGCCTGCATTGATTCGTCTGATTGCCCAGATTGCTTCCCGGTTTTCGATCGTGGTTTCTGAAAAGGCGGCAGCACAGGCAGTGCCGGTTGTCGGAGCCTTTGGCGGAGCGTTCATCAACACCCTGTTTATCGATCACTTCCAGGACGTGGGAAAAGGCCACTTCATAATCCGCCGTCTCGAGCGCCTGCACGGTCCGGAGGAAATCAGGCGCGCGTATCTGCAGCTGTAGTTTGTCTACTAAGCTTTAAGAGTACTCTCGTAAATTTCGGTTTTTCCGTCATTGCGATGCCTTGACTCGAAAGGGTGAGGTACCCGTAATGAACCCCCGAAGGGGTTCTATGGGCGAAGCGCGGCAATCTTCGATCTTTTGATGCAGCGTTGCGAGTTTGCTACGCTTTGCTCGATGACGGATTCCAGACACAGGAGGTTTTGATGACAGATCGATTGCGCCCAGGTCGGGCGGGTGCGATGAGTCGGCGTGATTTTCTGATGAACACTGGTTCGGCGGCACTGGGAAGCTATCTGTTGCTACATCAACAGATTCTGGCTGCGGCGCCGGACATCCCTCCGGCCGGTCGGTTCGGTGAACTCGATGCTACCGCCGCCGGTGGTATCGATCTTTATCTGGACCGGCGTGACCTGCTGATCGGTGGCAAGCCAGGCCGCGCGATTGCAATCAATGGTTCAATCCCTGGACCGGTGATTCGCATGACCGAAGGCCGGGAAGCGCTGATCCGCGTCCACAACCGCCTGGATGAATCGACTTCGATACACTGGCACGGCATTCTCCTGCCGTTCACTATGGACGGTGTGCCGGGCATCAGTTTTCCGGGCATCGTTGCGGGCGACATTTTCACCTACCGTTTCCCTGTCAGGCAGAACGGCACTTACTGGTATCACAGTCACTCCGGCCTTCAGGAGCAGCTCGGTCACTATGGGCAGCTCATCATCGACCCCGCTGAGCCTGATCCAGTGGAATATGACGTAGAGTACACAGTGGTTCTGTCGGACTGGACGTTCGAAAATCCGCATCGGGTGCTGTGGAAACTCAAGACCTTCGAAGGCTACTACAACTTCCAGCGCCCGACCCTGGCGAATCTCGATGATCAGATGCAGGCGACCGGCATGACGCTGCGCGAAGTCATTGCAAAGCGCTTGCAATGGTCCCGGATGCGAATGGACCCGACCGATATTGCCGACATCACCGGAGCGACGTATACGTTCCTGATGAATGGGAAGGCGGCACATGAGAATCCGATCTTCATCGCCCGACCAGGCCAGCGTGTGCGCCTGCGGATCGTCAATGCGTCGACCACGACGTATTACGACATTCGCATTCCGGGATTGCCGATGATGGTCGTGCAGGCCGACGGGCAGAATATCCAGCCGGTCGAAACCGATGAGCTTCGTATCGCTGTTGCCGAGACCTACGACGTAGTGGTGACCTTGCCCGATGAGCAGGCTTACACGCTATTTGCAGAAACCGTGGATCGTAGCGGTTACACCCGCGGCACACTGGCGCCACGCGCCGGCATGTCCGCTGCTATCCCGGCACAGCGTCGCCGGCCGATGCTGACCATGGCGGACATGGGCATGATGATGAAGGGTGGCATGGACGGCATGGATGGCATGCATGGCAATGGTTACGCGGTCCATGTGGAAATGGACCAGCCGATGCCGCAACATAGCGGGGCCGCATTGCCGACCGAGAATCTTGTCGAACGCATCATCCACGGCCCGGACAAGCACGGTCCAGCGAGTATTACCATGGCCCAATCCGCTTATCGTCGTCTGGATAACCCAGGTGTCGGTCTCGGCGATGATGGCTGGCGGGTTCTGACGTATAGCCAGCTGCGCGCGCTGCAGCGCCCGCCCAACCGTCGTGCACCGACCCGGGAGTTTGACCTGCATCTGACCGGCAACATGCACAAATTTATCTGGGGATTTGATGGCAAGAAATGGTCGGAGTCCGACATGATTCGCTTCGAGTACGGTGAACGACTGCGAATCAATATGATCAATGACACCATGATGAGTCATCCTATCCACCTGCACGGCATGTGGATGGATCTCTATGCCGGCGGCAATCTCGATACCAATCCGCGCAAGCACACGGTGAATGTGCAGCCGGCCGAACTGCTGACGGTCGACATCACTGCCGATGCTCCGGGTCAATGGGCGTTCCACTGTCACCTGCTCTATCACATGGAGGCCGGTATGTTTCGCACGGTGGCCGTGGTCCGCACGCTGGACGGAGGCCCGATCCATGCTGATGCGTGAAGGCTGTATCACGGGAATGATTGCCGCGACGCTGGTGCTGAGTGGACCGGCGCAAGGTCAGGAACAGCCGGAGATGCCGGCGACGGTTGACCGCCCCATGCATCAGGAGTCAGCTCAGCAGCATGAGGAGGGCACGGCACATCCTGAACGGGTGGATCCGCAGTTGCCTGAAGGCGCGGCGCTGGATGAGGTGCTCGATCGCGCAGCAAGTCCGCCGCCCGCGGATTTTCCCGATCCGGTGCCGGACGATCAGCTGTATGTTTTTACGCTGTTCGAACAGCTCGAATACCGCATTGCCGAAGACCAGGCGTCCGACCATCTTGGCTGGGAGGCGCAGGGTTGGGTGGGTGGCGACTTCAACAGGTTCTGGTGGAAGAGTGAAGGTGAAGCGATCTTTGACGGGCCGAATGACGGCGAATCGGAAAACGATTTTCTGTATTCGCGCCTGATCACGCCATTCTGGAACGTGCAGACCGGCATGCAATATGCCAACGAATGGACTGCCGATGACTATGACGAGCGATGGTCCTGGGTACTCGCTTTACAGGGCCTGGTGCCCTACGAGTTCGAACTCGACAATTCGGTGTATGTTTCCGAAGACGCCGACATCACCTTTGAAGTTGAAGCTGAATACGACCTGTGGATTACTCAGCGGCTGGTGCTTCAGCCGCGTGTCGAGCTGGGCTTTGCCGCCCAGGATATTTCCGACCGGGAACTGCAATCGGGCATGACCGATGTGGATCTGGACCTGCGTCTGCGTTATGGCATCAAGCGTGAATTCGCCCCCTATCTTGGCATTCGCTACAGCACGTTGGCTGGCGACACCCGTGACGCCGCCAGAGCGGCGGGGGAGGATGTGGAGCATTTGTTTTTTCTGGCCGGCGTGCGCTTCGGTTTTTGATGCGCGGTCACTCTACACTGCCGAATCGCCGCACACTTCGCGCCATCGTTGCGCGCGACAGTTCACCGAGATGGGTGTCGACCAGCCGCCCGTCGGCATCGTAGAACAGGGTGGTTGGCAAAGCGCGAGCGCCGGTTTCCCGCGCCAGCGCAGCGCCCCGGTCGAGCAGGATGTTGTCCATGATCAGAGATTCATGGTCAAGAAACCGCTGGATCTGTTCCGGCTCTTCGCCCTGATTGACGAACACGAAGGTGATGTTGGGGTATTCCTGCTGGGCGGCTTCCAGCACCGGCATCTCGCGCCGGCACGGCGGACACCAGGTCGCCCAGAAGTTGACTACCATCGGTTGTCCGGTGGTTTCCGACAGTGTCTGCAGGTCGATGGGTGTGCCATTCAGCGTCTGCACAGTTGCCTCTGGCAGGGCGCGCGCCTGCGTGTCGAAGCTGATCAGGTTGGCAGCGATCGCCCAGGTCAGGCCGCCGGCCAGCAATGCGCCAGCGAGCGGTATGCGTGTTACCGGCCGGCGCCACAGGATCCAGGCTGCAGCAGCGGCGGCCGCCAGCACGCCGCTGATCGGATCGAAGCCGCCATCGCGGATGTCCAGGATGTCCAGCCAGTTGTCGCGGTATTCATTGATGTAGCGCAGTACGAAACTGATCCGCGCCGCCAGCATTCCGATCAACACCAGGTTGATCAGTATGCCGCCGACGGCAGTATCGCGGCGGCGGCTCAGCCAGGCGCCGGTGGCCAGGGCGACGATCACCGCAATGATGATCACGAGCCGATCGACGGACGTTGCGAAAGGGCCAATATTGACGGATAGCATTCAATCTCCTTGTCGAGCGGGTTGTTGTCGCTGCAGGACCCGCATGAGAAGATCGAGTCGTGGTGCGGAGGATATTCCAATAATTAATATTACAGGAGATTGTAAGATGTCGAAGCTGATGCGACCAACTTTAGCCGTTCTGATGTTTCTTATCATCCCGCTCTCGCAGGCCGAAGAGCCGGAACCGGCATTGGCTTACGGGTTCGAAGACCCGCAACTCGAATGGGGACCCTGTCCGGCTTTCATTCCCGAGGGATGCGAAATTGCAATGCTGCATGGCGATCCGGCAGAGAGAAATGCAGATATTTTCTTCAAGGTTCCCGGTAATTTCACCATTCCAGCTCACCGGCACACGTCGGCGGAACGTATGGTGCTGGTTTCGGGCGAGCTGCATGTGCAGTATGAAGGTCAGGAAACTGCCGTTCTCAAGCCTGGTATGTATGCCTATGGCCCGTCGCAACGGCCGCATGAAGCGTTCTGTGTGGAAGGTGCGCCATGCGTGCTGTTCATTGCTTTCGAGGAACCCGTTGATGCGATGCCGATAGAACACGAGCGAAGCGCGGCAATCTCATACAGGCTGCCACTTCCGGAGATTGCCCTTCGGGTCAAGGCATCGCAATGACAGGAAATGATATGCACGCATCAGCGATACCCCGGTTCAGCCGGGCTCTTCAGGCCTGGGGGTCCGATGACTTCGCCGACCTGCTCAAGCAGGCGGTCGCCACACTGGAAACCGGCGTGCTGCCGCTTGACAGGGGCGGTGCGCTGGGTGGCTATGTCGATGACAGCGACATGACGGTTACAGTGATTGCCGTGACGGATGATCCGGACTCTGTCCATGCCCGCATCGGCGTGTTTTTCCAGGAGCTGTTGGCCGGGTGCAGTTGCGGCGATGAACCCTCGCCAATTAACGGTTACTGCGAACTCGATGTGACTATCGACAGGATCACGGCTGAGGTGACTTTCAGCCTGATCCCGGACTGACGCGGGCGGTTATAACGTCGCCAGCAGCCAGATGCCGGCCCCGGCCAGTCCCAGACCGCCGGCGCGCACAACTCCGGTACGCGAATCCGGAAATAGCGGACGACCGAACGCGCGGCTCACGACGTGCAACATCAGTGTGACAAAAACATAGCCGGCGAGGTACAGCAGTGGTGAAGCGCCGATAGTCATCGCACTGCCGTCGGCGTGGCTGTGCACCGGAATGCCGGTCAGCGTGTGAGCGCTGAGCGGATGAGCGACCAGCGTCAGCAGCAGACTTGTCAGGAACGCCGGAATGTTGTTTGTCATGAGGTCTGTCCTTCCACTTGTGTTGTGATTGCATAACCGAGCGCATCGAGCGTTGCAACGACCTGCATTGTAAGTTCCTCGACACGCGCCTCGACCAGGTCGGAGAGCCCCAGGTGCGTCTCCAGGCTCAGCGGTTCGACACCGATGACACAGATGTTCGCCGGTGCCTCGCCAGTGAGTATCAGTACCGCCAGCACATCGGACAACGCCAGTTGGTGCGGTGAAACGCGGCTGCGGAAAAATGCCGGTACTGCGTCGTCCTTCAGTACCACGACCGTTCCCGGCGGCTGACCGGTGCGGATTGCATCCACAACGATCAGTGCCTTGCGCATGCGCAGGTCATCGAGCAGCGCCATGCCGGAAGTGCCGCCGTCGAGCAGCTCTACCTCGGGCGGAACGCGATACCGGGTGTGCAGATTTTCAACCACCGCAACGCCCACTCCTTCGTCCATCATCAGAATGTTTCCCAGTCCCAGTACCAGCACCGGCGCTTGCGGCGGCTCGGTGTCCAGCCCGGCGAGCACGGGTGCGACCATCTGCATCAGAACGTCACCCCGCACTGGGCGCCGACTGCCTGCAGGCGCACTATTTCCTGTTGCCGGGTGTCGACCATATGCACGGCACACGCCAGGCATGGATCGAAGGAGTGAATGGTGCGCAGCACTTCCAGCGGTTTTTTCGCATCGGCAATCGGGTTGTCGAGCAACGATGCCTCATAAGGTCCCGGCTGGTCGCGTTCGTCGCGGGGACTGGCGTTCCAGGTGCTTGGCACCACCGCCTGATAGTTGCTGATCTTGCCATCGCGGATCACCGTCCAGTGCGAAAGCACGCCGCGCGGCGCTTCGTGATAGCCGAACCCGCGCACTTCATCCTTCGGAAATTCCGGCTGATTGAAGGTGTCGTAATCGCCCCTGCCGATGTTGTCCATCAGCAGTTGCCACTGATTTGCCAAAGCTTCGTGCAGGACTCCGGTGCGCACCGCGCGTGCCGCATGACGGCCGATGGTGGAATGCAGCGCCTCGACCGGTATCGGACTTCCGGCGACTTTTCCGGCCATTTCCAGCACCGTATTGAGATTGCGGGTGGTGGATTCGTGTCCGGCCGCCACCATGGTCAGCACGTTGGCCAGAGGACCGACCTGCGCGCGCTCATCATAGAAGGTTGGCGCCTTGACCCAGGAATACTTGTCGTCATCCTGAAAGTCGGTGTACTCGGGAATCGTTTCGCCATCGTAGGGATGCAGTGCGCCCTTGCCACCCTGATACCAGGCATGCTTGACGCTTTCTTTTACGCCGTCCTCGAAGTACGCATCGCCATAACTGCTGATGGGTTTGAAAGTGGAAAGATCGGCATTGCGGATATAACCGCCCGGCAATTCGAAGCGGGTGCCGCGTGTATCCAGCGGCAGATCGGGCACGGCAAGATAGTTGGTGATGCCGGCGCCGTAGGCGGTCCAGTCGGCATACATTGCGCCAATCGCCGCGACATCGACCATGTAGACCTGACGCACGAAATCGCCGAGCTGATCGATGATGCTCTTGACGTAATACAGCCGCTCCAGGGTCAGCGTCGACTGGCTGCTGAGATTGATGGTGTTGGTGACACCGCCCACTGCAAGGTTCTGTATGTGCGGAGTCTTGGAACCGAGTATGGCAACGATCTTGTTGGCAGTGCGCTGATAATCCAGAGCCTGGAAATAATGCGCTGCTGCCATCAGGTTGACTTCCGGCGGCAGCTTCATGGCCGGATGGCCCCAGTAGCCGCTGGCGAATACACCGAGCTGGCCGGACTCGACAAAGGTCTTCAGTTTGTTCTGGATCTGCCGGAAATGCTGCTCGCTGTTCAGCGGCCAGTCGGACAGGCTCTGTGCCAGTTCGGAAGCCTTCTTCGGATCGGCGCTCAGTGCCGACACGATATCGACCCAGTCGAGCGCCGAAAGATGATAGAAGTGCACGATGTGGTCGTGAATGCCGTGCGCCGTGATCAGCATGTTGCGGATGTACTGGGCGTTCAGTGGGACTTCCATCTGCAGGGCATTTTCCACTGCGCGCACCGAGGCAATGGCATGCACTGTAGTGCAGACGCCGCAGATGCGCTGCGTGAAAATCCAGGCATCCCGCGCGTCGCGGCCCTGCAGGATAAGCTCGATGCCGCGCCACATCTGGCCGGAGGACCAGGCCTTGACGACCTTGCCGCCATCCACTTCGCAGTCGACGCGCAGGTGACCCTCAATCCGGGTCATGGGGTCAACAGTGATTCGCTCTGCCATCTCGTTCTCCTTCCTTTCAGGTCCTGGCACGTGGCGGCGCTGCTGCGCCATGCAATACGGGTAGATATTTCACGAACACCAGGTAGAGCATGACTTCCAGTGCGAAGATTCCGACTGTCACCATGATCTCGGGTACCGACGGGAAATAGCTCCAGGCGGCACCGGTGGTCGGCTGATAGCCGATGATGTAAGTGTTGATTCGATAGAGCGAACCGGCCAGCAGCAGGCTGATCGCGGCCAGAAAGATCAGGCGTGGATTGGTGCGCATGCTCCGCGTGGCGAGCAGCAGCACCGGCACGATGAACAGCGCGCTTTCGATCCAGAACATCAGCGCCTGTACGTCACCTGCCAGTGCCAGGCCCAGTGCATCACGCCAGATCAGGTCGCCGAAGCGCAGCGCCAGAAAGAACAGGGCGACTCCCAGCGCCACGGCGGAAATCTTTGCCAGCAGCGGCGTTTCCAGCGGCTGGTGCAAACCCAGCGAGGCCAGAATCGCTTCGAAGGGAACAATGGCATAGCCCATCAACAGGGCGCTGATGAGAAACAGCGCCGGCAGCAGTTGCGTCTGCCAGAGCGGTGAAATTTGATGACCTGCCACCACCGCCATAGTGCCCAGCGAGGACTGATGCATGGTGGGCAGCAGAATGCCGAGCGCGATGAAGAAGAACAGCACCTTCGACAGCTTCTCGCGAATGTTATGCCATCCGAGGCGTTCCAGGAAGGTGGGCGTGAATTCAATCCACAGCACGACCACGTAGGCCATCACGCACCAGGCGACTTCCAGCATCACCGAGTTGAGCTGTACGTACCAGGGCAGCAGCAGGGTGTAGAACTGCCAGTAACGACCGAGGTCGAATATCACTGCGATGCCCGCGAGCGTGTAACCGAACAGGCCGGCCATCAGCGCCGAGCGTATCAGTGGATGGTATTCACCGCGGTTGAACAGGTAGACCAGCAACGCCACGGCATAGCCGGCACAGCCGATCGCGGTGCCGATCATTACGTCGATCACGATCCAGATGCCCCAGGGATAGCCGTCGTTGATGTTGGTCACCGCGCCCAGTCCGAAGATGAACCGGGCCAGCAGGATGGCCACCGCCAGCATGAACAGCAGGGCCAGTACGAGGAAGGGTTTGGTCAGGAGTCGTCCGGCGATGGGTGCATGTCCGCTCATGATTGCTCCTCGTCAGATGTCTTGTCTGGAGTGGTATCAGAGTCGTGTCCGGCCGCGCGAATATTGCGTTGCACTACATACGTCAGGCCTGCAAGCAGCAGCGCGGGTATCAGCATCCATTTGTAGAGCATGTGCTGAATGCCTTCCGATATAGCCGGGTAACCGACGTCCGGTACATTCACCGGCAGACCGAGCTTCTCGAATGGCACCGCAGACAGATACAGAATCTGGGTGCCACCGAGTTCCTTCTCGCCATATACAGCCTGGATGTACTCGGCGGCCGGTGCCGTATGACCGGGCTGCCCGCCGCCCAGCTTGCCGCGCGGAAATTCAACTTCATCACCGGGCTGCATCTGCAGGCGCCGGCGTACCTCGCTTTGCAGATCATCGACCCGCCCGAACAGCGATGCACCGGTCGGACAGACGTCGCAGCAGGCCGGCATCTTGCCCTCGGCCTGTAGATGCGAACAGAATTCACACTTCTGAATCTGGCCGAACGGATCGTCGTACTCATATTTGGGAATGCCAAACGGGCAGCTGTATACGCAGTAACGGCAGCCGATGCAGCGGTCTGCATGATGCTCCACGATGCCGGTAGACGGGTCCTTGGTCATGGCCGACACCGGGCATGCTGAAACGCAGGATGGATCGACGCAGTGCATGCAGTGCCGCTTCATGAAGGCGTAACCGTCGATGTCGCGATCTTTCTGTTCGGCGCTGCCATTCTGGTAGAGCTTGATGACGTTGAGCGTGCGGCCGGAGGTTTCCAGTGGCGTATCCCAGAGCGGATCTGTCTGGCCGGCCACTTCGGGCGGCATGCCATTGGCCTGTTTGCAGGCGGACATGCAGGCTTTGCACCCGATGCACAGCGTCGAGTCATACAGCATGCCGACTGCGTCCGGCGGGAGCTTTTTTGGCTCGCGCTGTACGGCATGAACATCTGCCGCCAGTGCGCCACCCATGCCCGCTGCAGACGCCTTGAGGAATTCCCTGCGGTTCAACGCCATGGCGCTGTGCTCCTATTCGTGCTTTTCATTACTGTCAGCGCTGGTAGCGTCGCTGCTGCGGCCTAACCGGCTGGTCGCCACGGCACCGGCGCCAAGCACCGCTCCGGTAATGCCGGCCACCAGTGCTGCGGACCCCGGTGTTATGCCCTGTCCGACAGGTTCGCTGATGCCGGGATAGGCAGCCGGCGGGGTAACATTTTTCAGTTGCGCCAACTGGTGTACGCCTTTGGTAAAGCCGATGCCTTCCTCGGTGCAACCGAAGCACGGATGTCCACAACCGACCGGCCAGGCACCGGAGCCAACATCGCCGAACAGGATCGACGGACAGTTCGCATAGGTCTCGGGTCCCTTGCAGCCAAGCTTGTACAGGCACCACCCCTGGCGATGCCCTTCGTCGCCGAAGGTGACGGCGAAGCGCCCGGCGTCGAAATGCGGCCGGCGTTCGCAGTTTTCATGGATCAGGCGATCATAGGCAAACTTCGGCCGGTTCTTGCTGTCGAGTTCCGGCAGACTGTTGAAGGCGAGGAAATGCAGGACCGTGGTAAGGAAGTTATAAGGATTAGGCGGACAGCCGGGAATATTGACGACGGTTTTGTCCTTCAGAACCTCGGAGACGCGGGTGGCGCCGGTTGGGTTGGGGCCGCTGGATGGAATGCCGCCCCAGGCCGCACAGGACCCGATGGCGATAATGGCCGCGGCGCCTTCGGCCGCTTCGCGCACGTGATCGACGATCGGCCGGTTCGCGACCTTGCAGTAGATGCCGCCATCCTTGAGCGGGATCGACCCGTCGACGACCAGCACATACTTGCCCTTGTTTTCCTGCAGTGAAAGCTGTTTGTGTGCTTCGGCCTGGTGCCCGGCGCCGGCTGACAATGTCTCGTGATAATCCAGCGAGATCGCATCCAGGATCAGTTGTTCAAGAGTCGGATGGGTGGAGCGCAGCAGCGATTCGGTGCAGCCGGTGCATTCCTGCGCGGACAGCCAGATGACTGGCAGACGCTGTGGATTGCTGGCCGCTTCGGCAATCCGCCAGGCCATACCGGCCGGCAGGCCGATGGTCGCAGCGACACCTGCGCAGAATTTCAGAAAGCCGCGTCGGCTGACGCCGCCAAGGCTGCCCACGAACGCGTCGAGATCGGTGTCTGTTTGCGGTTTGATGGTCGCCATATTGGTACGCGCCTCCTGTGGAACGTCAGGGTGCGCAGTGGCGTCAGGTCGAAAGGAAGGCCCAGGGAAAATCTGGCCAGATCGGAACGGCCCGGATCAGGCGCCAGCCGGCACGTGAATCCAAAGAACTGTCATGATTAAAGCGCAGAGCCGGGTGTACTTCCATTGACCCGGGTCAACAAGTCGGAAGAAACAGGAAGTATCAGCGCAGGTACCAGCGCTGGTTGAGTGCCTTGAACACGCGTTGCGGATACCAGGTCTTGCCAACGCTACCATTGTAGCGCGCGAGCGCTTTTACGCGATCGCCGCGCTCCCGGTCCAGGTAATGGCGCAGAATCGTGCATCCCATGCGCAGATTGGTGTGGATGTCGAAAAGATCGTCACCGGGGCGACCGATTTCATCGAGCCAGAACGGCATCACCTGCATCAGCCCGCGTGCCCCGGCATAGGAGAGGGCGAAGCGATCAAAGTTGCTCTCGATGTCGATGACCGACAGGACCAGTTCCGGGGGCAGGTCGGCGCGCGCGGCTTCGTAGTGGACGGTTTTGAGAATCAGCAGGCGTTCCTGGTGATCCGTAACTCTGACGTCCAGACGCCCCGACATGTCGGTGAGCCAGACCTCGGCCTCGAAACGATCGGTGAAACTGTCGGATGATTCAATTGCCTCGACCAGTATCTCGCGCAGCGCAGCGTCCGGACGCTCCTGCGTGGCTGCGAAGGCGCCGCTGCCGGATGCCGCCAGCACCACGAGCAGCAGGATGAGTGCCCGGTTAACCGAGTTGCCCTGCAAGAAATTCCAGAACCGTAGCGCGCGCAACGGTCTGGTTTTCTCCGCCGCGCAGCTTGTATTCCACCAGTCCTTCGTCCAGATTTTTTTCACCAATCACGATCCGATGCGGTATGCCAATGAGCTCCATATCGGCAAACATGACGCCCGGCCTTACATCACGATCATCGAACAGGACGTCGATGCCGGCGTCGAGCAGTTCCCGGTACAGGACCTCGCAGGCTTCGCGCACCCGCTGGGATTTTTTCTGATTCATGCCGAGCAGGGCTACCTGGAAGGGGGCCAGCGCGGCCGGCCACCTGATCCCCTGCTCATCGTGGTTCTGCTCGATGGCGGCAGCGACGACGCGCGATACGCCGATTCCGTAGCAGCCCATGGTCATGACGACTTCCTTGCCGTTTTCGTCCAGCACCGTGGCGTTCATGGCGCGGCTGTATTTGTCGCCGAGCTGAAAAATATGACCGACCTCGATACCGCGTGCGATACGCACCTGGCCCTTGCCATCAGGACTTGGGTCGCCTTCTTCGAGATTGCGGATGTCGGCAATGACCGGTTCCCTGCAGTCGCGGCCCCAGTTGACGCCGGTCAGATGCTTGCCTTCGATATTGGCGCCGCACACGAAGTCAGCCAGATGTGCGGCCGCACGATCGGCAATGATTGGAATATCCAGATCCACCGGACCCAGCGAGCCGGGCCCGCAGCCGGCGACGGCACGAATCTGTTCCTCGCTGGCGAGCGTCAGTGGCGTGGCGACCGCTTCGAGCTTGTCGGCCTTGATTTCGTTGAGGCTGTGATCGCCGCGCAGACACAGGGCCAGCACGCCGCCATCGCTACCTTCGACCAGCAGGGTCTTGAGGCACTGCTGCGGCGGTACGCCGAGTGCCTTTGACACAGCGTCGATGCTGTGCTGCCCGGGCGTGTCGACGATTTCCCTGGGTGCCGACGGCGGCGCGCGTTCGCCAGCCGGCGCCAGTGCTTCGGCGAGTTCAAGGTTGGCTGCGTAATCGCTTTCGGTGGAAAACACGATTGCGTCTTCGCCGGAATCGGCCAGCACATGGAACTCGTGCGACAGGGCACCGCCGATGGCACCGCTGTCGGCGCGCACGGCGCGGAACTCCAGGCCGAGGCGCGTAAAGATGCGCGTGTAGCTGTCGTACATCTGCTGGTAGGTGCTGTCGAGAGAATCGTTATCGAGGTGGAACGAATAGGCGTCCTTCATCAGAAACTCGCGCGCGCGCATGACGCCGAAGCGCGGCCGGATTTCATCGCGAAACTTGGTCTGGATCTGGTAGTAATTGACGGGCAGCTGTTTATAGCTGCGTATATCGCGGCGCACCAGGTCGGTGATGATTTCCTCGTGCGTCGGGCCGAAGCAGAAGTCGCGCTGATGGCGGTCGCGCAGGCGCAGCAGTTCAGGCCCGTATTGCTCCCAGCGTCCGGACTCCTGCCACAATTCGGACGGCTGTATCGCAGGCATCAACAATTCCAGGGCCCCGGCGCGATTCATCTCCTCGCGCACCACCGCCTCGGCGCGGCGCAGCACCCGCAGTCCCAGTGGCTGCCAGCTGTAGATGCCGGCCGCGATCTTGCGGATCATGCCGGCGCGCATCATTAACTGATGGCTGACGATTTCCGCATCGGCGGGCGTTTCTTTAACGGTGGCGAGCGGGAACTGGGAAACTCTCATGTGCAGTTTTATCGGGCTGGTGAAGAGCGCCAGATTGTAGCGATGTCGTGCAGACGAGTACAGGTGGCGATGAGTGGTTTAGAAAGTGCTGCCGTTCCAGCCCCACATGGCCCGCGGGGCAGCGACGAATTCAATGTAGATCCGGTCGGCGGCCAGACCGAGTTCGTCGTGCAGCAGTCTGGCCAGTGCACCCGATAACTGCGGGGTCTGGTTTTCCGGCAGACCGATGCTTTTCAGTTCGAGATAGGCGAGCGGCTCGTCATTGCCGCCAAACAGCATGTCCGGATTGCGCTCCAGGCTGACCATGACATAGCGTTCCGGCTTGCCCAGCAAATCGGCGACTGCTTGCGATGCCTTGCTGACGAGCGCCTGGCGCTGTTGCGCCGCGAGCGGCTGGTTGGTCTGGATTTTCAGCATCGGCATGCGGTTATTCCTGGTCGCAAGTGGCTTCGATCTGCTGTTTGGCCGCCGCGATCCGCTCCTCGGTCTGCTCGGCGGTCAGATAGGTAACGGTCCCGTCAGGCAGACGCACCCGGCGATGCCCGCCCTGCTGCAGAATGCCCAGGTTGTTGCGGGCACTCGCACAAATTTGCCTGCGCTGTTCCTGCTGCGCGGCAGCGGCCTGTTCTGCGGCGGCTTTTTCGGCTTCGGTCTGGACCGGTGCGGCGGACCCGGCCGGGGATTCGGCGCCGGCATCGGCTTCCGATGCGGCGCCAGGATCTTCAGGTTGAGGCTGTGGTGCCGGGGCCCTGACGCCGCTGGAGCTCATGCGCTCGGTCTCGACGCCGGCCGGCGGGAACTGGCCGTACTGGATCTCGCCGGTTTCGCTCTTCCATTTATATACCTCGGCACTGACAGGCAGCACGGCGAGAGCCAGAATGATCGAAAGAACAGGACTGAAGCGCATGCTTGAACCTCTTTATTGATGGTTGGCGGATTGATACCACGTCGAACGCTGGCCGGGCAAGCGACTGGTTTGCATTATCGGCCGCTGGTCCCAAGAATCGCTGGATTCTGCATGGAATGAATGGCATATTAGCCGGTTCTAACTCTGAGCATAGCGCATGTGCCCGAATATACGGGCTTTTTTTCTGGTTTTTTTGTGCTATCAGGTATCGGGAGATTTAACAGGTGGAGCTGACTGGCGCTGAGATTTTTGTGCGCTGCCTTGCTGAACAGGGTGTCGAACATTTGTTCGGCTATCCTGGCGGGGCTGTATTGCCAATTTATGATGCGCTTTACCAGCAGGACAAAGTCCAGCATGTGCTCGTGCGCCACGAACAGGCGGCGACGCACGCCGCCGATGGCTATTCGCGCTCCACCGGCAAACCCGGGGTAGTGCTGGTAACCTCGGGTCCAGGCGCGACCAACGCAGTGACCGGTATCGCCACTGCGTATATGGACTCGATTCCGCTGGTGGTATTTACCGGGCAGGTACCGACGGCACTGATCGGTAACGATGCGTTTCAGGAAGTCGACAGCGTGGGTATCACGCGCCCGTGCGTCAAACATAACTTTCTGGTCAAGGACGTCAACGACCTGGCTACGACCATCAAAAAGGCTTTCTACGTCGCGACCACCGGACGCCCCGGCCCGGTTGTCGTAGACATTCCAAAAGACGTCAGCACTGCAAAAGCGGAATTCCACTATCCGAAGCGTGTCAGCATGCGCTCCTACAATCCCGTTACCAAAGGGCATCCGCGCCAGATCAGGAAAGCGGTGGACCTGATGCTGACAGCCAAACGGCCCATGCTCTACACTGGCGGTGGCGTGATCCTGTCCAATGCCAGCAGTCAGCTGGTGCAGCTGACCCGCCTGCTTGGTTTTCCGATCACCAACACGCTGATGGGGCTGGGCGGCTATCCCGCCACTGACAAGCAATGCCTCGGCATGCTCGGCATGCACGGCACCTATGAAGCCAATATGGGCATGCATCACTGCGACGTGCTGATTGCGATCGGCGCGCGTTTCGACGACCGGGTTACCGGTAACATCGATAAATTCTGTCCCACTGCGCAGATCATCCATATTGATATCGATCCGGCCAGTATTTCCAAGAACGTGAAGGTCGACGTGCCGATCGTGGGGCCGGTCGACCAGGTGCTCAAGGAAATGCTGACGGTGCTCAATGAGACCAAAGGCAAGCCGGATGCCGCGGCGCTCCAGTCCTGGTGGAAGCAGATCGAGGAATGGCGCGCCATGGACTGTCTGAAGTTCGATCGCGACAGCGATTTGATCAAGCCGCAGGCGGTGCTGGAGTCTCTCTACAAGATTACGCGCGGAAACGCTTATGTGACCTCCGATGTGGGTCAGCATCAGATGTGGGCGGCGCAGTTCTACAAGTTCGACAAGCCGAACCGCTGGATCAATTCCGGCGGACTGGGCACCATGGGCTTCGGGCTGCCGGCGGCCATGGGCGTGCAGTTCGCACATCCGAAAGACGCCGTGGCCTGCGTGACCGGCGAGGGCAGTATCCAGATGTGTATACAGGAGCTGTCGACCTGTCTTCAGTACAGTCTGCCGTTGAAGATCATCAATCTGAACAATCGCTACCTTGGCATGGTGCGGCAGTGGCAACAGTTCTTCTATGACGGCCGTTACGCCATGTCTTACATGGAGTCGCTGCCCGACTTCGTCAAGCTGGCCGAGAGTTACGGCCACGTGGGCATGCAGATCACCAGACCCGAAGATGTCGAGCCGGCACTCAAGGAAGCATTCAAGATGAAAGATCGGCTGGTCTTTATGGATTTTATTACCGACCAGTCGGAAAACGTCTATCCGATGATCCCGGCCGGCGCCGGCCAAAATGAAATGATTCTGGTGTAGCATGCGGCACATTCTTTCTATATTGATGGAAAACGAAGCAGGCGCGCTGTCACGGGTGGCAGGCCTGTTTTCGGCGCGCGGCTATAACATCGAATCGCTGACCGTGGCGCCGACCGAAGACGAATCGCTGTCGCGCATGACGCTGGTGACAACCGGCACCGATGAAGTGGTCGAGCAGATCACCAAGCAGCTCAACAAGCTGATCGATGTCGTCAAGCTCATGGACATGCAGGAAGGCCCGCATATCGAACGCGAAATGATGCTGATCAAGACGCGGGCGATCGGCCCGGCGCGCGAAGAGGTGAAACGCCTGTCGGACATATTTCGCGGTCGCATCATCGACGTCACCGACAAGATCTATACCATCGAAGTTACCGGCACCAGCGCCAAGCTGAATGCCTTTGTCGAAGCCATGGCCGAGACCGACATCATTGAAGTTGTCCGGTCCGGCGTGATGGGAATCGCACGCGGCGAAAAGTCCTTACGCGTGTAATATGAATTTAAAAACCAGTTAGGGTGCAAAGCAATGGCGATGAATATTTACTATGACAAGGACGCCGACCTGTCCATCATCAAAGGATCGAAGGTCAGCATTATCGGGTACGGTTCGCAGGGCCACGCCCATGCCAATAACCTGAAAGAATCCGGCGTCGACGTCACCGTAGGTTTGCGGCCGGGCTCCATTTCCGAAGCCAAGGCAAAAAATGCCGGGCTGGTCGTCAAGCCGATTGTCGATGCGGTGAAAGGTGCCGATGTCGTTATGATCCTGGCGCCGGACGAGCATCAGGCCAAATTGTATCGCGACAGCATCGAACCGAATATCCGGAAAGGTGCAGCGCTGGCGTTTGCGCACGGGTTTAATATCCATTTTGAGCAGATTGAACCGCGTGCCGATCTCGACGTGATCATGATTGCGCCCAAAGGTCCGGGTCACCTGGTGCGCTCCATGTACAAGCAGGGCGCCGGCGTACCGTCCCTGATCGCGGTGTTCCAGGATGCCAGCGGCAAGGCCAAGGACATTGCATTATCCTACGCCTCCGCGAACGGCGGTGGTCGCGCCGGGGTCATCGAAACCAGCTTCCGCGAAGAGACGGAAACCGATCTGTTTGGCGAGCAGGCAGTGCTTTGCGGCGGCGCCACAGCACTGGTGCAGGCCGGATTCGAGACCCTGACTGAAGCCGGTTATGCGCCGGAAATGGCCTATTTCGAATGCCTGCATGAACTGAAACTGATTGTGGATCTGATGTATGAAGGCGGTATCGCGAACATGCGTTACTCGATTTCCAACACTGCCGAATACGGAGATCTGACGCGCGGTCCGCGAGTGGTCAATGCCGAAACCAAAGCCGAGATGAAGCGAATCCTGACCGAAATCCAGAACGGCGAGTTCGCGCGCGAATTTATCCTCGAGAACCAGGCGGGTGCGGCGACGCTCAAGGCCAAGCGCCGGCTCGGTCGGGAGCACCCGATCGAGAAGGTGGGCGCGGAACTGCGCAGCATGATGGCCTGGATCTCCGAAAATAAAATCGTCGATAAACAGGTTAACTGAGATCATCACCGGGGCCGCGTCAGCGGCCCCTCTGGTGTTACTCCCCGATTGCTATAATCACGCTTACGCATGATTCAGAATCGCTATCCCTATTTTGCCCGGCCAGGTTGGCTGCCGCTGGCACTGTGCATCATTGCCGCCCTGGTTGTCTTGCAGATCGCAGGCTGGGTCTGGTCGATTCCTCTCTGGTTGCTGTGTCTGTTTGTCGTGTATGTCTTTCGTGATCCGCGCAGGGAAATTTCCTCCAGCCCACTGGCGGTGGTCAGTCCGGCGGATGGCGTGGTCATGTCGGTTGATGAAGTCCGCGATCCCTATCTGGAACGGGATGCAATCCGTCTGTCAGTCGAAATGAGACGCACCGGCGTCTACAGCACCCGTAGCCCGGTAGAGGGCAAGATCCTGGAACCACGCAATTCGACCGCCGGTGATGATCAGCCGCACGGGGTGTGGCTGAAAACCGATGAAGATGATGACCTGGTGGTGGTTATGCACCGCGGTCCGCTGCGGAATCTGCCGCGCTGCTTTGTGCGTATCGGGGAGCGCATCGGACAGGGACAGCGCTGCGGTTACATCCACATGGGCGGCAAGGTCGATGTTTATCTGCCGGCCAACAGTCGTCCGCAGGTGCAGCCCGGGGCGCAGGTGAAAGCAGGATCAGATGTAATCGCTACACTTGTACACAAGTAGCTCTGAGACGAAACCGGCACATATATGGAAGAAGACACGCCCAACACACCCACTCCCCGCCGTCGCGGTATTTACCTGTTGCCGAATCTGTTCACCACGGCAGGCCTGTTTGCCGGCTTTTACGCCATTGTTGCGGCCATGGGCAACAACTTCGAAGTTGCCGCAATTGCTATTTTTATCGCCATGGTCATGGATGGTATCGATGGCCGGGTTGCACGCCTGACCAATACCCAAAGTGAATTCGGTGTTCAGTACGACAGCCTCTCCGATATGGTGTGCTTTGGCCTGGCGCCGTCGCTGGTGATTTTCCAGTGGACGCTGCGCACCATGATCGAACAGGGCGGGCTGCTGTCTAACCTTGGCTGGCTGGCGGCGTTTATCTATACGGCTTCTGCAGCCCTGCGCCTGGCGCGTTTCAATACCCAGGTTGCGACGGCGGACAAGCATTATTTCCAGGGGCTTCCGAGTCCGTCCGCGGCCGGGCTGCTGGCGGGGCTGGTCTGGTTCAGCAGTGCCCAGGGTCTGGCCGGCAGTGATATGTGGATTCTCGGCGCCCTGCTGGCGGTTAGTGCCGGCGCACTGATGGTCAGCAATGTGCGCTATTACAGCTTCAAGGAAATCGACTTCAAGAATCGGGTGCCATTCGTGGCGATGTTTGTGGTGGTGCTGGTGTTCGTGGTGGTTTCCAGCGACCCGCCCAGCGTTCTGTTTTTCGGATTTCTGCTGTACGTCGCCTCAGGTCCGGTTGTCACGCTTTACCAGATTCGCCAGCGGCGCAAGCAGCGCAAATCACAGTCCTGATTTCTTATCAGATCGTGGTTTGCCAGTCTGACCAGTCTCTGCGGTTCTCGGCGACGTGGAACAGAGCGGCGATCACGTGGCGGTCATACTTCACACCGGCATCCTGCAGCAGTCGATCCAGTGCCGCCTGAATGCTGATTGCATCGCGATAGGCGCGTGGACTGACCAGCGCGACAAACGCATTGGCGACAGCCAGAATCCGCGCGGTCAGCAGAATGTCATCTCCACTCAATGCCTGCGGATAGCCGCTGCCATCGAGATGTTCCTGTTTCTGCCGGATGGTATCCAGTACCTGTCCCTCGAATTCCAGATCCTCGAGCATTTCCACGCCATACTGCACGTGACGCTGTAGCAGGTCCTGTTCGGCGTCGGTCAGTGGTTCGGTTTTTGTGAGCATTTCTCTGGGCACGAATATCTTGCCGAGATTGGCCAGACTGGCGGCCATGTCCAGGGTCTGCCGGTCCGCCTTGCCGAGTTTGAGTTCGCGACCAATGGCGTTGGCGACTTCTGCCATGCGTGCGGAGTGGTTCGCGGAGTACGGATCATGAAGGTCGACGACTTGCATGAGTGTATCGACGAGCCGGCGCAGCAGAGTCGCGTGTTTACGCTGTGCAAGATGCAGCGCCGTGGTGTCCTGCAATACCAGCAGAACGGCATTGAACCGTTCGCCCAGCCGGTCGACGGGCACTATTGAACACTGGAAGATTCGCGTGTCTCCACCGATGGACATTTTCCGGGTGCAGTGCTGTATCGCGCTGCTCGTATGCAGCTGTTCGATAGTAGCGAGAAGCGGCTGTGCATTGGCAGGTCCGATGACGGCGGCCAGTGACTGCCCTGCCAGTTCCTGCGCATCTGCATTAACCAGCTTTGCCAGGCGGGTGTTGGCAAACAGAAGTTGCTGCTGATCATCGAGCAGCATTATCAGTGCTTCAGTGTTATCAGTTACAGCATGCAGCAGTTCGGTCTGTTTCTGCAGTGCCAGCGACTTGTTGCGCAATGCTTCGGCATCGTGTTGCGCACGTACACTGCTGCCATGCCGCCAGGCCGCCACCAGAATCGCTGCGAAGAAAAACAGCAACAGCGAGAATGAGGTGATTATGAAACGCCGGTGTCGATTCGATTCCTGCAGCGCTTCGCCCGCATCAACCTGCTGGCTCAGGACCCATGGCGACCCGGGTACGCTGCGGCTGGTGGCGAGTACCGCATGGCCAAGATAATTGCGGAACACGCCGAAGCTGCCGGGCTCGGTTACGGCCACGGCGGCCGCGAGACTGGAGCGGTCCAGTGGCAGCGATTTGCGCGTCGGCACACCGCCGCCACGCGTGGGAGACAGGTACAGCACCTGCCGGTCTTCGCTCTTCAGTAGCAGTGATTCGTCACCAGCTGTCAGCGCAACTCCGGTATTCAACAGCGGAAACAATGTACGGGCGGCATCGTGCACGCCGAGTATCACGCCACTGCTGCCGCTGTCGGCCTGCGCGCCCAGCACCGCGGGTACCGGCACGGCAATGCCGAGCAACACGCGATCATGGGCGTCCAGTACCAGCTCGCTGAACGTCACGCGGCCGGTTTGCTGCGCGCGCTCGACCGCCGATCCGAGGGCGGCACCGATTTCCGGCATCCCCGCAGTCGCCACCACCCGGTGCTGCCTGGCATCGAACAGTGCCAGACCATTGGCGCGCCGCTGCGGGACATTCGCGGTAATCAGTGACTGCTGTCCGTTCGCTGTGAACCCGTAACGCTCGGCGCTGGCCAGGATCAGGTTGCGCAGGTAACCGAGCTGGGCCGGTTCGTCGCTGGAATCGGCAGTCTCCCGCTGTTGGCTGAGCTGCCAGAGATACAGTTGCAGGGAAGCATTGCTGGCAAGTTCATTCAGGGACTGCTGCTGCAGTGCCAACCAGTCTTCTATGGCCCGCACCCGCGTCTCTGCCACCTGGCCGAGACGGATCGACCAGGCGTCGAGGTCGCGCTGGCGTTCTTTCTGCACGTAGGCACTGATGAGCAGGCTGCCGGCAATGAGGATGGCGACCAGCGCGAGAATGCCCCCCCATACGGGTCGGGTGATTGATGTTTTCACAGTGCGCTGTCCGTTTAATCCGGTAGGTGGATCCACCAGTGCTGCTCATTGATTGAATACACCGGTGCGTAATGCACGATGTCCCGGTGTGAAATCACGTCGCGCGTCTGGTTGTCGAGAATCAGGATATCATCGTTCTGTGCTACCGCCAGTACCGCATGTGGTACGCGAAGGTTGGTATCCTGCAGCACCACGATGCGCAGTTCTTCGCTGGCGAAGCCCAGCCATAAAAGCGAAAACAGTTTGGTGAGGGCGTAGTCCTCGCAGTCGCCGTTGTTGTCGAGAAATTCCCGCACCACTGCCCAATAGTCCTCGACGCCGTAGTTATCGATATCCAGCACATAGTTCCTGCGGTTCGCAAAGCTGTTCACGGCCTTGAGTTGTTCGGCGCGCGGACGCTCGCGCAGGCTCTCGAGGAACGCCAGCCAGTCGTCGAGATGGCAGCGGTTGAATTGCGTCGCATTGCAACCTCCATCCGGCGTATCGAGCAGAATATGGCGTTGCAGGGCGCCCAGCCATTGCGTGAATATGCCCATGTCGGCTTGCTGGCTTTGTCGATAGCCGAACAGGTCGTCGTTGAACGCGGCATGTCCGGGCGTGGTATGCAGGCCGAGCCAGAAGCCGGCCAGCATCAGGGCCGGCAGCGAAAATAGCTTGTTATAGGTCAATTGTCTTTGCCGGCCAACTCTTTTAGTATGCGAACGAACCGTCGCCAGATGAAGACGGTACAAAAAAAATCCGGGTTCACGCGCGTAAATTAACTGGGGAAGGATAATGGTTCAAGCAATAATCAGGGATAAAAGCCGCATTGGAACGATTCTCTTTTCGATTTTGCTCGCCGCACCACTTGCGGCAAGTGCGCAGGAAGAACAAATCCCGCTGACCGACCCGGTGCCAACCGTTGGGCAGACCGCGAATGAAGCCCTGTTCAGGGAAGGCATGGAGGCACTGGAGGAGCAGCGGCTGAAATCCGCCATCCGCGCCTTCAGCACGATTCTTGACGATGAGCCGGAACTGCACCGCGCCAAACTGGAGCTGGCTCTCGCCTACTACCGGTCCATGCGCTACGAGGAAGCCGAGCGGCTAGCCAGCCAGGTTCTGGACGATCCTGCCACCCCACCGGAAGTGCGCGTCACCATCCTGGCATTTCTTGCGCAGGTGCGCCGCGACGCCGAGCAATATGGCGAAAAACACAATTTCACGCCGTTTATTGCTGCCGGCATCATGCACGATACGAACGTCAATGTGGGGCCCACCGTCGCCGGGGTGCGGGTGGGAGATACAACTTTGACACTGGCGCCGGAATCATTGAGCCAGTCTGATAATGCCTATATCGGGAATGCCGGATTCGATCATCTCTACCAGTCGGGGAAGCGCGTGGAACTGGGCGAGCAGAGCGCGGCACTGCTGTGGCAGAGCGGTGCCAGTGTCTACTGGCGGCGTTATCACGAGCAGAATGACTACGACATGATGGTCGCCAGCATCAACACCGGTCCGGCTATCCTGATGTTGCGCAAGTGGCGGGCCTCCCTGCAGTTACGCAGCGATTACCTGACCCTGGCCGGCCATGCGCTCAGCTGGATCAATAGCGTCGAACCCGCTGTGACCTGGCAGTTCAACAATGGTGAACTGAGTTTGGAGGGCAACTATTCCTACCGCAGCTATCATCGCAATGAAGATGAAGGACGTGAAGGCGATTATGGCTATGTCGGTCTTACCCTCAGTCGCTATCTCGATAATCGCAGATTCTCGTTGACCGCCGGCGCGCGAGCCGTTGGTTTTAATGCTGACGATAACCAGTTTGCTTATACCGGCGGCCAGATCAATGCCGGTATCAGTGGCATACCCTGGCCGAACGGGACGGCCTATGCGCGCGGTCGCTACTCTGATTTTTACTACCAGGGTGATACACCAGTCTTCAACAAGGAACGGCGCGATCAGGAATACCTCGCGACACTCGGTCTCACCCACACGTTCAGGAACGATGACGATCTGTTGAAAAACTGGGTGGTGAATGCTTTCTGGGAGCGCACGTTCAACGATTCGAACATCAGCGGGCTCTATACCTATACGCGGTATCAGACGATGCTGATGCTGTCGCGCAGTTTCTAGCAGCTAACAGGTGTCGGAAGATATTACAGCTGGAGCTGCGGTTGAGGTGATTGGTACGGGTTAGATAACCGGCTGGAATACAAACTGTTTTATAGGCCTGCAACAGAGCTGCCGTAACTGTGCTGTGTCGGGTAAATTTACATTGTTTTCGCCATAACACTGACAGCCTTTGAAACGTCGCCTGTAAGCGACGGTAAAACAAGGTAATTCCGGTTACGGCATAGTCATTGCAATGGATATGCTACCGGTCTCTTCTGGACTGGTTAAGTTATTTAGGAAAATCACTGATGAACACGACCAGACATTTCGCGATGCTTGGCCTGGCGCTTGTAGTCAGCGCTGGCCAATCGCTTGTTTCAGCACAGGAAAACGAACAGGATTCGGTGTATTCCTACGGTCGTTGGGCGGTACTGAGCCCGGCGGCGGGTGGTATCGAGCCTTATGTCGCGACTGATACACCGGTTGCGTTGAATAATACGCGCCCGGAAGAGCCCTTTGGGCCCACCGTGCTGGCTATTGGTATTGATCCATCGACTCCACCGCCGGTTGTTGTGCCGCCGAACCCGCCGCCGATCATAGTGCCGAACCCGCCTGGCAATCCGCCACCGGTCGGGGATCCGCGCCCGCCAGTGGTAGTGCCAAATATACCGGGAACGCCACCCCCGGTCGGGGATCCACGGGATGTGCTCGTGGTGTCGGAACCGGTAGTGCTGCCCGGTACCTCTGTGCTACCGCCTGTGGGCGATCCGCGAACAGCACCTGTGGTGGTGCAATAGGCGCCACAGGTAGTGGCAAACTAGAAATCTGGAATTCAGGAGAAGAATATGAAGAACGTATTATTGGGTCTGGGTCTGGCGCTGTTGAGTCAGCAGTCGCTGGCTGTTTCAGTTGCCGGCTTTGATTTCCTGAATGTCGCTGACCAGTTGGATGCTTCCGTCGGCGCTTACCAGTCCAACTGGGTGCCGGGCGGTGCAGGCACTGAAGCTAACAGCATGGCCGATGGAAACGGAGCAACCTGGGTTTATAGCAGTTCTGCTCCGGCGAGCGTGGATCTTTATTTCAGTAGTGCAGCACTGTTCGATGTTTCCAGTGTCGATCTGGCGATGTTGTTCGTTGGTGATGCCGGACATTCGGGGCGGGTGACGCTGCTGGACGGCACGCTGAACGGTTCGTTCTGGGATTTCAACCTTCAGGCCGGCGCTGGCTACACCGGTTACAATTCTTCAACGCCATCTCCTGGCGGCACTGGCACTTCGACTGATTACGGTATATTCGCGTCCAGTCTCGATCTGGCGAGCATCTTTGGTAGCGGAACCTTCTCTGGCGTAAGGCTGGATATCAGCAACGCCAGCGCTGCGCCTTCGTTGCTGGGCACCACGTCCGCGGGAGTCGCGGTCGTGCCGGTGCCGGCTGCAGTCTGGTTGTTTGGCTCAGGCCTGATCGGACTGGTCGGGATCGCGCGCCGTCGCCGGCGCTGACACATCGACTGCGCAATCGCAAACAGGGTCCTGCGGGACCCTGTTTCATTTGTAGTCTTATAGATCTGGCTTGCTATCCCGCACCGCACCCCTTATATTTATGGCTCGAACGAACGAATCTGAATTCATGCCCCACTACAGCGACAATCTGACCATCTTCACGACCGGCGGTTTCTTCCGCCTGTTGTCGCTGCTTGCCCTGCTACGACTGCCGCTGCGCGGCTGATACGACACCCGCCTGGCGAGGCTAAACGCAACATCCAGAAAACCTGACATAATTTGATGCGTCGCAGCATTCAGCTTTGGTATGCTGTGGGCGCTGTAGGCGGCGGATGCCGCAATGGAGCAGAGCATGAGCAGCGATCGATTAATCATTTTTGACACCACCTTGCGTGACGGCGAACAGAGCCCGGGCGCATCGATGACCCGGGATGAAAAGGTTCGTATTGCCCGGGCTCTGGAGCGCATGCGGGTGGATGTTATCGAGGCGGGATTCCCGATCGCCAGTGTTGGCGATTTCGAGGCGGTACAGGCCGTGGCTCGCGCGGTGAAAGACTCCACCGTGTGCGGTCTGGCGCGCGCGCTGGACCGCGATATCGATCGCGCCGGTGAAGCATTGAAGGACGCAGCGTCGGCGCGTATTCATACCTTTATCGCAACTTCACCCATCCATATGAAAATGAAGTTGCGAATGGAGCCGGACCAGGTGCTGGAGCAGGCGGTGAAAGCCGTCACGCGGGCCCGAAAATACACCGATAATGTGGAATTCTCTCCCGAGGATGCCGGACGTTCGGAACTGGATTTTCTTTGCCGCGTTCTGGAAGCCGTCATTGATGCCGGCGCGACGACGGTGAATATTCCCGACACTGTGGGTTATAACCTGCCGCATCAGTTCGGCCAGTTGATCGCGAATCTCATAGAGCGGGTGCCGAATGCAGACAAGGCGGTGTTCTCGGTGCATTGCCACAACGACCTTGGGCTGGCGGTGGGCAATTCGTTGTCCGCGGTATTGAATGGTGCGCGCCAGGTCGAATGCACGATTAATGGCCTTGGCGAACGCGCGGGCAACGCGTCGTTGGAGGAAGTGGTAATGGCGGTACGTACCCGTCAGGATATTTTCCCCTGCGATACCCGGCTCGACACCACCAATATCATGACCTGTTCGCGACTCGTCTCAGGTGTCACCGGTTTTGTGGTACAGCCGAACAAAGCGATCGTCGGTGCCAACGCCTTTGCCCACGAATCCGGTATCCATCAGGACGGTGTGCTGAAGAGTCGCGAGACCTATGAAATCATGCGTGCCCAGGACGTCGGCTGGACTGCCAACCGCATTGTGCTCGGCAAACACTCCGGCCGCAATGCATTCCGCACGCACCTCGAACAGCTGGGCATTGCTTTTGACTCGGAAGAAGGGCTTAACGAGGCCTTTTCCCGCTTCAAGGATCTTGCTGACAAGAAACACGAGATCTATGACGAGGACCTCCAGGCGCTGGTGTCCGAGCTGAGTCTCGATGCCGAGAACGAGCAGTTCAAATTGATCGCTCTGAAAGTTTGTTCAGAAACCGGCGAGACACCGGATGCCAGTATCACGCTTAGTGTCAACGGCGAGGAAAAGCACGCCAACTCCAGCGGCGGTGGCCCGGTGGATGCTGCGTTCAAGGCGATCGAAATGATAGTCAACAGTGGTACAGAGTTGCAGCTGTACTCGGTGAACAACATCACCAGCGGCACCGATGCACAGGGCGAGGTTACGGTTCGCCTCGAGCGCGGCGGACACATCGTCAATGGTCTCGGTGCTGATACGGATATCGTTATTGCGTCAGCCCGCGCCTATGTCAATGCGCTGAACAAGATTATCCGGCCGGAAGGACGGGAGCATCCGCAGCGGGGCGATGTCTAGGCACGCAACAGTCAGGCAGCTGCAATACCTGGATGCCATGGGTATCCAGCCCTGGCAGTTGCAGCCGGAGAAACAGGGGGACACTGTGGCGCATCTCGACTGGGATGCGCTGCAACAACGTGTCTCCGGTTGTACGCAATGTGCCTTGCATCGCAGTCGTACGCAGATTGTGTTTGGCGTCGGCGACCCCAATGCGGACTGGCTGATCATTGGCGAAGCGCCGGGTAAAGACGAAGACCTGGAGGGCGAACCTTTTGTAGGCCGCGCCGGACAGTTGCTTAACTCGATGTTGCTGGCCATCGGGTTGAACCGCGATCAGGTCTACATTACGAACATTGTAAAATGCCACCCAGCGGACAATCGCGACCCGAAGCCGGAAGAAGCCGCCTGTTGCGAACCGTATCTGCTGCGTCAGATCGATCTGGTCCAGCCGAAAATGATTCTCGCATTGGGCCGGATCGCTGCCCAGAGCCTTCTGCACAGCAGGTTGCCGCTCGGCAAGTTGCGCGGCAGCGTGCATAGCTTCCGCGATACAGGAGTTCCCCTGATCGCCACTTATCATCCGGCGTACCTGATGCGTACGCCCTCAGAAAAACGCAGCGCCTGGGAAGATCTGAAGCTGGCGAGGCGGTCCGTGGAGGGGTCGGCGTGAGCGCTCTTCTGTCCAGCGAGCCCAATCTGCGCCCTCTGAATGTAGACGACCTGCCGGAAGTGATGGAGGTCGAACGCCGGGCCTATCCGTATCCCTGGACCATCGGGATCTTCCGTGACTGTCTGCGGGTCGGCTATTGCTGCTGGTGTCTGGAAACGGCGGGGCGTATCGATGGCTATGGAGTCATGAGCGTAGCGGTAGGTGAGGCTCATATTCTCAACCTGACAGTGCGCCCGGAGATGCAGCGGCAGGGTATCGGCGCGCGACTAATGGAACATTTTATTCACGTGGCACGCCGGCATGGCGCCAGAGTGGTGATGCTCGAGGTGCGGCCGTCGAATACTGCGGCGGTGAATCTGTATTACAAGCTCGGATTCAACGAAACAGGTGTGCGTCCGAATTATTATCCCGCGGACAAAGGGCGCGAGGATGCGTTGCTGCTGGCTCTCGAGCTGGCATAAATGTCAGGGTTGTCGAATTTGTTTATTTACACAAGCGGTGGATAACTGATATCCCTGATTCCAGTAACCTATTGTTCGGAAAGTATTAAACGTCGTTCTGTGAGTGGTTGAACCGGCCGATGTCTGTCGGGACAATTTACGAAATTACTTGTAGGGAATGTTCTGTTGTAGTATCTCCACCTCAACTAATTGAAGCTAATGACAAAATCGTCATGGCGTAGTTTCTGCATAGCTCTCCGCTGATGGCTATGAATAAAAAGCAATACCGGGAAGCTAGTGCAGATATTTAAATACCGGATCGACCTGAAAGTGCTGGTGCTCTGCCAGAGCCTGTTGCTGGTTGCGATCCTATGTCCGGCCAACGCTGCTGTGGCCGCACCGGAACAGCGGTCGGGCATCATCCCCGGAAGCTATATCGTCGTCTACAAGGGCGGTGTGCAGAGTGGACCGGTAACCGATGAACTGGCACGCACCCTCGGTCTCGGCGTCAGTTTCAAGTACCGCCATGCGCTGCAGGGAGCCGCGGTCATCGTGCCGCCCGGGCGCCTGCGGGCCCTTCAGCAGGATCCGCGGGTGGCATATGTCGAGCCGGATCAGATTGTGACTCTGGCCGCCCAGACGCTGCCGACCGGGATCGACCGGATCAATGCCGAACAGGATCCCGCGGCCAATATTGATCATGTCGATGATCGGGTGAATGTCGATATTGCGATTCTCGACACCGGTGTCGATCTGGATCATCCCGATCTGAATGTCTACCGTTATGCCCTGTGCAGCAGCAAGGGATTCAATGCGTCCTGTAAAGAAGGCGATGCAGGCGCGGATGATGGGAACGGTCACGGCACCCATGTCGCCGGTACTGCGGCGGCGCTCGATAACAACAGCGGCGTGGTCGGCGTCGCGCCGGGAGCGCGTCTGTGGGGGGTCAAGGTGCTGGATAACAGCGGCAGTGGCTCCATCTCGATTGTTATCGCCGGCGTTGATTATGTGACCGCCCGTGCCTCGGAAATCGAAGCGGCCAATATGAGTCTCACCAGCGAGAGCTTCTCGCAGGCGCTGCATGATGCCATCAGCAACTCTGTCGCGGCCGGAGTGACCTATATACTGGCAGCCGGCAATGACCGCCTTGACGTCTCGACACGCTATCCCGCCGGTCACCCGCAGGGCATTACCGTTTCCGCGCTTGCGGACTTCGACGGCCAATCGGGTGGAACGGGCAGCGGCAGTGTCGCATTTTCAACCTGTACTGAAAATGTCGACGATTCATTCGCCTGTTTCAGTAACTTCGGTTCCGGCGTGGACATCATGGCGCCCGGGGTGCGGATACGCTCGACATGGTTCGGGGGCGGTACCGCGGTGATCAGTGGCACCAGCATGGCCGCGCCGCATGTGGCGGGAGCGGCGGCGCTCTACATGATGGAGAATCCGGGAGCCTCGCCTGCCACAGTCAAGGCGGCGCTGCTGGCAGCGGCGGATCCGGCGCCCTGCGCTAATAGCGCGAATGGCCATTGCGCGGATGATCCTGATGGCATTCAGGAGCCGCTGTTGATGCTGCGCTGCAGGGACACGGATGCAGATGGCGTTTGCGATGACATTGATAACTGTCCGTTGATTTCCAATCCGACCCAGGCCGACAGTGACGGAGACGGGATTGGCGACAGCTGCGATAACTGCGTGAACAATCACAATCCGGATCAGACCGACAGCGATGGCGACGGAATAGGCGACAGCTGCGACAGCTGTCCGCTGATCGACAACGGCAGCACCGCCGACAGCGACAATGACGGACTCAGCGATTTTGAAGAGTGCATCCTTGGAACCGATCCGGCTAATCCGGATAGCGACGGGGATACGCTGCTGGACGGCGATGAACTGACGCTTTATGAGACTGATCCGCTGCTCCCGGACAGCGATGGCGATGGATTCGACGATGGAGAAGAAGTGGCGGCGGGAAGTGATCCTCTGGATGGAGCCAGCTATCCCGCCATAGCCGACGGCGACCTGAATGGCGATCAGCTGGTTGATGTGCGTGATGTCCTGATCGGGTTGCAGATCGTGCTGGGCCAGCTTACACCGACCGCGGATCAGCTGGGGCATGGCGATGTAGCGCCTCTGGTGGCCGGCGTGCCGCAGCCCGATGGCGTGTTTAATCTCGGCGATCTGCTGCTGATCCAGCGCAAGGCACTTGGCAGCCTGAGCTTCTAAGTCTGCGGTGAAAGTTTGGCGTGTGTTATAATGCGTTATTTCCGAAGCAGATAAATTCCCAGCAGTATGAGTATCATCGCCGACGAAGCGGTACGCCGCCGCACTTTCGCCATCATTTCGCATCCCGACGCGGGTAAGACCACCCTGACCGAAAAGCTGTTGTTGTTCGGGGGTGCGATTCAGCTCGCCGGCACCGTGAAAGGCCGCAAGGCTGCGCGTCATGCCACCTCCGACTGGATGGAGATGGAAAAGCAGCGCGGTATCTCCGTAACTTCCTCGGTCATGCAGTTTCCTTACCGCGACGCGATGGTCAATCTGCTCGATACGCCCGGCCATGAAGATTTTTCGGAAGACACCTATCGTACGCTAACGGCTGTGGATTCGGCGCTCATGGTGATCGACGTTGCCAAGGGGGTCGAGGCGCGCACCATCAAACTGATGGAGGTATGCCGGCTGCGTACCACGCCGATTTTCACCTTCATCAACAAGCTCGATCGCGAAGGCCGCGAGGCAATCGAGCTGCTCGATGAAGTCGAGCAGGTACTCGATATAAAATGTGCGCCCATTACCTGGCCGATCGGCATGGGCAAGCGCTTCAAGGGTGTGTATCACATCGAAGATGACAAGGTGTTCCTGCACACTGCGGGTGACAGCAGCCGGCGGCACGAAGTCAAATCCATCAATGGCCTGAACAACCCGCTGCTGGATGAGGTGCTGGGTACCCAGGCTGATGAGTTGCGTCAGGATATCGAGCTGGTGCAGGGCGCCAGTCACCGTTTCGACAAGGACGCCTATTTGCGCGGCGAACTGAGCCCGGTGTTCTTTGGATCGGCGATCAATAACTTTGGCGTGCAGGAGTTGCTCGACTACTTCGTCGAACATGCGCCGCCGCCGCTGCCGCGGGACACCACCACGCGTTGCGTCGAGCCGCTCGAACCGGAGCTGACGGGTTTCGTGTTCAAGATTCAGGCGAACATGGACCCGCAGCACCGGGATCGAATCGCCTTTTTCCGGGTCTGTTCCGGCGCCTATAAAAAAGGCATGAAGATGCGCCACGTGCGTATCGGTCGTGATGTGCAGGTGGCGAATGCCATGACCTTCATGGCGGCTGATCGTGGACACGTCGAGGAAGCCTACCCGGGCGACATCATCGGCTTGCATAACCACGGCACTATCCGCATCGGTGATACGTTCACGCAGGGCGAAGAGCTCAAGTACACCGGCATTCCCAGCTTTGCGCCGGAACTGTTCCGGCGTGCGGTTCTGAAAGATCCGCTGCGCATGAAAGCCCTGCAAAAAGGGCTGGTACAGCTGAGCGAGGAGGGCGCTACCCAGTTGTTCCGTCCGTTGAAAAACAATGATCTGGTTCTGGGCGCAGTGGGTGTGTTGCAGTTCGATGTGGTCGCGCAACGTCTCAGGGACGAATACAAGGTCGAGTGCCTGTTCGAACCAGTGGCGGTGGCGACCGCGCGTTGGGTCGAATCTGACGACCCGAAAGAGCTGCAGCGACTGCGCGACAAGGCTTACGACAATCTGGCGCTCGATCAGGCCGATGAACTGGTGTATATCGCGCCCACGCGCGTGAATCTGGATCTTGCCATGGAGCGGTTTCCGGGCGTGCGTTTCCAGGCGACGCGGGAGATTTGATTTTCTGACGCTGCGGCCGCGTTCGGGCGCAGAAGTCCGGCTGGCCTGATCCTTGCTTTTTCTAATGCATGTGCGCTGTCAAACAAAGGCCTGACACAGGCAAATCAACGAGTTATATCAAGGGTCCGGCATGTCGAACGGCATGAGCGGCAAACAACTGGCGGAAATCTTCCGTCAGGCGGCAGAGGCTCACCAGCACCAGCGCCACGCCGAGGCTCAGGCCGGATATCGCAGAATTCTGCAACTGGTGCCTGCGCATTTCGATGTGCTGCACCTGCTGGGTCAGTCCCTGATTGAAGCCGGGCAGCCGCATGACGCAATAGAATGGCTCCGGAAAGCAGTCGCGGCCAATCCTGCCAGTACCGATGCCTGTTTTGATCTGGGTCTGGCGCAGCGCAAGGCCGGACAGTCCGATCAGGCTGTGCAGTCATTTCACCGCGTGCTCGAGTTGCAGCCCGATTACCTGAAAGCGCATCTGTCGCTGGCCGAACTGAAATTCCCCGGCGAACGCTATACAACGCTGCTTCGCCAGTTGCATCAATGGCTGAAGCCGGCCAACTATGTCGAGATTGGCGTGGAGACGGGGCAGTCGATGGCATTGGCGGAGCCGCGCACGCGTTGCGTTGGCGTCGATCCGGAGCCGCGCATCCAGGTAGCGCTGCCGCCGCGGTGTGAAATCTTTGCGCAAACCAGTGACGCCTTTTTTGCCGAACAGAACCTGCATGAACTGCTGGGCCGTCAGCCGGTTGCCTTCGCTTTTATCGATGGCATGCACGTTTTCGAAGCGGCATTGCGCGATTTCATCAATATAGAAGCCTGTGCTGACCCGCACACAGTGGTAGCGATCCATGATTGTATCCCGCTGGAGGCTGTCACGTCGGCGCGCGAACGCACCACCAATTTCTGGAGCGGTGATGTCTGGAAGCTGATTCCGTGCCTGAAAAAATACCGGCCTGATCTGGAAATCATCAACGTGGCGACCAAGCCTACCGGCCTGGGAATCATTACCGGACTCGAGCGGGGCAATCGCAGATTGCTCGACTGTTACGCGCAAATTCTGGAAGAGTTCATACCGCTTGGATATAACGACATCGCCGAACGCGAAGCCGAATGCCTGAATGTTGTGGCCAATGAACCGGCAGCCGTGAAAGCCTGGTTACAGGACAGGAAATCCTGCGCCCGGTCGGTCGCAACCTCCTAGCACGGCGGAGCCTTGCTCCGTTCGATGAGTTCTGCGAGCGACTGCTCGTTGTCACAGAAGCCGATTTCACCGCTGTCGATTTGCCCGCCCGCCAGCTTTTCATCGCACTGTTCGACCTGATTGCACCCGGCGCAGCGCTGCATCTGGTTGTGAACATCCACGGCGCGTTCGCCATGCAGATACGTGTCGATGTCGACGCCAAGGGCAGTGAGCATTTTGCTCAGTCTGAGGCTGTCCAGCTGCCTGGCCATTGACTCGCGGTAGCGTTTGCCCGCAGAAAGATTGAACACGATGGCGACCGTCAGCAGTACGGCAAAAGCCGCCAGCAACAGGCCGAACAGGCCGGCGATAATCAGGCTGAACAGGTTCATCTTCATGCTCTCCGCGAAGTTCGGCTAAACGGACCCGACTCTAGACAAAAAGATTTCCCGCGTCCTTGACCAGGATCATATCAGCATCACTGATACCGGGCATAATGCCTCATTATGAGGCATCGCGAGGCGGGCGCCTGCCCGCAGACGGTGCACATCAGGATGACCTGCGTCGCAGCTGTGCACTGAATTGGCGGATTCCGCGGCGGCACATGACTTGCAGAACAGGCATTCTGTCACCCGATCAACTTCAGGCATCCTGATGCTCGACAAAACTCTGGCAATCATTCTCGCAGGCGGCGTCGGCTCGCGCCTGCATCCGCTTACCCAGCATCGCGCCAAGCCGGCGGTGCCCTTTGGTGGCAAATACCGGATCATCGATTTTACCCTGGCCAATTGCCTGCATTCCGGAATACGCCGGGTGCTGGTACTGACCCAGTACAAATCGCACTCGCTGCAAAAACACCTGCGCGATGGCTGGTCGATCTTCAATCCGGAGCTGGGGGAATACATCACGCCGGTGCCTCCGCAGATGCGGGTCGATGAGGGCTGGTACACCGGCACCGCCAATGCGATTTATCAGAATCTGTACATGATCGAGCGCAGCGACGTCGACTGGGTGCTGATTCTTTCCGGCGATCATATTTATCGTATGGATTATGCAGAGATGATTCGGGCCCATGTGGACAGCGGTGTCGATGTGACCGTTGCCTGCATGACCCTGAGCCTGGACGAAGCGCGCGACTTCGGAGTGATGCAGATCCAGCCGGACAATTGCATCACCGCTTTCGATGAAAAGCCGGCGAATCCGCAGCCGCTGCCGGATGATCCGCAGCAGGCGCTGGTCTCGATGGGTGTCTATGTCTTCAGTCGCAGTAAACTGCTGGACGTGTTGCAGTCAGATCATGACCGGACCAGTTCGAGCCATGACTTCGGTGCTGATATTCTGCCGGGGATGATCGCCGACAGGCGTGCTGCCGCGTACCGCTTCGGTGAACCGGGCGGGCGCGTCACACCGGATCGCTACTGGCGTGATGTCGGAACCATAGATGCCTACTATCAGGCCAACATGGCATTGCTCGATCCGGTGCCGCCGCTGGACCTCTACCAGAAGGACTGGACCATCCGCACATACCAGGGACAGAATCCCCCGGCGCGCACAGTGCCGGGCGAGTCCGGTAATGAAGGCGTGTTCGTTAATTCCATTCTTGCCAGCGGCAGTGTTATTACCGGCGGCGGCGTCAATCACTCGATCCTGTTTGCCGGTGTGCGGGTGGGCGATGAAGCCATCGTCGAGGACGCTATTCTGTTTGACAACGTGACCGTGGGTGACGGTGCGCAGGTGAAGAACTGCATTGTCGACAAGAACGTCGCGATACCGCCCGGCGAAGTCGTGGGTGTCGATCTCGAACGCGAGCGCGAGCGCTTCCATGTTTCCGAACGCGGCATCGTCGTTATTCCAAAGAATTACCTGTTTTAATCAGTGAAACCGGTCTCATGTGTCATGCGCAGCATGCTGTTATGCTAGCGTAATCGAGTCATCGCGAAGGATAGTGACATGGCGGATCAACTGACTGAGCAGACTCCAGAACCACCCCGGGGCCTGCGCTGGCCGCAGGTATTGCTGATCGTGATCGGAACAATGCTGGTCACAGTCGGCGTCACTTACTGGGTCCTGACCTCTTACCTGTTCGTTAAGGAATTCAAGCCAGTCGAGTTGCAGGCGCGTGAGGTGCAGGTGCTCGACGCCAAACTCCGGGCAATCGGTTTCGATGTCGGTGAACATGACCCTGCGGGTAATCTCAGGCCGGAGCCTTACAGCGAAATCGGCGCGCGCCGCGAAGTCGCTTTTTCCGAGCGCGAACTGAATGCAATGCTGGCCAGAAATACCGATATGGCGCGTAAACTTGCCATCGACCTGTCAGACGATCTGGTCAGCGCGAAGCTGCTGATCCCTCTGGACCCGGATTTCCCGATGCTGGGTGGCAAGACACTGCGTGTGAATGCTGGAGTGGAACTGGCTTACCAGGGCAGCAAACCGGTTGTCGTCCTCAGAGGCGTGAGTGTAATGGGCGTTCCGGTCCCGAATGCCTGGCTCGGTAATCTGAAAAATGTCGACCTGGTTGGAGAGTTCGGTGCAAATCAGGGCTTCTGGAAAACCTTCTCCGAAGGCGTGGAAGATATCCAGGTCGAAGAAGGCAGAATGAAGATCAAGCTTCGTGAATAGAAGCGGACTATATTCAGTGTGCCGATCGTCGATTGCTAAAGGAGTGGATCATGACGCGAGTTTTTCCGGCGCTGGTTGTTGCGGTGTGGTTGACGGCGTGCGGGGCACCGGGCCTGGATTATTCTGCCTATACGGTACCCGCCGGATCAGACATCGTGCTGAATCGGGAAATCGGGATTCCGGCCGGTAGCGCGCACGTCAAGTTTCAGCATGGCGACCTGTCTGCCGGCGTCGATTCATATACCGTTAACTGCGAGTTTCGAGTCAGAGATCTGGGGCCACAGGTCGTAGAGCCAGGATCTTTTACGGTGACGCGCAGTGGTGATTCACGGGAGTGGGCGATCTCTCCTTATACGGTCCGGGTATGGAAGTCCATGACCCTCGAGTCTGCGCAGCAGGCCGATCCGGCTCATCTCATCTGCCAGAAATGGGTGGATGTCGACTGGGCCACCAATCTTTCAATAAACGAAATGCGCGATGCGCTGGGAGCCTGGTTCAGTTTCCCCTAGGATTCCCTGGACGGCACCTTGCGCGTGGCTGGCGCCTTGCCCTTCGGCTTGGCTCGGGCCTTGTTCTTGTCCCGGCTTTTCGGCTTGTCCTTCGCTCCGCCTTTGCCGCCAGGCTTTGCTGTCAGCTTGAGCTTCGGCCGACGTTTTACCGGTTGTTCACCGGCGGCGCTGTTTCCGGCTTTACCAATGCTGGATATATTGAGACGCTGCTGACAGACCCAGGCTTTTTTCAAGGCATCGAATGTTTCCTTCGGCATGTCCGCGGGCAGATCCACGGTGCTGAAATCCTCGAAGATTTCGATGTGCCCGATGTACTTGCTATCCAGCTCGGCTTCATTGGCGATCGCACCAACCAGATTACCGGGTTTTACGCCATGTTCATAACCGACCTCCACGCGAAACCGCTGCATGGGGATGTCTGCATGACCCTTTAACGGCAGTGCTTCGCCCGAGAAGGCTTCGCTATGCTTGTGCTTGCGGGGTTCGCCGGCGCCGGGCTTCTCATGCCGGGCCGGTCTGGCGGCTTCGCGCGGCGCTTTGACCTTGCCCTGTTTCTCGCTTAACAGCAGCGGTTCGTCACCCTGTAGCAGGCTCGCCAGCGCTGCGGCGATTTCCATGGCTTCAGCGCTGGTTTCCTGTTGTACCTCGGTGAGCATCTGGTAAAAGAGTTCGTTCTTTTCGGTAGCCAGAGCGTCGTGCACACGTTGCTTGAAGCGGACGATACGCGCCTGATTGATATCGCTGGCAGTCGGCATCTGCATTGAAGGGATCGGCTGGCGGATGGTTTTTTCGATCGCGCGCAGCAACCGTTGTTCGCGCGGTGCCACGAACAGGATGGCATCACCCTTGCGACCGGCGCGGCCGGTACGACCGATGCGATGGATGTAGGCCTCCACATCCGTAGGGATATCGTAATTGATGACATGGCTGATGCGTTGGACGTCCAGACCGCGCGCCACCACATCGGTGGCGACCAGGATGTCCAGCTGGCCTTTTCGGAGCCGGTCGACGATGCGTTCGCGCTGCGCCTGGGCAATATCACCGTTCAACGCTTCGCAGGCATGCCCGCGTGCGGCGAGTTTTTCTGTCAGTTCGACGGTCTCGGTCTTGGTGCGCACGAAAATCAGCATGGCATCAAAGTCCTCGGCCTCGAGGATGCGCGTCAGCGCGTCCAGCTTGTGCATGCCGCTGACCGGCCAGTAACGCTGATTGATGGATTCGGCGGTGGCGGTACGGGTGGCGATCTTGATGACCTGGGCATCGTGCAGATGCTGTTGCGCCACCCTCTGGATTTCCTTCGGCATGGTCGCTGAAAACAGCGCCACCTGACGCTTTTCGGGGATCTGTTCCAGCACCCACTTCACGTCATCGATAAAGCCCATGCGCAGCATTTCATCGGCTTCGTCGAGCACCAGCGTCTTCAGCTTGTTGAGCTGCAGTTTGCCGTTGCGCATGTGGTCCATGACCCGGCCGGGTGTTCCGACCACCACGTGCACGCCACGCTTCAATTGACGCAGCTGTCCTTCGTAGGACTGGCCACCGTAGATCGGTAACACATGAAAATCCGGCAGGTGACGCGCGTAGCGCTGGAATGCCTCTGCGACCTGGATGGCCAGTTCGCGGGTCGGCGCCAGCACCAGCACCTGTGGCTGGCGCAGCGACAGATCCAGGCGCGTCAGCAGCGGCAGCGCAAAGGCGGCAGTTTTGCCGGTACCGGTCTGGGCCTGGCCGATCATGTCCTGGCCGGCGAGCAGAACCGGGATGCAGGCGGCCTGGATTGCCGAGGGCTGTTCGTATCCGACTTCTTCCAGCGCCTTTAACAGCGGAGCGGCGAGGCCCATGGTTTTGAAGGCGGGGATCGGGGTAGTGTCGGACATGATGGGTTGACCTGAGAGTTAGTGCGCAAAAACGCAAGTATACAATAAGAACAGCGTGTCGATTCACGCCGGCTCATCCACCGCAGTCTCTGGCGGAGGATTTTCCAGTGCATTCACAACCACCTGGATGAGCCTTGTGCGACGAGCTGCGCACGTATCGCGGGGGCGAAGGGTGCGGGATCTTGTGCCGGTATCGAGGTCGCAGACAGCCAGGGCTGTGGGGCGCCTCAATGACCTGGGATCATATGGGGGTGGGAAAGTCGCTCATATTAGCATATTAGGAGTGACTAAACGAAATCCACGTGCAAAGCGTCGCCGATCAGCCGTTGATTGCCGTCCGGCTATTGATCGAGCGGGTGTTCCCAAGCAAAATGCGCTCCTGCTTTTTCTCCCGGCACCCTGGTGCCGGACAATCACAGTCTGATCTGTACGAATCATTAAAGAGGAACTATCAATGAAGTTAATTCTGTTGGGTGCGCCGGGTGCCGGCAAGGGAACCGTGGCCAAATTGCTGACCAAGATGGATGGTTCGGTGCAGATCTCCACTGGCGACATTCTGCGCGGTGCCGTGCGGGCGGGTTCCGACCTCGGCAAGCAGGCCGAAGCGTTCATGAAAGCCGGTGACCTGGTGCCCGATGAATTGATCATGGGCATCATGGAAAAGCGCCTGCAGGATCCCGATTGTGCAAAAGGCTTCCTGCTGGACGGATTCCCGCGCACCATTCCGCAGGCCGAAGCGCTGAATGATCTGCTGGATCGGCTTGGTATCAAGCTCGACATGGCGGTCAACATCGATGTGCCGCGCGATGTGATCCTCGATCGCCTCACCACCCGCCGCACCTGTTCCAACACCGATTGCCAGGCGATCTACAACGTCAAGAGCAATCCGCCGAAGCAGGAAGGTATCTGCGACAAGTGCGGCAGCCCGGTAATTCAGCGTGAAGATGAAAGCGAGGAGGCGATCACCCATCGCCTGGAAACCTACAATGAAAAAACCGCGCCGCTGATCGGATTCTACGACAAGCAGGGTCTGCTGATGACCGTCACTGCCACCGACAGCAATGACGTGATCGAAGCGGTCAAGGCGAAGCTGGAAAGCTGAGAAAAACGCTCAGGTGCTAACTGAAAAGGCGGCCGGTTGGCCGCCTTTTTTGTTGCATCAGCGATGCCCGCAACCGGCCGGCAGCTCGGGTATAACCGGTATCACATTCGCCGGCTGCCGATTCCACACATAGATTTCGGTGGTGGCCGAATCGCACTGGGTGCAGCTGCCGCCGCAGGAGGCGGTGGCCATCTGGCGATAGATCTTGCCCTTCTGTATCCATACCTCGAGCATGCCGCGCACGGCATCGGGATCGGCATCGAAATGCAGCGCGATATCGGCGAGAGCGACCTGGCCGCGCGCTTCGATGTAGCGGCGTATATCGGACAGAATCACGCTTCAGCCTGCGCAGGTTTGGTTTTGGATACCGGCAGATGGCTGCGCTGTTCCCAGCGCCGTAACGCGAATATCACTGCCGCAAAACACAGCCACATGCCCAGCAGCCATGCGGTGGAAGACTGGGGATGCACATCAAAGCGGGCGATCTGGTAGAAGCTGGAGGCGGTGATGTAGGCAACCGCTGTTGTCCAGCTCGCCACAAAGATGGCCCATCCGCGCCCGGCCTCGCGCTTGATGGCGCCGATGGTGGCTACGCAGGGGAAATACAGCAGCACGAATAACAGATAGGCGAAAGCCCCAGCCTGACCGTCGAATCGCATCACCATGGCGCCGAACACGCCCGAATTGACGCCCTGCGCGGCGGCTGCGGCATCGGCGTGACTGACATCGCCGATATCCAGGCCGAGCGGGTCGAGCACGCTGTCGCGCAGCGCCGCCAGATTTTCAGGTATGGTGGCGGCCGCGGCATTCAACTGCCCCAACAGCGAGAACGCTTCTTCCTCATCAGTTTCATTGCCTGTGGCCAGTGCGGAATAGAGGTTGTCGAGTGTTCCGACCACAACTTCCTTGGCCAGGATGCCGGAGACAATGCCGACCACCGCGGGCCAGTTGTCTTCCTGTATGCCCATCGGTGCAAACACTGGCGTCACCACTCGACTGGCCGCGCTGAGTACTGATTTATCGCTGTCTTCGTTTCCGAATGAACCATCGGTACCGATTGAATTGAGCACGTTCAGCGCCAGCACCATCAGTATGATGACCTGGCCCGCTTCCTTGATGAATAGCCGCACCCGATCCCAGGCGCGCAACATGATGCCTTTCAGCGTCGGCAGGTGGTAAGGCGGCAACTCCATCATGAAGCCGCTGCTGCTGCCGGGCAGCAGGCTGCGTTTCATCAGCAGTCCGGTGAGAATGGCCACCGCAATGCCGGTCAGATAGAGAGCGAATACGATGTTCTGTCCGGAAGTCGGGAAAAACGCTGCGGCGAACAGCGCATAAACCGGCAGGCGCGCGCCGCAGGACATAAACGGGTTCATTAAAATAGTGAGCTTGCGTTCGCGTTCGTTCTCCAGGGTGCGGGTCGCCATCACTGCCGGTACATTACAGCCGAAGCCGACGATCAGGGGCACGAAGGCCTTGCCGGGCAGGCCGATGGCGCGCATGGAACGATCCATGACAAATGCCGCGCGCGCCATGTAGCCTGAATCCTCGAGCGCCGACAGAAACAGATACAGGGCGCCGATGATCGGGATGAAGGTCGCCACGACCTGGATACCGCCACCGACGCCGTCGGCCAGTAACACCCGCAGCCAGTCCGGACTTCCCATTCCGCTCAACAGCTCGCCGAGGCCGGCGACAAATACTGCGTTGGCGGCACCGTCAAAGAAATCGATAAACGCACCACCGATGTTGATGGTGAACAGGAACATCAGGTACATGATCGCCAGGAACAGCGGAATGCCGGTCCATTTTCCGAGCACCAGCCGGTCGATGCCATCACTCAGCGTGCGCGTGGCCTTGCCCTTGTTGTGCGAAACCTTCTGCGCCAGCGTGTGCGCGTGACTGAACCGGGTATCGGCAATCAGAACGTCGGCATCTTCACCCGCCCGATTGGCGATCTGTTTGCGCCAGTCGGCGATTTTTGCGCTGATCCCATCCGTCAGCAGTTCGTTGCCGAGCGCATCATCACCTTCGATCAGTTTGAGCGCCAGCCAGCGACGATTGGCGGCTGACTGGTCAGCGAGTTCCGGTTCCAGGTCGGCGACAGCCTGTTCAACGATTTCATCCAGTGCGAGCGAAAAGCCCCCCGGTTGCTGACCGTTGGCAACGGCCAGCATGCGTGCTTTTAATTCCGTCGTGCCTTCGCCGGTCACTGCAACGACCGGTGCTACCGGACAGCCCAGATTCTGCGCCAGTACTTCGGTATCGATCTGAATGCCACGCTTGCGTGCCACGTCCATCATGTTGAGCGCAATGACCACCGGTACGCCCATTTCCAGCAGCTGTACGGTGAGATAAAGATTGCGCTCCAGATTGGAGGCATCGATGACGTTCACTACCAGGTCGGCGTCGCGTGACAACAGATAGTCACGGGTGACTTTCTCATCAAGAGAACTGGCATCGAGTGAATAGATGCCGGGCAGGTCGATCGCGGCGACCGGGCGCCCATCCAGCTCAAAACGGCCTTCCTTACGATCGACGGTGACGCCGGGCCAGTTGCCGGTGCGCTGACGGATGCCGGTAAAGGCGTTGAACAAAGCGGATTTACCGCAGTTGGGATTGCCGGCCAGCGCAATTGTCAGTATGCCGCCTTTGCGCGGTGCAACAGGACTGTTATCACAGCATCCCATCAGTCGATGAGCTCCGCCTGCAGCTTCTCCGCCATGCCACCGCCGAGCGCAACCCGGTTGCCCTGTTTGGCGACTACGACGCCACGGCCGCGGTGGTGCAGTATCTCGATTTCCGATCCCAGGCTGAGCCCCAGCGACAGAAAGCGTCGTACCAGCATACGATTGCCATCGATAGCAATCAGGCGCACTTTTTTACCGATTGGAACATTACTGAGCACTAGCTTTGACACGTCATCACCCGCAAGGGTTGAATGAGAATGGTTATCATTATATCGGAGTTCTGATATTAGTAAACACTGAAGCTGGTGTCGCGCCGCGACGACGCCCAACAGGTCAGACACATCAGCAGGTTAGGTTTTCGATGGATCAATGCTGTCGGGCGGGGGTGACAGAACATACCGGCAGAGGCGCCGTGTATCGCGTGTGAGTTCTTAATAACTGACTGAAAAATAAAGTTTTGTAATCATATGAATAGTGTCTGGCACATGCCTTGCTTTAGCCATAAGCGATGACCATAGCGCGATTCACGGTTTACCCACCCCAAGGGTTTGACGCGGCATACCAGCCGCGTTTTTTTTTGACTGAGAGAAAGATCAGGCCGCGGTGGTCGCAGCTGTTCCCTTCGTGCCGCATTCCTGGAACACCCGCTTGTCGCAGTCCTCACAGCGTTTGCGCTCCAGTCGCGCGAATATCTCCGCTATCGCATCGCTCTTGGTACGGAATATGTTTTCCGCTCCGATGGCATCGATGTACCCGCTCTTGCGCAATGGCTCGCACAAGCCTTCCTTGACGTTGCACAGGTATAAACCGCCGCCGTAATTGCGTAACCGACGCGCGTGTTGCGCAAGCAATTCCATGCCGGCACTGTCGATGAAATTAATGCCGCTGGCGATGATCAGCAAATGATTACGCGTGGGATCGCGCTGTTCAAAAAGATGAAGGCTTTCCGCAACGTGGCTGACGGCGCCGAAAAAAAGCGAGCCATCGAGCCGGATGATGCGCAGTTGTGGGCATTCGGTCAGACCGGTCTTCACCACCATGGTGTGACGCGGGCTGGCAGGGTCGGGCGTAACTGTGTAGACACGCGGTTTTGCGGTGCGATTCAGGTACAACACCAGCGACAGGATTACTCCGGCGTAGATAGCGAATTCGAGTTCCAGGAACAGTGTCGCCAGAAAAGTTACCAGCAACACCGCAGAGTCGGACCGGGTAGTTCTGAGGATGATCCTGATGTGGTGAAAGTCGATCAGGTTATAAGCAACCAGTAAAATGACCGCGGCCATGGCCGGAATCGGCAGATAGGCCGTCAGTGGCGCAACCAGCAGCAGGATTGCCGCCAGCATCAGAGCAGCGAATATTGCTGCCATCGGCGTCTGCGCACCGGCCGCATAGTTGATGCCGGAACGGGTGAATGAACCCGAGCCGGCGTAACTCGAGAAGAAACTGCCGACCAGATTTGAAATGCCCTGCCCGATAAACTCCTGATTGCCATTGATGCGTTGTTCGGATTTTGCCGCCACTGATCGCGCGATCGAGACCGCTTCGATCAGGCCCAGCATCGCAATCGCCAGCGCGCCCGGCGCCAGCATTTTCAGCGTCGCCAGGGAGAAATCCGGGCGCGATAAAGGCGGCAGGTGGGCGGGTAGCGAGCCGATCAGCTGGACACCATGTGCGGCGCCATCCAGGACCAGGCTCAACAGACTGCCGATCACCAGGGCGAACAACATGCCTGGCCAGCCGGGGCGGTAGTGCTTGATAAGGAGCGCGCTCAGCAGCGTAGCGGTGGCCACAGCTATCGCAAACATATTGATGTTCGCCAGCTGATGATACAGATTCATCCAGGTATGCAGAAATGACTCACCGGCCGGCAGGCTGACACCCAGATAGTGCTTGAGCTGACTGGTAGCAATCAGGATCGCCGCCCCGGCGGTAAAGCCAATCACTACGCTGTGGGAAATGAAATTCACCAGGGCGCCCATCCGTGCCAGCCCCAGGATAAATTGATAGGCACCGGCGAGGAACGTGAGCGTCAGGGCCAGACTGATGTACTGTGCGCTGCCGGGCTCGGCGAATGGTGCGATGGTTGTGAATACGACAATCGAAATGGCAGTCGTCGGTCCGGAAATCAGGTGATGCGAGGACCCGAACAATGCAGCCACAATCGGCGTCACAATGGCGGTATACAAGCCGTATTCGGGCGGCAGGCCGGCGATCAGGGCGAATGCGACGCCCTGCGGGAGTACGATCACAGCGCCGGTGAGACCCGCCATCAGATCGGCAACCAGCGAGCGCCGATTGACCATGGATGCCCAGTGCAGGAACGGAAAGATCCTGGCCCAGTGGATGGTCTTCGGCGAACTCATAGTGGATGGAATCCTTCGTACTTCGATAGATTCAGCGGACGCGCTGCAGCGCGTGCCGAATCCGTAATGCAGTAACAGCAGCACGGCTGCCGATGGTAATCAGCTGGTTTTCCTGGTGCCCGGTGAGGCTATCGAAATTGGTGCCGAGGAGAGGACTTGAACCTCCACGGGGTTTCCCCCACTAGCACCTGAAGCTAGCGTGTCTACCAATTTCACCACCTCGGCATGACTGACCGGCAGAACGCCGGTGCAGCGAGCCGCGAACTCTACCGCGCGTCCGCGTCCGTGTCAATTTCGTTTTCCTTTGCGCGCCAAGTTGGTTAGCATGCGCGGATGACAAAAAAGCCTGAGAAGAAAGTGCGCTTTACGGTGGATCCCCATGCCGAGCGCGAAGCGTCCAAATACGAGAGCCCGATCCCGAGCCGGGAATTCATCCTTGCGCTGCTGAAAGAAGCCGACCGTTTGATGACGCGCGAAGAGCTCACCGCCGCCTGCAAGCTGACGGAGGAGGGCGATGTCGAGGCAATGCGCCGGCGACTGCGCGCCATGGAACGGGATGGGCAGTTGCTGCGCAACCGGCGCGGCGGCTACGGACTGGTGGAGCGCATGGACATGGTGCGCGGGCGCATCATCGGGCATCCGGACGGCTTCGGTTTTCTGGTGCCGGATGAAGGTGGTGATGATCTGTTTATGTCACCGCGTGAAATGCGCATGGTGCTGAGCGGGGACCGGGTGGTGGCACGGGTGACCGGCATCGACCGGCGCGGCCGTCGCGAGGGCAGCGTTGTCGAGGTGCTGGAGCGCAATACCCATCGGGTGGTGGGCCGCATCTACTTCGAGCGCGGTATCAGCTTTGTCGAGCCGGATCACAAACGCCTGACGCAGGAAATCCAGATTCCCCCGGAAAACACCGGCGGCGCTGAACACGGTCAATTCGTTACCGCAGAGATCATTGCACAACCCAGCCGTCGCGCCGGTCCGGTCGGGCGGGTGGTCGAGGTGATTGGCGATCATATGGCGCCGGGTATGGAAATCGACGTGGCGATACGCGCGCACGAGTTACCGCTCGAGTGGCCGGATGCGGTCGAGGATGAAATCCAGGATCTTGCCGAAACGGTTTCGGCGGCAGCCGCGCGTGAGCGCGAGGATCTGCGCGACCTGCCCCTGGTCACTATCGACGGTGCCGATTCCCGTGATTTCGATGATGCGGTGTTCTGCAAGCGCACACCGCGGGGCTGGCGTCTCACTGTGGCGATTGCCGATGTGTCGCATTACGTCAAACCCGGCACGGCGCTCGATACCGAAGGTCAATTGCGTGGCAATTCCGTATATTTCCCCGAGCGGGTGATACCGATGTTGCCAGAGGTGCTGTCAAACGGCCTGTGCTCGCTGAATCCGGATGTCGATCGACTGTGCATGGTCTGCGAGATGTACGTGGATGAGGATGGCAAGATCACCCGTTCGCGTTTCACGGATGCGGTGATGCGTTCGCATGCGCGACTGACGTATGACGAAGTCGCCGCCATGCTGATCGATGGTGATCAGGCGCTGCGGACAAAGTACGCCGGTGTGATCGACAACCTGGAACAGTTGCACGCGCTGTATAAAGTGCTTCGGAAGATTCGCAGCAAACGCGGCGCCATTGATTTCGAGACTACCGAGACACGCATTGTCTTCGGTGCGGATCGCAAGATCGAACGCATCATACCGGTGGTGCGGAATGACGCACACAAGATTATCGAAGAGTGCATGATTGCTGCGAATGTGTGTACGGCCCGTTTTCTCGGCCGGCACAAGATGCCGACCCTGTATCGGGTCCACGAAGGGCCGCAGGCTGACAAGTTGACCGACCTGCGGGAATTCCTTGGCGAGCTGGGCCTGTCGCTGGGCGGTGGAGACAAGCCGCGAGCCGGTGACTATGCAAAATTGCTGAAGTCCATCCAGACACGGCCCGATGCGCATCTGATCCAGACAGTAATGTTGCGGTCCATGTCGCAGGCGCGCTATAGCCCCGACAACATCGGGCATTTCGGTCTCGCGCACGACGATTACCTGCACTTCACTTCGCCGATCCGGCGCTATTCGGATCTGCTGGTGCACCGGGCTATTCGTCATCATCTGTATGCCGAAGATAAATCGCCCCGGGGATTTGCGTATACGACCAGTGATATGCAGTCGCTGGGTGAGCACTGTTCCATGACCGAGCGACGCGCTGACGAAGCCACTCGCGATGCTGTCGACTGGCTGAAGTGCGAATACATGCTCGATAAGGTCGGTGAGGAATACGGCGGCATTATCACCAGCGTCACCTCATTTGGTATTTTCGTCGAACTGCAGGAAATATACGTCGAAGGGCTGGTCCACATCACCGCGCTGCAGAACGACTACTATCATTTTGATCCCGCCGGACATCGTCTCCGTGGCGATCGCACCGGCCGCATGTATCGGCTGGGTGACGAAGTGCGGGTTAAAGTGGTTCGGGTGGATCTTGACGAGCGCAAGATGGATTTCGAACTGGCGGCTTCTGCGCAAACAGAGGCGGCGAAAGAGACTGAGAAAGCAGCGCCGAAATCCGGGCGCAGAAAAACCCGTAGCAAACGAAGGAGACAGAAATGAGCCTGGTAAAATATTCAGTTGTTGGTGTGGTTTTGCTGGGCCTTGCCGGCTGTGCCACTGATGATCCGAACCGGCGCGCCAAGACCGGTGCAGCGGTGGGTGCTATTACCGGGGCAGTGCTGGGCAGTCAGGTTAGCGGCGGTCCCAAGGGTGCCGTGGCCGGGGCGATAGTTGGCGGGATCGCTGGTGGTTCGGTAGGCAATTATATGGACCAGCAGCAACGCGATTTTGAGGCTGCACTGGCTGAAGAGCAGCGCCAGAATGAGCTGGAAATCCAGCGCATGCAGGACGAAACGCTGAAGATCGATGTGTCTAATGAAGTGTCTTTCGATTTTGACAGTGCGAATCTCAAGCCGGCGTTCACAGCGACTCTGGACAAGGTTGCCCGGGTCCTGCAACGCTATCCGAAAACCACTGTTACTATCGTGGGCCATACCGACAGCACCGGTTCCGAGGCTTATAATCAGCAGCTTTCGGAACGCCGTGCGCGGAATGTCGCGGACTATCTGATCAGTCGCGGCGTGCTTGCTGAACGGATGTTCTCTCTTGGACAGGGCGAGTCCCAGCCGCGTGCCACGAACGCGACCGAGGCAGGTCGCCAGCTCAACCGTCGGGTCGAGATCCTGGTTCAGCCGATCGTTGAGTAAATGCCGCCAGGGACTTCCGGCCAGTCTCGCAGTGTCGCCTCATGAATAAGGCCGAGCATGTGTTCGGTGTGCATGCGGTGCGCGGCGTTCTGCAGCGCAAACCGGAGCGTATCGCGCTGTTGATGGTTCTGGAGTCACGTGGCGACGCGCGTATCGAGGAGCTTCTGCAGCTGGCGACGACTGCCAGCGTACCCTTGCGCCGGGTGTCGCGCCGTGAACTCGACGACGAGGTACCGGGCGTCAGCCACCAGGGTGTCGTGGCCCTGGTCGGAACCGCGCCGACATTCGGGGAGCAGGATCTGCCGCAACTGCTGTCGGGCCTGGATCATCCGCCGTTTCTGCTGATTCTCGATGGCGTACAGGATCCGCATAATCTTGGCGCCTGTTTGCGGAGCGCCGACGCAGCGGGCGTGGATGCAGTGATTTTGCCCAAAGACCGGTCCGCGCCGCTGAATGCGACCGTGCGCAAGGTCGCTTGCGGGGCGGCAGAAGCTGTGCCGGTGATACGGGTTACCAACCTGGCGCGGACCCTGCGCACGCTGCGCGACGCCGGCGTATGGCTGTACGGGGCGGCGGGGGATGCCGCCCAGACAGTGTATGAAACCGATCTCGGCGGCCCGATCGCACTGCTGCTGGGCGGCGAAGGCAAGGGTCTGCGGCGTCTGACCCGCGAGCACTGCGACGGCCTGGTGTCAATTCCCATGGCTGGCTCGGTGAGCAGCCTGAATGTCTCGGTGGCGACCGGCATCTGCCTCTTCGAAGCGCGCCGCCAGCGCCAGGCATAGCCTGACTCCCGCTGAACTTTGCACGGACCGTTGCTTGCGGGCTTCGGTATTCCTGCGTAGAATGCCTTCGTTTTACGCGCGTCCGCGCGCCTCCTTGCCCTTCGCTTCGGCGGAGGGCTGTTAAATCCGAAAGGAGCTACAATGCGTCATTACGAAATAGTGTTCATGGTCCACCCGGACCAGAGCGAGCAAGTCTCTGCCATGGTGGAACGTTACCGTTCCACCATTGAATCCTCCGGTGGAGCAATACACCGTCTGGAAGACTGGGGCCGTCGCCAGCTCGCATATCCAATACAGAAACTCGCCAAAGCGCACTACGTGCTGATGAATATCGAGTGCGACACCGAAACGTTGAATGAGCTGGAAAGCGCGTTCCGCTTCAATGATGCCGTACTCCGTAACCTGATCATTTCGCGCAAGGAAGCGGTGACTGACCCTTCATTCCTGGTAAAGCGTGGTGATGACCGGGACGATCGCGAAGAAACGCCGCGCCGTCGCAGCAGCAGTGATGATGAGTCTGGCGAGTCGGAAACGACAGACGAGACGCAGTCCGAAGACAGCGATAGCGGTTCCACTTCCGATTCCGAGGAACGTGCGGGGGCCTGAGCGTCCCTGACCGATAAACGTTGCACCTGTTAAAGATTCAGGCCGTCGCATTGCGCGGCTGAGACCAGAGGTTAAAGATATGTCCCGTTTTTTTCGTCGCCGCAAATTCTGCCGTTTTACTGCGGAAGGCACCAAGGAAATTGATTATAAAGATCTTCAGACACTGAAGAACTACGTTTCCGAGACCGGTAAAATCGTGCCGAGCCGGATTACCGGTACCAAGGCAAAATATCAGCGTCAGCTGGCAACTGCTGTTAAACGTGCGCGTTTTCTGGCGCTGCTGCCGTACTGCGATTCGCACAAGGGTTAAGAACGTGCGGCCGACGGCCGGCGCAGCAGGATTCAGGTAGTGCGAGCGCTGGCTGGTTTTATCGTTGCAGGATGGTATCAGGCGATACTGGCTATCGTCCTCAGCACCTTGTTGAGTTATCTGGCGCCACCGCTGACTTCGATCCTGGGTTACGGCGGTGCAGCGGCGCTGGCGCTCTACAGCCTGCACGAGGGGCCTCGTTCCGGCGCAATAGTCATGCTGCTTGCAGCGCTGCTGCTCGGTTTGCTGGCTGAGTTGGTGCTGGGACAGGGCCTTGCGGTGGTCGTGGTTTCACTGCTGCTGTGGGTGCCGGTGTGGCTGGCTGCGCTGGTGCTGCGGATGACTGCATCGCCGGCGGCAGTCATGCTGGTGCTGACAAGTCTGGCGATGTCGGTTGCGCTGCTGGTATTTGTGTTGCCCGGCGACTCTGCGTCATGGTGGCTGAGGCACCTGCAGGGCATGGTGGATGCCGTGGTGACACAGCAGGAACTTGCGGTGGACAGGCAGGCGCTGGACGAGTTCATGCAGCAGGTGGCGCCGCTGATGACCGGGATACTGGCCGCAGCTTTGACTTTCGCCGCGTTGACCTGTGTGGTGGTTGGGCGCTGGTGGCAGGCGATGCTGGTTAATCCAGGTGGCCTGCGCAAGGAATTTTACGCATTGCGCCTGAACCGGCATCTGTCGCTGTTCGGGATTGCGCTGATCGGCCTGGCGGCATTTGCGCCGGGTGGCGCGGGTACACTGGCGCTGCAGGGGGCGCTGATCATCGCGGTGCCTTTTTTGTTTGTGGGTCTCGCGGTCATACACGCGTCGCTGGCAAACCTGGGTGCATCTAAGGCCTGGCTGATCGGCACGTATATTTTGATGAGCCTGCTGCCACAGGTGTTAATGATGGTGATGGTCGCCGGAGCGCTTGATCCCTGGCTGGATTTGCGCCAAAGAACCGCAACTAAACTGAATTAAAGCCGCATGAGCAAGGGTAGGGTAGAACGATGGAAGTCATCCTGTTGAAACGAGTAGAAAATCTGGGCAATCTGGGCGACCGGGTCAATGTGAAACCGGGCTACGGACGTAATTTCCTGATTCCGGGTGGCAAGGCGACGCCCGCCACCGAAGAACATATCAAAGCTTTCGAGGCCCGCCGCGCGGAACTCGAGGCGGCGGCGGCTACAGCGCGGGAAGCCGCCGAGGCACGTCGCGAAAAAATGACCGATATGGTCGTGACCATCAAGGCCAAGGCCGGCGAAGAAGGCAAGCTTTTCGGTTCGGTTGGTAATGCAGATATTGCTGAAGCCATCAATGCGGCCGGCGTCGAAGTCGAGCGCAGCGAAGTGCGGATGCCGGAAGGCCCGTTCCGCCAGATCGGCGAATACATGGTCACGCTGCACCTGCACACCGATGTGGATGGCGAGATCAAGGTCATTATCGAAGCCGAATAAGTGCTGATTTCCCCTGCTGCCGCCGGTTGGTAGCAGCAGGGGAAAAGTGTCAGAAAAAAATCGGTTTGTGTGGGTAAAAAGGGTCCGCAAATTGCGTCCTTGAGCGCCGCGCGCAAGCGTTCTAGTATGCGTGTTCCTACCCACAACGCATTTTACATAGTCAATCGGAGGACGGATGCCGGAGTCGGTGCAGTCGGCGGCCGCGGTCGAATTTTCCAGCGACCGCCAGAAAGTCCCCCCACATTCCGTGCAGGCCGAGCAGTCTCTGCTGGGCGGCCTGCTGCTGGACAATCGTGCCTGGGACCAGATCGCTGATCTGGTGTCCGAGGGCGATTTCTATCGCCGCGATCATCGCCTGATTTTCACCGCCATCGGCAGTTTGATCGAACGCGGTGACCCCTGCGATGTGATTACGATCTCCGAATGGCTGGACGGGCAGGGCAAACTGGCCGAAATGGGCGGTCTGGCCTACCTGGGTGGTCTTGCCAAAGACACACCAAGTGCGGCGAACATTCGCGCTTATGCATCTATCGTGCGTGAAAATTCTGTTCTCAGGCAGCTTGCCGATGTCGGTACAGAAATTGCCAACAGCGCCTATTTCACCGAAGGTCGCGATACCGCAGCGCTGCTGGATAATGCCGAGCAGCAGGTGTTCAGGATTGCCGAACAGGGCAACAGTCGTGGCGCCGGTTTTCGCAATATCAAGGATTTGCTTACTTTGGCGGTCGACCGTATCGACATGCTGTTTCACCAGGATACGCCACTGACCGGTGTGTCCACAGGTTTCGCTGATATCGATGATATGACCGCCGGTTTGCAGGCTTCCGATCTGGTGATTATCGCCGGTCGACCGTCGATGGGCAAAACCAGTTTTGCCATGAATATCGCCGAACATGCCGCCATCAAGGACCAGGTGCCGGTCGCAGTGTTCAGTATGGAAATGCCGGGTGAACAGCTGGCCATGCGTTTGATGTCATCACTGGGCCGGATCAATCAGACCAAGGTGCGCAGCGGCAAGCTGGAAGATGATGACTGGCCGCGCCTGACTTCCGCTGTCAGCATTCTCTCCAGGGCCCCGCTGTTCATCGATGACACACCGGCATTGTCGCCCACCGAATTGCGCGCCCGGGCCCGGCGTCTGACGCGCGAGCATAACCTGGGCCTGATTGTGATCGATTATCTGCAGCTGATGCAGATTCCCGGGCACAAGGAAAACCGTACCGGTGAGATCTCGGAAATTTCCCGTTCCCTGAAAGCGCTGGCCAAGGAACTCAGCGTGCCGGTGATTGCATTGTCGCAGCTCAATCGCAGTCTTGAGCAACGGCCCAACAAGCGTCCGGTCATGTCGGATCTGCGTGAGTCGGGTGCCATCGAGCAGGACGCCGACGTCATCATGTTTATCTATCGTGATGAGGTTTACGACGAAGACAGCCCGGACAAGGGCACTGCCGAAATCATTATCGGCAAGCAACGCAACGGTCCCATCGGTATGCGTCGGCTGACCTTCCTTGGTCAGCACACCCGTTTCGAGAATTTTAGTTCGGCCGGCAGCTATTCCGAAGGCGGCTATGTACCCGCGGATAATGGTGGATGACACGTCCGGTACGGGCACGTATCGATCTTGACGCCCTGACACACAACTTATCTCTGGCACGCGCGGCAGCCGCCGCGAGCCGCATCATGGCAGTGATCAAGGCCGACGCATACGGCCACGGTGCCGTGCGGGTGGCGCGGGCGCTGTCACAGGCAGATGCCTTTGCCGTTGCCAGTCTCGAGGAAGCGCTGCAACTGCGTGAGGCCGGTATTCGTCAGCCCATTGTGCTGCTCGATGGCGTATTTCATCCCGATGAACTGGAACAGGCTGTGACGCACCAGCTACAGCTGGTCGTGCATTGCGAAGAACAGGTCGTCTGGCTTGAGCGGTTTCGTTCCGGCGCTGCGCTCGGCTTATGGCTGAAGGTCAATACCGGGATGAACCGACTGGGATTTGATCCCGCCGATGCGACGACGGTATGGCAGCGCCTGCAGCGTTTGCCTTACATGAAGACTGGTGAGCTGCGCTGGATGTCTCACCTGGCATGTGCGGATGAGGTAAAAAACCCGGTAAATGATGCACAACTGGAGGCTTTCAACGAAGTCACCGGCTTCAGCGCGCGGTTGCAGGGAAGACTGGCAGAACGCTCAATGGCAAATTCCGCAGCCCTGCTCACGCGCACGGACATGCATTTCGACTGGGTGCGTCCAGGCATCATGCTGTACGGGGTGTCGCCGATGCTGCCGGGCGAGCCGCTGTCGGTACAACTGCGCCCGGCGATGACATTCGAATCACAGCTCATGGCGGTGCACTCGCGCTGTAAAGGTGACGCAGTAGGATACGGCATGGGCTGGACCTGCCCCGAAGACATGCCGCTCGGTATTGTCGCCGCCGGTTACGGTGACGGTTATCCGCGCCGTGCGCCAAATGGTACGCCGGTACTGGTCAATGGAACGCTGGCGCCGCTGGTGTCGCGTGTATCGATGGATATGATCTGCGTCGATTTGCGCGGACAGCCGCATGCGCGACCGGGCGATCCGGTGCAGTTGTGGGGCCGCGGTCTGCCAGTGGAGGAGATTGCGGAACGTACCGGCACCATCGGCTATGAACTGTTGTGTGGAGTGACTGCCCGGGTGCCGCGTGTTTATGGCAACGGATAGTCTGTCGGCCGCACAAATCTGCTATCGTATTTTTAATGGCTAAACCACGGCAAATTTTTCATTGTACCGAGTGCGGAGCCCAGGCTCCGAAATGGGCCGGCCAATGCGGCGATTGCGGTGCCTGGAACAGCATGACCGAAGCGCTGTCGGTGGTGGCTGCCAGTCCCCAGGCAGCACGCTTCTCCGGCTACGCCGGTAGTACCGCACCGGCAGTGCAGAGTCTCTCCGATATCAAACCCGGTGCTGAAACGCGGGTGTCGATTGGCGTTGATGAACTGGATCGGGTGCTTGGCGGCGGACTGGTGGCAGGCTCGGTGATATTGATCGGTGGTGACCCCGGTATTGGCAAGTCGACGCTGCTATTGCAGGCCCTGGCCGCCATTTCATGTTCGCTCAAATCCCTTTATGTGACCGGCGAAGAATCACCGGAGCAGGTGTCGCTGCGGGCCCAGCGCCTGGGCGTCAATGCCGATCGGGTGCGGTTGCTGCCGGAGACGTCGGTAGAACGCATCATCGAACACGCGCGTCATGAGGCGCCACAGGTCATGGTGATCGATTCGGTGCAGACGCTGTATACCGAGCTGCTGCAATCTGCGCCTGGATCGGTGGGCCAGGTGCGGGAGAGCGCGGCACAGCTTGTGCGCTTTGCCAAACACACGGGAGTTGCATTATTCCTGGTCGGTCATGTCACCAAAGAGGGTACTCTGGCGGGGCCTCGTGTGCTTGAACACATGGTCGACACGGTGCTGTATTTCGAAGGGGATCCGGGTGGCCGGTATCGGATAATCCGCGCCATCAAGAATCGTTTTGGCGCGGTGAATGAACTGGGTGTGTTCGCCATGACAGACAAAGGATTGAAGGAGGTGCGCAATCCCTCTTCCATCTTCCTGTCACGTCATGAGCAGCCGGTTGCGGGCAGCGTGATTCTGGTCACCATGGAAGGCACGCGGCCGATGCTGGTGGAGGTGCAGGCGCTGGTGGATGACAGCCAGCTATCCAATCCTCGTCGCGTCACGCTGGGCCTGGAGCATAACCGGCTGGCGATGATGCTGGCAGTTCAGCACCGGCATGGCGGAATTCTGATGAGCGACCAGGATGTATTCGTGAACGTGGTCGGTGGCGTGCGGGTGACCGAGACGGCCGCCGATCTCGCGGTGTTGCTGGCGGCGCTCTCCAGCTTTCGTGACAGGGCGCTGCCGAATGATCTTGTGGTGTTTGGCGAAGTCGGTCTGGCGGGTGAAATACGTCCGGTTCCGAATGGGCAGCAGCGCCTGCGGGAAGCGGCGAAACTGGGATTCAAACAGGCGCTTGTGCCGACTGCGAATGTTCCGAAGGCGGGCGTCGACGGCCTGAAAATTCACGGCGTCGCGCGTTATGCAGAGGTGCTGGACTGGTTCGCCTGAGGGCCCGCCGTGCAGTTAACCGAGTGCCTGGAGTTCGCGTTCAAGCAACTGCGGGTCACCGAGATTCATTTCGACCAGTCGACGCAGCAAGGTAATGCTGTCGACGTCGATATCACGGCAGCGCAATCCCAGTTGCTCGTGCTCATGGTGTGCGGCGGATACCTCCATTGTGATATCGGGTCCACCCTCCAGATGTACGCTCAGTTGAAATACCTGGTCAGTTTCGCATTGAAAATCGGCGGGTACTTTAACAAGGGCCCCGTGCAATGAAATATCGATCAGAGAGGTATCCCATTGTTGCTGCGATCCGCGCAATGTTGCAGCGACATCGAACGGAATACGGCTAAACTGGCGTTGCTGTACCGCCGCCGCCGCGCCCACAGCATTCGGGTCCTCCGCGCTCTGGTTGTCGGCAAAAAACTGCACTTTCAATTCTCCGATCGCAATTTCATCGGCATGATTCAGTCTGCGCGTCGCGTCGCCAATATCATCGCCGTTGATGCTCGGCGTTTGAGTGCCCTGCAGGTGACTGATATGAAAGCCGTCGTCGCGCCGGGCAATAACAGCCAGCTGGACATCAGATTTGCCGATGCGCGTGAAAGCTTTGTCCAGGCGGATAGTGCGCCCCAGATGGCTGCCGCTGAGAATCTGCAGCCAGCCCGTGGCCGGCTGCCTCACCGCAGCGGACTCCAGAACGACGCCGTCCTGCTCTTCGGAAAAACCGAGCGTATGTTTGCCGATCCGGATTTCATCGCCGTCCACTAACTGCTGCGATGCAGTGATTTCCGTGTCGTTTACGAGCACCGATGTGTTCTCGCTGCAAGGTTCGATGCTGACGCATTCACCACTGGTAGTGAGGCGCGCGTGCTGTGGCTCCACCGCAAGGCTGTCTATTGCAACGAGACAGTCCGGATCGCGCCCGATCAGACAGTCCCCGGACGGGATCGCAAAAATCTTCAGCTTGCGATCCTTGAATGCCAGCGTTAGCTTCGCCATGTCTTTCCTTTAGTGAGTCAATGTTTCGCGGTGCAGTTTATCGCCTGTAAACAGCGGCTAATTTCAGACGATCTGATGGGGCAGGTGATTCTATCACTCGTCCGCTCATTCAGTGTTCTGGGTGCGCCGCTGAGTGCTGTGGACGCGCAGCGTCTTTACCAGGTTACCCTTCGTTTGCACGATTTCGACAGGATAACCCGACAACAACAGGCTGGTTCCCGGTTCCGGAATATCTTCGAGATACTCCAGCACCAGGCCATTGAGTGTCTTCGGACCATCTGTCGGCAGTTCCATGTCCAGTGCGCGATTGAGGTCGCGAATATTGGCGGTCCCATCGACGAGGTATGTGCCGTCTGCCTGGCGGGTATAGTCGGTAATCGCGGAGGAAGGATCGGTTGTAAATTCACCAACCACTTCCTCAAGAATATCTTCCAGAGTGACCAGGCCCTGGATATCCCCATACTCATCGACGACAAGTCCGACCCGGCGGCGTTCGCGCTGGAAGTTGAGCAGCTGGCGGTTCAGTGGGGTGTTCTCCGGGATAAAAAGCGGTTCTCTAACCAGATCCTGCAGCGCATTTTTATCGAATGTGTTGCGTCTGATCAGGGCCAGGACGTTGCGTAGATGAACAAAACCGACAACGTGATCGATGCTGTTGCGATAGACGGGCAGGCGAGTGTATTGGGTTGTTACCATCTGTTCTACGATGCTTTCCCAGTCGTCTTCCAGATCAATACCGCTGATTTCCTTGCGCGGCACCATAATATCTTCGACGGTCACCTTTTCGAGGTCCAGGATATTAAGCAGCATGTCCTGGTGTCGTTTCGGAATCATCGCCCCCGCTTCCAGCACGACGGTGCGCAGTTCTTCCTGACTGAGGGTATCCACCGAACTGTCCTCCCGCCGCACGCCGATGATTTTCAGCAGGCCGTTGGCGATGATGTTGACCGTCCACACCAGCGGGTACATGAGCCACAGCAGCGGTCCATAAACAAAGGCCGCCGGAAAGGCTACCCGCTCCGGGTGCAACGCGGCCAGGGTTTTGGGCGTGACTTCTGCGAAAACCAGAATCACCATGGTGAGCAACGCGGCACCCGCCACCAGGCCCGCTTCCCCGGCCAGGCGTACGGCAATAACAGCCGTCAGCGTCGAAGCAAGAATATTGACGAAGTTGTTACCGAGCAGAATGATGCCAATAAGCCGGTCAGGCCGCTGCAGCAGCTTCTGGGCACGCACCGCCCCTGAGTGCCTGGCGCGCGCCAGGTGTCGCAGGCGATAGCGGTTGAGCGTCATCAGACCTGTTTCCGAGCCGGAAAAAAATGCGGACAATATGATCAGGAAAAACAGGGCGCCAAACAAAATGCTGAGCGGAATATCGTCCAATGAAAGGTGACCTGATTGCCGGGGATGACTTTATTGTAGGCGGAATTAATCGGGATGTCAGTCGCGCGCGCGTTAGTGAAGGATCAGTTCCAGCACCAGTTTACTGCCGAAATAGGCCAGCACCAGAAATGTGAAGCCGCTGAGGGTCCAGATAATGGTCTTGCGCCCGCGCCAGCCGAATTTCCAGCGACCCCAGAGCAGTACCCCGAAAATTACCCAGCTGGTGATGGACAGGAATGTTTTGTGGGCCAGATGCTGGGCAAAGATATCTTCCAGAAACAATATCCCGGTGAGCAGGGCGACCGTGAGCAGGGTAAAGCCAGTGCCGATCATCTGGAAAAGCAGCCGCTCCATCATCTGCAGCGGCGGCAGCGCGCGGATAAAACCACCGGGCTGGCGATTGCGCAAATGCCGGTCCTGGATCGCCAGCAGGATTGCCTGGAGTGCCGCCAGTGCAAACAGGCTGTAGGCAAGCACCGAAAACAGAATATGCAGATCCAGCTGCCATTGGCCAGAAACAATGATGTTTTGCTGGTTCGGATAGCGACTGGCCAGGGCAACCGTCGCAGCGGCGATCGGTAGCACCGGAATACCCAGGTTCTCCACCGGTTGGCTGATGGCGGCGAGCAGCAGCACCAGCACCATCAACAGCGCCATAAGTGAAGCTGCATTGAAGAAACCGAGATCAAGACCGCCCCGGGTCATGAGCTCTGGATAGAGTGCAGTGGCATGCAGAATGACAGCGCCAAATCCAAGCAGCAGGACTGCGGCGCGATTGATGCTCTGACCACCCCCGTGGCGGGCGAGACGCACAGTGAGCGCCGCGCTGGTGAGCAGGTACAGGATGATCGCAAGGAGTGCGAAGCCGACAGAATGCATAGGCGGATAATGGCATAAGCCGCCGGTGGCTGGAAGCCTTGGAACTACCCTGCCGGATGTGGATTCGCCTGTCGGCATGCGTCACCACCGGTTGACGCTGCGCGGCAGTCAGCGGAAGCGGCGCTGCCCTGGCGCAGTCAAAAGTTCCGGACGCCAGTGGAAGTGTGATCAGCTTGTCACTACGTCTGCCAAGTTGCATGGCACGATCTTCGCATTGGATCTGCAGGATTGCTGGCAGAGAACGCGTGTCATGGAACTGAGGGTACTGGGGTGCAGCGGGGGGATCGGCGTGTCTTTGCACACGACATCACTGCTTGTCGATGATGATATTCTGATTGACGGCGGCACCGGGTTGGCGGAATTGAGCCGCGAGGAAATGTCGCTGGTGCGACACATCTTCATAACCCATTCACATCTCGATCATATTGCCGGTTTCCCAATGCTGCTGGATTCAATATTCGATCTGATCAGGACACCGATCGTTCTGCACGCGCGACCGGAGACCCTCCAGGTGCTTCAGCAGCACATATTCAACTGGCACGTCTGGCCGGATTTCTCACGTCTTCCGAGCGCGGAGCAACCGGTGCTGAAGTTCCAGGCGATGATCCCGGGAGAGCAGCTGCAGGTCGGTAACCGGACGGTGGAGATGATTGCCGTCAATCATTCAGTGCCGGCAGCCGGTTATCGTGTGCAGAATGGCAGCGGCAGTTTCGCCTTCAGCGGCGATACGACCACCAATGACACACTGTGGGAAGCGCTGAACCGGCACGGCGACCTGGATCTGTTGATTGTCGAATCGGCATTTCCCGACCAGGATCGCGCCTTGAGTGAGAAGGCGCGCCACTATTGCCCGCAGCTGCTGGCACAGGATCTCGGAAAGCTCAGACATCAGCCGCGGCTGTATCTGAGCCACCTCAAACCGGGTTGCGAAGACACCATCGTCGCGCAATGCCGTCAGCATATTGTCGGTCTGCAGGTAGAGCGGCTGTGCGGAGGCGATCGCTTCACGTTATAATTCCCGGCCTGTTCTATATACCGCAGCCAAGCGATCAAGCCGGAGTTCCTGTCATGTTCGACAACCTCACCGAACGTCTTACCCATACTATCAAGCGCCTGCGTGGCCAGGGGCGTCTCAGTGAAGACAATATAAAGGAAGCCCTGCGCGAAGTGCGGGTGGCGCTTCTTGAGGCGGACGTGGCTCTGCCGGTGGTGAAGGAATTTGTCGATAAGGTGCGCGCCCGTGCCATCGGACAGGAAGTTCTGCAAAGCCTGACGCCCGGACAGGCACTGGTCAAAATAGTCAATGATGAGCTGGTTAGCATCATGGGCGAGGCTTGCGACGGGCTACAGCTCAATGTCCAGCCTCCCGCGGTGGTATTGATGGCCGGGCTGCAGGGGTCCGGCAAAACCACCTCGACAGCAAAACTGGCCCGCTGGCTGAAGGAGCGGGAAAAGAAATCAGTGCTGGTGACCAGTTGTGACGTGTATCGCCCGGCAGCGATCGACCAGCTGAAAACGCTTGCCGCTGAGGTGGAAACGGAGTTTTTTCCCAGCGATCCTGGTCAGAAGCCGGTGGAAATTGCCGCGCAGGCGCTCGACTATGCGCGCAAAAAACATCTGGACGTGCTCATCGTCGATACCGCTGGCCGGCTGCACATCGACGCGGACATGATGGACGAAATCCGCGCTATCCACACAGCTGTCAATCCGGTCGAGACGCTATTCGTGGTCGATAGCATGACTGGACAGGATGCGGCTAACACCGCGCGCGTGTTTAACGATGCACTGCCGTTGACTGGTGTCATTCTTACCAAGGCCGATGGTGATGCGCGCGGCGGTGCTGCTCTGTCGATTCGCTCGATAACCGGACGACCGATCAAGTTCCTGGGCATGGGAGAGAAAACTGCTGCACTTGAGCCATTCCATCCGGATCGGGTGGCATCGCGTATTCTTGGCATGGGTGACGTACTGAGCCTGGTCGAGGAAGCTGAGCGCAAGATCGACAAAAGCAAGGCACAGAAGCTTGCCGGTAAGCTCGGTAAGGGCAAGCGCTTCGATCTGGAAGATTTCCATGATCAGCTGGAGCAGATGATGGGCATGGGCGGTTTGAGCAGCCTGATGGACAAGCTGCCGGGTATGGGTCAGCTGCCAACCGAGGTGCGGAACCAGGTGAATGACGGGGAAATGCAGCGCATGCTGGCTATCATCCGCTCCATGACCCTGAAGGAGCGGCAGTTTCCCGACATCATCAAAGGTTCCAGGCGGCGCCGCATTGCGGCGGGTTCAGGAACCCAGATCCAGGACGTCAATCGCCTGCTCAAGCAGTTCATGCAGATGCAAAAGATGATGAAGAAAATGTCCAAAGGCGGAATGAAAAACATGATGCGCGGCCTGAAAGGGCGCATGCCGCAAGGTTTTCCGATGTAAAAAAATAAAAGGCGATCCATCTGGATCGCCTCAATTCAGGGTCGCTTTTCAATTCCCCCCTTGCCACCAGTACGAATTATTATTATTGCTGGTGGAAGGTTATGGATTGTCGCAGGTTGCTCTTCGGCAACTGGCGAACAACCGGACCTCGTACCGCTTAGTTTTACATTCCCTGTTTCCCCGAATGCTAACTTTGCAATCGCCGTGCCACCAGGAAAAACCAACTGCAAAACAAGCTATTGCTGGTTTGCTCGCATGGCTGTCCCATAGCGGTAGCATGGTAGTGTAAAAAATTCCGTCTTTCGTCCATTTCTCCGGCCGCTTTGTCATGCAGAAAAAATTACTGTTAAACATCAGGTTATCGGGTCTGCCGAAATGTCATACCGGTCAAATGATTAACTGTAAATAAACTCGACTATATTGCTCCTGTGCTAATGCGATCGCTGTGAGCAGCAATACCGTAAGTCCGGGCCGCGTCCCGGTCTCAGGCGGCTGCGTGTTTATTTCCTTCCAACGCTTCACTTTCCAGCCGAATCGCGTAAAATGCCCGGTTTTCCGCGGCCCTTGCTATACAGGTCCGTCAATTTGCAGATTTAATAGAGGACTACTCCCGATGGTAACCATTCGACTGGCACGCGGCGGTGCAAAAAAGCGGCCTTTTTACCATGTGGTGGTCACCGATTCCCGGAACCGCCGCGACGGGCGATATATCGAGCGCCTCGGATTCTTCAACCCGGTTGCCGCCGGTGCGGAAGTGCGCCTGAAGATCGATACGGAGCGTGCTCAATACTGGGTCAGCCAGGGGGCGCAGCCGTCTGATCGGGTCGCTAAACTGCTCAAGGAGCCGCAGCAGTAAACGATTCCGGAGAGCAGTTTGTTGCGGTAGGCCGTATATCCGGTGTTTACGGCGTAAGGGGCTGGGTAAAGATTTTTTCGTACACCGAACCGCGCCAGAATATTATTCATTATAAGCCGTGGTATCTGAAGAAAGACCGGGATGCTGATTGGGTTCCGGTGCAATTGGCGGAAGGCCGCGAGCACGGCAAAGGTGTGGTTGCCCGGCTTCAGAACTGCGAGGATCGTGACCAGGCTTATGATCTGATGGGTAGCGAAATCGCTATCCGCAGAGATCAGCTTCCCGCGACTGGCCCCGGTGAATATTACTGGGCCGAGTTGCAGGGCCTGCGGGTGGTCACCGTCGAAGGCGAGGCGCTGGGTATTGTGGACCACCTCCTGTCAACAGGTGCTAATGACGTTCTGGTGGTGAAAGGCGAGCGCGAACGATTGATTCCCTTTCTAATGGGATCAGTGATCATCGAGGTCGATCTCGAGCGCGGCGAGATTAAGATCGACTGGGACAAGGATTTTTGAACGGGTTGCGGATCGACGTCGTGACCCTGTTTCCGGAGATGATCCGGGACTGTTGCCGGTACGGAATTCCGCGTATTGCTGTGGAGAAAGGCCTGCTTGAAGTAGTTGCCTGGAATCCTCGGGAATATGCCATGAACCGGCACAGAAGCGTGGATGATCGGCCGTACGGCGGTGGTCCGGGTATGGTGATGCAGGTGCAGCCGGTCGCTGATGCTATTAAAGCGGCGCGGCGGATGGGCGGCGGGCCGGTGCTCTACATGAGTCCGCAGGGCAAGCGTCTGGATCAGGCGGCGGTAAGGCGATTTGCGCAGATGTCGCATATGGTCCTGCTGGCCGGCCGATACGAAGGTATAGACGAGCGACTCATCGAGCAGGAAGTCGATGAGGAATGGTCCATCGGCGACTATGTATTGAGCGGCGGTGAACCCGCGGCACTGGTGTGGATCGATGCGCTGGCGCGATTATTACCCGGTGCGCTGGGTGACGAAGAGTCGGCATTGCGCGACTCCTTCATGGACGGGTTGCTGGATTACCCGCACTACACCCGGCCGGAGTCGATCGACGGCAAATCCGTGCCCGGTGTGCTATTGGGTGGCAACCATGCCGACATCGAGCGCTGGCGAATGAAGGAATCGCTCGGGCGAACCTGGCAGCGCAGGCCGGATTTGCTGGAGTATGTAGCGCTTAACAAGGAACAGCAGGCGCTGTTGGCGGAGTTTATTCGCGAACGGCAATTGGCGGAATCAGAGTAAAAACCCGTGGTAGGGGAAGTGTCATGAGCAATATCATAGAAGAACTGGACAAGGAACAGATGGCCAAGGAAATTCCGGATTTTGCGCCGGGAGACACTGTGGTTGTGGACGTAAAG
>JAVVEV010000012.1:0-90004 GCA_032251035.1 Thiogranum sp. | reverse complement strand
CGCTGCACTTGCAGGATGCCCTGGCGTTGGCTGGCATCAGTCACCCGTTGCTTACAGCCGGTCGCGCCGAACTGGAACAGCTGGAGGCCTCGGCGGCACGCGTCCATGCGCTCGATGATATCGACATCGGTGCGCGTCTCGCGGCACGCCTGATCGAACCCTCGGACGCGGCGCTCGATCAGAGCAGCAACGACTCTCGCGCTGAATTGTACGCGCGCAAACGACTCTATGATTTCGGGCGCAGCAGCGCCCTGGAAGCAGCTGCTGCCACTGAGCTCGCCGGTGGCCGGCTGCGCTACAGTGCTGACCTCACACAATACCGGATTGCCATCATGCGGGCGTTTTTCGATGTGCTGCTGGCCGACCTTGAATATGCGCGCGACAACGAGAGCATGGCAGTCGCCTACGTCGAGGCCGACCGCCTCCGCTATCGCAATGAGCTCGGACAGGTCGCAGACGTCGAACTCCTGAAACAGGAGGATGCTTATCAGGTATTGCGTATCCAGCGCCTGCAGTCGCAGTCGCGACAGCGCAGCAGCCGCGCAAAGCTGGCGCAGTTGCTCAATCGACCCGATGATCTGCCGGTCAACCTGGCAGCTCCGGCGCTGGCCGGGAACGACCGGCCGTTGCCGGAATACGAACAGCTTGTCGAGTCGGCACTGGCGGCAAATCCCCGGGTGCTGTCGCTGCGGGCCGAACTGGAGGCGGCACGCCAGAAAATCAGGGCCGAGCGGGCCGGCGGACGACCGGTGCTCAGTGGTTCGGTGATCGGGACTTCCGCTGAGCGAGAGGTGAGTTCCCGTAATCCCCTGGAAGCCGAACTGCGCCTCGACATACCGCTGTTCAGGGGTAATCGCGTCAATGCTGAAATCGCCGGTGCACAAGCTGAAATGCACCGGCTGGCGGCGGCCGTGCAACAGCTCGAATACGACCTGCGTCAAAACCTGCTGGAGATCTGGCTGGATATGCAGGCACTGCAGGCGCAGCGCGAACAGGTCAGAGTGAACGCGGAGTTTCGCAGCCTGGATTTTGATCGCGCCCAGGCGCTGTACGAACTCGAGGTGACCACCGATTTCGGCACGGCGTTGGTCGGGCAGTCGCAGGCCGCGCTGCTGGAGGCGCGAACCGAGTTTGCACTGGCGCTCGGCTGGGCGCGTCTCAGCGCCCTGACCGGCGAAAATTATTCGCCTTTCCTGCAGATGCCTGTGTCATCTGTACAACCCGGGAACCTTTCTGATGAAACCATTGATCGCTAGTCTTGCCATTGCACTGCTGAGCAGCGCGGCATCGGGCGCTGAATACCCGGCCGTGCTGGACTGGCAGCAGCGCATAACGTTGAGCACACCGATGTCGGGAGTCGTTGCTGCGGTCGCGGTGTCGGCCGGCGACCGGGTCACTGCAGATCAGGTGTTGTTGAGCCTCGATGAACGCCCTTTCAACACTGCGCTGCAGCATGCGCAGGCGCAGGAGAAGAAGCATCGGCTGCAGCGTGATGAGGCCGAACGTGAACTGGAACGGACTCGCGAGCTGTTCGAGCGCCGGGTGATTTCGGTGCACGATCTGCAACTCGAGGAAATCACTTTTGCCAGTTCCGCGGCTGACTATGCCAGCGCCCTGGCAGCACTGGAGGCCGCGCAGCTGGCCCGTGAGTACAGCGTCATCCGCGCGCCGTTTGCGGGGCTGGTGCTGGCGATCCCGGTGAGCGAGGGTGAAACCGTGATCAATACCGAACAGGCCCAGCCTATGGTGCTGCTTGCGAACGACCGGTCGATGATTGCACAGGCTGCGCTCGACGCCAGCGCACTGGCCGATCTGGCGCCGGGGCAGCCGGCCGACGTACGCATAGACGGGCGCCACTATGCAGGCAGGATAGCCGGTATTGGCAGCGAACCTGACACACGTGGTCTCTATCTGCTGCGGGTGTCGTTTGATCCAGACGGCGGCCGCTTGCGGGCCGGACAGCCGGCGCATATCGAAACCGGCTCCTGAAGCCATTGCGAATTCTCAATGTTGCAGCTCCGCCAGTGTGATTATATCTCCGCCTGACACGTCGTCGGAATTAGAAAAAGGAGATGTAATATGGATTTCATGCCGAAATTGATGCGCTGGATATTTGCCCTGTTACTGGCGATCGGGGTTGTGGCCTGTGAGCAGGAAGGCCCGATGGAAGAAGCCGGCGAGGAGATGGGCGAGACCATGGATGAAACCGGTGAAAACATTGGTGAGGCGGTCGAGGACACAGAGCAGGAAATTCAGCAGTAACCCGAGACCGGTGACGATTGACCAGGGAAGGTGAATCAGGTGTTGCGCGTAGGCATTGTTGATGACCACAGTATTGTGCGTGCCGGCTTCCGGGCAATGCTCGAAAGTTATGGCGATGGCGGGCTCGAAGTGGCGTTCGAGGCCGGCAGCGGTGGCGCAGTGTTCGAAGCGCTTGTCGACGTGGAGTGCGACGTGCTTTTGCTCGACATTTCACTGCCTGGCGAGGACGGTATCGAGGTGCTGCGACAGGTACGCAAAGAGCACCAGGATTTGCGGGTATTGATTCTCAGCGGGTATCCCGAAGATCGCTACGCCTCGGCGCTGATCCGGCATGGCGCGCATGGATACCTGGGCAAGGATTGCGACGGCCAACGGCTGGTGCAGGCGATCCGCACAGTAGCCAGCGGTAAACGCTATCTGTCGCCGAAAGCCGCGCATATTCTGGCGGATCATTTAATCCGCGATGGTGGACGGCAGCCGCATCAGTTGCTCTCCGATCGCGAATCGCAGGTATTCCTGCGCCTGGCGCGTGGCGACAGCGTGACTTACATAGCCCATAGCCTCGATCTCAGTGTCAAGACCGTCAGCACCTACCGGAGCCGACTGCTGGAAAAGATGGGCCTGGCCAGCAATGCCGAGCTGGCGAGTTATGCCGTGCGTAACAATCTCATCGGGATGTAGCTCCACAGTCGGGGAGCGGAATTCGCACATTGATTTCAGTACCGGCACCCGGCGCACTGGTGAGCATAAAACTCCCGCCTATCAGCTGGCAGCGATGCTTCATGCAGACAATGCCGAAGCTGTTGTCGTCTGTATATTCCGGTGCGAACCCCTTGCCGTCATCGCTGATGCGCATCGCCAGTATCTCCCGCTCATACCAGATACGAATCGCCAGATGCTGTGCGTCCGCATACTTGCGGACGTTGGTTATCGCTTCCTGCGCGATCCGGAACAACGCCAAAGACTGTGCCTCGTCCAGGCATGGCTGCTGATCGGGAAGCTCCAGTGACGTATCGATGTTGCCATCGGCATCGAGATCTTCAATCAGACTCATCAGTGCTTCAAACAGTCCCAGCTCTTTCAACAGGGGCGGCATCAGGTCGCTGGTCACGCGTCGCTTCATAGTAATGGCATGATCGAGTGAGGCCAGCAGGCGAGCGGCTTTATCACAGGCCTGCGGGTCGGGCAGAGACGCGCAATTACGTTGCAGCCAGGACGCATCCATTTTTGCCGCCGTAAGCGATGCACCCAGTTCATCGTGCAGCTCCCGCGCCAGCTTGTGTTTTTCTTCCTCGCTGACGCGCGTCAGCTGGGTAGCGAGGCGGCGCAGTTCGTCGGTGCGCCTTTCCACTTCGGCTTCCAGCGTCGTCGCGCGTTCCGCCATGGCACCGGCCAGCTCGGCGCGCAGCCGCACCTGTTTTTTCATCGACAACAACATCCAGAGTGCCAGGGTTGCCGCGCCCGCGCCAAATACCGTCCAGGCCGCCAGCGCCTGGCTGCGGTATGCCTGTTGATACAGGCCCCGGTTCTGGTCGTTCAAATCGCGCTGCAACCGGATAGCGGTGTCCACGACCGATGCCAGAGCAGCAGCGCTGCGGTCGCGGTCGAGCAATCTGTTGCCGCCCCCGCTGGTGCGTCTCTCGACGCGCTTCTGTAACAGTGCACGGTATTGCCCCGTCAGTTTCGCCAGCCGCTGTTCGGCGGGCAGCGCACCGTGTTCGCTGGCGGTCATCCTGTCCAGTTGGAGATCGAGGGCTTCACGCGCAGTGCTCCAGGATTCGAGCTCGCGATGACTGCCGGTCAGGAGGAAGCCACGCGCTGCCGAATCGGCACGCAGCGTATCCATGAGGAGGTTGTCGAGACGTTCAATGCGTGTGGCCTGTTCTTCAATGTGTTCCAGCGCATCCCGACTTTCGGCCGTCTGGTAGAAGGCGCTGAACAACATGGCGAAGATAACCACGGCGGCCAGCACCGGCAGCAGAGGTGATCTATTGTCAATTTCAGGTGGCGAATAAACGGCGTCGCTGACTGAGCAGGGTCCGGTCATCTCAAGTCTCTGTCGCTTCTGGTTGTAGTCAATTATAGCGGGTAGGTGCATGCCTACAGACGCATACGTCATGCTCTGACTGTCGCTCGCCGGTTTCGGGTCTAAGCTTTTCATTCAATGGAACGCGACTTGTCGCAACTTAATGCTTAACTGTCATGGAGAGAAATATGCGTATAAATACTTATCTGGCCTGCGCTCTGTTTGCAGGCCTCAGCCCGTTATCTGTTGCCCAGGCTGCACCTGCCGCAGGCGATAACGAAATTACCATCCAGGGCGTCGGCACCAGCGATAAAGACTTCGACAACAATTCGTTTTCCGCCAGCGGCAGCTACGGTTGGTTCATGACCGATCAGGCTGAGTGGGGAATCCGGCAGTCGATCGCGCTTTCAGAGACCGAGGAAGATAATTTACGGTCCAGCGCCGCCACCCGACTGTTCTACGACTGGCATTTTGTTACCGACCGTTGGGCGCCGTATATAGGTGCCAGTGTTGGCTACATCTATGGTGACAATACGAAGGAAACGTTCAGTGCCGGACCTGAGCTTGGATTGAAGTATTACGTCATGGATAAAACGTTTGTGAACTTCTCGGCAGAATACCAGTTTCTGTTTGAGGACTCGGACGACATCGATGACACCTTTGATGACGGAGCGATCTTTTACGGACTCGGTATGGGCTTCAACTTCTAGTCGCCACGGCATATGGCGATGCACGCAGGCAGCATGTCCGGTCCGGTAAGAATCGCCATAGTCGATGACCATGAGATCGTGCGGCGCGGTTTCCGCGAACTGCTCGCGGATGATCCGGAGTTCGAGGTGGTGCTGGAGACGTCTTCCGGCGACACCGTGATTGAGGTGCTCCGCAACGCGGGTTGCGACCTGGTGCTGCTCGATATCTCGCTTCCCGAAGCGAGCGGTGTGGACATACTGCGGACCATCCGGCGGCGTTTTCACCGGGTCGGCGTGCTGGTTCTGAGCGGCTTTCCCGAAAGCCGTTATGCATTGCCGATGATCCGGAACGGCGCAGATGGTTATCTTTGCAAGGACTGCGAACCCTTTGAGCTTATCGCTGCGATCCGCGCTGTTGCGCGCGGCCAGCGTTATATTTCAGCAGCAACCGCAGAGTTACTGGCGGAAGCAGTCGCCGGCGAGCAGGTGTCGGAACCGCACCAGCAGTTGTCAGAACGCGAGTTGCAGGTATTTCTGCGGTTGGCACAAGGCTGGTCGGTGTCAGCCATTGCGACCCGGCTGCACGTGAGCACCCGGACCGTCAGCGTTTACCGGTCGCGCGTCATGACAAAAATGGGACACCGCAGTGATGCGGGGCTGGCGTCTTACGCGGTGCGGCACGGTCTGGCCGACCTCTCCGACGGGGATGCCGGGTCGGCCAGGTAGCGTTGTGGACGTCGTCGTCATAGAAAATTGCCGGCGCCTGCGGGAAATGTTGATCGATGTGTTGCTGGGAGTGGATGATATCGACGTTGTCGCACATGCCGAGGACGAGAAAACAGCACTGTCGCTGATGGAGAGCCATCAGCCGCACGTGGTGATTGTTGATCTAGACCTGTCGGGAGGCAGCGGTATCGGATTGCTGACAGCGCTGAATAATGATCGCGGCCGCTACAGCGACGCCAAAGCGGTCGTGTTCACCAACCATAACTCGGTGGCGCTGCGACGTCGCTGCGAGAGTCTGGGTATCGACGGGTATTTCGACAAGTCATACCACCTCGATGACCTGATCGACTACATCCGGTCCGAACGCGACGCGCTGGCCCGATGAGTCCGGGATTTTAATGTCCGTCAATGAATGTAAGGAGAGCAATGATGAGAAGTTTTTACCTGATGATTCTGATGGCCATGTTTTCCTTGGCCGGGTGTAATACCATCGAGGGCATGGGCGAGGATGTCGAAGCTGGTGGCAAGGCGGTCCAGGAAAAGGCTGATGATGTAAGGAACTAGGCGTCTTCGGAAAAATCGATGGCGTACTTGCGAATGCGGTAGCGCAATGTATCGCGGGTGGTCTTGAGCGCCCGCGCGGTCGCCGCAATGTTGCGCCGGTTATGTTCCAGCGCTGCACTGATAATGCAGCGGTCCATATCATCCAGACTCATACTGCCGTCGAGGGGAATGCAGAGCTGCTTGCTATTGAGCGGCGATGACACCGCCTCGTTGGTATTTGCCGGTGGTTCGCCATTGGCACGCGCTGCCGGGCGGTCCGGTTTCAACTGCATCCATTGGGCTGGCAGCTCGGTGCCGTCGGCGAACAGCACACAGCGCTCGATCACGTTGCGCAGTTCGCGCACGTTCCCCGGCCAGCTGTGGGTCCTGAGTTTCTCCCAGGCTGCGGCGCCGGTCGTCGACACGTGTCTTCCCGACTTGGCGTTGAATTCGGCGATGAACAATGGCACCAGGTCATCGAGATCCTCGAGACGTTCACGCAACGGTGGGAGCGGCAGTTCAAAGACGCCGAGCCGATGGTAGAGGTCTTCGCGGAATGCACCTTCGGCGACACGCGCAGCAAGATCGCGATTGGTCGCCGCGATCAACTGGACGTCGACTATAATTTCGCGATCGCCGCCGACCCGGCGGAAGCTCTGTTCCTCCAGCACCTTCAGCAGTTTGGCCTGCAGGTCAACCGGCATTTCACCGATTTCATCCAGGAATAAAGTGCCGCCGTCGGCCTGTTCGAACAGGCCGCGTCTGCGCCCCCTGGCACCCGTGAAAGCCCCGGCTTCGTGTCCGAACAGCTCGGATTCCAGCAGGTCTTTCGGCAGCGCCGAACAGTTCACTTCGACCAGAGGTGCATCCCTGCGCGGTCCGCTGTGGTGCAGTATGCGTGCTGCCACGCCCTTGCCGGTGCCGGTTTCGCCGGTGATGATCAAGGCCGTGAACGGAGCCTCGGCAAGACGCATCAGCATGTCGCGAAGCTGTCCGGCGACGGCACTGCGGCCGACGAAGCTGGCGGGTGTAAAACGGTCCTTGCCGGCCGCGGCATGGTCGTGCACACGCCGCTGCGCAGTGGCGCTTCGGGCCGCGCCGCTGACGACCATTTCGAGACGGTCGATGTCGATCGGCTTTTCGAGAAAATCGAAAGCGCCCAGTCGCAGCGCACGTACCGAGTCGGAGACGCTGCCATAGCCGGTGAGGAAAATCCATTCGGCGCCTGGCTGTTGCGAGCCCACTTCCTCCAGCAGGTCCAGCGCATTACCGTCCGGCAGGTTCATATCGGAAAGCACGACCGGCGGCGACAGACCCCGGTCGAATATCTCCTGGCGAGCGGCACTCAGCGTATCCGCGACTGTTACACGCCATCCCTCGCGCTGGAAATGCCGTTTGAGCTCGGCGCCAAGCAGCGCCTCGTCTTCGATGATAAGCAGATTCTTAGCCATCGGAGCCATTGCACGGCAGCCGCAGACGTACGCAGGCACCGCCCTCGTCACGGTTGCTCAGTAGCAGCTCGCCACCAAGATCAGTAACAAAACGCCGCACCATCACCAGGCCCAGTCCGGTGCCGCCCGGACGCAGCGAGCAGAACGCCTGTACGCCTGCTTCCAGCATTTCCGGTGGAAAGCCGGGACCGCTATCGGCAACGCCAATTTCGAGATGGTTATCCTGTCGTTGCGCGGCCAGAAAAATATCTCCTCCAGTATCACCGAGACTCTGCCCGGCATTCAGAATCAGATTGAGCAGTGCCTGCCGCAACCGCGAGCGCGGCAGTGAGCAGAACAGTTCTTCGTGGCTGGTGAAGTGCACGGAGATATTTTCCCGCAGCTGATACAGTGCCAGCGACACCAGATTGTCGAGTTCTTCGGCAACGTCCAGTGTAACGCGCTTTTCGGGCCGCTGCCGGGCCTGGTCCAGCAACTGGTTGAGCTGGCGGGTTACACGCCTGACTTCGTCCGCGACCATCGCCAGTCGTTCAGCGACTTCCGGGTCTGCGACATCGCGGCGCAGGTTTTCCAGCGCCATCTGCACGGTGGTCAGGGGATTGCGCAATTCATGCGCGACGCCGGCGGCGACTTCACCCACCGCCCCCAGCCGTTCGGCCTGAGCAAGACGACGTTGTTGCTGCATCAGCATATAGGTGGCGTCGCGCACTTCTTCGGTCAGGGTTGCCTGGCGCTCCTGCTGGATCTGCTCCAGCTCTCTCAAACGCTGGGTGGTGCGGTTATAGTTTGTGATCATCGGATACAGCATCGGGTCGGCGTCGACTACCGGAAGCTCGGTGTAGTCGTGACGAGCCAGCAGCGTCATCTGGTCAGCCAGTTTGTTGAGCGGCTCCAGAATACGCTGACGGATCATCGCCCATAGCAGTCCCGAAATTACCAGTAGACCGATCGCCAGGCTGACGGCGATGTGCCAGCTGCGCTGCGCCTCGCGCTGATAGGCTGTCACCATAGCCTGGTGCGCAAATAGCTCCTGATTGAGCGCATCTCGCACTGCATACAACGCCTGATTGAGTGGATATCGGCTGCTGCCTTCGAACTCCGCCAGTTGATCGAGGGCATGGCTCAGGGCAGCGGGTGTGCTGGCCATGAGATGTCCGCCGGATGCCCGCAGCGTGCGTAGCTGTTCGCGTAGCGGGTCGAGATCTTCGGTTGCAAGATACCCGGTCGGCGACTCCAGTAGATTCACCAGCTGCATGCGTACGCTGCCCTCGGCATTTTCGATATCCACCAGATAACGCAGCTGCTGCTGAACCGCATCGATGCGATCGGCATAGCGCCAGGAACTATAGATAAAAAGCGCCAGGCTGAAGACGAGCAGCATCAACGCCGCGCCCGATAGCAACCAGACCGCACGGGTAAGAAAAAATCGCAATCCACGCATAGGAACGTCGCTGTGCCCCGTGGAACCGGAACGCCAACCTGTGTCCATCTCTGCCAATTTGCGATACAGCATAACGCCTCTGCAGTGTTTATTGATCAGGGAAACCCCTATGGGTGACCTGCCGATTCCGCCTGGAGCACGGCCGATCTTTATATTGAGCCGCAAGAACAGGGCCAGATCAGGAGCCCGCGCAGCGCCCGCCTGTCTCAGGTCTGCCGCCTGTGCAGGCGGGGATTTTGCCCCGTGTGGCGGGCGATAAAACCCGATGAGGGGCGACTTCCTCTTACCTGGTCACCGTTGCAGCCGGATCACAATGACGGCCTCTCCCTGCGCACAAAAAAAAACACCCGGTCGTCCTGACCGGGTGTCTGCCTTCCCTGTGCGGGTCTTCTCCCTGACTACTACCGGTAATTAGGGCTGCGGCTGGTAGGTGTCGCCCATCTGCTCAGACGGCATGCCTGGATCGGATGTTCCCGGCTGTACACTTCCGGTTTCCTCAAACGCCGAGAATTCCGTCCGGTCCAGTTCACCGTCGGCATTACTGTCTGCCTGGTCCCAGCTATCGATCAGCTGCGGTTGCTCTGCGGCTTCCGAGCGTGAAACTACTCCGTCCTGATCAGTGTCGAGTTCGCTGAAGCTGGTACCCAGGGAGCCGGACTGTGCCTGGCCGCCCATCTTTGCTTCGCTTCCGGCGCCTGCCGCAAATGCGGAACCTGAAAACAGACCGGCGATGATTGCAGCAGTAAGAATCCGTGTATTCATATTTGATCTCCTATCGTTTAATGATCGTGACTGTCGTGTTCGCCAGAGTGTGTTGCAGTCACTGTGCCAAGTTCGCAAGTGGTTAATTTCTGGAGAAACTGTAATCGTTCCGAACAGTAGCGACCTGCCGGACAGGGCCAAAGCACCCAGCCCCGGGGCAATGGCCCCGACTGCGGGTGCATCCGACGGCAGCGCGCGCCGTCTGATATATCAGCATGGAGGTCTGCCGCTACGCGACCGGCTTTTCCGACCGCCCGCATCGCGGCGGGCCTTGCTGGCGATCAGACCTGCAATGAAGGCTGACAGCGCAAGGTCGACTGGCTTCACGCTGCGACTGAGTTGCTCGCCGGCCCTGATGCCACGTTCAGTTGCTTCAGTGATCTGCCCGGATATGTCTGCAACGGGTTGGCTGCCGGTCGGAGGACTACGCCGTGTCCCCGTCAGCCGCCGCCGTGCCAGTAACAGAAACAGCAGCGCAACCAGCAATGCTGCCAGAGCGATAATAGCGCCTGCCATCCAGGGCGGCAGTGTCGCCAGCAACAATGATTGATAGATACCGTACAACAGGAATACCAGCCCCAGCAGGCAGATCGACGCAGCAATAATCAGCAGAACCAGGGCGCTACCAAAATCGTAGAGGCTAAGGCGCAGCTTTGCGGTTCCGGTGGCGATGAACTCGCTGACCAGATGTGAAGGGTTGAACACGATGACCTGTCAGTGCCGTCGGTCCAGCAGTATGCCGATCAGGAATCCCAGGCCAAATGATGACAGAACACTGGTCATTGGATAGTCGCCGATTTTCTTCTCGGCACGTTTCTGCAGCTCATCGACTTCCTCTGTCAGGGACTCACCGGTCTGTTGCGCCCTCTCCCACGCCTCGCGGCCACGGCGGGTGCCGGTGTCCTTCATCGTCTGCATCAGCGACTGCATATCCGCGCGCAGTTGGTCGAAGTCGTGCCGCAGTTTTGCCATTTCGTCGTCTACGTTAGTTGCCATTTTCTATTCTCCATCGCTTCGGGTGTGGCGATGTTCCGCCTTGTCGATGAACAGCTTGCGCTCTTGTCCGGCTCGCAGCATTGAAAAAAATCAATGCGGATGGGTGTCCCCGATTGTGATTTCTCAATGCTCCGCGGCGCTCGCAGTCTTTATGCTTCATCGGTGACACGATTTAGTTTTATGCAACTCTGGGTTGCCCGAGGGAGATGCAATGGTAAAGGAAAAAGTCAAGGCGAAAGCCAAAGCCGCCGCGACAGCGGAATCGCCCGCTGCGAAGACAGTCACCGAAGATTCCAGAACAAACACTAAACCGCATGGCGAAAAAATTGCCGAGGCAGCCTACTACAAGGCACAGAAACGTAATTTTGCGCCGGGTTTCGACTTGCAGGACTGGCTCGAGGCGGAGCACGAAATCGGCGAGCATGCAGGTCGCTGAGATAACATGGGGAACAGATTGATCGAATTACCAGCAAAGGATCGCGCGATGGCAGGACGGGCACTGGCTGGGCCGGCCGTTGAGCGGGAACCGGTCGAGCATGGGTAAACGGCGTGGAACAGACTGAGATTCCCGCGGCTGAATGGGAAAGCTACTGCGCCGGTTTCAGCCGGGCGCACCATGGCTGGCTGGTCACGCTGGCGACTGTGCCCACCGCACAATTACAGGCTGAACCGGAGCAGGCGACTGAACATTGGCGGATCATCGTTGATAAGGTGCGTCTGCAGCGGCTGGAGCTGGATGCCGCCCGCGGCCGCTGCGGGATCGCCACTGATACCCCAAGCGGAGGCGCGCTGGTCGAGCACCGGCTCGACGGGATCAGTGCACTGTTCATGCTCAGCGTCGGCGGCGCGCATCAGGGATTGCGCATCGACAGTTTGGCGAATCAGGAGCAGGAGAGCGCATTGATCTGGTTTCGCGCGCCCGCCGCCCCGGAGGAACTCGACGGCATCGCGGACTTCGAAATGTAGCGCCGGATTCAGGCGCCGAATGTGCGCAACCGTCCGGCATTCGCCAGTGCCAGCCCGATCAGATGGACGCCGGGACGTAATCCCAGCATGCCTCTGGAACAGGCATACTCGTTGAAAGCTTCAACGCCGTTGCTGCGTACCAGTGGAGAGTGCAGCAGCACCGGCACCGGATGCCAGCTGTGCGCGCCCATCAGCGCCGGTGTGGAATGGTCGGCGGTGATGGCAAGTACGTCGGGTTGCACTTCCAGCAGCCTCGGCAGTAACCGGTCGACCTGCTCGAGCACCTGCACCTTGCCCTTGAAGTCGGCATTCTCGCCGCTGCTGTCGGTGCCCTTGACGTGCAGAAAGTAAAAATCGTACTGGTCCCCATAGTGTTCGCGAAATGCGTCCAGCTGCGCATCCAGAGTCGCGAAATTCAGTCGTGCAGCGAGGTCGCCGGGCTGCAGTGCGAAGTGATGCCGAGCGCCGCCAGCACGCCGCGGCCAATGCGAAAGCGCAGCGGATCGTAGCCGAACAGCGCCAGGTGTCCGGGGCCGCTTCCCGGTGTGATGCCGGGGCCGACCATTTCCAGCATGCCGCAGGAGGAGGTCGCCGCAAGGCGATCGACGTTGGGCGTATGCGCGGGCCTGCATCGCCGTCTGTCCGAGCGGTGCGGCGGGCAGACCGCCGGCGCCGTCCAGTACCAGATAAACGATCCGCTTGCCCTCGATGATGAGTTCTTCCCAGACTTCTGAAATGTCCCTGGTCATGTTCCGGCTCGCATGCTCGAGAGTTCCGGATACTGATCGCGGCGCTGACGTACAGCATTGAAAAATCTCAATGTCGCGGCGGGCAGCCACGGCTATCCTCGGACGCCTGCAAGCAACCGCGCTCTGGCGCACGGAGTCATTATGACCTTATCAGCGGCGGAATTCGCAACGGCAAAACAAGCGGCCAATGATTTGCTTGAAGCGCTCGGATTGACGGCTTACCAGTTTGAGGTGGCTCCCGATAGCGATCAGTGGGTGGTGCATGTGGAATGTGCAATCGACGAAGGCTGGATGAGCACCCATTTCGGCGTCGAAGCTGACCTGTTGCAGCAGAGCAGCAAAGATCCGGAGGTGCGCGAACAATTGCTGACCTCCTGGCGCAAACAGCTGCACGCCTGCCAGAAAGCTACATAGTGCGTCATCGCGAGATGGTTAGCGGGGAGCATCCGATGCAACAACTGCGAAAACTGCAAAGCATGAACGGCTATCGCCTGCGCGCGCGCGACGGTGAAATCGGCAAACTGAAAGAAATCTATTTTGACGACCGGCGCTGGAGCACTCGCTACTTTGTGGTACATACCGGCAGCTGGCTGCTGGGGCGGGACGTTCTGATCGTGCCATCGCTGATCACGGGTGTCGATGAATCGGACCGGCGTCTGGAGGTTGACCTGGACCTGGAACAGATCCGGGGCTGTCCGCCGGTGGAGAAGGCAATGCCAGTCTCGCTGCACTACGAGCAGGAGTATCACCGTTACTATGGCTGGGAACCGTACTGGACCGGCGATCCCCTGTTTACACCGGGTCCGGTCATGCCACCTTCAACGGCGACCGGGGCGCATCACGAGCCACCGCACCCGCACCTGCGCAGCAGCGATGAAGTCACCGGCTATCGTATCCACGCCCGCGACGGTGAGATTGGCCAGGTAGAGGATTTCATTCTGGAAGAAGCGGACTGGAAGATCGCTTATCTGGAGCTCGACACCCGCAAATGGCTACCCGGGAAAAACGTGCTGCTCGCGCCGGGCTGGATCGAACAGGTCAGCTGGACGGCAAAAGAAGTGACAGTCGATCTCAGCGTGGAGTCGATCAAAACAGCACCGGCCTATGATGCGTCCGAACCGATCAGCCGCGACTACGAACTGGCACTGTACAGACATTACGGGATGACCTTCGATCGGGACTGATCTTCCAGACGCCGCAGACGCGCGCGCAGCTCGCGCAATTCGTCTAACAGGTCCAGTGCCAGCGCCGCACCGGCCCAGTTGACTCCGAGGTCCTGGTGCAGTTGCGCGGCACTGCGGATACGCTGCACGCTGGTGGCGCGAAACCGCCAGTGGCCGGCATCAGGACCCACCGGTTCCACGATGCCTTCCTCGACGATGATATGGATCTCCTCGATCGACACGCGGCACACCTGGCATACATCGTCCACCGACAAATCGGGGTTATCCTCGAACACTTCACTCTGGACCGGCTGTACAGGATTATCAGTCATGATGATTCATACCCGCAGGTGAGCGCGCGGATCGAACTTCAGCGCCCGTTCCATTTCTCGATAGCTCTGTCTGGCCGCTTCCGTATCTGCCGGCGGCAAGGCGATCTTCAGGACCACATACAGGTCACCCGGCGGATGGCCCGGAATGCCGCGTCCCTTGAGTCGCAGGGTGCGGCCAGCCGCCGAATTCGCGGGAATCTTCAGATCCAGGGTGCCATCGGGCGTGGGAATTTTTACCCGTGCGCCCAGCGCTGCTTCCCAGGGCGCCACCGGCAGATCCATGTAGAGATCCCGTTTTTCGACGTGATAAAAAGGATGCGGCCGGAACTCCACCTCCAGATACAGGTCGCCGGTCGCGCCGGAGCCGATGCCGGGGCTGCCCTGTCCGGCCAGCCGGATGTGCTGGCCCTGGTGTATGCCCTTCGGAATACGAACGTTCAGGTTCCGCTCTTTTAGGTGCGGGCGGCCATCACTGCCCAGTTCAGTGTGTTTGAGGTTCAGAACCCGGCTGGCGCCGTGCCAGGCATCTTCGAGGTCGATGAGGATTTTTGCATGGGTGTCCTGGCCACGCGCGTGGGCGGCTCGCGGACCGCCTTCATTGAACCCTGTCTGGAAGCCACCGCGTCCGAACATCGAATCAAAGAAATCGCTGAAGCCGAAGGTTTCGCCGAAGCCGCCACCGTGGAATTCAAAGCCCTGGTCCCAATCCGGTGGTGGACGGAACTCCGCGCCATGTTGCTGTTGACCAAGCTGTTCGTAGGCCTGCCGTTTCTCGGGATCTTTCAGAACCTCATAGGCTTCGCCCACTTCCTTGAACCGCGCTTCCGCATCCGGTTCCTTGCTGACATCGGGGTGGTACTTGCGCGCCAGTTTGCGATAGGCGCGCTTGATTTCATCCTGCGACGCGTCGCGCGCCACACCCATTATTTTGTAATAGTCCTTGTACTCCATGACCGGTTACCGGCCTGACGCGGTGCTGCAAAACGGTCCATGCACGGCCGGCTCGCTTACCAGTCCAGGACCACGTAACGCTGCACATCTTCGGTGCGCAGCAACAGCAACGCACGGCCTGCCTTGCGGGTCTGCTCCATGGTGCTGCGAAATTCCTCTGCGCTGTTCACCGGCTTGCGATTGACCTGCAAAATGATGTTGCCGGGTTCGATTCCGGCACGCGCGGCGTTGGAGCCGGGTTCCACTTTAGTGACCGCCACACCCTGTCCGGGCTGCGCATCGAGTTGTTTTGCCAGCTCGGGGGTCAGGGTTTGTACTGCGAGTCCCAGTTCCTGCGCACTTTCGGCCGGGCTGTCGCCGGCGGCGGTCTGCGGCTGATCGAGTCTGCCGATCTCGACCTCGATTTCACGGCGCTTGCCATCCCGGATCACGGTAATGCTCTGCCGGGTGCCGGGCTCTGTCAGCGAGACCTGGTTACGGAAATGGCCGATATCGCTGACCGGGTTGCCACGGTAAGCGACCACGACATCTCCGACCTCGATGCCGGCCTCCGCGGCCGGAGAGTCTGGGGACACATCGGAGATCAGGATGCCTTGTGACTGATCGAGGCCGAACGACTCAGCCAGCTCCGGCGTGAGCGGCTGAATCACGACGCCGAGAAAACCCCGTACCACCTGACCTGTCGCTATCAGTTGTTCAGCGATGGTTCTGGTCAGGTTGCTGGGAATGGCGAAGCCCAGTCCCATGTAGCCGCCGCTGCGGCTGAAGATAGCGGTATTCATGCCAATGACCTGGCCGTCCAGGTTGACCAGAGGGCCGCCGGAGTTGCCGGGATTGATGGCAGCGTCCGTCTGGATGAAGTCCTCGTAGTCGCTGATGCCAAGCGCGGTGCGGCCCTTGGCGCTGACCACGCCCACAGTCAACGTATGCTGCAGGCCGAAGGGGCTGCCGATCGCGATCACCCATTCGCCGACATCCAGCGCAGCGGAATCGCCCCATTCGAGGGTTGGCAGCACCTGGTCGCCCTCGATTTCGAGCACCGCGACGTCCGACTGCGGATCGGTTCCCTTTATCTCGGCATCAAACTGGCGACCGTCCTCGAGGCGGATACTGATGTTCTCGGCATTCTCCAGTACGTGACTGTTGGTGAGCACATACGTTTTGCCGGGCGCAGCGCCCTTGCCCGGTGCGAAGGCAAAGCCCGATCCCTGATTGACGGCGCGGCGCTCGCGCGGGTCCTGTTCCGGTGGTGGTGCGCCGAAAAAGCGTCTGAAGAATTCTTCCTCCAGTGAGCGATCGCCACCGAATGGTGAACGTGTGGGGCCGACCTCCACGGTGCCTTCCACCTGCACGAACACCACTGAAGGCGATACTTGCCGGGCCACCGAGGCGAACGCATTGCTGGTCTGTCGCAGCTCTTCGACGCCGCTGTCCGCGGCATAGCCTGGCGTGCTCGCGAGCGCTATCCACAGCAGTGCCAGAATCCGGTATGTCCCGATTGCCGCGATCGCGTGATTCATGTCCGATTACCCCATCGAATGATAAAAATGTCAGCAGTCCCGTTACTTTTTCTGCGTCGGCCTGTACTGCCTCGGCCAGCGTAAACGCCGATGCGCCTGCGCAGCATTGATAAACGTCAATGTCGGAGGTGCGGCGTCGAGGGCAGGTCAGGTATAGAGGGCTCGGGTGTGGGTGTTATGCCTGGATACCAGGCATGCCGGCAACCTGTCATTGCCAAATTCGGGCGCTGGCTGCGTTCAGTAGTGCCATTCGAATACCAGCGCCGCCAGTTCGCTGTTCCCGTCGACGTCCGGAGCATCGTTGGTGTCGACCCGCGTCGTCGGTATCAGCAGGTTGAAATGCACCGACCAGTTTTGTCGCTCGTAATGCAGGCCCGCCACTGCCTGCCCGATGAGCGGCTCTTTGTCGACACTGTGACTGTCTCTGAAACTGTTGCCATCGAGGAAAAGATCCTGCACCACCGCCGTGGCGCGAACTACCAGAGAACCGTACAGAGACGCAGCGGCGCGATCGGCGGGCGCCAGTGTCGCCCTGTGGGTCAGGCCGAAGCCGAGGGGGGTCAGGGACATGGACAAAGCCATCGGGCAGATTTCTGCCATAGCGCATTTCGATCCCGACACCGGCCTGAGTGATCAGATTGCCGACACAGAAACGTCCGCTGATCGCTGTGTCGAACATATCAGTACGTAGCAGTTTGTGTTTGCGCAGGTAGTTGAAATTGAGCACCGGTTCGTTATGCAACTGGTTGTCCCAGCCTTCGGGTCCGGTGATGCCGAGAAATTCATGGGTTGTGGTCTGCACCGTGCCTACTCCGGAGGCCGGGCCCAGAATGCCCGTGACGACTTCAAGACCGGCGAAGTCCCGGTCATCGTAGCCATACCAGCTGAGCGAGAAGAGCAGGGCGCCGGCATAGGGGACATCGTCTTCGATGAGGTCCTCGCGGTCGAGATCGCCCGGCGTCTGGGTGATCTGACCGATCGCCGCACTCACCCGATAAACGCGTCCGGGACCGCTCAGGGTCGGCATCGCCGCGCCCCAGCGGCGCACGACGGCAGGCATGCCGGTCAGATCATCCCAACGACTGGCAGTGCCGGAGTGGGCCTGCAGTGACCAGGCACCGGTTAATTCCTGGTCCTTGCCGAAGTAGAAATCGTTGAGTGACTCGAGCCGCCAGGCTGGACGTTCGGCCCCCGGTACGGCGGCGTCGGCTTCGACCACCGCATTCGTGCAGCAGGCCAGATATACGGCAGCCAGCCATCGGGTGCTGGTATTTTTCGTGTTTGTCACAGCCCATTGCGACTTCGGCCAGTCACTGCAGTTTCCCACATCCGCAACCGCCGTGAAACAAATGCGCAACAATGCGACCGGGTTCTGACATTAACCGGAAACGCTCACTGCCTAGTCTGTAAAGCAGATCACCAGCGTATCTGTAACAGCGATATCAGGGAGGTCCGCCATGACCACACGTAAACTGCAGGAGCACGCTTACCGGGAATGGAATACATCCCGCAACATCAAGCACCAGTATCACACCTTCGAATATTACTGGTGGGAGCGCTATGCGCGCGTGTGTGGATTATCGGCGCACATCCGGTCGAGCGATCGATCCAGCGCAAATCTTTTGCATTGATGCGGAGAAAAAGCTATTTTTCGTCAATAATAATAATTTCGCCACGCCAAGAGATTGACAGCATGGCAGAGCAACATTCGATTCTGGTGCTCGACGATGATCCGGATGTGCGCGAACTGCTGACGGATTATTTTGCAAGCCAGGGTTACCGGGTAACTGCGGTTTGCGACGGGCAAGCGCTGCGCGAAGCCTTCGATACCTGCGTGCCGGATGTAGCCTTACTGGATGTCGGACTGCCCGGGGAAGACGGACTGAGCCTGGCGCGGCACGTGCGGGAGCATTTCGACGTCGGTATCATCATAGTTTCCGGCGCCGGTGATACGCTGGACCGCATCATTGGCCTGGAAATCGCGCCGATGATTATGTCGCCAACCCTTCGACCTTCGCGAATTGCACGCGCGCGTCAAAAGCGTGTCGAGGCGCTATCGGCGTGACGCAGCAGGGGCCGGCAACGGTGCACCCGCAGCGGAGACATCCATTCAGCGCATCGCCTTTGGTGTCGGCCTGCTGGACCTGGAGCGTTGCCAGTTGTTCGACGCCGACGGCGCAGAAATTCCATTGACCGCTATGGAATTCGGGTTGCTCAAGGTTTTCGCCGAGCGCCCCAACCGGCCGCTGTCCCGCGATCAGTTGCTGAATCTGACCCAGCACCGCGACTGGGACCCCTGTGATCGCAGCATCGACATCCGCATAGCCCGCTTGCGCCGCAAGATAGAACCGGATCCGGGCAACCCGCAGGTGCTCAAAACCGTGCGCGGAATGGGTTATATGTTCGTGCCGGTGTGAAGCGGGCGCAGGATTGTTTCCGGCCGGTTTCGTTTGTTTCACTCGTGTAACAGCCCGTTATTAATTCAGTCGTCGCGACTACACTGTAGCCACGCCAGAAGGCCAGCAGGCGGGAGATGCGAGCATGAAAGCAGAGACCGATCCGCATATCCAGCAGCTGGAGACGGTCGGTTATGCGGGTATCCCGCTGTTCGATTCCCACGGCGGTGTGCTGGGACTGATGGCGATTGCGGATCGCAAGCCGCTGCGCGACCTGCCGCTGAACGAGAATCTGCTGAAAATATTTTCTGTTCGCGCTGCCGTCGCGCTGGAACGCATGTATGCGGATCAGGCGCCGAACAGCAGAGTGCGCGCATCGGCGCTGCGCTGACGACCCTCATCTGAAATCTGCAACGGCAACAGGAGAATCGATATGGCAACTGCATGCCCAATCAATTTCGATGTCACCAGTCTGCGTGACCAGGTGCGTGCCACCTATGAGCAGGTAGCGCGCGATCCTTCGGCCGACTATCACTTTCATCGCGGACCGGAGTACGCGTACCGCTTTCTCGGTTACGATCCGCAGGAGCTGGCACAGATACCGGAACTGTCGAGCGCGCGTTTCGCCGGCGTGGGCAATCCGCTGGCCATCGGTCAGATAGAAACCGGTGCCACGGTGCTGGATCACGCCTGCGGCGCGGGTATGCATCTGCTGCTGGCGGCGCGTCGGATCGGGTCGAGCGGTCGCGCCATCGGCAGCGATATGACGCAGGCGATGCTGGACTGCGCGAGCGAGGCAGCGCAACAGGCGGGGCTCGCCGGCATCGCCGAATTTCACCTGGGCTTCTATGAAGAATTGCCGGTGGATGACGCGTGTGTCGATACCGTGCTTTCAACTGCTTCTACGACACCAGCGCGGAAGCGAAGGTTGCAAAACATCTGTTCATCCAGTCGGTGAATTTCATCGCCTGCAAGAGCGCGATCTGACCGGCTGGCTCAGGCGGTGTCCTCGATGGCGTCGCTGCGTTGCACGAACAACGTCTGGGTGGGATAGGCGAACTCGATTCCAGCCTTTTCAAACTGCTCGTGTACATACAGATTGATGGCCTGCTGAATGTCCATGTAGAGGTTGTAATCGGGACCCTGTACATAATAGACGGTTTCGACGTTCAGCGAAAAATCACCGTACTTGCTGAAATGAGAGCGATCGAAACGGGTTTTGTCCTGTGCCTCGATTGCCGAACGCATGATGCCTGGAATCTGCTTCAGTTTATCGCGCGGCGTCTGATAGGTCACGCCGATGGTGAAGGCCACGCGTCGCTCGAACATGCGGCCGTAATTGCGCAGCCGGCTGTTGAGCAGATCGGAGTTGGAAAACACCAGTTGTTCACCGGACAGGCTGCGCATGCGGGTGGTTTTCAATCCGACATGTTCGACGCTGCCCAGATAGTCGTCGATGATGAGAAAATCGCCGACCACGAATGGCTTGTCGATGAGGATCGACAGGGATGCGAACAGGTCGCCGAGGATATTCTGTACCGCCAGCGCGACGGCGATGCCGCCCACGCCCAGTCCGGCGATCAACGCCGTAACATCGAATCCCAGATTATCGAAGGCCAGCAACAGCACCGCCAGCCACAACAGCAGCTTGCCGAACCAGCCAATGGCGTTCAGCGCCGTGACACTGGCCGGATCTTTCTTTATTTGTCGCTGGCGATAATGTTCGAGTGTGAAGCCCAGTGCCGCGTTGGCCCAGATGCCGAGTTGCACCAGCAGCGCGATGACGATGATGCTCTGCAGGGCTGACTGTATTCGCGCGGAAAGCTCCACCACCATGGAGCCGGCAAACAGTGCAATCAGCAACAGAAGCCACCACCTGGTTTTTTTAATCAGCTCTGCAATGGCGCCGGCCACGGGTGAGTCAGTTCGCTCGGCGATAGTGCCGAGCCGATAGCCGACCAGGCCGACCAGTAACCGTAGCACCAGGTAAGTAATGACGGCGACCGCAGCCGCCAGCAGCCAGAGTTCTACCGGTTTGTCCGACAGATCGAGCTGAAATCTGTCGCGGAAGAAATCGGTGATCCATTCATGCATACCGGGCCCCTTTTATATGCAGTTATCGTGATTCGGCATGTGCCTGATCAGTAATCGTCTCCAATTTGCGACGTATATTCGCGTGACGCGCATACCTGAATCATAACAAAGCCGCGGGTGCGGTGTTTCGCTGCCGCGATCGCACAATTTTTTTTCGAGTTCACGAGCGCAGGCTGTGACACATGCGTATCATACCGGCACGTCGTTCTGGATCGTTCGGTATGAAAGTCTTGCGCAAGCGGTTCCCGTTATTTCCATTGTTGTTTATGCTGATTTGCCCTGGATTGCCGGCTGCCGAGCCAGGCACGGCGATCAGCTCGGACATGCTGGATTCAAAGATCAAGGAAATCGAAGCCGCGACCGGCATGGAGGAAGCGCTACGGGCCCGGTTGACCGAAATCTATCGCAAGGCGCTGAGCCACCTGGAGACGGAGCACTCCAGTCAGAACGCCAGCGCTGAATTCAAACAGGCGCAACAGAACGCTGCTGCGGAAGCCGACGCGATCCGCGCCGAAATCGCGGCGACCGTCAGCAAGCCCGTGCTCGACAGCCTGGAGGTTTCGGATGCCAGTCCTGTGGAGGAAATCGAGCAACGGCTGTTGAAAGAAAAGGCCAATCGTTCGGCGGTGGCTGCAAAGCTTTCCGAACTGCGCGACCAACTGGCGATCGAAGCGGAGCGGCCAACGGTCATCCGCGAGGAGATCAGTCAGATCACCCGGCGCAAGGAAGCGCGCGATGCTGCGCTGGCGGCGCCGCCTCCGGCCGATGAACCACTGTCGGTGACCGAAGCGCGCAAGTGGGTGTTACAGGCCGAGGGCCGGGCGCTGAGCGCCCAGCTCAAAATGCTCGACGAGGAACTGCTCAGCCAGCCAATGCGCATCCAGTTGCTCAAGGCCCGGCGCGACCAGGCGGCACTGGCGCTGGATCGCATCGATGCGCGCGTTCAGGCGCTGGAAAAACTGTTGAGCAGCAAGCGCCTTTCCGAAGCCGAGAAAGCGAGAACGGAGACTGAGCAGGCGGTGCGCGAAGCCAGTGGCAAGCACCCGCTGGTGCAGGAGCTGGCAAGGGACAATGCTCTGCTCAGCGAACAGCTGCGGACGCTGGCGGCGGACCTCGAAGCCGTGACGGCCGAAGAGGCGTCTGCCAGCGCCCGGGCGCAACGCATCGAAGATGAATTCCGTAGTACCAGACAGAAACTGGAACTGGCCGGCCTCAGTCAGGCGCTCGGACAGGTGCTGCTCGAACAGCGGCGCAGCCTGCCCGATGCCCGACTGATCAGCCGGCGTGCCGCGGCGCTGGAGCCGGAAATCGCCGAAGCCGGTCTGCGCCTGATGCGCGACGAAGAAGAGCGCCGCCATCTGGACAGCCTCTCGGGCTATCTCGATCGCCTGACTGATCCATATCTGGAAGACGATGCCGCGCAGCTGCGTAGCGAGCTGGCGGAACTCGCCGAAGTGCGAAGGGTGCTGCTCGACAAGGCCATCGCCACTGATCAGTTTCTGGTGCGCGCTCTCGGTGAGCTGGACGTGGCGCGCCGTCACCTGGTGAACGTGGTCAGCGACTATCGAACATTCCTGAACGAGCGCCTGCTGTGGATTCGCAGTTCACCCGCGCCTTCGCTGCCGATGCTCATGGCGATACCTGAGCAGTTCGCGCAGCTGATCGATCCGCACAGCTGGAGCAGATTGCTCGCCGTGGTCGCCGATGAAATGCCGGAATCGCCATATCTGCTGCTCGGCATGCTCCTGTTCGCCATACTGATGTGGAAGAAACATCACCTGCGCGTGCTGTTGCGCCTTACCGGCAGCAGGCTCGGGAATGTCAGGAATGATCGGTTTATTTACACTTTTCAGGCACTCATTCTGACACTGTTGCTGGCTGCGCCCTGGCCAGTGCTGCTGGCGTCTCTGGGCTGGCAACTGTCACTGTCGCTGCAGGCAGAGGGATTCTCCAAGGCTATCGCGGACGGTCTGCTCTGGGTGGCAACCACCGGCTTTTACCTCGAGGCGCTGCGCATGCTGTGCCTGCCGGGCGGACTTGCCGCGACGCACTTCCGCTGGCCGGACCGCAGCCTCAGACAATTGCGACGCGGCGTCGCCAGTCTGATGCTGACCATGCTGCCGGCAGGGTTCGTGGCGCTGACTGTCATTACAATCGAGTCGCAAACCATGGGCGGCGGTCTGGGACGCCTGGCGTTCGTCATCGTGTTGATTGCGCTGGCGGTATTTTTTTATCGCATGTTCGATCCTGCCAGAGGTGTGTTGCGTCCGTACATGGACCACAATCCGCACAGCCCGTTGACGCGGCTGCGCTATGTCTGGCTGACACTGGCGGTAGCCGTGCCGGTGCTGCTGGCGGGCATGGCGATGTTCGGTTATCTGTATACCGCCGGAACTCTGACTCGCAGCTTCATCGATACTCTGTGGTTGATTCTGGTGCTGGTGGTGGTACAGCAACTGGCGATCCGCTGGTTATTGCTGTCGCGTCGCCGGCTCGCTTTGCAGGCTGCCCTGGAACGTCGTGAAGCCGCGCTGCGCTCGCGTGCGGACGATGACCTGGTGATCGGTAGCGAAAGCGTGTCTGGTCAGATCGAAGAACCGATAGTCGATCTGAAGGCGCTGAGTACTGACAGCCGCAAGTTGCTGAACCTGGTGATCGATATCATCGGTATCGTGGGGATCTGGCTGATATGGTCCGGGGTGTTGCCGGCATTCGCGATATTCGATGACATCACTCTCTGGCATCGGGCCGCTGTGGTTGCGGGTCAGGAACAGCTGGTACCGGTGACCCTGGCGGATACCGGGCTGGCAGTACTGGTGCTTATTCTGACAGTCATAGCAACGCAGCGTTCGCCGGCACTGCTGGAAATCAGTCTGCTTCAGCACCTGAAGATGAGCCCGGGCGGACGCTATGCAACGACCACTCTGACTCGCTATGCCATAGTTGCGCTGGGCGTGCTGCTGGCTTTCAGCAGCCTGGGAGTGAGCTGGTCGAGTGTCCAGTGGCTGGTGGCCGCGCTGGGTGTCGGCATTGGTTTCGGTCTGCAGGAAATCGTGGCGAATTTTATCAGCGGCATCATTATTCTGTTCGAACGTCCGATTCGCGTCGGCGACACCGTGACGGTGGGCGAGACTGACGGTGTGGTGACGCGGATCCAGATACGCGCCACCACCATACGCAACTGGGATGGCAAAGAACTGCTGGTGCCAAACAAGGAGTTCATCACCTCGCGGCTGCTCAACTGGACACTGTCGGATCCCCTCAGCCGTATCGTGATTCCGGTCGGTCTCACCTATGGGAGCGATGTCACCAGGGCCATGCAGCTGTTGCTGGAGGCTGCGGTGGAAAATGCAGAGGTGCTGGATGATCCGCACCCGTCGGTGATATTCGATGCTTTCGGGGATAACAGCCTGTCGCTGAAGCTGCGCTGCTTTGTCGGCTCCATGGACTATCGGATCGAGACCGTCAGTTCGCTGCACGAGGCGATCAATCAGAAGTTCAACGCAGCTGGACTGGTCATTGCATTCCCGCAGCAGGATGTGCATCTGGATACCACCCGACCGCTGGATATCCGTATCCGGCGTGAACGTCTGGATGCGGCGCCGGACGCTCAGTAGCGGGACAGCTGCTGCGGAGTGTCGATGTCCTGGAAGATGCCTTCCGAACCGGTGTGCAGCGGCACCAGTTCGGGCGCGTGTTGCGCCACAATATCGCGGGCGCCGTGATCACCCTGCAGGCTCTGCAGGGCCGCGGCGAAGCGCCGTGCAAAGCCGACCGGATGCCCGCGTCTGCCGGCATGAAAAGGTGCGGCCAGCGCTGCACCGTCGGCCAGCGCGGTGACGATGCGGGCGGTAATTCCGGCCGGGACATTGGGTATGTCAGCCGGCAGGATGCACCAGCCGTCGCTGCCGGCACTGGCGCTGACACCGCACCCGATCGACGCGCCCATGCCAGCTCCGGCCTGCTGATTGATCAGCGTCTCTATACCCGCCGCCTGCAGAACCTGCTGCAGCTCCCGGTCATCGGGTCGGATGACTGCAATAATGCGGTGACAGGGGGAGAGTGCCGCGGCGCTGTGCAGCACCAGCGGGCGTTGCCGGTACAGCGCCAGCAGCTTGTTGCTGCCGAAGCGCCGGCTGGCACCGGCGGCCAGTAACAGTCCGGTGATTTCAGCCATGCAGCAACTGCGACAGCCTCGGCGGCCGGCGACTGGCGCTGCGTTCGGCTACCAGTGCGCCGAGGATGGCGATAGCGATTTCCGCCGGTGTGCGGCTGCCGATATCCAGCCCTACCGGGCCATGCAGTCGCGCCAGAGCGGCAGGTGTCACGCCCAGTTTCTGCAGGCGTCTGCAGCGCGCCTGCTGGTTAGTCACGGAACCGAGCGCACCCACATAGAAGGCCTCGCTTTGCAGCGCGACCGCCAGCGCGGCATCGTCCAGTGCCGGCGTGTGAGAGAGCGCCAGCACCACAGTGCGGGCATCCGGATCGAATTGCCGGACTGCATCCTCCGGTGCGCGGGCAACGAACCCGGCGCCTTCGACCTGCCAGCCGGCGGCGTATTCCGGGCGCGGGTCGCACAGGGTCACGCCATAGTCCAGAGTCAGTGCCAGTTGCGCCACGCGCCGCCCGAGTTCACCGGCGCCGATAATCAGCATGCGCCAGTGCGGACCGAATACCTTGACCAGCCTGGTACCGTCGAACAAAAACCCGGCGTCATCGGGCGCGCGCGCCAGGCTTGTTTCACCGGTCGCCAGGCACAGGTGCCGGATCACCACCTCGCGCGCCTCGATGCGCCGCCACAGGGCGGACAGCTGGGTTGGCGTTTCGATGTATTCCGCTACCAGTGACAGGCGGCCGCCGCAGGGCAGACCCACACGCTTGACCTGCTGACGGGTGACGCCGTATTCCAGCAGCATCGGCAGGGCGCATTCCAGTTCTCCACGCAGGACTTTCTGCACCAGTTCATCTTCCACGCAACCGCCGCTGACCGAACCGGTAAAACAGCCGTCCGGGTGAATCGCCATCAGCGCACCGGGGCGGCGTGGCGCCGAGCCCCAGGTCTTCGCCACCGTCACCAGTGTGACGGGGCTGCCCTCATTCAGCCACCCGAGAGCGGTGGCCAGCACCTCGCTGTCATTACCGCGGTCCATTAGCGAAAGTCGTTCATAATTGCATTCCGTTGCACAGGGCGCTGCCCGGTCAGCAGCTGTCTGATCACGTCAGTCAATCGCCACGCTCGTTCAATACAGCACGTTGTCTCCGCTTTCGCTTCCGGTCCTGTCCTGCGCTGCTGCGTGGGAGTCTTTCTTCAGCCAGTTGGCGAACTGCCGGTCACTGTGAGCGACATGGACGATAAACCAGGATTTCAACGCGCGCAGTGTCTCCGGGTTCATGTTGCAACGGCCGTCCCTGATGGGGGCGGCAAAAGTGGACGTCAGTTCCGCAAGCAACATCAGGTGTTCACGCCGGTGATCCGCGTAACGCGGGTAGTTCGCAGTCAGCATCATGTCTTCTTCGATACTGAAATGTGCCCGCGTGCGCGCGCAAAGCTCTTCGAGCAATTTCATCAGCTCCTGCTTGCCGTCAGCATCGATCTCACTGCCGTTTCCATTGCCGTTATGTCCATGCAATTGCGTACATTCAGTGACCAGTCGACTGAGGCAGTCGGCAAGTGTCCGGTGCTGATTGTCCAGTGCCGGAATACCGAGTAACCATTCATCACGCCATTTGAATGTGCTTTCCATGCTGGCCCCTCGCCGGCTGGTGGTGCATCGAGCTGTCCATTTGTTCTGCTTCTGATTGTTACTATAGACGGAATTCCGATGTGCATTATGTCGTGGGTGCTTTGCTTGCCGGATCTTTGACGCGGATCAAGAAATGCTCGTCAATACGCCATTGATGTTCCGTTGGATGGCCGGACAGCGCCTTGCTTGATCTGGCTCATGGACCACCAGGTACCAGGGTGTTATCTAATCTATCTATAACGATAGGTGTTTAAAACCGGAATGCCGTGGAGGAAGCCGATGCCAGGTACACGCTTCAGTGTCGAGATACGTCCCATCCTGCCGGACCGGCTGAAACGGCTGGAGGATCTGGCCAACGATCTGTACTACAGCTGGAATCGTGGCGTGCGGCGGCTGTTCCGGCATCTCGACGAGCCCACCTGGGAGGCCAGTCGCAGTAATCCCAAGGTGTTTCTACGCCGGGTGGCACAGAAGCGGCTCGACGAAGCGGCGCGTGATCCGATTTTCATTGGCGATTTCCACGGCATCCTGTCTGCGTATGACACCTACATGCAGGAACGTCCGCTGGCTGATCTGGAGACGTCCTTCGATATGCAGAACGATCTGGTGGCGTATTTTTCCGCCGAATTCGGTTTCCATCGCAGCGTCCCTATCTACGCGGGCGGTCTGGGAATACTCGCCGGTGACTACTGCAAAACCATGAGTAATCTCTGGGTGCCGTTCGTTGGCGTCGGTCTGTTGTACCGGGAAGGTTACTTCACGCAGCGGCTGCTCTGGGACGGCACTCAGCTGGCCAGTTACCCCCACGTCGATCCTTGCGACCTTCCGGTGGTGCCGGCACTGGATTCGACCGGCCGCGAGCTGGATATACAGGTATTGATTGGCGGACATGCTGTCAAGCTCAAGGTCTGGGCGGCGCGAGTCGGGCATATCACGCTGTACCTGCTGGACACTGACCTGCCGGACAACACACCTGAGGATCGCGCCATCACCAATCAGCTGTACGGCGGCGATCGGGAGGCGCGGATACGTCAGGAAATCGTTCTGGGTATCGGCGGGGTGCGCGCCCTGCGGGCGCTCGGACTGGCGCCGACGGTCTGGCACATCAACGAAGGCCATGCCGGTTTTCAGATCGTGGAGCGGTGTCGCGAACAGGTCAGGCGCGGCGCGGATTTCGACAGCGCTCTGGAGCAGGTGGCCGCCAATACGGTGTTCACTACCCACACGCCGGTGCCGGCAGGACATGACATCTACTCGCTCGATGTCATGCGGCGCTACTTCGGCGATTTCGTCAGCGAAATGAAAATCGATGAACGGCGCTTCCTGAAGCTGGGCGATGATCCGGAGTCGCCGGACGGATTCAACATGACCTCGCTCAGTCTGCGCGGCTCGCGTTTCCGCAACGGTGTAAGCCGCATCCATGGTGAGGTGGCAGCGCAGATGAGCGCTTATATCTGGCCGCAGATTCCCGGAACAGAAAATCCCCTGCGGTATGTGACCAATGGTATCGACGTGGACAGTTTCCTTGGCCAGTCGTGGGTGTCGCTGTTCGACATGTACATGGGCCGCGGCTGGCGCGCCAAGGAAACCGATACCGGATTCTGGCACGACTTTGTCAACAGAATTCCCAACCACGTCTACCAGAGCGTGCGGCAGATTCACAAGAGCAGCATGTTCGATGAAATCCGCCGGCGCCTGACGGTTCAGCTGCAGCGCGGCGGTTGCGTGGAGGCGGTGATTCGCGACGTGACCAGCCTCCTGAGCGGGCCGCAGCAGGATATCCTTGTATTTGGTTTCGCGCGGCGTTTTGCCACCTATAAACGTGCGACCCTGCTGTTCCAGGACCTCGATCGACTGGCGCGGCTGGTCAATGATCCGGAACGCCCGGTAATCTTTATTTTCGCCGGCAAGGCGCATCCCAATGACAAACCCGGCCAGGCATTGATCAGGGAAATTGCTGCGATCGCGATGCGTCCGGAATTCCGCGGCAAGATACTGTTACTGGAGGGTTACAACCTGTCGCTGGCGCGCGATCTGTATCCGGGCGTCGACGTGTGGCTGAATGTCCCGGAATACCCCAAGGAAGCCTGCGGGACCTCGGGCATGAAAGCGGCTATCAACGGCGGTATCAATCTCAGTGTGCTGGATGGCTGGTGGGCGGAAGCCTACGACGGCAGCAATGGCTGGGCCATTACGCCGCACCCGGAGCTGGATTCCGTGACTCGCGACCGCGAAGAAGCGGCAGAGCTGCTGAACCTGCTCGAACGCGAAGTCATCCCGTTATATTTTTCCCGCGGTACCGGTGGTGAGCGTGAAGCCTGGATCGAAATGTCCAAGGCCTCCATGCGTACGATTCTGCCGCGCTTCAATGCTGTCCGCATGGCCGCTGATTACCTGCGTGAACTCTACGGTCCGGCGGCGCGGCAGGGGCGGCTGCTGAGCGCCGATAATGGCGCCGAGGCCGCGCGGCTGTCGCGCTGGCTGCACACTGTGGCGAGAGCCTGGCCTGGGATCAGCGCGCGTGTGGAGGGGACGCCGGCGTGCGCCATCAATAATGGTGAATCCCTGTTGATTGTCGTGAACGTCGCGTTGAACGGTCTGTCCTCCGACGATGTCGAAGTAGAGTGTGTGGTAGGCAAACAGAATGAACTTGGGGACTTCGAGCCGGTCAACAGCCTGCATTTCGAGGCAACCGGGAAGAACGACGCGGGGGAAACAGTGTATCGCGCTGATCTTTGCGCACCCTGGCCCTGTTATATTTTCGAAGGACTCCAGTACTATCAGATTCGGGTATATCCCTACAATTCACTACTGAGCCACCGGTTCGAGTGTGGCCTGATGCTATGGTGCTGAAACGATGAGCAGAAAACCTTCCGACATGACGCGCTCGCTGGACCTGACGCATGAACAGCGCATCGGCCACCAGCAGCGCGTGCAACGACCGGTTTATGTCGACATGCTGCCGCCCTGCAACCACGCCTGCCCGGCGGGTGAGGATATCCAGGCCTGGCTGGCGCATGCGCAGGCCGGTGAATTCGAGCAGGCCTGGCGCGTGCTGGTGGCTGATAATCCCTTGCCCGCAGTGCACGGGCGGGTCTGCTATCACCCCTGCGAGAGCGCCTGCAATCGCGCCCAGCTCGACGAAACCGTGAGTATCCATGCTGTCGAGCGGTTCCTCGGCGATCGCGCCAATGAGCTCGGCTGGCAATGCCCGGTCACTGCGGCACCGACCGGCAAGAAGATCCTGGTGGTCGGTGCCGGTCCCAGTGGCCTGTCGGCGGCCTGGCACCTGGTGCGGCTCGGTCACCGCGTGGAGATCCGCGACGCCGGTCCGGTAGCCGGCGGCATGATGCACTTCGGCATTCCCGCTTACCGTCTGCCGCGCCGGGATCTGGAGGCGGACATCCAGCGTATCGAAGACATGGGCGTGGCGATCGTCCTCAATCACAAGGTCGAGGATCTGCTCGGCGAGCAGCAGGCGGGGGAATTCGACGCGGTGTTCGTCGCGGTCGGCGCGCATCTCAGTAAACGCATCGATATTCCGGCGCGCGATGCCGGCAAGATGCTCGATGCCGTGAGCTTTCTGCGCGACGTGGGTGCCGGCACGGCACCGAAGCTGGGTCGGCGGGTGGCGATCTACGGTGGCGGCAATACGGCAATGGATGCGGCGCGCGTGGCCCGGCGGCTGGGCGCGGAGGAAGCGTTGATCATCTACCGGCGCGACCGCGAACACATGCCGGCGCATCAGTTCGAGGCCGACGAGGCGCTGGAAGAGGGCGTGAAAATCCACTGGCTGCGCACCATTACCGACATCGACCAGACGCACTTCACCGTCGAGGTGATGGAAGTCGATGCCAATGGCCGCCCGCAGCCGACCGGCAAGTTCGAAACCCTGGAAATCGACAGCCTGATCCTGGCGCTGGGACAGAACGTCGATACCGGTTTCATGCAACGGGTGCCCGGTATCGAGTTCAAGTCTGACGGCACTGTTATGGTCGACGACCACATGATGACCGGGCACGCCGGAATATTCGCCGGTGGCGACATGGTGCCGTCGGAACGCACCGTCACCATTGCGGTGGGACATGGCAAAAAAGCTGCGCGGCATATCGATGCCTGGTTACGCGGCGAAACCTGGTCGAAGCCGGTCGAACACCCGGTAGTCGGTTTCGACAGCCTGCATCTCTGGTACTTCACCGAGGCGGCCCGGCGCGCCCAGGATCACGCTCTGAGTGAAGCCCGCACCAGCGGCTTCGAAGAGGTGGTCAAGGGGCTGCACGAAAATGAAGCCCGGTTCGAAGCACGGCGCTGCCTGTCGTGCGGCAACTGCTTTGAATGTGACGGTTGCTTTGCCGCCTGCCCCGAACACGCCGTGATCAAGCTCGGCAAGGGCAAGCGCTATCGCTTTGATTATGACTTCTGTACCGGCTGTGGCGTGTGCTTTAACCAATGCCCCTGCCACGCCATAGAAATGATTCCGGAGCCTGCCGCATGACCGACCTCAGTCAACAAACTGCCATTATGGATGGCAACGAAGCCACAGCTTCAGTCGCGTTCCGCTGCAATGAAGTTTGCGCCATCTATCCCATAACACCGTCATCCACCATGGGCGAGCTCGCCGATCAGTGGGCCTCCGAAGGCCGCACCAATATCTGGGGTTCGGTGCCCCAGGTTGTCGAGATGCAGAGTGAAGGTGGCGTCGCCGGAGCTTTCCACGGCGCCCTGCAGACCGGCGCACTGGCAACTACTTTCACGGCATCGCAGGGACTGCTGCTGATGATTCCAAACATGTACAAGATTGCCGGCGAACTGTCGCCGGCGGTGATTCATGTGGCGGCCCGTTCGCTGGCGGCGCAGGGGCTGTCGATATTCGGCGACCACTCCGATGTCATGGCGGTGCGCTCCACCGGGTTTGCGCAGCTGGTGTCGAACTCGGTGCAGGAGGCCCACGACCTGGCGCTGATTGCGCAGGCGGCGACCCTGGAGGCGCGGGTGCCATTCGTGCATTTCTTCGACGGCTTTCGCACCTCGCATGAAATCAACAAACTGGCGCTGATCCCGGACACGCAGATCCGCGCCATGATCCGTGATGACCTGGTGCTGGCGCACCGTGATCGCGGACTCGATCCCAATACGCCATGCATGCGCGGCACCGCACAGAATCCGGACGTGTATTTTCAGGCACGGGAAACCGTCAATCCATTTTATGCGCGCACGCCTGATATCGTGCAGGCGGCCATGGACAGGTTCGCTGCCCTGAGCGGCCGCCAGTATCACCTGTTCGATTATTACGGTGCCGAAGATGCGGAACGCGTGATGGTGCTGATGGGATCCGGGGTCGAGACAGCCCGTGAAACGGTAGACCATCTCAATCGCCAGGGCGAAAAACTCGGCGTGCTGGCAGTCCGGTTGTTCCGGCCGTTGTCGAGTGCCGCGCTGGTCAGGGCGCTGCCTGCCACCACGCGGGCGCTGGCGGTACTGGACCGTTGCAAGGAGCCGGGCGCCGGCGGTGAACCGCTGTACATGGACGTCGTCAACGCGCTGATGGAATCCAGCGCGGAAGGTCAGCTGCACCTGCCGCAACTGCCGCGGGTAATCGGCGGGCGTTACGGGCTGTCGTCGAAAGAGTTCACCCCGGCAATGGCCAAAGCGGTGTTCGATGAGCTGGCCAGGCCGCAGTTGCGCAACCACTTTACCATTGGCATCAATGACGACGTCAGCCATACCAGCCTCGACTACGATCCGCAGTTCGTGATCGGCTCCGGCACTACGCTGCGCGGTATGTTCTTCGGGCTGGGGTCGGATGGCACGGTCGGCGCCAACAAGAACAGCATCAAGATCATCGGCGAAGATCCGGCCTTCTATGCCCAGGCCTACTTTGTCTATGACTCCAAGAAGTCCGGCTCGCAGACTGTTTCGCACCTGCGCTTCGGGCCGCAACCGATTCATGCGCCGTACCTGATCCAGTCGGCCAATTTCATTGCCTGTCACCAGTACAACTTTCTGGAAAAGGTCGATGTACTGCGGCAGGCGGAGCAGGGCGGTACATTCCTGTTGAACGCGCCGCATGGTCCGGATGACATATGGGACCAGCTGCCGCGCATTGTCCAGCAACAGCTGATCGCCAAACGTTTGAAGTTCTATGTCATCGATGCCTACGCCGTAGCGCGTGACAGCGGCATGGGCGGTCGTATCAATACCATCATGCAGACCTGCTTTTTTGCCATCTCCGGCGTGTTGCCGAAAGACGAGGCTATCGAGCGGATCAAGGGCACCATCCGCAAGACCTACGGCAAGAAAGGCGAGGACGTGGTGGCGAAGAACTTCAACGCCGTGGACCAGACGCTCGCCCATCTGCACCAGGTTTCGATTCCCGATCAGGTGAGCAGCGTCCGCGAACTCCCGGCGCCGGTACCGGCCCGGGCTCCCGAATTCGTGCGCGAAGTGACGGCGATGATGCTGGCGGGGGAGGGTGATGCGATTGCGGTGAGCATGCTGCCAGTGGACGGGACCTGGCCGACCGGCACTACCCAGTGGGAAAAGCGCAATGTGTCGCTGACGGTGCCGGTGTGGGAGCCGGAGCTGTGTATTCAGTGCGGCAACTGCAGCTTCGTGTGTCCGCACAGCGTCATCCGTTCCAAGTTTTACGATGAGCCGGTGCTGGAGGATGCCCCGGCCTCTTTCAAATCCGCGCCTATCGACGCGCGTGGCCTGCCGGAGACGCGTTATACATTGCAGGTGTATGTCGAAGACTGCACCGGCTGCGGCCTGTGCGTGGAAGTCTGTCCGGCGCATGAAGCCGGCACGCCGGAACACCGGGCCATCAACATGCAGGACAAGTTACCGTTGCTCGCCGCCGAACGTGCCAACATCGAGTTCTTCGACAGCCTGTCCTATATCGAGCGCACCCGGGTGGATTTTTCTACCGTGCGCGGTGTGCAGTACCTGCACCCGCTGTTCGAGTTTCCGAGCGCCTGCGCCGGTTGTGGCGAGACCCCCTACATCAAACTGCTGTCGCAACTGTTCGGCGATCGTCTGGTGGTGGCGAACGCCACCGGCTGTTCATCGATCTACGGGGGTAATCTGCCCACCACGCCCTGGACGCAGAACAGCCATGGCCGCGGGCCCGCCTGGTCCAACTCGCTGTTCGAAGATAACGCCGAATTCGGTTTCGGCTTCCGCCTGACCGCCGATCAGCATACGCGGCTGGCCTGCGATCTGCTGTCCGGCATGCGCGCTGAAGTGGGCGACCAGCTGGTGGATGACATTGTCAACGCACCGCAGATCCGCGAATCCCAGATCTGGGCGCAACGCACCCGCGTCACGCAACTGAAGGAACGGCTCAGGGAGATCGGTGGCGAGCGCGCAACCAACCTGCTGTCAGTGGTCGAGTACCTGGTACGGCGCAGCGTATGGATCGTCGGTGGCGATGGCTGGGCCTACGATATCGGTTCCGCCGGACTCGATCACGTCCTGAGCAGTGGCCGCGATGTGAACATCCTGGTGCTGGATACTGAAGTCTATTCCAACACCGGCGGCCAGATGTCCAAGGCCACCCCGCTGGGCGCAGTGGCCAAGTTCGCCAACAGCGGCAAGCATGTGGCCAAGAAAGATCTGGCCATGCAGGCGATCTCCTACGGCAATGTCTATGTGGCGCGCGTCGCCATGGGTGCCAATCCACAACAGACGCTGCTGGCGTTTCGTGAGGCCGAAGCTTACAAAGGGCCTTCATTGATCCTGGCCTACAGTCACTGCATCGCGCACGGTATCAATATGCAGAAAGGACTGGACCAGCAGCGGCGGGCGACCAGCTGCGGTCACTGGCCTTTGATGCGCTACAACCCGGAGGTGCGCAAGTGCAATGAGAATCCATTCGTGCTGGATTCACCACGTCCGCGTATCGCCTTCAGCGAATACGCGGAAAACGAATTGCGCTACCGCATGTTGAAACTCACCAATCCGGAAGAAGCGGAGCAGCTGATGGAGCTGGCTCAGCACAACATCCGCCAGAAGTGGAATGACTATGAGGAGATGGCGACGCGCAGCGGCGAAGGCTTCCCCGGAGCGCGCCTGGCATCCGACACGCAACCGGTTCAGTAGCTGAGCCGGGTGGCGAAAAACTGTCAATTTATTCGACTTAGTTCGGGAGGGTTTACATTTATATATAAGAATATTATTTAATTAAATATCCTATCTTGCTGTTAATAAAGAATACGAATTGATTGGCCCTGGTATTGCTATAACATTACCAAAGCATCTTTCTGGTCGAAAAAATTTACGCTGACCGACTGTGCTGCCTGACAACCAAGAACCAGGGTCCCCTGAAACCTGGCAGAGACCTGATAATGAGAATAACGAATGTTCACCTGGTGCCTCTGTGCAGCGCCCTTCTGTTGCTGAGCTGGCATCCACAAAGCTTCGCCGGCGCTTACTTTGGCGTCGAGACTTCCAGTAATGACACCACCCTGAATTTTGCAGGGGCGCAGACCGAACAGCCGCTGCACTTCGGAATTTTTGTCGGCGCCCTGAGCTATGAGTACGAAAGCGACAGGCGGCCGGTCGAGGTCAAATCGACATTTGTTACGCCCACTGTCGGTTATCAATGGCGCGGCCCCATAAGTTATTCTCTGGCAGTCGGGGCCACCTGGAACGAAGAAGAAGAGCAGCGTGGCAATCGCAGCGACAGCTCCGATGACATTGGCGCAGTCGTACAGGTCGGCGCGGCACACTGGAGTGCCAGAAACAGCGTCGAATGGCTGGCCTCATATACAGATCCAACCGAATTCGTCTGGAGTCGCTTGCGCGGCAAACAGCGCGTGGCCTATGTGCATGATGAGGTGTTCATGGGTGCTGAATTGTTCTGGATGGGCAATGATGACTTCTCGAGTTCCGGGGCAGGGGCGCTGGTCGAAGCGCGCGGCGATGTGCTTTCGGTTCTGCTCAAGGCTGGCATCAGTGACAGCAAGGATAGCGGGAGCGGCGCCTATGGCGGCGTCGAATTCAGTGTGGCTTTCCGGTAGCTGTCGTGTTGCAGGAGTATCTGTTCTTTTCCGTTACCGGCTTTCTGGTCAGCCTGGCTATCATGCTGGCGGCTGGCCAAAGCTGCAACGCCGGCCGTCCACTCGAAGCGTTGCTGTACTTCGTAACGCTGTTGTACGGCTGTTATCAGCTTTCCGGCCTGTTGTTCGATCAGGCTGTCCGGGCCGAGGTGGTGCTGTTGACCCTGGTGCTCGGTCTCCCGGTGATAGCGCTGGCACGCAACTGGAATCTGCTGGGCCAGGTTAATTATGCGCTGACGGTGCAGGCGGTGCTGGCATTTGTCGGCTATGTCATCAGCATGGCCTGGGCAGCAGATCCTGACCCCCTGGAACGGGTAATCTCGCTGCTCCTGATGCTGCTGGTAGTGTGCTCGATGCTGCTGATGCTGGTGCAGGCATTTGAAATTATCGACGTGATCTGCCGGCGCCGCTGGCGGCGGGTGCCGCAACCGCACTCGCAGCCGCCGGCGGGATACCTGCCCAAAGTATCGCTGCACGTTCCTGCGCATAACGAACCGCCCGAAATGGTGATCGCCACGCTCGATGCGCTTGCCGCACTCGATTATCCCGATTATGAAGTGCTGCTTATCGACAATAACACCAGCGACGAATCGCTGTGGCGGCCGGTGCAGGCGCATTGCGAGAAACTCGGATTCAGATTTTTTCATCTCGATAACTGGCCGGGCTACAAGTCGGGGGCGTTGAATTTCGCTACCACGGAGACTGCGGTCGATGCAGAAATTATCGGCATTATCGACGCCGATTACATTGTCGAACCCGGTTACCTGCGTGATCTGGTCGGCTACTTCAGCAATGAACAACTTGCATTTGTTCAGACCCCGCAGGACTACCGTGACTTCGATCACCGGGATCGCTATCAACTCGCCTGCTATCACGCCTATCAATATTTTTTCAAGCTTTCCATGGCGAGCCGCAACGAGCGCAACGGCATTATATTTGCCGGCACTATGGGCCTGATCCGCAAGCGGGTCCTCGATCAGGTTGGTGGCTGGGATGAATGGTGCATCACCGAAGACGCGGAAGTTTCGGTAAAGATTCTCGATCTCGGATACGAGTCGCTGTTCGTCGACCGGACTTATGGACGCGGCCTGATGCCGCTGGATTTCGAGGGACTGAAAAAACAGCGTTTCCGTTGGGCCTTCGGCGGCATGCAGGTCCTGCGTCTGCACTGGAGGAAATTGCTCCCGGGCCCCGCGCCGGGCAGGCGTGCAGAACGCCTGAGCTGGGGTCAGAAGTTCGACTTCTGGTCCGGTGGTTTGCAATGGCTGAACGATCCGATCACGTTTCTGTTCACACTGCTGCTGATGGTTAATGCCGCTAGCCTCTCCATCACCGCCGCGCCACTGTTCGAAACGCTGCTCGGTGCGGGCCTGTATGTGCCATTTCTGTTTATCCTGTTCGGGCTGGCGAGAACCCTGTGGGCATTGCGCCTGCGGCTCGGCTGTACCACCGGACAGGCGTTCCGGGCCATGCTGGTGCTGTTCAGCCTCACCTGGGTCGTGACGCTGGCCTGTGCCTACGGGCTGACCCGCAAGGGCGGCGTGTTTTTGCGCACGCCCAAACAGGCAGGTGAGACAGGTATTAACGGAGCCCTGCATATCGTACGCAAGGAAACCCTGCTGGCACTCGGCTGCGGTCTGTGCATCCTGTGGTTGCTCAGTTCAAATCACCTGACCGCAAGCGCCTGGCTGCTTAGCGGACTGCTCAGTTGGCAGATGTTTATCTATGGCTCGGCGCTGGCTGTCAGCCGTTGGTCGGTTGACAGTCAGACATCTGCCGCACAGCAGTTGAATGTCCCTGCATCTATTACCACAGGCTGATAGCCTGCCGGCTGGCGGCTCCGTACACTCTCGAATATGAAAGGCATCGAAACCAGTCTCGACAACTTTACCCGTGACGTTCTGGACGCTTCCGAGACACACCCGGTACTGGTGGACTTCTGGGCCGAGTGGTGCGCCCCCTGTCTGGTGCTGGCGCCGGTTCTCGAGAAGGTGCTGGAAGAACTGAAAGGTCACCTCAGGCTGGCCAAGCTGGAAGTGGATGAGGGTGAAAACATGAAACTCGCCGGACACTACCGGGTGCGGGGTTTTCCGACTGTCATTCTGTTTTCCAACCGGCAGGAAGTGGCGCGTTTCAGCGGTGCCCGCTCACGCACCCAGGTGCTGGAATTTATCAACAGCCATGCGGATCTGACGGTTTCCAGCCGTCCGGCACGATAAAACCCCGCTCGATTTCTGCGCCAGCTTCGATACGCGCAAGGCATATCGGATAGTCCCGGAGCCGCTGCTGCCATTCCTGTGCCAGCGCCGCGCCCGTGCTGCCGGCTACAGCAGCGTTCTGCGCCAGCGGGGCCAGTCGCTGACCGGGACCCAGCTCGAGCCAGCGTTCGGTGCTGCGCGACGCCAGTGCGCTCCGCGTCATCCAGAATCCCCGCAGGTGCGTCCCACAGGCATCCACGGGTGCCTGGCTTTCAATGCCCGAGGGATAGAACAGCCGGCCCTTGACCATCAGCCAGGTTTCGTCCACTTCCAGATCGAGTTCCTGCAGCAGTGGACGCGCGGCCGGATGTTTGGAGAGCTGACTCTGGTGGTCGAGCAGGCGCGCTGTCTTGATGTCGAGCCGGTCGCGGCGTGCGGGTCCCCACCAGTTGTGGAGCTGCAGAGTGTCACCACTGCCGAGGTAAAATTTCACCGCGATTTCCCAGTGCAGGGTTTTGCCGGTTTCGCGGTCCTGTACCAGAAAATCAAATTCACCGATGGTGCGCTGTGGTTCGCGGATCGGCAGATTGGCGTGCAGCAATTGATAGCGCGGATTGTCATTGAGCCAGAAACGCCACAGGGCTTCGAAGTAGCTGCCGAGTCGGTGGTCGGTCTGGTTCGCCAGCGCCGCAGCCAGTGGCGCGGGATTTCTGTCGAGTTCTGCCAGCCGGTCGAGGTAGGTGTCGGTAATCGCGGTGAACCAGGCTGGTTCGAGCCAGCGTACGCCCGGATCATGACGGGCCAGTAACGGCGGGCTGGACAGCGCCCATGCGAGGTCGCGTACCAGCGGGTTCTGCCAGACGAGCTCCGGCTCCATGTGCGACAGGCGGAATTCGATTCCTTTACGGAACCTGTTGATCGATGATGATGGCAACAGCGGTATTCTCACCGACCTCAACCGGACTCTGAATGCCTTCGAGATCACCGGACTGCGGTATGGCATTGCCCGACTTCGAAATCCGCGCGCCGACTGTGACCTGCTCGAAATTCGACAGCACCATGGCCGGGGTCATGGCCTGTGAATCGTCCAGGGTCACGGTCGTCGGCAGATCGGAGACCTGTATCCGCACGATCGCCAGCGGCATGCGCGGGCCTTCGGTGGCGCGTGCATAGACGAACAGCGTGTCATCCGGTGACGCCTGCGCACGCAGCGCTGGATCGAGATCGACGCTGACCCACAGCGCCGATCCGGCCGCCGCTGCGCTATCGTCAGTAGCAGCGGCGGGCGCAGTTGCGGTTGCCGCGCCGGCGCCGGCTTCAGTGCGGGCGCGGTCAATCTGTTCCTGGATCGTCTGGACGCTTTCGCTGCCGGGTGGCAGCAGCGAGGCGGCACGCTGCCAGTCGGCGATTGCGGCATCGGGATCATTGTGCTGGTAATGGAAATGACCCATCAGCCAGCGGCCCTTGGCGTTATCCGGATCAACCTGCAGCGCGGTCCTGAGAAGTTCGCCGACTTCATCGGTAAAACGCCCGCCACTGGCCATCACCTGCATGTCTGCGGTGTCGATCAGCAGTTCCGGGGCGTCACCGGCAACCTTGCGCGCTTCGCCCAGCGCTTCTGCGGCCTTGTCGAACTGATTCATACTGGCGTAGCTGCGCGCCAGCAACAGCCATCCGTCCAGTCGTTCAGGTTCATCGCGAAGACGTTGCGCCAGTACTTCGACCATGCGCGCCATCTCGGCTTCCGGATGGCTGTCCGGTCCGCGTTGCGCGGCGGCCGCTGCCAGTTCTTTCCGGGCGACAAAATCCGGTGTGCCGAGTTGCATATAAATGAACAGCGCAAGCGCCGGGATGAATATGCTGAACAGCCCAATGGCCCAGCGTCCGCTGTGTTGCGGTGCGGCAGGTCCGGCATCTTCATCGTTCAGATTGCTCAGGAGTTCGCGCTCCAGATCGCGGCGCGCCGCTGCATAGGCGTCCGGGCTCAGCTTTCCCGCGTCCATGTCGGCCTGCAATTCGGCGAGCTGTTCGCGCACCACGGCTGCATTCAGCTCATTGTGATCGACGGTCTTCAGCTGATGCTGGCGCAACAGCGGCAGTATGGCGAACACCAGGGCCAGTAATGCCATCAGGGTGATGAGAATCCAGAACGCGATCATTGTTTGTCTCCAGTTGCTTCGTCCTGCTCATGGAGCAGCTGGTTCAGACGTCGCCGTTCTTCTTCGGATAAATCAGTTTCAGCCTGGATCTGGGCCCGGCGCTGGCGCAGGGTGCGCCCCAGCAGCAGCACTCCCACCAGCAACAGCGCGCCGGGGCCATACCAGAGGATGTAGGTCCCGGGCTTGATCGGCGGATCGTAGAGCACGAAATCACCGTAACGCGACACCAGGAAATCGACGATCTCGTCGTCGCTGCGGCCCTGATCCATAAGCTCATAGACCTCACGCCGCAGGTCATCCGCCAGCCCCGCGTCGGAATCTCCCAGCGACTGGTTCTGACAGACCAGGCAGCGCAGTTCGTTGATCAGTTCCTTGAACCGTTGTTCATCGACATTGCCGCTGAAGTCATAGGATTCCAGGCCGGCGCTGGCGGCACCTAACCACAGAGACAGGAGCAGCGGCAGCCACTTCATTGCATGTTTCATCCAGGAGTTCCCTGCAGTTCCGCGATCAACGGCAGGATCGTTTCGTTGATCGCTTCGACGGTGACGGGGCCGATATGTTTGTAGCGAATCACGCCCTGTTTGTCGATGATGAAAGTCTCGGGCGTTCCGTAGACACCCCAGTCGATACCGACACGACCGCTCTCATCGAAAGCATTGGCGATATAGGGATCGCCGAACTGCTGCAACCAGCGCATTGCATCGGCGCGATCGTCCTTGTAATCGAGCCCATAAATGCGCACGCCCTGTTCAGCGAGACGCATCAGCAGCGGATGCTCCGCGCGGCAGCCCGAACACCAGGTCGCCCACACGTTCAACACTGTGACTTCGCCAATGAAGTCACTTAGCGCAACCTGTTGTTGCGGATCTTTCAGGTCCGGCAGGACGAACTCCGGCGCCGGCTTGCCGACCAGCGGCGACGGCACCACGCGCGGGTCGCGACTGAGGCCGGCATATAGCAGTGCCGCCAGAGCCAGAAACAGAATCAGCGGTGTCAGGTAGCGAACGAATGCGGGCATCAGCTGTGACTCTCCGCGGCGAGCGTCGACTGGACCGCCGGTTTGCGCAGCCTGGCCAGCACCTTGCTGCGGTAACGTGGATCACTGGCTGCCAGCAGGCCGCCCAGCGAGATCAGCAGACCGCCGAGCCAGATCCAGCGCACGAACGGCTTGTAGTAAAGGCGCAGCGCCCAGTCACCGCCACCCAGCGGCTCACCCAGCGATACGTAGATGTCGCGCAGGAAGCCGCCATCGATGCCCGCTTCGGTCATCGGATTGGTCTGCACTGTATAGGTCCGTTTCTCGGGATGCAGCACCGCAACTTCGCTGTCGTCCTGGAACACGCGCACGGTTCCGTACTGGGTCCGGTAATTGGGCCCGGTCTGTGCCTGCACGCCGTCGAAGCGGAACGTGTAGCCATCCATCTCGTAGGTCTGGCCGGGACTCATGCGGATGTCCTTTTCAACGTCGAACTGCGTGACAAAGGTAACGCCGATGATGAACACCGCTATGCCGATATGCGCGATCCACATGGCATACCAGGAGCGGCTGTTGCGGCCCGCGATATCCTTGATCAGGCTGATGCCGGAACGGTTCTGGAAGCGTTTGCGCAGGCCGTAAAGCAACGTGGCAAGCAACCAGGTCGACAGCCCCACGGCCAGTCCTGCGGACCAGGAGCCGGTGCCGAACGGCATTGCCACGATCAGGCCGGCGGCAACGCTGATGGCGAACGGCAGCCACAGGCTGCGCAGCAGCGCCTTCGGGTCCTGATTTTTCCAGCGCGTCAGCGGCCCGGCCCCCATGATGACCACCATCAACGGCATGAACATGACGAACATGGTCGTGAACCAGGGGAAGCCCACCGAGATCTTGCCCCAGCCCATGGCGTCGTACAGCAGTGGCGCCAGCGTACCGAGCAGCACGAAAGCCGTGGTTATTATCAGCAGCAGGTTATTGCCGAGCAGGAAGGTTTCACGCGACAGCATGTTGAAACCGCCACCGGATGTAATGCTCGGCGCGCGCCAGGCATACAGCGCCAGCGAACCACCGATCACCAGGCACAGGAACAGCAGTATGAACAGGCCACGCGCCGGGTCGGTAGCAAAGGCGTGCACCGATGTCAGTACGCCGGACCGGACCAGGAAAGTCCCCAGCAGGCTCAGCGAGAAGCCGATTAATGCCAGTAACACAGTCCAGCGTTTGAAGGCGCCGCGTTTCTCGGTGACCGCCAGTGAGTGCACCAGCGCAGTGGCAACCAGCCAGGGCATGAACGAGGCATTCTCGACCGGATCCCAGAACCACCAGCCGCCCCAGCCCAGTTCATAATAGGCCCACCAGCTGCCCAGGGTGATACCAATGGTGAGAAACACCCAGGCAACCAAAGTCCAGGGCCGCGACCAGCGCGCCCAGGCAGTATCCATCTTGCCGCCGATCAATGCGGCAATGGCGAAGCTGAACGCCACCGACAGGCCCACATAGCCCATGTACAGCATGGGCGGGTGAATCGCCAGACCGAAATCCTGCAGCAGCGGATTCAGTTCACCGCCTTCCATCGGAATCGGAAACAGACGTTCGAATGGATTCGATGTGAACAACAGGAAAGACAGAAAGCCGATGCTGATCATGCCCATGACCGCCAGCACCCGCGCTAGCATGTCGGCCGGCAGGTTGCGCGCCAGCGAGGCCACCGCAACCATCCAGCCGCTCAGGATCAGCACCCATAGCAGCAGCGATCCTTCATGGGCGCCCCAGACCGCGGATATCTTGTAGACAATCGGCAGTTGGGTGTTGCCGTGCTGGGCGACATACAGAACCGAAAAATCATCGACAAGGAACGCATAGGTCAATGCTGCAAAGGAGATGCTCAGGAATACGAACTGCCCCCATGCCAGTGGCTGCGCCAGCGCCATCCAGGACGGCGTGCGGTTGATGCTGCCGATCAGCGGGAAGACCGCCTGCACCAGTGCCAGGCACAGGGCCAGTACCAGTGCGAATTGTCCGAGTTCCGGCGTCATGGGGTGCCCATCCCTTTACCGACGCCTGCGTCGTGCGCCTGTTTCAGAGACGCGGCGACTTCCGGCGCCATGTAGTTTTCATCGTGTTTGGCCAGGACTTCATTGGCGACGAACATACCGTCCTCGCGCAGCCTGCCATGTGCGACTATGCCCTGGCCTTCGCGAAACAGGTCGGGAAGAATGCCGGTGTACTGCACGGTAATGGCTTCGGCGTTGTCCGTCACATCAAACTGCACGGTAAGACCGTCGCTCTGGCGACTGACACTCCCGTTGGTGACCAGTCCGCCGACGCGGAACGCAGCATCCGCTGGCGCGTCGCCGGCCACCACTTCGCTCGGCGAATAAAAGAACATCAGGTTCTGGTTGAATGCCTGCAGACCGAAGCCGACGGCCGCCGCGACACCGATCACCATCAGGCCAATGAGTACCAGGCGTTTTTTGCGTGCAGTTTTCATGCTTGTTGCCTCTCTCTGCGGATGCGGCGCGCCAGCTGTGCCAGTACTTTGCGCCGTTCCCGGATCGGGGAAATGATGTTGACGACCAACACCACAAGGGCGATGCCATAGGAACTCCACACGTACGCCGCGTAGCCCCCCATGTGCAGGAATTCATCGAGATTCATGTGTTTTGTTCCGCCAGTTCACGCACCCACTGCGTGTTACGTTCACGTTGCAGGACTTCGACGCGCGCGCGCATCAGCAGCGACAACACGAAATACAGCTTGAATGCCACCGCCATCACCAGCAGCGGGATCAGCATCTGCGTATCGATGGAAGGCGCGTCGAACTTGGTTACGGTGGGGCCCTGATGCAGGGTGTTCCACCATTCCACCGAGTAATGAATGATCGGAATATTGACCACGCCGACGATAGCGAGTATCGACGTGGCGCGCGCGGCGGTTCGCTTGTCTTCGACCGCGTTGTTCAGCGCCATGATGCCGAGATACAGGAACAGCAGGATCAGTTCAGACGTCAGGCGTGCATCCCAGACCCACCAGGTTCCCCACATCGGCTTGCCCCAGATCGAGCCGGTCACCAGTGCCAGGAACGTGAATGCCGCACCGATCGGCGCACAGCTCACGACCATCACCTCGGCCAGCTTCATGTGCCAGATCAGGCCGATGGCGCCGGCGCCGGCCATCACCATATAAATGAACAGCGACATCCACGCGGCCGGCACATGAATGAATATGATGCGATAGCTGTCGCCCTGCTGGTAATCGGTCGGCGCATCGACCAGGCCGTCGTACAGACCGACCAGCAGGAAGCCCAGGCAGGCGACCGCAATCCACGGGATGAGCGTGCCCGACAGGTTATAGAAGTACTTCGGCGAAGCGAGCTTGTGAAAGAAACGTAGCATGACCTAACTCAGGCTGATGCGCAGCGCGGCTGCGGTTGCCGCCGGAGACAGGCTTACCGCCAGCGCCAGCAATGCGGTTAACAGGAACAGGTGCGCGCTGACTGGCAGCCCGGCACCGGCAGTGGTTACCGCACTGGCGGCGAAAATCAGAACCGGCACATACAGCGGTAGCACCAGCAGGGATAGAATCATGCCGCCGCGGCGCAGGCCGACAGTCAGCGCAACGCCGATAGTACCGACCAGACTCAGCACCGGGGTGCCGAGCGCCAGAGTGATCAGCAGTGTGCTGCGGGCTTCCTCGGGCAGGTCCAGCAATACCGCGAGCAGCGGCGCGACCAGCAGCAGCGGCAGGCCGGTGGTTACCCAGTGGGCTGCAACCTTGGCCAGCATCAATATAGAAAGAGGGTGCGGGCAGAGCAGCAACTGTTCCAGCGAGCCGTCTTCGAAGTCGGAGCGGAAGATCGTCTCCAGCGACAGCAACGCCGCCAGCAGGGCCGCCACCCAGATGATGCCGGGTCCGATGTCACGAAGCTGTGCTGGATCGGCACCGATGCCAAGCGGAAACATGGCAGTAACCAGAACAAAGAACAGCAGTGGATTGACGATTTCCGCGCGCTTGCGATACGCGAGCGTGAGATCCCGCTTGAACAGGATCAGGAATGCGTGACTGAGAGGCGCAGTGCTCATGCGGACAGGTTCAGGTGTATAACCGCTGTAGAATCAAGGTTGACCATGTGATGAGACGTGACGACGAGCATACCACCATTGACAAGATGATTGTGCGCCAGTTCCTCCACGATGGCGATACCGTGCGTGTCCAGTGAAGTGAACGGCTCGTCGAGAATCCATAGCGGTGCCCGTGTGATCAGCAGTCGCGCAAGCGCCAGCCGGCGTTGCTGTCCGGCCGACAGGTTTCGTGTCGCAACATCCTCGAATCCGGCCAGATCCACAGTCGCCAGTGCCTGGGCCGGTTGCAGATCGGGATTAGGATCGCCGAGGCTGCGCACGAAGGCCAGATTTTCCAGTGGCGTCAGGTCCAGCTTGCTGCCGTCGCGGTGCCCGACATAGGCCGTGCAGGCATTATAATCGGAACCCAGCCGGTAAATGTCATCGCCGCACCAGCGAATGTTGCCCTCGTCGGGCATGCGCATCCCGGACAGGGTCCGCAGCAGGGTGGTTTTGCCGCTGCCGTTGCGCCCGGATACAACCAGTGCCTGTCCGCTTTCGACGCGGAACGAGAGGTCGGAGAACAGGGTTCGATCATCGCGGATGCAGGTCAGGTTTTCAGCATCGAGTGCCGCGGCCGGGCTGGAAGAACTCATTGATCAGATCCAATACGCCGGATACGGTTTTCCGGGGAAATAAAATTGTCCGTTCTGAAGCCCGGCAAGTCTATCCGATTCTGCGACTTCGGTCGAACCCGGCGGGTGGAGCTCAGTACCCTGTTCACGTTACCATGCTCGCCGCCTAACACTCGGGAATCGAATAATGAAACTCAGCATTATCAGTGGCAGTCACCGCAAGGTCTCGCAAAGCGAGAAAGTTGCTTTGGTTATTCAGCGGATGCTCGAAGAACAACAGTTGTGTGACGAAACCTGGTTGTTCAAGCTGGCGGAAAATCCACTGCCGCTGTGGGATGAGGGTATCTGGGACGGTGCGCCGGAATGGAAGGCGCTGCTCGATCCTCTGTCACAGGAGCTGGCCTCCAGTGACGGTTTCGTGGTGATTGCACCTGAATGGCACGGCCAGGTTCCCGCCGGGCTGAAGAACTTTTTCCTGATGTGGGGCAAGGGCGAGCTGGCGCACAAGCCGGCCCTGATCGTTACCGTGTCGTCTGCCGATGGCGGCGCCTATCCGGTCGCCGAGCTGCGCATGAGCAGCTACAAGAACAATCGCATCTGTTATTTGCCCGAGCAGGTAATCGTCCGGCATGTGGAGTCGGTCCTGAATGACGATCCTGCCAGCAACGATCCGGAAGCCGATGCCTATTTCAGAAGCAGAATTCGCTATGCGCTGGGCATTTTGAGGGAATACGCGCTGGCGCTGGCGCCGGTGCGTGCCAGTGGCGTGACCGCGCCGGGTCAATTCAAGAACGGGATGTAGACAGGGAAAGGGCGCCGTCGGCGGCAGTTTACTGCCCGGTTAGATCGGCGCCGCAGATCCGGTTGCGTCCGTTGCGTTTGGCGCTGTACAGCGCCTGATCGGCGCGTGCGAACAGCGACACCGGACTGTCGTGCTCCTGCAGTTCGCTGACGCCGATACTCACAGTGATGTCCATGCGGGCGCCCGAGCAGGTGCAGGGATGCGTTTCGATATGCTCGCGAACCCGTTCGGAGAGCAGCAGGCCGCCTTCGAGATCCGTGTCGCGCATGACGATCACGAATTCCTCGCCGCCATAACGAAACAACAGATCACTGTCGCGCTTGCAGGCGTCGGCCATTTTCGCGATCGCGCGAATCACGCAGTCGCCGACGATGTGCCCGTACTTGTCATTGACCTGTTTGAAATGATCGATGTCCATAATCAGCAGCGCGATCTTGCCACCGTTGCGCTGCGCATGACTGATCTCGCGACGCAGGCTTTCATCGAGCGCGGCGCGATTGCAGATGCCGGTGAGCGGGTCTTTGCGGGCCAGTTGCACGGCGTCCTGGTAGAGCAGCGCGTTGCGCAGCGGATACAGCAGACTGCACAGCAGATGTTCCAGTGCTTCGATTTCGGACGTACTGAATTTCTGTTGCCGGCGAAAGGTCAGGCGTCCGAGCGGTTCATCTCCGAGATTGAGCTCGTAAGAACAGCTGTGGCGGACCTGCGAACCCAGCTTGACGTCGAGATCCAGTTCGCTGTTGCGGTAACGGATGCCCTGGTGGATGATGAGAGAGCCCACCTCCATACTGAAAATCTCGATGAGACGGGACGGATCCAGAGTGGTCTGCAGACTCTGGGTCATCTCCAGTGCCTTATGTTCGGTCAGTCGCTTCAGCACTGAGCTGTCCCGGGTGGCATGCAGTCCGGGGCCGGGCGCGGTGGTGATATGTGACAGCGGCTTGTTCATACGAAGTTCCGGGTTGAGCGTTTGCATGCCGGGATTGATGCGAAATGCATGCCACTTGTGGAAATTAGGAGTGAAAGCTATTTGAAACAATATATTACGGCTTCTTCCGGAGCTGCTCCACGCAAATTAGCCAAATGTCTGACGCATTGATCGCAACGGTATTGCCGCCTGTGACTGTCGGTTTTCCGCCGATTGCCATCCGGCCAGGAAGTTTTGCCACGCTATCCTTTGATAGCAAAGGGTTCGGGATGAAACAAACTGTGCCACCGCGCGTCAAACACACACCAGTGATCGATTCGCTCAGAAAATGGCTATAAAGGTATGACTATGCTGCTACGCGCAATTCTGGTTTTTGGTGCGGTGTTTCTGCCACCGGCCTTTGCCGCTGACGCGGTGGAGGCGCCCGCCCAGGCCCTCGACGACGGACTCGTCAATCCCGGCTATCACGAGCAGCCGGATTGGTTCAAGCAGTCGTTTCTGGATATTCGCGAAGACCTCGATGAGGCTGCGGCGGATGGCAAGCGCCTGATGCTGTATTTCTATCAGGACGGCTGCCCGTACTGCAAAAAGCTGCTGGAGCAGAACTTCGGTCAACGGGATATCGCGGAAAAGACCCGCAGCCAGCTGGATGTCGTAGCAATCAATCTGTGGGGCGATCGCGAGGTGACAGGGCTGGATGGCGCGACCACCACCGAAAAGCAGTTTGCCGCCGATCTGGAGGTGATGTTCACGCCGACACTGGTGTTCCTGGATGAAACCGGAAAGGTGCTCATGCGGCTCAACGGCTATTACCCGCCGCACAAGTTCGGCGCCGTCGTGGATCATGTCGGTCAGGGGATGGAAAAGCAGATCAGTTTCCGGGACTACTGGAGCAGACTGTCGCCGCCCGCTGAAATGGGTATTCTGTATGAGGATGCATCCTATCTGCAGCCGCCTTATGCGCTGGATGCGCGCGGCGGCGACAAACCGCTGCTGGTGCTGTTTGAGCAGAAAGATTGCGCGGCCTGTGACGAACTGCACCTGGATATCTTCAAGCGCGAAACGAGCCAGGAGCTGCTGAAGCAGTTTGACGTGGTATTGCTGGATATGTGGTCGTCGGCCACCACATTGCGTACGCCGGACGGCACGGACACGACCGCCGCCGACTGGTCACAACAGCTCGGAATCCAGTACGCGCCGACCCTGGTGCTGTTCGACAGCACCGGTCAGGAAGCATTTCGCACTGAAGCCTATCTGAAAGCCTTCCACATTCAGTCGGCACTCGAGTATGTGCTGTCAGACGCCTGGCGCGAACAGCCGAGTTTTCAGCGCTACATTGCCGCGCGCGCCGACCGGCTGGAAGCGCAGGGCGAGCACCTCGACCTCATGGAGTGATAAAGGCATTCTCACAATGACGGTGAGTCGAACTGCTGTCCGGTGATGCCGCGGCTGTCGGGCCCGAGCAGATACAGAAACGGTCGCACCACATCCTCGGGAGTGGCCAGCGTCTCGGGATTCTCGCCGGGATAGGCGATGTTGCGAAGATGGGTTGCCACTGCGCCCGGATCGAGGCTGTTGACGCGCACCGGGGTGTTGGATTCCATTTCGTCGGCCAGCACCTGCATGAAGTTTTCGCAGGCTGCCTTGCTCGCTGCGTAGGCGCCCCAGTAGGCTTTGCCCTGTCTCCCGACCCGGTCGCTGGTGAACAGGATGCTGGCGTCCTCGCTCTTCATCAGCAACGCCAGACAGGCGCGGGTCATGAGGAAGGGCGCGTTCAGATTCACCTGCATGATTTTGTACCAGAGCTCGGCGTCCAGATGCGCAATCGGAACCAGCGCGCCGAGAAATCCGGCGTTGTGCAGCAGGCCATCGAGGCGCCCGAATTCCGTTTCGATCGTGTTGGCCAGATCCCGGTAGTCTTTTTCCGCCGCGCCTTCCAGGTTCATGGGGTAGATCGCTGCCTGCGGTGAGCCATCGGCTTCGATGTGATCGTAGACTTCTTCCAGTTTGCGCACGATCTTGTCCAGCAGGATGACGGTGGCGCCGTGCGCGGCACACTGCCGGGCCACGGCGGCACCAATGCCGTCTCCGGCGCCGGTGATCAGGATGACGCGGTCTTTGAGCAACGCCTTGTCGGGCTGCCATTCATTCGGTATCTGCATCTGCAATGTATCTCGTTATTCTATCGGTGAATCAATGATCGCGCGCGCGCACGACAGGCCACTGCGCACCGCACCTTCGAGCGTGGCGGGCAACCCGTTACAGGTATAATCGCCGGCCAGCCACAGTCCCGGCATTGCGGTTCGGTTGTCCGGCCGGTGCGCGTCGATGCCCGTGGTGCTGCTGAAGGTGGCGCGTTTTTCCCGCACCACCAGGCTGCGCTGATGCGCTGGCCAGTGCCGGAACGCGGCCGCCAGCTCTGCCGCGACCTTGCTGGTGAGGCTGTCGTTATCCATCTGCGTATGAATTCCGGTTGCACTGATCACCACCGCCACCATCCCGGGCGCGCCGCAGTGGGAACGGTCGAACACCCATTGTACGACACTGCCGTGCAGGCCGGTCATGCTGTGGGGTAGTTGCACCGATGTCGGATATTGCAGGTATAGCGTAATCACCGGGGCATTGCCGAGTGCCGCCAGCTTCGTGCACAGCGGCTCCAGCAGTGGCTCTGCGGATAACAGCCGGCGACTGACGATATGCGGAGTCGCCAGCACCACATGACTGGCCGGCAGCGTCTGGTTGCCCACCGTCACTCCGCGCACCCGGCCCGAGGCACAGTGCACAGCGGTGACGCGCTGCCCCAGCATAACGCGGGCGCCGTGACGTTCCAGGTACTCGTTGCCGGGATTCGGCAGCAGGTTGCCGAGTTCGACACGCGGTAACAGCAGGTCCGAATGCTTGCGTTGCCGGGAAAACGACTCGCGCAGCACGCGCAGAAAGATGCGCGCCGAGGCGTCACCGATGGGTGTGTTGAGAGTGGCGATACACAGCGGTTCCCAGAGTTTCGCGATCAGCGCCGGCGTCTGGCCTTCGCTGTGCAGCAACGCCTGAACACTGATGTCGCGATCGATCGCAATATCGATCAGTTGCAGGCGCCGCCCGAAGCGCAACGCCTGCAATTTGTCCCGCAGAGACAGGCCGCGCGCCTTGAGCAGCGCGCCGGTCAGGTTCAGCGGCGCCGGCAGGCGCGGCGCCCTGAGGTGCAGGCTCAGGCGGTCGCCGCCAAGACAGTGCAGTGTTAGCGGAATGCGTGTGAAGGTGTTCTCGGTGGCGACGCCGATACGCTCGAGCAGTTCCAGCAGCGACTGATAGGCGCCGGTGATGATGTGCTGGCCGTTGTCCACCACGTGTTCACCGAAGCGCAGGCTGCGCGCGCGTCCGCCCAGTTGCCGCGCCGCTTCGATCAGTACCACGGGCGCGCCGTTGTCGCACAGTTCCACTGCGGCGGCCATGCCGGCCCAGCCGCCGCCGACGATCACCACCGGTTGCTGCGCTGCGGCGCTTTCATCCATGGGCAAGTTGCTTCTGGTGCTGACGCTTCCGGCGGCGTTCGCGGCGTGCGGTGGTCCAGGCGATCCAGAATTTGCGCAGCGGCGTGAGCGCGATTTTTCGTTTCAACATGCGGTAACCGTCGGTCTCGATTTCATTCAGCAGTGTGCGATAAATGGCGGCCATAATGACACCGCCGCGCTGCTGATAACGATCGACCTCGGGCAGGCGTGCGAAGGCGCGGTCGTAATACTGGTGCGCGCGCTGCGCCTGAAAACGGAACAGTTCGGTGGTGTTTGCATCCTCCAGGCCATTCAACAGTTGCTGCGGTTCGACCTTGAACCGTTGCAACTCGTCGAGCGGGATATAGATGCGGCCGCGGCGGGCGTCTTCGCCGACATCGCGCAGGATGTTGGTCAGCTGGAAGGCAGTGCCCAGCTCTTCGGCGTACTTCAGCGTCGCGCGTTGCTGGTAGCCGAAAATCTCCGCCGACAGCAGCCCGACCACGCCGGCGGCCCGGTGGCAGTACAGGGCCAGTTCGTTGAACGATGCATAGCGGCTGCCGACCAGATCCATTTCCATGCCATCGATGATTTCCTCGAAATACTCCTCCGGCAGATTGAAGCGCTGGACCGACTGGTGAAGCGCGCGGCTGACAGGATGGCGCGGCGAACCCGCAAAGCAGTGCTGCAGTTCGTCGCGCCACCAGTCGAGCTTGATTCGCGCCACGCCGGGATCGCTGCTTTCATCGACTGCATCGTCGACTTCGCGGCAAAAAGCATACAACGCGGTGATGGCCTGACGCTGCTCGGCCGGCAGAAACAGAAAGCTGTAATAGAAGCTCGAACCGCTGGCGGCTGCTTTTTCCTGACAGTACTGGTCGGGTGACATGGGACCTGCTGATGATTGGGTGATTATGATTTTAGCCGAGTTGGGGGCACTGGAAAACATAACTCCGGCTCAGGACGGGAAAAAGCCCTGTTTCAGTGCGCCTGCCAGGATGCGCAGCCGGTCGCGCCGGTCCAGGCGAGGGCGCGCGAACGGATCCTCGCGCGCCTGAAGCTTTTCCAGTATCCGCGCGCCGCCGAGTATGATAGCGCGCAGTTCCAGGCCGAAGCGCCCGCCGAGTTCCCGCCCCAGTGGACTGCCGGCGCGCAGCAGGCGCGCGGCGCGCTGAATCTGCAGGTGCATGAGTTGTGCGTACCCGGAACTGCCGCGCCGTTCGGCAATCACTGTTTCATCTACCCCGAAACGTTCCATTTCATCCTGCGGCAGATAGATGCGGCCATTTTCCCGATAATCCTCTCCGACATCCTGCAGAAAATTGATCAGCTGCAGAGCGCTGCATACGGCATCGGACCGGCCCAGTTGGCGCGCCTCGGTGGCGCCGAGCAGGTGCAGCAACAGGCGCCCGACCGGATTGGCTGAACGTCGACAGTAATCCATGACTTCACCGAAGCTGGCGTAGCGTTTTTTCACGACATCCTGACGGAAGGCGCTGAGCAGATCGAGCAACAGAGGTGCGGGTAAATCGTAGCGCCTGACACTGTCGGCGAGCGCCGTGTACAGCGGACCGGCAGGCGTTCGTCCTGCAGTGATCTGTTCGACAGCAGTCTGCATGTCGTTCAACTGCTGAAGCCGCTGCTGCGGATCGGCATCGCCTTCGTCGGCGATATCATCGGCGCTGCGCGCAAAGGCATAGATCGCCGCCACCGGATCGCGCAGCCGGCGCGGCAACAGCTGCGAAGCAACCGGGAAGTTTTCATAATGGGATGCGGCGAGTGCCCGGCACCAGCGATAGGCGGCACGAACTTCAGGGGCCTGTTTACTCACCGCCGGTGCTGCCGGGACCGCTCTGCACGCTACGCGGCAAGCGCTCCACTTGCTGCGCTTCCGGGATTTCAGTCTTTGCCTGGATGCCCAGTTCCTCGAACTTGCGCACGCTCGGCAGCACCCGGCTGTCGAAGGATCCCACGGCCTTGTTATAGCTGTCGACGCTGCGGGCAAGGCTGCCGCCGAGTTTTTCCAGATGCCCGGCGAAGCTCGCCAGACGTTCGTAGAGTTCTTCACCGATGCTGCGGATCTGCGCAGCATTTTTTGCCAGCGACTCCTGGCGCCAGCCATAGGCGATGGCGCGCAACAGCGCAACCAGGCTGGAAGGCGTCGCCAGCACCACCTTGTTCGACAGCGCATCTTCGAGCAGCTTCGGATCGACCTCCAGAGCGGCGCTCAGGAACTGATCGCCGGGCACAAACAACACCACGAAGTCGAGCGATTCGGAATGGTTTTTCCAGTACGCCTTGCTGGCCAGTTCACGGACCCGATCGCGCATATTACGCGCGTGGCGCTGCAACTCGCTGGCCCGCAGCTCGTCGTCGGTCGCTTCCACGGCGCCGAGGTAACCGTCCATCGGTGATTTGGCATCCACTACGATCTGACGCCCGCCGGGCAGACGCACCACCAGGTCCGGCCGCTGCCGCCCCTGTTCCGTTTCGATGCTCTGCTGCGTTTCGAAATCGCAGTGTTCGACCATGCCTGCCAGTTCCGCGAGGCGTTTGAGCGTCAGTTCGCCCCACTGGCCGCGCACTTCCGGCCGCCGCAGCGCTTTCACCAGGTTGCGGGTCTCGCCGCGCAGCAATTCCTGACTCTGTGCCATCAGTTGCAGGTGCTGGCTCAGCGAGCCGAAGGTCTCCTGTCGCTGCTTTTCCATCTCGCGAATCTGAAGATCGGTTTTCTCCAGTGTCTCGCGGATCGGTCTGACCAGATTCTCCACGGCCTTTTCACGCTGTTCCAGCTCGCTGCTGGCTTTGGTCTGCAAGGTGTTGAAGCGGGTTTCAGCGAGTTTCATGAACTCACTGGTGTTGCTGCGCAACGCATCGCCGGCCAGCGACTTGAACATATATTCAAACTGGTCGCGCAGATCATCGAGGCTGCGCATTTTTTCGCTCATGGAGTCGCGTTCCGCCTGCAGCAGGGTATCCAGACGGGTCCGCTCCTCGCGCAGTCCGGTAATCTCACGTTGCGCGCGGCTGTAGCCGATCAGCCAGCCCAGCAACAGCGCCACTAGCAGACTGCCGCCCCACAGCAGCAGGGTTTCATTTTCAATCGCGATCAGCATGCCGCGCATCATACCGAAAACGTCCGCGCCGCGCCGTAATGGTTTAGTCACATGCACGTCATCTGCAGGTCATAAGACTTCTCTACGCTGCGCCGGTGTCAGTTCAATGACCTAAATAAAATTACCTACCGGAGAATAGATAAATGCAGATGAACTCACTTCACATGGCCATGGCCGCTGCCCTCGGCGCCAGTCTGGCGATGCCGGCCGTTGCCGGCATCACCGTATATGAAGATGGCGATAAATTCGTAAAAATGGGTGGACGTATTCAGCTGCAATATCATCAGATGGACCCTGAAGACGGTGAAGAGAGCGACGAGATGTTCTTCCGTCGCCTGCGCCCGTATATTACCGGCAGCCTGCACAAGGACTGGCTCGGCAAGTTCCAGTTCGATTTTGGCAAGGCCAATGACAGTAACGAAGTCGCGGTCAAGGACGCCTACATGCAGTATTCAGGTTTCGAAGGTATGAAAGTCACAGTGGGTAATGCGAATTTCCCGTTTTCACGCGAGTTCCTGACATCGTCCAAAAACCAGCAACTGGTGGAGCGCACCTTCGTCGGTGACCACGATTATGGAACTCCGGACCGCAATGTGGGCCTGCATATCACGGGCAAAGCCAACCTCCTTACCTGGGGTGCGTCACTGGCGCAGGCATCCATAGATCCGGACGAAGATAAACTCGACTTTGACACGCCGGTCAACAAGGATGGCGATTTCAATGAAGGCTGGATCTTCGGCGGTCGTGTGGATTTTCACCCCTTCGGGATCATGAAATTTTCCCAGGGCGATTTTTCACGTGACGAGATGAAGGCCACCATCGGCGTTGCCGCATTCCAGTGGGAAAACGACGATGACAACAATATCTATACCGATGCCAACGACGTTGACCTGGGCCTGGGCAATGATGATATGGACGTGGACAGCGTTACCGGATTTGAAATCAGTGGCGCCTTCCGTGCCGCCGGTTTCTCGATCGACGCTCAGTACAACCGGTTTGACGTGGATGCAGTAGACAGCAGCTATAACCAGGGTCTCTACGAAGACGGTTCGACTGAACTCACCAACTGGGCGGTCGAAGGTGGATACATGGTCGTGCCGAATCGCCTGGAACTGGTGGCGGGGTACCAACTGCAGGATGCCGACGGCTACGAAGAAGAATGGACGCGCACCTCGGTGGGCGCCAATTATTTCTTCCACAAGCACGATATCAAAGTGCAGGCGGCTTACCGGATGGGCGAAAACCTGAATGGCGTGAAGGATGGCGCCGATGAAGATGAACTCTTCGTGCAGGCCCAGTACGTGTTCTAAATAATAACGACTGATGTGGGAAATTGCCGCGCTACGCTCGTAGAAGCCAAAGGGGTTCTATGAGCACAGCGCGGTTTTTTTGTCCCCGACGCGCAGTTAGCGGCGATTAGCATTGCCTGGAGTTTAATGCGACTATTCTTTATGCACTGTTACCCGCAAAAAAAGGACTCTCCCTATGCTCCGCCGCGCCTCAATCATCCCCACCCTCCTGATCTGCTCTGCCTTTGCGTTGTTCACCGCTGGCACGAGCCATGCTGCTCCGAACCAGATTCGGGGCGAGGTAACAGAAGTCATCGAAGCTGCCGGTTATACCTATGCCGAAGTGGATACCGGCGAGGAGAAGGTCTGGGCTGCGGCGGCTACTACGCCGGTCGAGGTCGGGGATACGATCGCGTTCACCACCGAAATGCCGATGCGCAATTTCCACAGCAGTTCGATGAACCGGGATTTTCCCCTGATTTATTTTGTGAAAAGTTTCACGACGGGGGAACCAGGTGCGCAGGGCGCAACGACCGGAATGGCTTTACCACACGCTGGCAGCAAGGCGGCACCGGCCTCCGGCAGTGTTGCGGATGTCGACAAGGTCGAGGGCGGCAATACGATCGCGGAAGTCTATGCCGATGGGCAAAAGCTTGCAGGCAAGACTCTGCGAGTGCGGGGACAGGTGACTAAATTCACGCCCAATGTCATGGGCACCAACTGGATCCACATCGAGGATGGCAGCAGCGAGAGTGATCTGACTGTGACCACTGACAGCAAGGTGTCTGTCGGTGCTGTGGTGGTCATCGAAGGCCCGCTGACACTGGACAAGGACTTCGGGCATGGCTATGTGTATCCGGCGATTGTGGAAGGCGCCAGCGTCATAGTCGAGTGAGCACAGAAGATCGTGATGAGTAACAGACCGCGTTCGCCCGGGGTTTCCAGGACGACCCACGACGACGGGTTGCAGCGGCTGGAAAAGCAACTCGCCGGCGGCGTCGCCGTCAATGTCCCGGTGCTGGCACAATGGATCAGGCGCTACGGGGAGCCTGCCAGAGACATCATCCGCCGGCATGGGCAGTATTGTGATGAACTGGATTTTGTTGAGTCCTGAGCCTGAACCTCCCGCCGCCTGGCGGAAACAGTTATCATAGCGGGTTCCTTCAGTTGTTCATTTCAGAGATTGCAGTATGGCTACGCACCAGGACCTCATCGAAACGCTCACCGCCACAGGTAATTACAAGGTAATCCGGCGCCTCGAGCCGGTTGCCTATTACCACGAAGACGCCGCGGTTGAAAAGAAAATCGGACTCTACCTCGATACCGAAGCCACCGGCATGGAGCTGGGCGTCGACCGTATCATCGAACTGGCCATGGTGCCGTTCGAGTACGACGCCGAGGGGCGCCTGTACCGGATTCTTCCCGCTTTCAATGCCTTTCAGGACCCGGGCATGCCGATTCCGCCGTTCATCACCGGCATCACCGGTATTACCGATGAGATGGTGGCGGGGCATTCGATCGATCTCGATCAGGTGGCTGCGGTGCTGGAGGGTGTTTCGATCATCATTGCCCACAATGCGCGTTTTGATCGCCCGTTCGTCGAGACGCTCCACGCCGGTTTCGAGTCGATTCCCTGGGCCTGTTCCATCGCTGACATAAACTGGAATGCCGAAGGTTTCGAGGGCGTGAAGCTGGAATATCTGGCGTACAAGCATGGCTTCTTTTATGAAGGTCACCGTGCAACCGTCGATTGCATGGCCGGCATCGAGCTGTTGAGCCAGCGTTTGCCGAGTGGCGATCTGGCGCTGAAACGGTTGCTCGATTCCGCGGGGCGCACCGATGTGCGGCTATGGGCGGAACGTGCGCCATTCGAGATGAAGGACCGGCTCAGGCTGCGCGGCTATCGTTGGTCCCCTGGCGGGGACGGCGCGCGCAAAGCCTGGTATCGCGATCTGCCGGAGGATCAGGTCGATGAGGAATTGCTGTTTCTGAATCGCGAGGTCTACACGCGTGCCGTGAGTACGCTGCCGATGGATCGCTTCGATGCGACGCTGCGGTATTCGAACCGCTTGTGAAACAGGTCACGCAGGAGATTGAGCATGTCAGCGCGTAAAGAGTTTGTTGCTCGAATGAAGGCCCGGCTGGATGAAGTGAAGGAAGAGTTGCACAGGCTGGAGCAGAAGCTAGGTCTGGAGGCCAGGGAGACGTCTCGTAAGGCACTCGACGAACTTCACGAGAAACGCGCGGCGGCGGAATCAAGAATCGAGGAGATCGATGAGGCCGGCGAGGAAGGCTGGGAGCACATGAAGGATGAAGCCGAAAAGACCTGGAAAGCGTTCAGGGCCGGCGTGGATACGTTCCGGGATTTTTCGGACCATGCATGACTGAACCGGACGACCGCACCAGCACTCCCCAGCGCAGGAACCCGCTGCACGGCATCACCCTGGAGATGATCCTGGTTCATCTGGTGGACCGGTATGGCTGGGAGCAGCTCGGGCGCAGGATCAGCATCCGGTGCTTTACGCACGAGCCCAGCATCAAGTCCAGCCTGAAATTCCTGCGCAAGACACCCTGGGCGCGCGAGAAGGTGGAGACCCTGTATCTGCGCAGTCTCAATGACGATGACGCGACAGGCTGAACGGATGACGCCCTGGACTCTGCTGGATAGCGCGCCGGTGCCGGGCAAGGTCGGCGAGCTGCGTCTGTATCAATGCGGTGCCGAATTCTCGATCAGGATCGCCGGACGTGGCGAGCTGATGAACAGCCGGGTGCACGGGTCCGAGGACGCACTGGCTGAAATGACCTGTGCCAGACTGGCGGAGCGCGTGGCGCCGCGACTGCTGATCGGAGGCCTGGGCATGGGCTTCACGCTGGCCGCGGCACTCCGGCAACTCGACGAGCCGGCGCAGGTGCAGGTCGCGGAACTGGTGCCGGCAGTGGTGGCGTGGAATCGCGGCCCGCTCGGTGACTGCGCCGGTCATCCACTCGAAGATCCGCGCGCGACGGTGTATGAGGGCGATGTGGCGCGTCTGCTGAAGGACGGGCAGTCGGCCTATGATGCGATCCTGCTGGATGTGGATAATGGTCCCGAAGGACTGACGCGCAAGGGTAATGACTGGTTATACGGTGAGGACGGTCTGAACGCCGCTTACACGGCATTGCGACCAGACGGTGTGCTGGCGGTGTGGTCGGCCGGTCCGGCCGAGGATTTTCTGCAACGGCTGCGCAAGGTCGGCTTCGAGGTGGATGAGGTGCGGGTGCGCGCCCACGGCTCGAAAGGCGCGCGCCATGTCATCTGGTTCGCCAGACGCGGTTCCTGAGGAGAGTTTTCGATGGCTAATTTATTCGGTGATCAACTGGTCAAGGCGGGGCTGGTAAAAAAAGACCAGCTCAACAAGGCGAAAAAGTCGAAGCACCGGCAGAAGAAGGCGGACCGCAATGCCGAGTTCGTCAACGAGGCGGCTGAAGCCGCCCGCCAGGCTGCGGCGGAAAAAGCGGCGCGCGACCTGGAGCTTAATCTGCGCCACAAGGAAGAGCTGGAACGTAAGGCGATCCAGGCGCAGATCCGGCAACTGGTGGAGACGAATCGTCTGCCGCGTGAAGAGGGCGACATCGGGTATAACTTCCAGGACGGCAGCCTGGTCAGGAAGATTTTTGTATCCCCGGAAGTGCACGCGATACTCACGCGCGGTGCGCTAGCTATCGTCAGATACGATGGGGGTTACGAAGTGATTCCCTCGGTGGTGGCGGAGAAGATCCGGCTGCGCGATCCGGACTGCATTGTCAGTCAGACAGCGGTGCAGGAAGAGAACGGCGCGGAAAATGATCCCTATGCGGACTACAAAGTCCCTGATGACCTGATGTGGTAGATCCGCAGGCGCATCAGCGATGCCTGCCGGTGCCCTGCAGTTGCATCAGGCGCCCGGCGAGCAACGCCACCAGCACCAGCAGTCCGAACGGGTAGGGAAAAGCCCCGATCAGGAATGCGATCAGCGTCGCAAGCAACAGTACCAGCAGCAGTAACACAACGGGATCGGTCAATCGGTTCTTCATGTGTCCAGCTCGCCCTTGAACGGCCCGACAATTTCATCAGTTATCCAGCCACCGTAGTAGCCGCTGGTCTGTGCGCGCACGCGCTGATCGTCGACGTAACATTCGAGCAGTGACGGATAAAAGGCCAGATAGGCTTTGATTGCTGCATATTCCGGAAACGGATCGGCATAGGTCCAGACCGCATGCTCAACGCAATGCGCATCCACACAAACACTGAAGTACGATGCGCGCCCCTTCCATTCGCAAAAGCTGGTCTTGCTCTCCGGCCGCAGGCAATCGCACTGCAATGCGTCAGGCGGCAGGTAAAAAACCGGGGGACTGGCGGTTTCCAGCACCCGCCGCGCGGCCTGGCTCTCGGCAATCAGCACCCCGTTCAGCCTGACCTGGATACGGCGCCGGTCATCCACGACCGCCGGCGGGCGCGGGTAATCCCATACCGATTCCTGTCCCGGACCGGGCTCCTCGGCGCCCTGAGGCCGCTCCTGTCCGCGGAACTTCCAGGCGCCGCGGGCGCGTTCGAGATCATCGCTGTGCATAGTTACCGAGTATAGATAACGGTGCAGCAGCACCTTACAGGCTCAGCGCAACTGCAAAGGCCAGCAGCAGCGCGAACAACGCCAGCCCGGTAACGGGTAACGTCCGAAGCTGCTGTTCCAGGCGCTCGGGAGCCAGCCGGTACAGCCGCGGCAGCCGGGGCAGTTCGCGGCCGCGCCAGAAGCCGAGCAGCTTCCGCAGTGCCTGCACGACCGGTTTGTCGAGCACTGCCAGGTCGCCGGGCGGGAGATGCCAGCGCCCGAGCCAATTGCGCAGTGGCCAGCCGATGGCCAGGATCGCGGCGGCAATCACCAGCGGCCAGATTGCCGCGCCGAACTTGATCAGCTCGCCGGGTGACGGATGCAGATAGTAAATGCCCGCCCAGGGCGCGATCAGAGCCAGCAGCGCCAGTGCCAGGAATGGTGCCTGCAAGCCAGAATGCTGCGCCTTGCGAGTCAACCACAGAAACTTCGCCATCAACAGCGCGGTTGCCGTGGAGGTAAACGGCAGCCAGCGGTGCGCGGTGTCGGCGAGCGCCGGTGCTGCGGCCATCGACTCCAGCCAGGCCTTGGCCACGGCGCCGCTGCTCAGCGGCACGCCCGCCAGCGCCAGCGATAGCAGCACCAGTCCCGCAAACACCAGGCGTCCACTGCTGCCGGTGCCGAGCAGGAGTGCCGCCTTGTTCAGTCCGTGATGCACTGCGAAAAATGCCAGCGGTGCGGCAGCTATCGGCGTCGGCGAGGCCAGCGTCAGGCCCAGACCGGCGGTGAGAATGCCCATCTGGCTGATCGTGGAGTAGCCGAGCAGGGCGCGCGAATTTCTCTGCAGCATACCGGCCAGGGCAGCGGCGAAAGCGGTGGCCAGTCCGGCGATCAACGCGTATTCGCCCAGCTCCGGTTGCGGCTGCACGCCGGGCAGAAACCGGAGCCAGCCGGCCACTGCGGCGAGTGTGAGGCCACCGCCGAATACCGCTGCCCCGGCTGCATCGGTAGCGGCGTAGGCGGGCGGCAGCGGAAAGTGCAGCGGCAGGATGCCGAGCTTGGCACCCAGACCGAACAGCAACAGGGCTGCGGTGATGGGGCCGGTCACCTCCAGCGTCAGTAACAGGAGTCCCGCCAGCAGCAACAGCTCGCCCAGCAGCGCGACTACCAGATACAGCCAGCCGGCGCGGCGTGCCCGGCGGGTGTTCACCAGGATGCCATACGCGGCCAGTGACGTGAGCGCAAAGAACAGATAGAAACCGGGTGCATCCATTGCCAGTATCGCGCCCAGGTTGCCGGCCAGTGACAGATGCCAGGCCAGCAGTCGCGGCGTGGTGACGGTGCCGCTCAGGCGCAGCGCCCAACCGGCGCAGGTCCACAACAGCGCCGTGCCGGCCAGCAGCACCTGAGACCAGGGTTCGAGACCGAAGCGCATGCCGAGCAACAGGAAATCGATTTCGACTGTCGCCGGTGGCGCCACAGCAACCGGTAACGCCGCCAGCGGAATCCAGGGTGTGAATGCCAGCACATAGGCACGCGCGCTGCGCCACATCATCAGCGCTGCGGCCAGCAACGGCAGTAGCAGTGCCAGGGCAATCGTCACGTTGGGTACTCCTGTTCCGCGATGATGCGCACCCAGGTGAGCGGGCTCCACAATCCATTCGCGAACAGCCCCAGCACGATCACCAGCAGCGCGGTAATGACAGGGGGGATCAGCAGCCAGGTATGGGTCTCCCAGCGATGCCTGGGCAGGTTCTCGTGCCAGGGCTTGCCGCGCGAGCGAAACCAGGCGCGGTAAATGACCGGGAGGAAATAGGCAGCGTTCAGCAGGCTGCTGACGAGCAAGACCCCCAGCGCCCAGGGCGCACCGGCATTCAGGGCGCCGAGGCCGAGGAACCATTCGCTGATGAAGCCGGCCAGTGGCGGCACGCTCATCATGCCAAAGGCTGCGACTGTGAATGCACTCATGGTCCAGGGCATGCGCCAGCCGACGCCATCCAGCTCGCTGACCTTGTGCAGGTGCAGGGTTTCAGCCAGATTGCCCGCAACGAAAAACAGCGTGATCTTCATGATGCCCTGATGCACCAGGTGCACCAGCGCCCCGATGGTGGCCAGAGGCCCCGGCAGGCTCAGACCGAGAATAATGTAGGAGAGCTGACTGACGGTGGAGTAGGCCAGACGGCGCTTGAGGTCGTCCTGTTGCAGGGCGCGCAGCGAGCCATAGATGATGGTCACGCCGGCGACTATCGCCAGCATCCAGGTTCCGCCGAGCGAGTGAGACAGCTCGCTGCCGAACACATCGTAGATGGTGCGGGCAATGCCGAAGGCACCGGCCTTGACTACCGCCACCGCATGCAGCAGCGCGCTCACCGGCGCCGGTGCGACCATCGCAATCGGCAGCCAGTGGTGCATGGGCACCAGTGCTGCCTTGACGCCGAAACCGCCGACCATCAGCAGAAAGATAACCAGCAGCGCCGGCCGGTGCCGGGGATCGACATGATCGAGCGCACCGCCGGACACCGCGAATTCAAAAGGTCCCGCCAGACTGTGCAGCCAGACGATGGCACCGAGCAGTACCGCGCTGCCGCTCAGTACATAGGCCAGATAGATGCGGCCGGCGTGCAGTGACTTCCTGGTCTCGCGATGAATCACCAGTGGATAGGTGGACAGCGAGAGGAGTTCATAAAAGAAGAACAGCGTGATCAGATTCCCGGCCATGGCGATGCCGACAGTGGCGGACACGCACACGCTGAAGAAGCCGAAAAACCGACTCCGGTGGGGCGATCCCTCGAGGTAGGCGATGGCATAAACAGTCGTCAGTAACCAGAGCGCCGCCGACAGCGATACAAACAGCAGGGCCAGCGGGTCGAGGCGCAACAGCAGCGGATAGTCCGGTATCATCGGGATCACCGCCTGGTATTCGATGCCGTGATACACACCCACCAGGGCACCGACCACCAGTAACACTTTGAGCGTCGCCCCGATCATGTTGAGCCAGGTGCGGGTGCGCCGGTGCCGATCGTCCAGAAACACGATGAGCAGTCCAGGCACCAGCGAACTGGCCAGGATTGCCAGTGGCAGGAGCGCCTCCAGGCTCATGGTGCGGCCTCCTGCAACTGCAGGAGTGGCAACTCGGCGGCGACCCCGGCGAGCAGCGCCAGTCCGGCCAGCACAAGTGCGATCCATTGGGGTCCGCGGGGTGGTTTGCGTTCGATGATTCCGTCGCTGAAACCGGCGCCGATGATGCGGAAGGTATATACCGCAGCCAGCAGACCGCCGCCGAGCAATACCAGCGCCCAGGGCCACTGTCCGCTGCCGAACGCTGCTGTCAGCAGCAGCCACTTGGCGACGAAGCCGCCGCTCGGGGGCAGGCCCATCAGGGTGACGCCGGCGATTCCGAAGGTGAACAGTGTCAGTGGTGCATGTTGGGCCAGGCCGCGCAGTTCGGCGATGCGGTCGTGGCCGAGGGTATACATCACCAGACCTGCCGACAGGAACATCGCAGCTTTGGCCAGACCGTGCGACACCGCCAGCCACACGCCACCGGCGAACGCAGGTCCGGTCCAGGCGCCCTGGGCCAGCGGAAATACCAGCAGCAGATAGCCCAGCTGCGCCACCGTGGAGTAGGCCACCACCAGTTTCAATCGCGCCTGGGTGAGTGCCAGCAGCGATCCCCAGATCACGGCACCGGTGCCGCACAGGCCGAGCAGGATGCGCCCGGCATCGTGGTTCGGAGCCGACTCCAGCCACAGCCGCAGCAGGATGTAGAACGAAGCCTTGACCACCAGTGCGGAGAGCAGCGCGCTGCCCGGCGCCGGCGCGGCGGCGTGCGCAGGCGGCAACCATGCATGCAGTGGAAACAGTGCGCCCTTGGCCATCAGGCCGATGGTCATCAGCGCCAGTGCGGCCGGTGGCACAGCCCCGGCCGCGAGCATCAGATCCAGAGTTCCCGTGGCATGGTAAAACAGCGCCACGCCGAGCAGATACAGAGTGGAACCGGCCAGCGCCACCAGCAGGTAGCGCATCGCGCCGTCGAGCGCCGGCTGGTTGTTTTCCAGGGTCACAAGCATGACGGCGGCGAGTGTCAGCAGTTCCAGCGTGACATACAGGTTGAACACATCCGCCGACAGAAACAGCGCATTCAGCGCTGCCCATACGAACAGCAGCGGTGCCCAGAAATGCCTGGCGATGGCCGGCTCGCTGCGCGACAGATGCAGCGCCGCGAACAGCGCGACCGCCAGTGCGATCACGGCCGTGGAAATCAGAAACACGGTTGCCAGCAGATCCAGATGCCAGCGGATACCCAGGGGCGCGGGCCAGCCGCCCACTGCCAGTTCCAGCCGTGTCCCGGCCGGGACATCGAGGAGCAGCAGTACCGCGATCAACACGCCGGTGCCGGCGATCAGGGTCAGCAGGCTGCGCCCCCGTGTCAGCAGGGTCATCAGCAGACCGGCGCCCAGCGGCAGGGCCACAGGTGCTGCCAGCAGCCAGGGGGCGACGCCGGCGCTCATTTGTCCGGATCGTGTTCCAGGTATGGCTTGCCGGAGGTTTGTTCGAGGCGTACCAGCAATGCGGCGGCGTAGGCGGTGATGGCCACCGACACGACGATGCCGGTCAGCACCAGCGCCTGGGCAACCGGGTCCGGCGGACCGCCCTGCGGCGACCAGGCGATGACCAGGAACACACCGCTGGCGGCCAGGTTGCCGGCCACCAGCTTGTGCAACAGGTGCGGCCGTGCAAACAGCGCATAGAGTCCGCGCATAAAGATGAAGATACCGGTCACCACGTATATCAGTGGAACCTCGACGCCGGTCATGACTCCTGCCTCCCGCCGGTTGCGAGCAGTGCCAGGGTGACGCCGATGGCGGCCGTCAGGAACGCTTCCACGCTGAGAATGAGCGCTTTGGTCCAGGCGTCCGGGTAGTCGAGGAAGGCGCGACCCGCCAGCGCCGTGGCGCTGCCGACCACCAGGAACCATAGTGGCCCGGCCATGGCTACCGCACGCGCTATGCGGCTGTCGAGAGGCAGAGACAGCTGGCGCTGGTTGAGGACCAGCAGCAGCAACAGGCCCGCCACTGTGGTTCCGGCCTGAAAGGCGCCGCCTGGCCGCGAGCTGCCCGCCCACCACAGATAGCCGGCAAACAGCAGGACCACCGGCAGCAGGCGCGGCACCAGCCAGTCCAGCATTGCTGCGGACTCGGCCGCTTCGGGCAGTGCTGTGGCAGATTTCAGGCTCAGGGTGGCGTTGGCGGCGAGCGCCAGCACTGCGACTTCATAGAGCGTATCCAGAGCGCGGAAATTGAGCAGCACCGCAGTAACCGGACTTTGCACACCGCTGCTTGCCAGTTGCGCGCTGACCTGCGCGCCCAGCCCGGGTGCCGAGAAAGCCGGCAACTGCAGGACCAGCCAGATTCCGGCAGCGATCGTCAGCAGTCCCATCAGCATTTTAATCACGCGGTCTCCCTTGCAGCCGTGCCAGCAATTCAATCAGCAGCACCACAGTCACGCCAGTGCCGAGCGCTGCCTCGGCAAGCGCCAGATCCACGGCGCCGAGACGTATCCACACCAGGCTCAGCAGCAGACCGAACACCAGCACGAGCATCACCGAGCGAGCCAGGCCGCGACCGTCCAGCGCCAGCCAGGCGGTTGCAGCCAGCAGCACGGCGAGCAGCAGATCGAAAATAATATTCAGAGTCGCCATGGGCGAATCCGTCGCCGTTCGGCGCTCTGTGCTATCAGGTGGGCATTGGTGGCAGAAGCCAGCACCACCAGTACCCACACCAGGATTACTCGCAAGGCTTCCGCCCAGCTGTCGGACAGAATCACCAGCCCCAGAGACAGCAAACCCAGTCCGATATTTTCGGCCTTGGTGATGGCGTGCAAACGTGTATAAAGATCGGGAAAGCGCAGCAGACCGATGGTGCCGGCGAGAAAAAAGAATGCGCCCGTCAGCAGCGCCAGCGTTGCGAGGATTTCACCTGTCGTCATCATCACCGTTCAGCCAGGGCATCAGACGGTGCACGAATGCAACGGTCGAGACAACTGCGAACACCGCCAGCAGGATTGCGACGTCAGAGCTGGCGCGATCGCCGCTCACTTCAGCCAGCAACAGCACAATGGCAATGGTGAGCGTTGCGATGGCCTGGGTTCCCACCAGCCGGTCTGCGGCGTGAGGACCGCGCACTACCCTCCACAGCAGGGCTGCCAGGTTGATCATCAGAAACAGCGCCAGAACGAGGAGCAGTGTATTCATGTTCGGTTATTTCCGAACAGGGGGGCGAGCCGATGTTCCATCTGTCTGACGCTATCCCGGTTGGGCAGGCGCTCGTCGACCACATGCAGATGCAGGCAGTCAGGTGTGAGTGTGACTGCCATGCTGCCGGGCATGATCGTTATCGCATAGGCGACCGCCATGCGCAGCTGGGGAGAATCGCCACGTAACGGTACGTCGAGGAAGCCGGGCTGCAACCGCATGCGCGGTTTCAGTGCGCGGGTGGCTACATCCCAGCCGCTCTTGACCGCCTCGCGCGCCAGAAAGGGAGCCCGTGGGAAAAACCGCAGCATTGCTGTAAAGCGTCCGGAGCGCACCGGCATGTCGGGCAGGCTCGCGGCCGCAGCCGCAAGTGCCAGCACTATGCCCCAGGGCCAGACCGCCTCGCCATCGGTGAGCGCGATCCAGATCAGGAGGAGAACTGCAGCCCGGGCAGCGGTGCTGACGACCGTGTGAAGTTTTATTTGTGGATACGCCATTGTAAAAAAGATAGACGCGGAGGCGCTGATTTTCCATCAGGGTGATGAGCAGTTGCTCACCGCGAAGCCTGATTAACGGTTCTTCTGAATGATAAAGGTGTTGGAGCGACCGCCATCGATGATGCCGGTGCAGGCATCTTCAAACACTTCCAGCACCTGTGCGCCATTCTGACGGGCAATGGCAAAGATTTCGGACTGTGGCAGAACGTGCATTTCAATTTCTTTCTCTGCGCTCTGCGCGGCGGACAGATATCTCGCAGAGGAAAACGAGTAGCCGCGCTGATAGGTGGGCACCTGAAAGTAGGCGACGCCGCCGGGATTCAGGGCCGCCAGCAGCCCGTGTACAATCAGCGCGATGACGGGCGGTGGATTGTGCTGCAGCACGATCAGTGAATACACCACGTCAACTGCTGCAAGCTGTGCGACTTCGGCGGGACTGGTTACGGTTTGCAGGACCACATTGTCGATGCCTGCACGCGCAAGGTAGTTACCGGCGCCCTGAAGATGGGCGCTGGATATATCATAGCCATACACGGTGTCGAAGCGCTCTGCCAGCCAGCGCGTCACCCGCCCCAGGCCGCAGCCATATTCAAGGCAGCTGCTGAATGCCGACGGGTCTACGCCGACCCGTTGCAGCGAACGCCATAATGCATCGACGTGGTGTTTTCCACTCTGATAGAAAGCCTCTTCATTCTCGGCGATGTGTTCCTGCCTGAATTGTTCGTTGGTCAGTACCGACCAGTGCGGTTCGGTGGCGCCCAGATGTTCCCAACTCGACTGAATATGCTCGAGCAGCAGTCCGCGCTCGTGATCCGTCGTATTCAGCTGAATCTGCATCGGTGCTTCGTTAGCCGAAAAGGTATGCCAGAACAGGGCCGCGTTCTGGCGTTTGAATTCGTCGCCACGGAGAATGCGATTGCGGACTTCGCTCAATGTCCCGGAACCTTTTACCAGGACATCGATCTCCGCTGGACCCCGGGGTTCTCGTTCGAGCAGCAGTCGCACGGCGTCGGCCACGGCATCGCCGGAAACGCGTTCCACCGGCTCAGTGCATACGGCCGCGGCGGGTGCATCGGCGGCTTCCATTTCAGCCTGCAAATCGACTTCCACCTGCTGGACCAGGTGAGCGATGTCTTTGAATGGAGGCAGCGACTGCAGATGCTCTATGCCCTGCGGCCGGGCAATCCAGAAGCCATCTTCAACGCGGAAATGTTCGATGAATTGCTGAAGCAGTATGTGCAGCGCCGGCAGTACGTCGAGCCGGTCGCCACCGGCACCGCACAGCAGGCTCGCGGGCGTCAGCGTCTCGCGAACCGCATAGAGTCGCTGTACCAGAACCGTCAGCTGCGGATGCGGATGAATGAATGCCACGTCGGCCGGTGTCTGGCCGGCATCGTGCAGTGTCTCGACCGGCAACAGCTTGCCAAGGGCGGCAGTCAACGGCCTCCCCGGATCTTCGCCCGCTTCGATGACACATGCGATCTGCCTGCCGGCAAGGGCGCGGATAATGGCACTGAGATCAGGAATAAAAGGATCTTCAGGGGCAGCCGGCGTGCCGGGGCCGCTCGGAAAATCGCGCTGGTTCGGGTTCATTATTTGACACCTGGCGTAGTTTTTCTGGTCTCGAGCAATACCTGTGCCAAATGCCGGCATGACTGCTTGCGCCGGAAATCTGGCGGATCGGTGCGCGGTTATCGACTTTGTTCGCTAACAGGCTGTTTCTGTTGGCAGAACAAACCCGTGGCACCGTTGTTGCATCTTTCGAGCGCAAGCTTGATCTGGGTCGATAATCCGGTGGTACTTCGCCGGGCCCGGACAATGGAGCGCATGCGTGAGCACACCTGACCGATTCTCAAAGCGGTTCTTCAGCCAGCATGGCGAGGACTATCTACTTGATCTTATGTTCAGCGACCGACCCAGCGGCATCTTCGTCGACATCGGCTGCATCGATGGCATGCGCTTCTCGAATACCCTGGCGCTGGAAAAGCGCGGCTGGCGCGGCCTGTGTATCGAGGCCCGGACTGATTGTCTCGATATTCTGAAGCGCAACCGGCCCCGCAGCACGGTGCTGCATTGCGCTGTGGGAAACCGGGAGGGCGCGCCCGGACTCCGCACCCTCACCAGTCTGCTGCGTGAACAGGCCATGCCACCGGTGGATGTATTGAGCATTCGTGCCGAGGGCACTGAGCTCGCCGTGCTGCAGGGCCTGGATCTTGCCCAGCACCGGCCGCGGGTTATCGTCATAGCATCCGAGGGTGCCGATCAGGAACGGGAAATCGACGCCATCCTGCTGCCGGGCGGCTATATCAAGGGCTTCCATGTCGGCACCAGCATCTTCTACAGCCGTGAAACAACGCTTCTGCACGCGGTTGCCGGGAAGTCTCACGATGTTTTGCTCGCGCATACGCAAAGTTCGACCGCAGTTGATCTGAACAATGTCAGGAGTGGTATCCCAGCGGGCCTGCACCGCCTGATGGATGAACTGCGCTGCTTTGATCCTGCCAGCCAGTCTTTCGAACTCGCTTTCGTCCTTGAAAACGAGTTGCTTGAACTGCTGCGTGTGGATGCGAAGCTACTCGACGCTCTCCAGCAGGAGGATCACTGGAGCGACTATGTGCGCGCGCTGGCACATGAGTCGAATGGCGAGCATGTGCTCGCGATACCGCTGTTTGAGTCGGTAATGAATCGCTGTCCCGATGACTGGCGACCGGCGTTTCACCTGGCCCGCTGCGCCGATGCAACCCGCCAGGCGCTCGCTATGCGGCGTGGCGAGGAATTGCACTGGGAGATTCTGCGGCGCTTCCCTGATTGCACGCCTTCGCGGCATATCCTGGAGGATCATACGCGGCGCTTTGCTTTTCATGGCGACCCGCAGTATCAGGGAATGGTGACGCATCTGCTGAACCAGTTGCCGATCAGCGATTTCGTCGAGACCGGTACTTTCCTTGGGCGCTCCACTGCCTTTGTGGCGCGGCGTTGGCCGGATCTGAAAGTGCATTCAGTGGAAATTAATCCGGACTTTCACCAGACTGCCTCGCGGCGCCTGGCGGGGCTGCCGAATGTCAGTCTGAACCGTTCACACTCGGTGCAGTTCCTTACCGATCTGATTCAAAACGGGCAGTTGGGAGAGCTTCCGGTATTTTATCTGGATGCGCACTGGGAAGAAGACTGGCCGCTGCCGACCGAGCTCGACCTGATTCGTCAGGGATGTCCGCAAGCCATCATCATTCTGGACGACTTCCGGGTTCCCGGACACCCGCAGTTTCCATTCGACGATTACGGTGGCACCAAGGTCTGCGCCTTCGAGCGCGTCCTGCCACACCTGAGCGATTCCGCCGCGGCTGATCATTTGTTGCCACAGTATAGCCGGGGCTTCGTGCCCGACTACATTTCCTGGGCCGGGCATGTGGTGTTTTTTCATAACGCGGGGACTGCGTTTGCCGGGATCGCCAGGACCACGCTGGCACAACGTCATTATTTTACCCTGGATGTGCAGCGCGAATTTCCTGCTGCAAAGGCTGCTGGTGCCGCTCTGGTAGCGCCCGAAGCCGACCTGCTTGCGCAGATGGCCCGGCGCGGCTTTCCGCACCTGGTCAGTTTTCCGCGCACCGGTTCGCACTGGTTGCGCATGGTGCTGGAAATGTACTTCGACAGACCGTTGCTGACGCGTTCGTTCTTCGATCACAGCACGCGCGATTATTTGCTGAATCACACCCATGACATGCAGTTGAATGTGGTGCGGGAAAACGTCCTGTACCTGTACCGTGATCCCGTCGACACACTGTATTCCCAGCTCTGTTATCACCAGGAAGACCTCGACGATCCCGAACGCCTGGCGTTCTGGGCGGATCTTTACGGCCAGCATGTCCACAAATGGCTGTGCACGGAGCAGTTCACGCAGCGCAAGACACTGCTGTGCTATGAAGGCCTGCGCGACGATCCGGAGGCGGATTTCGTCGCGGCAATACAGCATCTGGGCGGTGAGGTGGATCCGGAGCGGCTGCGCGACTGTATTGCAGCGGTGGATCGCAGCCGCGTGAAAGAACATACCGCACACGATCAGCAGGTGGTCAACCTGAAGCAGGATTATGCGTCGCAGCGCGAACAGTTCCGGACCCATCATGCTGAAGCGATCTGGAATCATTTCCTGCAGGGGCGCGAAACCCTTGCGGCCCGGTTCGGACGCTTGCCGGTTGCTGTCCCCGCCGCTCACGCGCCGGCACGATATCCCCGCGAAGGTTCGGCAGACCGCAAGATCATCGGACTGGTGCCGGGCAAGAACGAGTCGCGGCATATCGAGTTCTGCATCCGCGCGCTGTCGCAGGTGTGCGATTCCATCGTCTACTTTGATGATGATTCCACGGATGACACGCTGGCGATCGTCGAGTCGATTGCGACCGAGTGCCGCGTCGAACGCATCATCCGCAAACGTGACGGTGAATTCCATGAAACCATCCGCCGGGCGCGGCCGCTGGCAGTCGGGCGCGAGCTGGGCGGTACGCATTTCGTGGTGATGGATGCCGATGAAGCCTTTACCGCCAATCTGACCCACAACGATCTGCTGCGGCAAAAAATACTCGAATTACAATCTGGCGACGTGCTGGAGCTGGCGTGGATCTGCCTCTGGCGTTCGGTCGACCAGTACCGTCACGACGGATCGATCTGGACAAACAACTACAAACCATTCGTGTTCGCGGACGATGGTGTCAGCCGCTATGACGAAGTCTTCATTCACCTCGACCGCATGCCGTCGGGCCTGGGCGGAACCCGCTACCGGCTGCCGGGTTATGACTACGGGGTGCTGCACTTCCAGTTCGTGAACTGGCGTCAGCTGCTGGTCAAGCAGGCCTGGTATCGCTGCCTGGAACGCATTCATTACCCGGACAAACCGGCAGCGGCGATCAACGAACTCTATGCGCCGAGCAAGGATGAGAGCCAGCTCGGCCTGCGCGAGGCACCGCGCGCCTGGTACGACGCCTATCCGTTTTTCAACGCTGAGCGCCTGCGCCAGTCGGACACCTGGCGCGAACAACAGGTGCTCGACTGGTTCCAGGAACTGGGTGAAGCGCATTTTGCCGATCTTGACATCTGGGATCTGGACTGGGGGGCAGGGCTGGGTCGCGATTCTGTCGCAGCCCCGCGCTCAGGCGCAGATGAACTGGTCGAGGAGGGCGAACGCCGCTTCGGGTCAGGTGATTCAGAGGGCGCGCGTGAATGTTTCGTGCAGGCTCTGAAGCGCGCGCCCGCGCATGCCATGGCACACAACAATCTTGCCGTGCTCGCCTGGGAGGCTGGTGATGCCGGACAGGCTTTACTGCACCTCGCCGGAGCGCTGGAATCCGATGCCGACAATCGCGAAGTTGTGTTCAATGCGGTGCAGATGCTGTGCGCGACCGGGCACCCCGCAGATGCTGCGGTTTTATGCCAGGGTTATCTGAACGATCACCCGGACGACGCAGCGCTTTGCGATATTCTGCAGGGACTCGAAAGCGCGCCTGATCCGATTGGCGATGAACAGCCTGCAACAATAACTGAACAACCCGCTGCCGCCGCATCGGTAACCGATCTCAACGCGCAGGGTGAAGCGCTGGCTGAAGCGGGAGATGCGGCGGGAGCCAGGGCCAAACTCCTGGCCGCTCATGCGCTGGATGCGGTCAACGGCACCACCTGCAATAACCTGGCGGTACTCGCCTGGGTCGAAGGAAACCTGCCGGAAGCCATCAGCTATCTGGCCCAGGCCATGGACGCCGAACCGGATAACGCAACATTCGTCGTCAATGCGGTGAAAATTCTTGGTGAAGCCAACCGCCACACCGATGCCCTGGCGGTTTGCGCGTCATACCTCAGTGATTACCCGGATCATGAAGAGCTGAACCAGTTGCAGCAGTATCTGGAGACAGCAGCGGTTGAGCCACTGGTGAGTGTCATCGTCTCCACCTACAACTCGGCCGACCTGTTACGCAACTGTCTCGATGACCTGGAACAGCAGAGCATCGCGGAGCATCTCGAAATCATTGTCATCGACAGCGGTTCGCAGCAGGACGAATGCGCGGTCGTAGAGGACTTCCAGCGCCGCTATTCGAACATCGTGTATCTGCGCACCGAACAGCGGGAAACCATCTATGCAGTCTGGAATCGCGGGGCGCGGGCTGCACGCGGGCGGTACATCACCAATGCCAACACCGACGATGCGCATCATCCCAGGGCGCTGGAAAAGCTGGTGGCAGCGCTTGAAAGTCAGCCGCATGCCGACCTGGCGTATGCGAACTGTCAATGGACGGGCGCGCCGAATCAACGCATCGATTCCGGATCGGTGTTTCGCACTGTGGAGTATCCGGAATTTCATCCGGGACTTGCCATGCTGTTCTGTTTTCTCGGACCTCACCCGTTGTGGCGGCGTCGCGTATTCGACCGCATCGGTTATTTTGATCCGACCTGGCAGGCGGCAGGGGACTATGAATTTCAGATGCGCTTCATTGCCGCTGGCCTGCAGGCCGTGAAGGTGCCGGAAGTGCTGAGCACCTTCTATCAGAACACCCGGGGACTGACGCTCGGCTCGGATGTGTCGACCGGGGAAGCGCTGGAAATCACCACCCGCTACCGCAGCGCGATACCGATCACCCGCCTGTATCCGGTGGATGCATCGGACATGGATGCGGTTGCTGATGCCTGGGTCGCGCAGGGCGATCTGGCGGCGGCCTTCCATTGTCCATGGATTGATCATCTGACATCCGAACCGGCTTACGCACGGCTTTGCTACCGGAATGCGCTTGCGATAGCGCCCCGTAACAGCCTTGCATGGCGCAATCTTCTCGCGCTGCTGGGGCAGCAGAACGATTGGGAAGAGTGCGAAAGATTGCTGTCGCTGGCGCCTTCCGATATCGCTGCAACCTATATCGATGCGGTCCGAAACCGGAAGCCGCTGGCACCAGCCCAGGCGCAGATGGATCGCGCCAATGAATCGTACGAACCATCAGACGCCGCTGCGCAGCAGTGCCCGAAGCGTGTATCAAGGAGCAGGTAATGAGCGAGACCCAACCCTTCGGGTTCAATGTCATCAGCTATGTGAGCGGCAACCTTGGCATTGGTGTCACGGCGCGCAATGTTGTTCGGGTGTTGCTGGAACGCAATTGCCCGGTCTCCATTCTGGATCTCGATCCGGGCGAGGGACGCAAAGGCGCGGATTCGAGCTTCGAGGAATACTACGTCGACTCGATCCAGGAAATGCCCTGGGGGATCAACCTCATCGTACTGCCGCCGGCTGCCATAGGCGAACTGCTGCCGACCATTCTCAACTACAAGCCGAATTGCCTGAACATCGGGTTTTGCATGTGGGAACTGCCGATTCTGCCGAAGCACTGGATCGCTCCCATGGAGACACTGGACGTTCTGGTCGCACAAACCCAGTTCATCCGCTATGCCTTCGAGTTCAATCTTTCCGGCGTCACCACTATTTCGGCAGCGCATCCCATATATCTGCCGGAGAACATCGAGGGCAATCGCGCGCGCTATGGCTTGCCTGAGGATGCCGTGGTGTTCTTCACCGGCTTCGAGCCGTACAGCGATCCGCAGCGCAAGAATCCGTTTGCGACGATCCGCGCCTTCCTGGAAGAACTTGGCGAGGACCCGCGCGCGCATCTTGTCATCAAGCTCAACAATGCCATGAAGAATGGCGTTGCGCACCCCATCGTGGCGGAGCTGAACGCCATGTGCGGCGCGCATCCGCGCGTCCACTTCATGACCGAAGCTCTGTCCTATCAGGAAGTGCTGGAACTCTACGCAAGCTGCGATGTGTATGTGTCGCTGCACCGCTCGGAAGGTCTGGGGCTTGGGCCGATGGAGGCCATGGCGCTGGGGCTGCCGGTGATAGCCACCGGTTGGTCGGGCAATATGACCTACATGAACCACACCAATGCCTGTGTCGTGGGTTACGACCTGATCCCGGTCGACGGCAGTATTTCGCATTACAGTGCCGAGGCGCTCGGCCAGGAGACTGTCTGGGCCGATGCCAGCGTCCCTGAGGCGGCGGCCTGGATGCGCCGGCTGGTCGAGGAACCGCAGTTGCGCCGCGACATCGGCGCCCGGGCAAAAGAGGCGATGCGAGTCCATCATGAACTGGCCTGCCGCGGCGATTTCATCGAGGAACTCAAAACGATCTGGGAGCAGCACAACTACGTGAACGGGCCCGATGCCGCGGCCGGAGGCGCGCGCGAGCGTGTCAGGACGGCGCGGGAGGAGAAGCTGACTGCTTACCGTGCCGAGGTGGCGGAGAAGATGTGGGCGGCGCAATACGGTGTCTGGATGCAACGGCATGCCCTGCGTCCGTCGGATGTGCAGCTTTACCACGAACGTCTGGTACAGATGGGCGCGGCACGTCCGCTGGTTCACATCCTGGTGACCGCACGCGCCGGAACCGAAGAGATTCTGGCCGACACACTCGATTCCATCGGCGATCAGATCTATGACAACTGGTGTCTGACGATCGTGACTGACGCGCAGCTGCCGGCCGATGCGCTGGATGCCAACAACAGGATTCGATGGTGTGCGGTAACCGGCGGCGGCGATTTTACCGCTGCGGTCAACGAGCAGGCGGCATCGATACCGGCCGACTGGATACTGCATGTCGAGGCGGGCGACCGGCTGGCGCCACAGGCGCTGGTCGCCTGTGCAACGCATATCAGCACTCAGGCGCAGTGGCGGCTCGTTTATGTTGATGAAGACCGGCTGTCCGGCGCCGGTGAACGTCATGAACCGGAATTCAAGCCGGACTTCAATCTCGATCTGTTGCGCTCGACCAATTATGTCGGTTCATTCCTGCTGGCCCGGCGGGATGCCTTCTGTGAGATCAATGGCTTCACGGCAGCGGACGCTACCGGCGGTTATGATCTGACCCTGAAATGCGTGGAACGCTTCGGCGAAGCGGCAATCGGGCATATTCAGGAACTGCTGTTCCACCGGCTCGACTGGAACCGCGAAGGCGGCCTGACCGATGCCAGGGAAGAGCAGGGCCGGCTTGCCGTGGAACAGCATCTGGCTCGTTGCGGCCTGCGGGCGCGGGTTGGTCGCGGTCTGTTGCCGCACAGCTATTTCGCCGAATACGAACATCCCGATGTGCCGCTGGTGAGCATCGTGATTCCGACCCGTGACCGGCTGGACCTGCTGCGCCCCTGTGTCGAAAGCATCATTGCCAAAACCAGCTATCCGAATTACGAATTGATTGTTGTCGACAACGACAGCTGCGAACGGGAAACGCTGACTTACCTGCGGCAGCTGACCACCGACCCGCGCGTACGCGTCATGCGTTATCCGCACCCGTATAATTTTTCCGCCATGAACAATCTCGCCGCCCGCGAGGCCGGTGGAGATTACCTGGTGCTGCTGAATAACGATACGCTGATCATCCAGCCGCAATGGCTGTCACGCATGATGATGTATGGTCAACGCGCGGATGTCGGCGTTGTCGGTGCGCGGCTGGTGTACCCGAACCAGACCCTCCAGCATGCCGGGCTGATCAGTGGCATGGGGGCGCATGGCATTTGCGAGCACGTCAACATCGGCAGTCCGATGGCGGCGCCCGGGTATCTCGGCCGCTCGCAAATGACCCAGAACCTTTCCGTAGTCACCGCCGCCTGTATGCTGGTGCGGAAAGCCGTCTACACGGAGGTGCAGGGACTCGACGAAGATCATTTTAAAGTGCTGTTTAATGATGTGGATTTCTGTCTGCGGGTGGGAGAAGCTGGACATAAAATCGTCTGGACGCCTTTTGCGACAGTGCTTCACCACGGTTCGATCAGCCTGAAGGGCTTCACCGATACCCGGGATAAGGAGCGCGGCCAGCAGGAATTGACTGCCATGCGCGATAAATGGCTGCCGCGGCTGGCCAACGATCCAGCCTTCAATCGCAATCTGAGCCTGCTGCATCGTTTTGTTTCAGTCGATACCGACGTCGATGCACGCTGGGACCCGAAGTTCCACGAACGCACCAGAATCATGGGCTTTGGAGCCGGCTCCTACGGCGCCTGGAAATACCGCGTCGAGCAGCCGCTGGACGCACTTGACGAGAGCGGACGCGCGCAGACGGCGCTCGGTGTATTTACTGACCGGCGCGTGCGTGTACCGACGCTTGCGGAGCTCGAACGACTGGCGCCCGATGTGCTGTTGATGCACAACACGCTGCATGAGATTCACCTGGACATAATGGCCGCATACAGGAAACATCACCCGGCACTTGTGGTCTTCGGCGAGGACGATCTGATGTTTGCCTTGCCGCCGACCAACCCTTTCTTCAAAAAGGTATACAAGGATATGAAGAAACGGATGCGCCGGGCACTGGAACTCGCTGATCGCGCGATAGTGACGACCGAACCGCTCGCCCAGGCGCTCGCAGGCATGTCCGATGACATTCGCATTGTGCCGAACTACCTGCGCACCAGCATCTGGGGCGATCTCCGCTCGCAGCGGCGCACCGGCGCCAGGCCGCGTGTGGGCTGGGCCGGTGCGCAGCAGCATGGCGGTGATCTGGGAATCCTCGCCGAAGTGGTGCGCCAGACCGCCGCGGAAGTCGACTGGGTTTTCTTTGGCATGTGTCCGGATTCGATTCGCCCGCACATCAGGGAGTTTCATCGCGCAGTCGCGTTTCCCGATTATCCTGCCAAACTCGCGAGCCTGAACCTGGATCTGGCGGTGGCGCCGCTGGAGCGCAACAATTTCAACGAGGCAAAGAGCAACCTGCGGCTGCTCGAATACGGAATCCTCGGCTGGCCGGTGATCGCCAGCGACGTGTTTCCTTACCAGGATGGGCCGGTATGCCGGGTGGCGAATAATCCCGCCGCCTGGATTAAAGCGATACGCGAGCGCGTCAGCGACCTGGATGCGCTGGCCCGCGAAGGCGACCAGCTGCGACAGTGGGTGCGCGGCGGCTGGATGCTGGAGGATCACATGGATGTCTGGATGACCGCCCTGGAGACTGCGCAACCCGTTCCTGCGACGCTCGAAAAGCCGAAGATCCTGTCGAAGGTGTAGCTCCCGGCGTTGCGCCGGACCGGTCTTGATGAATATCAATGCGTCCTATGTCAGGATGGCATTGAATGGCTGACCTTCCAGCTGTTCTAATGCCAATATGTTAGCAGGAATAAATTCCGACCATCTGTCTCCGGAGAGTCACGGCCTGTGGTTCGCTGGATTACTGTGCCTGCTTCTGGTGTTCCTGCTGCCGGCCGCGCACGCGGCGGATGAAAATCTGGTGCAGAAATACCCCGACGCGCGGGCATTTTTCCCCGACGCGGATCAGTTTGGCGGATTCGACGGCGATCCGCTCGCAGCGCCGGTAATCAGGAATGGCGAGACTATCGGCTATCTGTTCGTAACCGCGGACATCGCGCCGATCCCGGCCTATTCGGGCAAGCCGGTCAACATGCTGTCGGGCATCGACATGGAAGGCCGGATCGTCGGTGTCACGGTGCTGGAACACCATGAACCGATCCTGCTGGTCGGCATTCCCGAGTCCAGCCTCAGGGATTTCGTGCGGCAGTACATTGGCAAGCCGGTGACCGGGCACATCAAGGTCGGTGCCGGTTCGCGCGAGGGCTACACCAACGTCGATGCCATTACCGGCGCTACCGTTACGGTGATGGTGATGAATGAGACGCTGTTGCGGGCGGCGCGAAAGGTCGCCGTATCGCGCGGCATCATTGAACCGCCGCGACGCTCGGTGACACCGCCGGCGACCGTGCGGATGGATGTATTTCAGGAACACGACTGGAAATTTCTGACCGGCAACGGCGCCATCCGCCGCATGCACCTGACCCGCGGCGAAGTCGACTCAGCCTTCGAGGGCAGTGCCGCCGAGGGCATCGGCGAGGCGCCGCGGGACGCGGCTAACGAAACTTTCATCAATCTCTACTATGGTTATCTGAACACGCCCACGATCGGCCGCAATCTGCTCGGGGAATCCCAGTACAACTGGCTGATGTCGGAACTCGAACCGGGTGAGCATGCCATCGCCGTAATGGCCAATGGCATCTACTCTTTCAAGGGTTCCGGGTATGTGCGTGGTGGCATTTTTGACCGCATTCAGGTGATGCAGGGCGATGTTGAAATCCCGTTCCGGGATCTGGATTACTACCGGCTCAGCGATGTCTATACGGAAGGCACGCCGGACTTTTCGGAGATGGGGATTTTCGTGATTCGCGAGAATTATCAGTTCGACCCGGGTTCCCCCTGGAGCATTAATCTGCTGGTGAAGCGCGATGTCGGGCCGCTGGAAAGCGCCTTCGTCAGCTTCGACAGCAGCTATGAGATTCCGGAGAGTTACGTCGAGCGCCCGGAGCCGGTACCTGTGGCCGCCGAAGATGAGCCGATGTGGGTGGCGGTGTGGCTGGAAAGCAAATTCCAGATTGCGGTGCTGGTTGCCGGGCTCACTCTGCTGGTGGTGATTCTGGCATTCCAGGACATTCTGGTGCGCTACCCGAGACTGACGATTACGCTGCGCCGGGCGTTCGCCGTCTACACCCTGTTTTTTATCGGCTGGTACATGCTTGGCCAGTTGTCGATCGTCAATGTATTCGTCTTCACCAATTCGATATTCAGCGGCGACTTTCGTTGGGAAACCTTCATGATCGATCCCACCATCTTTATTCTGTGGGTGTTCGTGGCCGCCTCGTTGCTGTTCTGGGGCCGCGGCGTGTACTGCGGCTGGTTGTGTCCGTTCGGCGCGCTGCAGAAGCTGGTCAATGAAATTGCACGTGCCTTCAAAGTTCGCCAGTTCAACCTGCCGCAGGTGGTGCACGATCGCCTCTGGGGCATCAAGTACATCATTCTGCTGGTGCTGTTCGGTATATCGTTGCAGTCGCTCGGAACCGCCGAACGCTACGCGGAGGTGGAGCCGTTCAAGACCGCAATCACGCTGCGTTTCGACCGGGAAGCGATCTTTGTCGCCTACGCGCTCGGCCTGGTGCTGATTTCCATATTCAACTGCAAGTTCTACTGCAAATACCTGTGCCCGCTGGGCGCGGCGCTGGGCGTGCCGGCGCGCTTGCGTATGGTCAACTGGTTGCGCCGGCGGCGTGAATGCGGCAATCCCTGTCAGATCTGCGCGAAAGAATGCGAGATTCAGGCGATCCACGAAACCGGTGAAATCAATATCAATGAATGCCACTACTGTCTGGACTGCCAGGTTACTTACTGGGATGACCATAAATGCCCGCCGCTGGTCGAGCGGCGCAAGAAACACGAACGCGTGGCAGAGCGCGCTCGCAAGGTCGAGGCGCGCAAAACCGCGGGTGGTCTCGATAATATTGCTGTAGAAGTAGTTCCAAAGTCGGGCGGTAGTGTAAAGCCCTAATAATCAATCGAAGTAAAGACGGAGGCAGGACAATGACACAGGAAAAAAACAAGGAAGGAATTTCACGACGCGACTTCATCGGCGCCACGGCCATTGCCGGTGTCGCGGGTGCCGGTATCGGCAGCGGTATGGTCGGCATCAGGCCGGCTTATGCTGCCAAAGCAGCCAGCGATTCCGCTGCAATTCATCCCGGCGATCTGGATGAATACTATGGATTCTGGAGCGGCGGCCAGTCGGGCGAAGTCCGCATTCTCGGTCTGCCGTCGATGCGTGAACTGATGCGTATCCCGGTATTCAATTATGACAGCGCGACCGGGCACGGCATCTCCAACGAAAGTAAACGCATACTTGGCGAGAACGCGCCACTCAACGGCGATGCGCACCACCCGCACATGAGTTTCACCAATGGCCAGTTTGACGGGCGCTATGTCTTCATCAACGACAAGGCCAATACACGTGTCGCACGCATCCGTTGCGACGTCATGAAGACCGATAAAATCGTTAATGTGCCGAACGTCCAGGCCATTCACGGCCTGCGATTGCAGAAGGCGCCGCGCACCGGCTACGTGTTCTGTAATGCCGAGTTCCGCATTCCCTATCCGAACGACGGCAGCAATATGGAAGATGCGGGCGCCTACCGGACGATGTTCAATGCCATCGATGGCGATAGCATGGAAGTTGCCTGGCAGGTGATAGTCGACGGCAATCTGGACAACACCGACGCCGACTATGACGGTAACTATGCCTGTTCCACCTGCTATAACTCGGAAGAGGGCTTTACGCTGGCGGACACCATGCGCAACGAACGTGACTGGGCCGTGGTGTTCAACATACCGCGTATCGAAGCGGCGGTGAAGGCCGGGAATTTCACCACGCTCGGTGATTCCAAAGTGCCGGTTCTGGATGGACGGCATGGCTCCGAACTGACGGCATACATTCCGATTCCCAAGAGTCCTCATGGCCTCAACACGTCCCCGGACGGCAAGTACTTCGTCGCCAATGGCAAGCTGTCACCCACCGTCAGCGTGATTGAAATCGCACGGCTGCACGATCTGTTCTCCGGCAAGATCACCGAGCCGCGCGATGTCATTGTCGCTGAGCCGGAACTGGGTCTGGGACCGCTGCATACCGCGTTCGACGGCCGCGGCAACGCCTATACCACGCTGTTCATCGATAGCCAGATCTGCAAGTGGAATATCGCCGACGCCATCAAATCCTACGGCGGCGAGAAAGTGAACTACATCCGCCAGAAGCTGGATGTTCACTATCAGCCGGGGCATAACCACACCAGTATGGGCGAGTCGAATGAGGCGGACGGCAAATGGCTGGTGTCGCTGAGCAAGTTCTCCAAGGACCGGTTCCTGCCGGTTGGCCCGCTGCATGCGGAAAACGATCAGCTCATCGATATTTCCGGCGATGAAATGAAGCTGGTGCACGATGGACCCGCCTATGCAGAGCCGCATGATTGCGAGATCGTGCACCGCAGGAAGATCAGAACCAAAAAGATCTGGGAACGCGATGATCCTTACTTCGCGGAAACCGTTGCGCTGGCAAAAAAGGACGGCATTACCCTGGAAACCGATAACAAGATCATTCGTGACGGCAACAAAGTGCGGGTGTATATGACCTCGGTAGCCCCCACTTACGGTATCAACGAAATCAAGGTCAAGAAGGGCGACGAGGTAACGGTGACTATCACCAATCTTGATCAGATCGAGGATGTGTCGCATGGCTTTACCCTGATCAATCACGGTGTCGCCATGGAAATCAGTCCTCAGCAGACCGCATCAGTGACATTCGTAGCCGACAAGCCCGGCGTTCACTGGTACTACTGTCAATGGTTCTGTCACGCGCTGCACATGGAAATGCGCGGCCGCCTGCTGGTCGAGGCCTGACGAGAGAGCGCAAAGGCACGCCGGCCCCGGATGACGATTACCGGGACCGGCGGTGCCGGAGCGCAACATGCCGATAGCGCGATTCATCCTCCGTCTGTTGCTGTCATATTTCCTGCTGCAACCCATCGTGGCTGCAGCAGGCGACGGGGTGCGGGCGGAGCTTGGGGATCTGTCGTTACGCGCGCTGCTGGAGCGGGCCGGCGACGGCGATACGGTGCGCGTGGCGCCCGGCATCTACCGCGGCAATTTCATCATCGACAGAAGTATTCGTCTGCTGGGCGCGCCCGGTGCCGTTCTCGATGGCGGCGGACAGGGAGACGTGTTGCGGGTCAGTGCGCCGGATGTGGTTATACAAGGCTTCGAGATTCGCAACTCCGGTCATAATCTGACCAACATGAACGCCGGAATTTTCGTGGAAGGCAGCGCGCACAACATCGGAATTCGCGGCAATTATTTAAACGGGAATGCGTTCGGAATCTGGCTCGATGGCTGCCGTGCGCCGAAGGTGATCGACAATCGCGTGTACGGCGAACCGGACCGGCGCTCCCAGGACCGTGGCAACGGTATTCACCTGTTTGCAGTCCACGACGGCCTGATATCAGGCAACGAGGTGTGGGAAACCCGCGACGGCATCTATATCGATACCAGCCAGAATAACCGGCTGAAGAACAACGTGCTTCACGACCTGCGTTACGGCATTCACTACATGTACTCGTACAATAACGAGGTCATCGACAATTACAGCTACAATACCCGCACCGGCTATGCGCTGATGCAGTCGAAGTATCTGGTGGTGACCGGTAACCGTTCTGAAAACGACAACAACTACGGCATTCTGTTGAACTTCATTACCAACAGCACGATTGCGAATAATACCGTCACGGGCACACGCCAGGGTCATGCCTGGGTTTCCGGGGGAGCAGATATCCCGGGTGCGGAGGGTAAGGCGCTGTTCATCTATAACTCGGAATTCAACGAGGTCACCGGCAATCGCCTGGAAGATGCTGACATCGGGATCCACCTCACTGCCGGGTCGGAACAGAACCGGATTTTCGATAATGCCTTTATCCGCAATCGCGTCCAGGTCAAGTACGTGGCGACACGCGAACAGGAATGGTCGGAGCAGGGGCGCGGCAATTACTGGAGCGACTATCTCGGCTGGGATCTCGATTCCGACGGCATCGGCGACCGGCCGTACGAGCCCAACGATGCGGTCGATAAGCTGTTGTGGAAATATCCGATTGCCCGGGTGCTGATGAACAGTCCGGCCGTGGAAACCCTGCGCTGGGTGCAGCAGCAGTTTCCGGTATTGAGGCCGCAGGGCGTGCGCGACAGCTATCCGCTGATGCACCCGATGGGTTGGGAGCAGGCGCAGCAGTGACAGCCATCGTTGAATTCATCGAACTGGGCAAGCGCTTCGGCAGCGTGCAGGCACTGGCGCAGTTGACGCTGTCGGTGCAGGCCGGCGAGATCATCGGCCTGCTCGGCCACAACGGCGCCGGCAAGACCACCAGCATGAAACTGATTCTCGGGTTGATACGGCCCAGCGAAGGTCAGATCCGGGTGATGGGCGTTACGCCGTCCCTGCAACTGGGCCACGAGCAGCGTCGCTGCATCGGTTTTCTGCCCGAGAATGTGCGCTTCTACGAACAGCTGAGCGGCCGTGAAGTGCTGCGCTACTTCGCACGCCTGAAGGGCGCGGCTGTGTCGCAAATCGGACAACTGCTGGAACAGGTCGGCCTGGCGGCGGCTGCCGACCGGCGTGTCAGGACCTACTCCAAGGGTATGCGCCAGCGTCTCGGGCTGGCCCAGGCGCTGCTCGGTGAACCGCGCCTGCTGATGCTCGATGAGCCGACCGCGGGACTCGACCCGGCAGCGACATGCGAGTTTTACAGCACCCTCGATGAACTGCGCGGCCGCGGCACCACAGTGTTGCTGTCTTCGCATGTACTGCCGGGTATCGAGGGACATGTCGACCGCGCTGCCATACTCGGCGGCGGGCGGCTGCTGGCGTTCGGCAGTCTCGATGCGCTGCGTGCCCAGGCGGCCCTGCCGCTGACTATCCGGGTGCGCGGTCAGTGGAGTTCGACAGGCTGGGCAGAAAGCATCAGCGCCACCGGCATGAGCCTTCGGCAGATTGATCCACAGCACCTGGAGTTCACCGGTCCTGAGTCCGCCAAGCTGACAGCATTGCGGCTGTTGCTGGAGGTGCAGGGCCTGCAGGATGTGGATGTTCTCCCGCCGTCGCTCGACGCGCTTTATGCCCACTTCAATCGCGAATCCGCCGGTCGGGAAAAGGTCTCGTGAACAGCGTTCTCATCGTTGCCGGCAAGGAATTCCGCGATGGACTGCGTAACCGCTGGGTGCTGGCAATAACCCTGGTGTTTGCATTCCTTGCGCTCGGCATTTCCTACTTCGGTGCCGCCGCATCCGGCAGTGTCGGTTTCACTTCACTGGCCACTACCATCGTCAGTCTCGCCAGCCTGGCGATCTTTTTGATTCCTCTGATTGCCCTGTTGCTGTCCTATGACACCGTGGTCGGAGAAGAGGAGCAGGGCACGCTACTGTTGTTGCTGACCTATCCACTGACACCCGCGCAGTTGCTGATCGGAAAATTCGTCGGCCATGCCGCCATACTCGCGGTTTCCACGCTGGTCGGCTTCGGTGGCGCCGGGCTGTTGATCGGCATGCTGTCGGGCGAGATGGCGAATGCCGGGCTCTGGGAGGCATTTGGATTTTTCATTCTTTCCGCAATTCTGCTGGGCTGGTGTTTCATTGCGATTGCGCAGCTGATCAGTGTACTGGTGGGAGAAAAATCCCGTGCCGCCGGACTGGCGCTGATCGCCTGGTTCTGGTTCGTGCTGGTGTTCGATCTACTCCTGCTTGGTATTCTGGTGATGGGCGAGGGCCGCAGCGGCGGGCAGTGGCTGTCCTGGTTGCTGTTGCTAAATCCGACCGATGTATTCCGGCTTGCCAATCTCGCAGGCTTTGAGGCGGTGCGTGAGTACACCGGACTGGCCGCGATCGCTACCGGTCCATTGTTCCGGCCGTATGCACTGGCAGCGATTCTGGTGGTGTGGATCGCGGTGCCATTGAGTCTCGCCGTATGGCGCTTCCGGCACAAGGTGGTGTGAAGATGAGAATAACCCTGAGCAGTCTCCTGGTGCTGGTTTTACTGGTCTGCGGGGGCTGTGAACAGAATGCCGGCACCGATCCGCTGCAGCAACCGCCGGTGGCGATCGCTGACGGTGATGAATGTCATGTGTGTGGAATGATCATCACGCGTTTTCCCGGGCCCAAGGGCGAGGCTTATGTGACGCGCGTCGAACAGCCGCTGAAGTTCTGTTCGACACGCGATCTGTTCGCCTGGTTGCTGCAACCGGAAACGGCTGCGGTGGTAGAACAGATCTACGTGCACGACATGGCGCAGACTGACTGGACACATCCGGATGATACGCAGCTGATCGATGCGCGCGGCGCCTGGTATGTGACGGGCAGCGAACGAACCGGCGCTATGGGACCGACCCTGGCATCATTTGCTACGCGCGAAGCTGCCGCGGCGTTTGCGGAACAACATGGCGGACGGCTGTTGCGCTTCGAGGAGATCACCCTGCCGGTGTTGAAGTCGCTGATGGACTGGCCAGAAAATCCGCGCTAGCGCAGTTTGCGCACCCGGAACCGGCGGCCCTTGATATTGCCTTCAGTGAGGATCTTCAGGGCCTGCCGGGCCTGGGGCCGCTCCACTGCAACAAAGGCCAGATTATCGAAAATTTCGATCTTGCCAATCTGCTTGCCCGGCAGTCCGGCATCGCCGCCGGTCAATGCTCCCAGTATGTCACCGGCCCGTACCTTGTTCTTGCGGCCACCATTGATGCACAGGGTCACCATGGGCGGTGTCAGTTTGAAATGCTCCCGCGTCTTGAGCGTGGTGGTTTGCTCGATCCGGACCGGGCGCTTCTGATAGTCTTCTATGGCTTCGATCCGGAATTTCTCGGAGGGCAGGAACAGGCTGATTGCCAGTCCCGCATTGCCGGCGCGGCCGGTGCGACCGATGCGGTGAATATGGATTTCGGGGTCCGGTGACAGTTCGAAGTTGATCACCGCTTCCAGTTCCCGGATATCCAGCCCGCGCGCCGCCACGTCGGTGGCAACCAGAATAGAGCTGCTGCGGTTGGCGAACTGCACCAGCACCTGGTCGCGCTCGGCCTGGTCGAGATCGCCGTGCAGGGCCTGGGCGTGGAAACCCTGTTCCCATAGCTGTTCCGCCAGCTCCTGGCATTGCTGTTTGCGATTGCAGAATATCAGGCTGGACTCGGGGCGATAATGTTGCAGCACTGAAACCAGCACGCGGCTGCGCTCGCCGCCGGCGATTTCGTAAAACACCTGCTGGATCTTTTTGTTGTCGTGCAGGCTTTCCACCCTGACATCGACGGGATTGGTCTGGATCGCATCGCTGACGGCCCTGATTTCATCCGGATAGGTGGCGGAGAACAGCAGCGTCTGGCGGCGCCGCGGCGCCATGTCGATGATGCGCATGATGTCTTCCAGGAAGCCCATGTCGAGCATGCGATCGGCTTCGTCGAGCACCAGCGTTTTCAGTCCGTCCAGCTTCAGCGTGCCTTTTCCCAGGTGCTTCAGTATCCGGCCCGGCGTGCCCACCACGATGTGCGGGTTGCGTTCCAGCGAGGCCAGTTGCGGACCGATCGGCTTGCCGCCGCACAGGGTCAGGATATTGGTGTTGGGAGTGGCGCGCGCCAGCAGACGGATTTCCTTGCTGACCTGGTCGGCCAGTTCGCGGGTCGGGCACAGGACCAGTGCCTGGGTCCGGTAGCTGCGGGTATCGAGCTTGTGCAGCAGACCGATCGCAAAGGCGGCGGTTTTGCCGCTGCCGGTTTTTGCCTGCGCCAGCAGGTCCTTGCCGTCCAGGACGGCGGGCAGGCTATGGGCCTGGATGCTGGTCATCGCGTGATATTCCAGGGACTGGATATTGGCGAGAAATTCGGGTGCCAGAGGCAGTGATGAAAAAGCTGTTGCAGTCACAGTGAAACCAGGCCGGGGGGCTCGACGGGAAGGAGGCGCATATTACCAGAAAAGCCCGGCGCCCGACGCATCGCCAGCATAACTAGAGCAGTAAATCCGCTTCGATCGGGTGGTAGGTGGCGGCGGCCGCTATCAGCGACTGGGCGGTAAGTCCCGGCACGCCATAGACTTCTGTGCTGACGCCAAAGTCGCTGCGGAGCCTGTCCAGCAACAGGTCGAAATCGCCGTCGCCCGACAGCAGCACCACGCAGTCCACGCCTTTTGCGGTATCCATGATGTCGATGGTAATGCCCACGTCCCAGTCGCCCTTGGCGGAACCGTCACTGCGCTGGATGTAGGGTTTGAGCTTTACGGCGAAACCGATCTGTCTGAGCGCATTCTGGAACTGGCGTTGCTTTTCATCATCGCGCTCGATCGCATAGGCGATCGCGGACACGATTTCGCCCCCGGCGCTGATACGCTGCCACAGTTTCCGGTAATTGAACTGGCGGCCGTAGATCTGACGCGTGGTGTAGTAAATGTTCTGTACGTCTACAAATACGGCGATGCGTTTCACAGGAAGCCTACGGGTAATGGATGTGGCGTAAGGTTACCATGCGCCACGGTATAGCGAGGCACCGGGATGTTGCACCCGGTGCCTCTCGTCATTACCGCCAGATCAGGCTGCGTGCCTGGCCTTTTCGGCCAGATGCGCCTCCAGTTGTTCCGCGCCGCCGATCAGTTCGCCGTCGATGAACACCTGCGGTGCCATGGGCTTGCCGGCGACGGCGCGCAACGTGGATTCGCTGAAGTCGCGGTTCAGCACCAGTTCTTCGAATGCGATGCCGGCGTCATGGAGCATGCCCTTGGCGCGTGCGCAGTAGGCGCAACCGTCGCGGCTGAACACTGTCACGTTCAGGGGTTTGGTGGCATTGGGGGCGATATATTCCAGCATGGTGTCGGCATCGGAAACATCGAAGGGGTCGCCCGCTACGTCCGGTTCGATGAACATCTTCTCGATGTTGCCGTCCTTGACCAGCATCGAATAGCGCCATGAACGATCACCGAATCCCAGGTCATTCTTCGGCACCAGCATGCCCATGCCGCGACTGAAATCGCCGTTGCCGTCAGGCATGAAAGTGACATTGAATGCCTTCTGTTCCTGGCGCCAGGCATCCATCACGAAGGCATCGTTGACCGAGATGCAGACCACTTCGTCCACGCCTTGCGCCTTGAATGCCGGTGTCAATTGGTTGTAGCGCGGCACGTGGGTGGATGAACAGGTCGGGGTAAAAGCGCCTGGCAGAGAAAACACCACAACCGTCTTGTCCTTGAATATTTCATCGCTGGATACATCATGCCAGTCATTGTCACGACGGGTGTGAAACGTGACCTGCGGTACGCTCTGGCCTTCTCGACTTTCAAACATACTGATCTCCTTTCGGTTGCCGGGTTTCGTTAAACTCATGGACGAAGTATAGGCCACCAGATAAATAGTCAAAATCGTTTAAACAGATCATTTCGATAGAATGTAGCGATGACGAGAAGGCGCGGCTCTAGTGCCGGGGGGACCTGCGTTTTGCGCGTCCGTCTTTGCCGATCCGGTGCACCGTATTGGGCAGATGCGCGAGGATCGTATCGGCAAAGGCATCCAGTGCCGCGCGGCGCGGGAAGCTGTGCCGGAACACCATAGACACCCGCCGCGAGGCGTCCGCGATCGCCAGTGGCTGGGCGATGACGCCGCTGTCGGTGGTCCAGGAGCCGCGCATGGCCAGCGCCGGCACCAGCGTGACGCCGAAGCCGGTACCGACCAGCTGAATCAGGGTTTCGAGGCTGGAAGCGCGCAGGTCGGCCATATCGCCCTGGTCCTGTCGATCCCGGATATGGCAGACATCCATGGCCTGGCGCGCCAGGCAGTGACCCTCGGCCAGCAACAGCAGATTCTCCCGGTTCAGGTCGCGCAGGGTGATGCGATCGGCGTGATAGAAGCGATGGTCGGTCGGGTAGGCAATCCAGAAGGGTTCATCGAACAGCGCCACGGATTCAAGATCCGGTTCCTCGACCGGGGTGGCAAGCAGCGCCACATCGATTTCATGGTGGCGCAGGCGTTGCAGCAGGGTATCCGTGAGTTCTTCCGACAATACCGGTTTTAGCTGCGGATGCTGTTGCTTCAGCGGCATCAGGATCAGTGGCATCAGGTATGGACTGAGGGTCGGGATAGCACCGATACGCAGCGGACCGGCCAGCGGGTCCTGGTGGGCGCGCGCCACCTGCTGGATTACGTCCGCCTGTTCCAGTATCAGTCGCGCGTGCGTCAGAATGTCAGCCCCGACCGGCGTGATCTCCACCGAGCGATTGGTGCGCTCGAAGATCGTCACCCCCAGTTCCTGTTCCAGCTTCTTGATCTGTCCGCTCAGGGTCGGCTGGCTGACGAAGCAATGCTCTGCGGCCTTGCCGAAATGTCCGGCTTCGGCAACCGCGACAATGTATTTGAGGTCCCGCAGATTCATGGCTGATCGATCGGCAAAACCGATAGATAACACAAAAGCGGGACGCTGTGTAGATCGTGAGCGGGTCCCGGCAGCCAAAAGCCCGCCGGCTGTTGTGCTATCCGATTACGCACAGCGTCCGATCCGGTAATATGGCTGGCCCGCAACGACACGCAGCAACCGGATACCGCACTTCGTGGCAAGGCAATTCATAAACATCCGCGGCGCCCGCCAGAACAACCTCAAGAACCTGAGCATCGAGATTCCCCTGAATCGGTTCACCGTGGTCACCGGGGTAAGCGGTTCGGGCAAGTCTTCCCTGGCCTTTGATACCCTCTATGCCGAGGGACAGCGCCGGTACGTGGAGACCTTTTCCCCTTATGCCCGGCAGTTTATGGATCGTATGGATCGCC
>JAVVEV010000011.1:0-91472 GCA_032251035.1 Thiogranum sp. | reverse complement strand
GGTAGCAGCGGCACCACAAGTGGGGCTTCCTCGGCTGGCGGCGGAACTTCAGCTGGCGGCGGCACTTCGGCTGGCGGCAATATTGCGCTATCACCGCCACCTGGCCCGGGCGGAGAGTCGATGTCACCAGACCCAACATCGGCAGCTGCATCATCGGGGATTCCGACGCTATCCTGCGTTTCGGGTGTAACGATCGGCTCACCCGAGATCTCCTCCGCGCCCGAACTACCTCCACAGCCGCTTAGCGTCACCAGAAAGCATAACGCGAAAACCGTTGCCCATCTCGTCAAAGGCGATGTACGTGAACGAACGAAGTACTTATTTCCAGAAGATAGCATTGCCCCTCCAGGGCCCAAAAAGCCAGTTTGCCAATGCAATAATAGTGCAAAAAAAGAAATGGCTGGTAATACAGGAGCCTACAACATGTCGATCTGATAACCGACAGAGACGAGCACAGTAATTGTAAATTACTCCGACTATCGGGAAACCGAAACGCGGCATAACTCATGCCGAAATCCATGTTAGTGCATGAATCTGGTAGTAATATGCCGAGTATGGAGCGAAATAATAAATGTAAAAATACCCGTCAACTCTTTTGCAGCCTGCCCTGTTGTTGGGCAAATCGCTCTCGGGTAGTGACAAACCTCTGCGGGGGAATCTGGTCGCACAAGAACCTTTTTTGGCATCCGGCCTGAGAGCATACATGTAAGATTACATCAGAGAGCATCAAGGGAGCAGGTAACTGCAATAGTCACTGCCGTGATATTTAACTGTTAACATTTCTTAATCCCTTTTGGAGGATGTGATATGAAACGAATAAAACGGATCCCCTACAGCCTGAGATGGGATTGGAAATGGCTTGCACAAACCAATATACCGTTCTTCGAAAGAGCGGGTTTCGTACTCCGAAAGTATAGAGCGTTGTTGACTGGACGTCGGCATATTAAATATCTCGGCACAGATATTACCTATGACAACGTCAATTCACCGATGACGCTGGAGAGCTATCCTTTTGAAATAAACCTATTGCACCGGGAAATCGATCTTGATCGCGGATGCGCGGTATTGGACATTGGGGCGAATATCGGCCAATTTTCGATCACTCTCGGTACGTTGTTTCCAAGCTGCGAAATGTTTGCGTTTGAAGCGAACCCCGAGATTTTCCATTTTCTAGAGCGAAATACGGCATCTCTTCCGAATGTACAAATCTTTAATACAGCAATCGGACCACAGGGCAAGCTCCCTTTTTATTATGTGGCAGATCGATCGGCTGCAGGCAGCTTTCTCAAGCAGAACATCGGGGCAGGCGCGCGCAATGATGAGCTTCACACACTGGAAATCGATGTAGTCGAGTTGACACCGGAAAACTGCCAGTCGATGAATATTCCGCAAGAGTATGATTTGATTAAAATCGATGTAGAAGGATATGAGTATGAACTACTCTTGGCACTCAAAGGAATTAGAACCAGATATTTGTACATTGAATTTTCTAATGCCCGTGCCAGAGAGTGCGGTTATGAGATGATTGATCTTTTCCGAAGAATCGAAGAGTTATTCGGCCGTTTTTCAGTCGTATCCTGCGATCGGATCAGCCCGGAATTGTCAATGGGTAACATGCTCATCAAGTGTGTAAATAGTCCCGTCGAAAAAAGCGAGGGAAGCGCGCGACAAGATGCCCAGGAAAAGATCGACCGAACCGGAACCTTTGCTCAGGGTTTACAATTACGCGGTTGGTAGCAGCGATATTTGGCAGTCAATGTAGAAAAACGGCTCCGCACTAGAACTAGAGATACGAGGCGTTGTAATGAAAAGGCAGCCGGCGCCTGCGCTACTCCTACTGGCAAACCGCCTCTGCGGGAATTTTTTCCGTATCCAGATACCCCTCCCGCAACAGATATAAAAAAATCTCCTGCGCCGCCTCCATCGGACTCAAGGCCGTGGTGTCCACGCGCAGCTCCGGGACCTGGGGCAGTTCATAGGGATCACTGATCCCGGTGAACTCGGGGATTTCGCCGCGCCGCGCTTTCGCATACAGGCCCTTGCGATCGCGCGCTTCACAGGTCTCTAATGGTGTCGCCACATGGATTTCAACAAATGCGCCGTGTGGCTCGATCATGTCCCGCACTGAACGACGCATGACGGTATACGGGGCGATCGGAGCACAGATTGCGACACCACCGTTTTTGGTGATTTCGCTGGCCACGAAACCGATGCGGTTCACATTCAGATTGCGATCCGCTTTCGAAAAGCCCAGTTCGCTGGACAGATGCTGGCGCACGATGTCGCCGTCCAGCAATGTGACTGGTCTGGTCCCCGCTTCGACCAGCTTCGCGTAGATAATCTTCGCCAGGGTCGATTTCCCGGAACCCGACAGACCGGTGAAGAACAGCGTAAAGCCCTGCCGACTGCGCGGCGGGTAAACCTTACGCAACGCCCGCACGACTTCCGCATAACTGAACCAGGCAGGTATCGGTTCGCCGAGCGCCAGGTCCTTCTTCATCTGGGCGTCGGTGTACTCGATACTCTCCAGCTTCTGCTCCTGGATTTTCGACAGTGGCATGAAACGATCACGCGCCGGGACGTATTGCATGGCCTCGATCGGCAAGATCTCGATGTTCAGGTCACCCGTATATTGTTCCATCAACCGCCTGGATGCATCGGGGTCATAGAACTGCTGGCTGCCGTCATTCGCAGGCGGCGGATCGGCGTGCTTCGGACCGACGATCATATGCGAGCATCCATAATTCTGGTGCACGATGGCGTGCCACAGCGCCTCGCGGGGTCCAGCCATTCGCATCGCCAGCGGCAGCAGTGACAGCATTGCCAGATTATGCGGAAAGTGCTGCCGGATCGCCTGATAACAGTGCACGCGGGCATAGTACTGCACGTCGCCCGGCTTGGTCATGCCCACAGTCGGATGCAGCAGAATATGCCCGCCGATGTCCTTGGCTGCCTGAAGCGTGATCTCGCGCTGCAGGCGATGCATCGGCTTGCTGGTCTGAAAAGCCACGACACGCCGCCAGCCCATTTTGCTGAACAGGGCACGCATCTCTTCCGGGGTATCCCAGAGACTCTCGAAATCAAAATGCACCGGCAGCTGCACCGCCTCGATGCGACCGCTCACATAAACCGGATGCACGCATTCATTCAGGTAGCGTACGCCGGGGTGCTGTAGCGAGCTGGTGCCATACACCTGTTCGGCTTCACGGTCTTTGTCCGGTCGCCACAGGCCCTCGACAGTGAGCACAGCGGGCATGAAGCCTTCGCCATCGCGCAAGGCGATTTTTTGCCCGGCTTGTATTTTTTCGGCGATTTTCTCGGGGATATCGAGGACGATCGGAACAGGCCACAGGGTGCCATCGGCCAGTCGCAGGTTGTCCAGCACCGCCTCATAGTCGGCTTGCCCGAGGAACCCGGTGAGCGGTGAAAAGGCGCCGTTCATCAACAGCTCGAGGTCGCACAGCTGCCTCTGGCTCAGAGTGATGGAGAGATAATCCTGGGATGCTTTTTTCAGCTCCTCCGCCTTGCCGCTGTCAACCATCAGGTTCACCAGCTCGCCGCCCCCGTGCGGCGCAATAAAGAACTCCATAGCCACCCTTTTTTTAGATATGCCGTGATACCACCAGCCAGCCGGCGACATCCCGTCGAATAATTGAAGCAGTTTAGGCCGGAGCTCCGGCGCGGTAAAGCCCTTTGCCGGACCCCTGAATCAGCGCCAGCCGGCAAGAATCTCCAGGCAGGAGCGGTTCAGCTCCACGGCCCGTTCAGGGCTGTCGGCCTCGTTATAACAGCGCAATTCAGGCGCATTACCCGATGGCCGCAGGTGCACGATTTCCCCGTTATCGAAGGTCATGCGCAGGCCGTCGGTGTTATCAGTCTGCCGCACCGGTCCGCACAGGCTGCCGAATACCTGCTCGATATTGGCACGCGCCTCCGCCAGCTCATGAATCCTGGCACTGGATTGTTCGGTAGGAAAATTTTTAATCCGGTCACTGGCGGTATAGCGCGGCGGCAGCTCTGCCAGCAAGGCGCTGATAGTCTTGTGCTGACCGTGCGCCGCCACCAGAACCGCGATTATAGGTAACACAGCATCGCGGGTCGGCAGGGCCTTGAGCGTGCGGCCGTCCCTGTGCAGATCAGTGGCGAGAAGCACGCCACCATTGGCCTCATAACCGGCGACCGATGTCGCCTCGCCCAGCGCTTCATTCATCTGCTCGATGACATAAGGCGAACCAATCCGCGTCCGATAAACGCGATCGAACCAGCCGCTGGCCTCCACCACGGTGTTACTGCTGACCGGTGTCACTATCGCCGCGATGCCCAACTGGTGCGCACAGAGCACGCCAACCACATCCCCGCGCAACCACTCGCCATTTTCGTCGGCGATCAGGGGCCGGTCGGCATCCCCGTCGGTCGATACGATCGCATCGAAATCATAATCGGCGGCCCATTGCCGGCCCAGCTCGATGTCCTCGGCGCGTATTGCCTCTGTATCCACCGGTATGAAGAACTCGGAACGTGCCAGGCGTGCCACGCGCGCGCCCAGTCGTTCGAGAATAGTGACTAGCAGATCCCGGGCGACACCCGAATGCTCGTAGACCGCCACTGATAAGCCGGTCAGGCAGTCCGGTGCGAAGAAATCCAGATAGCGATCGATGTAGACCTGTGCTGCGGCGTCTTCCACGGGCGGCAACGACTGTCCGGCGAGCTCCGGAAATGGCTCCGGCACCGGCACGGTCTGCGCCCGAATGCGCGCTTCATCGGGTTTCAGAATTTCGCCGTCGTGACGGTTGAACTTGATTCCATTGCGGTCGTCGGGAATGTGACTGCCGGTCACCATTATCGACGCGGCGCCGCGCTGCATTGCGTAATAAGCCACCGCCGGCGAAGGCAGAAATCCGGCGAACACCGGTTTAAAACCGGCATCCTGAACTGCCCGGACACAGGCCCCGAGAATCCGCGGAGTGCTGGCGCGCAAATCGCCGGCCAGAACGACTTCCGCGCCTGTCGGGATAACAGCATCGAGCTGCAGCGCCTGCAGGAAGGCGCGGGTATAGGCGTAGCACACTGGATCAGTCATTGCTTCGACCGTGCCGCGCGCGCCACTGGTTCCGAAGCCTACGCCGGTGCTATCCATCAGCTCGTTGACATTAACGTCTTTCAGCATTTTTCACACACTACTCATTAACCGACACTGAATGCACATTGACGAATTCGCGAATGCCGAAGACCGATAGCTCGCGCCCGTACCCCGAATGACGAATGCCACCGAACGGCATGCGCGGGTCGGATTTTGACATGTCATTGACAAAGGCCGCACCTGATTGTATTTCGTCAGCCGCAATCCGCTCGCCGCGCGCCAGATCGCGTGTCCATACCGCACCACCGAGACCGAATTCAGTCCCGTTGGCCACCGCGATTGCCTCGCGCTCGCCGGACACTCGTATCAATGTCGCCACCGGACCAAAGAGTTCCTCCGACCAGGCGGCCATACCCTCATGCACGCCCGCCAGCACCGTCACCGGATAAAAAGCTCCCGGCCCCGGCGGAACCTGGCCACCCAGCAGCAGTTGCGCGCCCGCGGCGACACTGCGCTGAACCTGATCGTGCAGGCCATCGCGCAGGTCGACGCGCGCCAGCGGGCCAACATACACATCCGGCTGCATAGGATCACCCACTTTCAGCTGGCGCGCCCGGTCGACGAACTTGCGCTCGAATTCCTCATACACGGCATCAACGACAATAAAGCGTTTTGCGGCAATGCAGCTCTGCCCGCTATTCTGAAAGCGGCCGACGATACCGACCTCAACCGCGCGGTCGATATCGGCATCTTCCAGTACGATAAACGGATCGGATCCGCCCAGCTCCAGCACGCATTTCTTCAGCGCCTTACCGGCTTCACCGGCGACTGCTCGGCCGGCGTTCACACTGGAGGTAATGCTCACCGCCGCCACTGCCGGATCATGAATCAGCGCCGTGGTTTTCGGTATGTCGATGACCAGCGACCGGAACAGGTGTTCGGGAAATCCGGCGTCGCGAAACAGCGTTTCAATCAGCAGGGAACATCCAAACACATTCGGAGCATGCTTGAGCAGCGCCCCGTTACCGGCCAGCAGCGCCGGCACCGCGAAGCGGAATACCTGCCACAAGGGAAAGTTCCACGGCATGATCGCCAGCACCACGCCCAACGGCTTATAGGTGATGAAGCTTCGCCGCGCATCCGTCGCAACATCTTCATCAGCCAGAAAGGCTTCCCCGTGCTCCGCATACCAGTCGCAGCACCAGGCACACTTTTCGACTTCCGCGATGCCCTGCGCGTAGATTTTTCCCATTTCCCGGCTCATCAGCCGCGCATAGTCTTCCTTATTATCCAGCAACACATCATGCAGCCTCTGCATTATCAGCGCGCGTTCCGACAGGGAATGTTCCGCCCATTCGCGCTGTGCCGCCTGACACTTCTGCAGGATATCCGCCACCTCGCTATCAGGCATTTCCTGATAGCTGCCGAGTATCTCTCCACTCACCGGGCTGATAATATCGAAAGCCATGAATCCTATCCTGTGCTGCAGCGGAAACATGCCACTCTACCACGCGGGATTCCGCTGTAAAAATGGCTCAGACTGTAGCCGCTGCACGACAGTTGCCGACAGCTGCGCTAAAGTGTACAAAAGCATCCATTCAATCGGCACCCTGGCCTCATGGCGCCGCGGCAAATAACAGGAGATTAAAAATGAAAAACAAGGCAATGAACCGCATACTGGCCACTATTCTTGTCATCAACACCGCATTAATAGGCTTTCCCGTCTCTTCAGTGGCCGCTCCGATCAGCACCCAGACGATGCTGCAACTGGAACAGCGCGAGGCACGCATCGACCGCATCGAGGCTGCATTGCGGCAGGATCAGGTCCAGCAGGCATTTGTCGAAATGGGCGTGGCACCCGCTGAAGCACAGCAACGGGTAGCTGCCCTGACCGACTCAGAACTTGCCACACTCGAGCAGCAGCTGGACCAGTTGCCGGCCGGCGGCGATCTACTGGCGGTAGTCGGTATCGTATTCGTTGTGCTGATCATTCTGGATCTGGTCGGCGTAACCGATGTGTTCTCCGGCATCGACAAGGTTACCCGATAAACCCGACGCCTGTTGACGCGATAGCCTGCCCTTTCGGGGCAGGCATCCTCCGACTGCTGATCCTGCTGGCACTGCTGTCCGGTTGTGCCGGTCGCCAGCCGGTGCTGACACCTGAAACTCTCGGCGTCAATGCGCCGGACCAAATAGAAGTCACCACCACCCCGTTCATATCGCAACAGCGCTACCAGTGCGGGCCAGCAGCGCTCGCCAGTGTGCTGCAACACAGCGGCGTCGATATCAGCGATGACGAACTGGTGCCGCAGATTTACCTGCCGGAACGCCAGGGCAGTCTGCAGGTTGAGCTACTGGCGGCGAGCCGGCGCTATAACCGCATTCCTTATGTCATCAAGCCTGATATCCAGTCCCTGGCGCAGGCACTCCAGGATGATTATCCGGTAATCGTTCTGCAAAACCTCGGGCTGCGTGGATACCCGGCGTGGCATTACGCTGTCGTCATTGGATACTCGCGAGCGGATGATCAGATCGTTCTGCGTTCGGGCACGCAAAGGCGCCTGACAATGTCTGTCCGGCATTTTCTGCGGACCTGGCGGGCATCAGATAACTGGGGCATGATCCCGCTGCGTCCCGGCGACATTCCCGCCAGCGCCGACAGCGACCGCTATCTGGCGGCGCTTGCCGCGATGGAAACTGTCGCGGACTCCTCTACTCTGCAAACTGCATACGCCAGTGCGCTTGAACGCTGGCCAGGAAACACCAGCGCACTCTTCGGTCTTGCCGGTACGCTGCATGCACAGGGGAAACTGTCTGAGGCTCAACAGCGCTACATCGAACTGCTGGCATTGCGCGCCGACCACATACCCGCACTGAATAATCTCGCGGAACTGTACGCGGATCGAGGTTGCCGGGCGCTGGCGGCGAACACCATTAAAAAAGCACTTTCACTTAACAATGGAAAACAGCCCCTCGACGCATTGCTACTGGAAACCCGGGACCGGATCATGGCGGACCCGCCGACGGCCGGACAGCGTGTAACCACAACTGATTCAAATTGTCTCTGATGCTGCCCCAAACTCATGCAACGCCAGCAAATCCGCCGGCAAGTATGTTTTCCGCAGCTGAACCTGATTCAAACCTGACAGCACGTTGGTGTCGTAGAGCCGCTGCTTCTGGGTGCCGGGGATCATCGGAAATTCCCGCGGCATGTCGTCAACCTGCGCAATCATGAAACCGCCCCGAAGTGCATTCACGCTCAACCATATGTCGTCGCCATAGGGACAATAGTCGGTGAAAGCCTTTCCCTGCCGCTTGAGATATCTCAAATAGGCAGGGGGATAAATGACACCCGACACACCAGTGATGAAGTTGAGGTGGCTGGGTTCTTTTCCCTCGCACGGGAGCCAGTCGTTATACGGCATAAGCCGCCCATCACTCATACCCACCCGATGCGCACGAAAGCAATGTATTGCCGACGCGTCAGCCTCGTAGGCATCGGCCAGTGTTTTGAACCAGTCCCGTGGATACAGTGTGTCGTCGTCCGCGGTGACCAGAGGCGTCGTCAGGTCGCTCTCGGAATCGATGTACGGGTAATACTTGGTATGAGGACCAAATTCCTCTGTATGGCGGATTTCCAGGCCTCGCGCCTTGAGTCGTTGCAGCGTTTCAGGCGGGCTATTGAAGGCTTCCTTATCCGTAAGCCAGAGAATGATCCGGGACGGTTTTCTACTGCCCTGAGCGATTGATTCGAGCGCATAGAAAACCAGATCGAGACGATGCGAATGCGATGTCATCGATAACACCGGTCCGGAAGCGGCGAGTACGGACTGCTGCGAACAGCGATTGCGCAGAGAGAGATGGAGCATCTGCAGGCTCATGAGCTTACCCCGCCGGGGTCCCGCTGCTGGCATAGCGCCATCATTCGCGCACTGTCCACAGCGCCTTTCCTGGACAGAAGCTCCTTCAGATCATGAAAAACCAGAACCCCGAAACGATGCGTCGTCACCAGGACCCGGCCGGTCATATCGATATCCAGCCCTTTCAGCCCTCCTTCTCTGGAATCGTAGCGCCCGTCGTAGAATGTTTCATCATCCAGCACCTGGATCGACCGGGTCGGATACAGATCGCCGCTCCAGCCATCTGCTGCGCTCTCATAGACATGCAGGTACTGGCTGGCGGCATCAGCCACCAGCACTCTGCCGTCCGGGCAGAATCGCACCCCGTGCGGGCAGACGATACCTTTCAGCACAGCTGCCGGCTCAGTGTTGGCGTCGAGTTCCGGTGAGTTCTCAAAAATCAGAATTTCGCCATCGACATGGTTGCTGATGGCGATCCAGGCCGTATCCTGGCTGATACTGACACCATCAGGAATTCGCAGGGTCTTCTGAATGAGCGTTCCCTGGTGCTTTGTCTGGACGCCCTTGTCGAGGCTGATGATGTGCGAAGAAACGAAATGTCAGTGGTTGTTGCAGACCAGAACCCGATAACACCGGTCGCCGAGTGCATAGCAATCAGCAGATCCCGGCGTTTTGACTCGCGCGCGCAATACGCCTTGTCCACGGATAACTTGATGTGGTTCGAGCGTGCGCTCGCGCGGGTGATCGCCGGGCGCCGGCAGCTCATAGACGCAGACATCCGCCGCCCGGTTGCACACGAGCAAATGGTCATTGCCAAGGAAAGTCACGCCATGCGGTTGTTTGAAGCTGTCAGAGGTGATTACTGAATAATCCAGCATCTGCACACGGGGTGGCGCGGCATTGTTCTCGAGGCCCTGGATGTGGATAGAGAACAGGAATATCCGGTTACGGGCAAAATCAGCGATGGCAAGCCGGCTGTTGTCAGGCGAAAGCTTTACGTCTTCTGTCCGGCTGATCCTGGCAAGGATTTCACGGATCTCAGGCGAAGCTTCATAATCGATACGGGCGTCGAGTGCTGCCATGATGCTCGAGTTAGTTTTTTGATTTTGGCACCATATGTGTCAGTTTGACATGAGTATAGCCAGAAACGTCCCCTCTTTTCTAATAATTATACTTTCGTTTAATTATGCTATAGTTATTGCCGATACATACGGATAAATTATCCTATAGTTTAATGTCTAAACAGATAAAGACGCTGATTAATCAGGCGGTTTCAGCCGCGAAGGCCTATGGTCTGTCCCAGGCGCAGCTGGCGGAGAGCATCGGACTATCCGCGGTGGGCCTGAGCAAGGCCAAGCGCCGCGGCGATATTCGCGCCTCCACACTGGAAAAACTGGGCGCCCGTCTGGACCTGGAACTGGTGTTCGTGCCGCGCCGTTCGCAGGAAAAAGCCGCCGAGGCCATCAAGTCCGGCACCTTCTTTGGCGTAGCTGGTGGTGCCGCAGAGAAGGATGAGTAGCCATGGCGCGTAATCAGCATGCAGTCATCTGGACCCGGGTATCCGGAAGCGCTGAAAAAATGGGCAACCTGGTTCTGTCCGGCGAGCAGGCATCCTTCACCTACACCAGCGATTATCTGGCTTCCGGTCATCCCGGTTTTTGCCTGCTGGGCGATGGCGCCATCTGGGGCGCGGATACCGTCACCTATCCGATCAGTGAACGCATACCGGTATTCCCCCGATTGCTCGCCCTGATTCCCGGTAATAATCCGCGCAACCTGCAACGCAGACATTATCTCGACCTGCTTCGAACCAGACTCGGAAGAGAACCGCCACCGGGACTGGAGACCGAGTGGCAATTGCTGGTGATGGGCGGACACGGTGGCATCGGACATATAGATGTGTTCCCCGATGATATCGCCGCCGAAACCTGGTACCGCCCCCGTGCTGTCGCCCATGACACTGCCGCGGCCGACGAGAAAACTGACAGCCGATCGCAGCTCTGGCGCATGTTGAAACGCAATGTGCTGGACGAGAATCTGGATTTTGACCCGCAGATAATAGAACAGACGCTGGGACCCACACCCTCCGTGGGAGGGATGATTCCGAAGTTACTCGTGTCCATTGCCACTGACGAGACAGACGCGGTTTTTTATCCTCCCGGAACACCGGGTAAAACCGATGTTGTGCTGAAAGTCGAGCCTCCGGAATACCGCGGCTTGCTCGATCTGGAAGCGCTATGCCTGGACATCCATCGCGAGGCCGGTTTTAGCGTGCCGATCTCGCATCGCAAGGACCATGACGGACTGCATTTCCTGGCCGTGGAGCGTTTCGATCAGGCTGATGGCAAACCTGTGCCCATGGAGTCGTTGTTTTCCGTTATCGCGACCGGCGATCATCGCTTTCGCGAGACAGGCGATATTCTGCTCGAGGAACTCGGTGACATTATCGAACGCCTGGGCAAAGTGGCAACGCTGGAAGCGGATACTTCAGAACAGTTGTACCGTCGCATGCTGATGGCCTTGCTCACCGGCAACGGTGATTTACACCTGGACAACATTTCGCTGTTGGGCGAATTATCCGACTGCCGGTTAACGCCGGTTTACGACCCTTCACCGATGCGCGCCTGGCCGCGCCACAATCTGGTAAGCGCAATCCCGTTTGACCCGACCGGATATGCGGATCATGGCGCGTTTTTCGCTGCGCTTGGCGGCAGCTTTGGCCTGTCTGACAACAACGTGCAAACCTGTATGCAGCATGCCTTTGATGCAACGTCGTCCTATACTGAACGCGTGATGGAGCTGGAACGTGTACCGTTACTACAGCGCAGACAACTGGTAGAGATTGTCGAACAGGAACGGGCTCTGCTTCGGAAGTATTTGCGCTGACAACACCCTCGACGGCGGGCGGCCCGCTCGAAGATATCCGCTTCCTTCGAATCGGCGCCCCCGATGACCACCCCCTGCCCACGCTCACCCTCTCTTGCGACATCACGCAATGTGAAGAGCCTCGCGCATTTTCGCGGCGTACATGTTGGCATCGGCGTGGCGAAAAACCTGATCCCGATCGTCGCCGTGCTCCGGGTAGACGGCGGTACCGATGCTGGCCGAGATCGTCAGCGTTCGCCCGTCGAGATCAAAGGGCGCTTTAATCGCGGCACGAACCTTGTCCGCGAAAAAATCGGCAGAATCCGCACCTCGAATATTGGTCAATAGCACTGTGAATTCGTCTCCGCCCATGCGTCCGACTGTGTCCGACTCGCGCACGCACTGCAAGAGACGCCGCGCCACCTCGCGCAGCAGCAAGTCGCCAACCTCGTGGCCGAACGTATCGTTGATCCGCTTGAACTCGTCCAGGTCGAGGTACAACAGCCCCAGGCACTCCTTGTCACGGTCGGCCCGTTTGAGCGCCGTGTCGAACCGGTCGTGAAAAAGTGTCCGATTGGGGAGACCGGTCAGATCGTCGTGGAGGGCCATGTGATGCAAGCGGGCTTCCGCCTGCTTGCGCTCGATGGCCGTGGCGACCTGGGTCGAGACGAACTGAAGAAGCTCCTTGTGCTCCTCGGTGTAACAGATGTCTCCAACGTCGGTCTGCACGACCAGAGCGCCCACGACGCCGTTCTGCGAGATCAACGGCACGCCCAGCCAGTTCGCGCAATCGCAGTCCGCTTCCGGTTTCGCCGCGGTGCCCGCGCCGATATTTCCAGTGACCGTCAGCAGGGCCTGACCCGTGCGGATGACCTCCGCGATGGGAGTGCCGGAGTCCAAAGAGGGAGGCGTGCGCCCGAGCATCCGCCCGTCGACGAGATACGGAAACGACAGCGTGTCGTGCGACTTGTCGTACAGCGCAACGAGGAAATTTCTCACCGGAAGCAGCTCGCCGATGATGCGGTGGATGTGCCGGTACAGTTCGGGCATGCCTTCGGCCGCATGCGCCGCTTCCGAAATCCGGTAAAGCGAACTCTGCATATGCGCCGCGTGCTTGAGCGCCGTGACATCGCGCGCCACAGCCAACCGGATGCCGTCGGATTCCGACCAGCGGGCCGACCACATGATGTGCACTATCCCCCCGTCCTTGCGCACGTAACGGTTCTCGAAATGCGTCTGCGGCCGGTCACGCATGATCTCCGCGGCGGTCTTCAGAGTCCGCTCGCGGTCTTCCGGATGCACCAGCTCGATCATGTTCATGCCGATCAGCTCTTCCCGGCTGTATCCAAAGAGGCGTTCACAGGCGGCGCTGACGAAGATAAAGCGGCCCTCGCGGTCGACCACGCAGATCGCGTCAACCAGCTGGTCGACGACTTTGCCGAGAAAGGTCGGGGAATCCGTGATCATGCGGAGCTCGAATAGAAAATTCTTTGGGTGTCCTGATTATAATCAATGGAAATGACATGTCCCCTGTTATTTACCTTATCTCCTTAGAACGCCAGAGCGCCGGGCAAAACGGGAAGGGGGCGGGGTTTCGAAATTGCGCTTGCGGAGGTGTGACAGCCCGTGAGCTTACTCTGACTGCACGATGTAGCTAACCAGGAATGGTGGCCAGGGACAGAATCGAACTGCCGACACGGGGATTTTCAGTCCCCTGCTCTACCAACTGAGCTACCTGGCCTTTTCGCGGGAAGCGCGTATTAAACAGGGCGCGCCGATAACAGTCAACCCGGAAGCGGGTTGCGGGGAAAAAGTCTCCTGAAAAGCCGACAACCGGGCTTGCGCAGGGGCCGGAGGCCGGCTCTATTTCTGGCCCGGCGGCACAAAATCCGGCGGCGCGTCGGCGCCTTCACCGAAAAAGAACTTCTCCATCTGCTCCTCCAGGAACTTGCGTGCCTTGGGATCGATGGGCGACAGCCGGTATTCATTGAGGAGCATGGTCTGGTGCGCGACCCAAAGTTTCCAGCCTTCCTTGGAGACGTTTTCGAAGATTCTTTTACCGAGTTCGCCCGGGTAGGTGGGACGATCGAGGCCTTCGGCCTCTTTACCCAGCTTTACACATTTCACCATTCGGGGCATACCCTGTGTCTCCCTGGTTGGATTTCTGCACACGTGCCAGCAACCGTTGCACCGGTGCGGCGAGGCCCAGCGCCTCTGCTCGTGCCGTTTTATACCAGATGGCCCTGTCTGCTTCCATCACAGAAAGCATTGGGTCTTTCACGTGCACGCGGCATGGCGTGATGTCGAGATGGAAGTGGCTGAAGGTGTGACGTACATCCGGCCAGCATTCCAGTGGCGCTGCGGCGCGCACCTGATTACGTTCACACCAGTCCTGCAAGGCTTCGCGATCGGCGAATTCGGGGAAACTCCACAGGCCACCCCAGATGCCGCTGGGCGCGCGCTTTTCGAGATAGACCGCACCATCATCGGTGGTCAGCAACAGCATGTGCACGCTGCGTACCGGCAGAATGCGACGCGGGCGTGGCGCCGGGAAATCGCGCTGCCGATTCTGGTGCAGCGCACTACATTTCGACTGCAGCGGACAGGCACCACAATCCGGTTTGCCGCGTGAGCAGATGGTGGCGCCGAGGTCCATCATCGCCTGATTATAGGCTGCCACTCGCTGTTGCGGTGTCGCGGCTTCGGAAAGCTTCCAAAGATGTTTTACTACCGCTGAAGTTCCCGGCCAGCCTTCCACGGCGTGGTAACGGGCCAGCACGCGCTTGACGTTGCCATCGAGAATCGCATGCCGTTGTCCGCAGGCCAGAGACAAAATGGCGCCCGCTGTCGAGCGACCGATGCCGGGCAACTGCTGGACTGCCTCGATACTGTCCGGAAACTCGCCGCCAGCTTCTTCAACAAGCTGGCATGCTGCCCGGTGCAGGTTACGGGCGCGCGCGTAATAACCGAGTCCCGACCAGTGATGCAGCACTTCATCGAGCGGCGCCGCTGCCAAAGCAGCAAGATCGGGATAAGCAGCCATGAACCGCTCAAAATAAGGAATGACCGTCTGGACCTGGGTTTGCTGCAACATGATTTCGGACACCCACACCCGGTAGGGCGTGGGATTCTGTTGCCAGGGCAGATCCTTGCGACCGTTCTGATCGAACCAGCGCAGAACCCGGGCGGCGAAATCGGCGTCGCCAACAATCACTGCTGATAATAGTCCCGATACCAGTCGACGAATCTGGCCACGCCATCTTCGACCGAGGTGTCCGGCTTGTAGCCTGTGTCCAGCACCAGATCCTGTACGTCTGCATAAGTGTCCGGCACGTCTCCCGGCTGCAATGGCAACAGATTCTTCTCGGCTTTCTTGCCCAGGCATTTTTCCAGCACTTCTATGTAGTGCATCAGCTCGATAGGCTGATTATTGCCGATATTATAAATCCGGAACGGCGCTGTACTGGTGGCGGAATCCGGATTATCCCCGGTCCAGTTCGGGTTAGGCTGCGGAATGCGATCGAGGGTGCGTATGACACCTTCGACAATGTCATCGATATAAGTGAAATCGCGCCGGTGTTTGCCATAGTTAAAAACATCGATGGGTTCGCCGGCAAGTATCTTTCGGGTGAACAGGAACAGCGCCATGTCCGGCCTGCCCCAGGGGCCGTAGACGGTGAAAAAGCGCAGCCCGGTAGTGGGCAAACGGTACAGATGACTGTAGGTATGCGCCATCAGCTCGTTGGCTTTTTTGGTCGCCGCATAAATACTCACCGGGTGATCTACGTTGTCGTGCACGGAAAACGGCATCTTCGTATTCGACCCGTAGACCGAGCTGCTGGAGGCGTACACCAGGTGCTTGACGTCGTTATGCCTGCAGCCTTCCAGCACATTCATGAAACCGATGATATTGGTGTCGATGTAGGCATGCGGATTTTCCAGCGAATACCGCACGCCTGCCTGGGCCGCCAGATTGACGGCACCGTCAAACTTGTGGGTAGCGAAAATTTCAGCCATGATCGACCGGTCTTCGATGTTTACGTTCAAATGGGTGAAGCCGGGATGATCCTGGGTTCGTGCCAGGCGCGCCTTCTTCAGCTCAGGATCATAATAGTCGTTGAGATTGTCTATACCGACTACCTCGTCGCCACGTTCGAGGAGACGCCCCGCCAGTTGACTACCAATAAAGCCGGCGGCGCCGGTAATGAGAATTTTCATATCCTGTCCTTGATTCTGTGCTGCAACCTTTACAAACGACCGTCCACTTCGTGCGCAGGCAATACCTGTCTGACGTCGTACAATATGCTGTTGTCTTTTCCGAATGCGCGAATGCCCGTTGCACCGAGTTCGCGAAACTGATCGTGCGCAACGGCGATCACTACGGCGTCATAACTGCCGGGCTCGGGATTCAGCAGCGGCTGGATACCGTACTCACGCTGCGCTTCGGCAGGGTCGATCCAGGGATCATGCACGTCCACGCAAATGCTATAGCCCTGTAACTCGCGGATCAGATCGATGACCCGTGTATTACGCAAGTCCGGGCAGTTCTCCTTGAATGTCATTCCCAGCACCAGCACCCGTGAATCGCACACTGGCATGCGCCGCTGCAACATCAGTTTCAGCACACGCTCCGCCACATACCTGCCCATGCTGTCATTGATGCGCCGGCCAGCCAGAATAACTTCCGGATGATAGCCAATCTCCTGCGCCTTGTGCGTCAGATAATAAGGATCGACGCCAATGCAATGGCCGCCGACCAGGCCCGGACGGAACGGCAGGAAATTCCACTTGGTCCCAGCCGCCTCCAGCACTTCCACGGTATCGATACCAAGACGATTGAAGATCAATGCCAGTTCATTGACCAGCGCGATATTCACGTCGCGCTGGGTGTTCTCGATCACTTTGGCGGCCTCGGCAACGCGTATACTGCTCGTTTTATGCGTGCCTGCAGTGATGATCAGACGGTACAAATCGTCGATAAAATCCGCCGCTTCCGGCGTCGAGCCCGAAGTGACTTTCAGAATATTGGGCAATCGGTGTTGTTTGTCGCCTGGATTGATTCGTTCGGGACTGTAGCCAACAAAATAATCTTCATTCAACGCCAGCCCTGACTCTTTAGTCAGAAGTGGGACACAGATTTCTTCGGTCGCTCCTGGATACACCGTCGATTCAAAGATCACTACATCGCCACGTTTCAACGACCTGCCAACGGTTCGGGTGGCGGCCTGCAGCGGTGCCAGGTCCGGGCGCTTGTACTGATCGATTGGTGTCGGCACCGTAACAATGAAGACATTGCAGTTCTGAAGATCTGCCGCCACGCTGGAACAGCTCAGGCTCACTGCGCCAGCCAGCTCATCCGGTTCGACTTCGCGAGTATTATCCCTTCCGGAACGCAGCTCAACGATACGCTCAGCATTCACATCAAAACCCACTGTCGGTCGTATGCGACCGAACTCTACCGCCAGCGGCAGACCCACATACCCGAGCCCGATAATGCCAATTTTTACTTTATCTGTTGTCAGCATGAGCTGCATCATTACCTGTCGTAACGCGTCGTTGCATCGCCGCATTGTGCTGCAAGATGCCGGCATTCGCCAACCGCTCCAGATTCCCGACCGTCGCCAGTGCTTCTGAATGCAGCCGGCGCATGATCAGCCATGGACCGATCACCGGTGGAATCCAGAAATCAGGTTCCACTTCCGAACGGACCAGCATGCGAACGCCCTGCTGCACCTGCCAGACCTCGATGCGCGCATAGCCATGCTTCAGATCGCTTTGCGCCGGATCGGTCATGGCAGTAAGGGAGCCGTCACCGCCTTCGGTCATCGTCTGCACCTGGTTTATGCGCCGGCAGAAGAACCACACGCAAGCTTTGGTGACCATGCGCACCTGGTAAGCACCGGGACCACTGTGAGCGATAATCTCACTGAACTGAACCGCGGGATGCACACGCTCGAGGTGACCGTAATCGGTCAATAACGCACGTACCGCGAATTCCGGCGCCTCGATCAGCGCATCCACCTCAACGGTATAGCTCCCAGACTGATGCGTCACCACGGCCGTATACACTTCGCCCGCACTTGCATCGGTGCCGCTCAGCAGCACCACCAGCACCAGTATCCAATGCATTTACTGGAATAATCCTTTCAGACTGTCGCCGAGTTTTTTCTCCAGCTTCTCCTGGATTTTTTCTTTGACCTTTTCTTCCTGTTCCTCGACCTTTTCCCTGATCTGCGCTTCAGCAGCGCCGCGCAAAGCCTCGTCCAGTCGCACCGAATAATTCAGATCGTCGAACGTTCCGCTGATCTGCACCGGGACGGCCACACCGCGCAGGTCCTCCAGGCCCTTGCCTGTCTGACCTTCCAGCGTTCCTACGATTTTCGTCGTCAACAGGTAGTCCAGTGTCTGCTGCGGCAGGTCCACCTTGCCTTTTCCATCCACGCGCAACAGCGGACTCTTGGCGCTTAGGTCCTGATTGTTTATCACACCGTTAGTAACAGTTGCTGTTCCCGACAATTCGGTAAAGTCGGTTTGCCGGGGTTCTCCGGCATCGCCTTCCACCTCACCCTTGCCGAGAGTTTTGGCATTGCGCAGCATCGCGGCCAGATTGAATCCAGTTACCGCGCCATCGTTGAGTGCGAAGGCGAGATTACCATTCAGGTTGCTCGTCATTTCATCAGGCGTCTGCCCGGCAGTCGTCAGCTTTGCCGTGGCACGGGTGCTGCCCGAGACGTAACCCTCACCCAGCATATCCGTGAGCAGCGGGCCAAGTTGCACACCGGACAGGCGTTCATTCATGGCAATTCTCGGCTGGGCACCGGTCACGTCGAGCGACACGTCACCCTGATATTCGCCTTCATACATTTTGGCGCGTGCCGGATGCACTCGCAGTATTCCATTTTGTGCCACCAGCTGAATCAGAATGTCAGTGCTTCGCAGCTGCGCGGCTTTCAGTTGCCCGATCGCCAGCTTGCCATTGATATCCAGCGTGCGCAGGGTTTCCACCGGGATCATCTGCGAGCCGGCCGCAGCCGCGCCAGTCGGCGTGACCGGCGCCGCCTGCGTCTCCGGCGGCAGGTATCGATCCACATCGATCTCATCCAGCTGCAGATCAAAGCGCACCGACATCCGTTCGAAATCCGTCACGCTCAGCTCGCCTGTGAGCGTTGAATCATCCAGCCGGACCTGCAATTGCGGCACACTCAGGCTGGTCTTCCCGGCCACCAGTTGCAGAGTGCCATCGGCCTTGCCCAGCACCGACGGGTCCGACACCTCGAGGGGCGCCTGCCCGAGCGCCTCGAGCACATCGCGCGGCACAAACTCGCGCAGTTCCAGCTGACCAACAAAGGCCGCGGAGTCACCGAGAATGTTTTTGCCTTGCAGCGCTCCCTCGACCTTCAGGTCCAGCACTTCCAGCACCAGTCCCGCAACATTCAGGGTCTCCTGTTCAAGATTCATGGTGCTGTTGAAAACCAGCCGTGGCGTGATTTGACCTCCAGGCAATGCCTCGCCGACCAGATCCGCAGTCAATCGCGCGTCGTCCATCTGTATGCGCTGCAGATCCTCGGAGACCGTTACAGTCCCCTTGAAATCGAGCGGCCCGGCGATAGCGGGCTCGCTGGCAGCGAGGTGCAACCGCAGGCGCACCGGAACCGCCGCGCCGGATCCGATGGCGCCGGTCTGCAGAGCGAGATCAGTGATTTCGTAGCGCGCATTAGCCTGGCGATCGTCCCAGATCAGCGCCGCATCGGTAATTTCGACGCCGCCGATCGCCATGCCCGCCAGCGCGAAATCCGCCGCGCCGGGTTCCGGCTCGGCCGGTGGTGTCGCGGGTTCGCCAGCCTGGAGTTCCGGCAGGTTGGTGTTGCCCTGGGCGTCGGTTTCCAGCGACACCCGCAGACCTTTCAGCACCACGGTGTCCATTTCCAGCGTCTTGCGCAGCAGCGGCATTAATTTCACCCTGACCTGCACTTCCTCGACGCGCGCGAACGGCCGATCCGAAAAACCGCTGGCATTTGCCAGTTCAGTCTCGCCGATCTCCACGCCCAGCCAGGGAAATACCGACAACTCGAGATCACCCTCGATAGTCAGCTGTCGCCCGGTACTGGATTCCACGGCTGAGGCTATTCGCGGCTTGAAATCGTTGGGATCGACAATCAACGGCAACACCACGACTGCAACCACGATCAGCAGCACAATGACTGCCAGACCCACTCCTGCAAAACGAATCACTTTTCCCATTGTCGTTCTTTGCTCCCGGTTAGCCACCGCATTGTCCGCCGCGTAGGGACTGCCGATCGCGGGCCTGTCCCGGCAAGGAATATGGAGCGGGTGATGGGAATCGAACCCACGTCATCAGCTTGGGAAGCTGAGGTTCTACCATTGAACCACACCCGCAAAGCGCTTTTGTGGCGATATCTTACCGCGTTCGCTGCCGCGACGTCACGGCCAGCGGAAAAACTGACATGAGTGTCTGCGGCCGGTGTCGATGCAAGTCATTCTCCCACCATGCTACATTACGGACTGTCGAAAACGGATGTTTGCATGGACAGGGTTCAATTTTTACAGCACACAAGAAGGCGCCTGGGCCCGATTGCATCCTTTCTGTTCTGGTTACTGCCATCAGCGGTCGTTTGCGCGACGCCGGTTGAGGCTATCGAGCCCGTCGAAATTGAGGACCTGGAACCCGAGGAGCCGAATCCGATCGACCGGGCCCGCGACGTGGTATCGACTAACGTCAACGACGTCGCCAGATGGCTGGATTCCTTTTTTCTCGATGAGCGGTTCGTCTCTGAAGAAGCCTTCACACGCATCCGTATTGCGCCGGGGGCTTTTTTCGAGGAAGGAGAGTCGCCCAAACCAAAATTCAGTTTGAACGCCAAGATCAATGTCCCCCGCTTCAATGAGCGACTGAAGCTGACCATCAGCGGGGATACTGATGATCGTCCCGATGAAAGCACGGAACGAAGCTTCAGTACGACCCGCACGGAGGAAGACGAAGCCAATATCGGCCTCGAATATACGCTACGCGACAAGCTTAAGATCAATACCAGCATTTCGACGGGCGTAAAGTTCGGCAGGGAACATATCATCGACACGTATATCGGACCGCGCCTGCGCAGAACCTTTATCCTGGATGACGCGCAACTGCGCTTCACGGAACGGATCCGCTGGTATACCGATATAGGCTGGGAATCGATCACGCGACTCGATTATGAGCGGACACTGCCCAAAGAGCTATTTTTTCGCGGCACTGTTTCCGGGCGCTGGCGTGAGGAAGATCCCGGCTACCGCTATGAAATCCGGCCGACAATTTTTCAGGCCCTGCGCCGGCGCGCGGCTGTCGAATACCAATGGAATACCCTGTTCGAGACGCGGCCCAGTCACCGCCTCGAGGAAACCAATCTGAGGCTCCGCTACCGGCAGCAGAAATGGCGCAAATGGCTGTTCTTCGAAATCAATCCGCAACTCGCGTTCCGCAACGACGATGACTTCCGTCCCACCCCGGGGATTGAATTCCGGATCGAGGCGAGTTTCGGTGGTCCAGAGGAGCGTCCCGGCGAACCCCCGCAGTGAAGCATGATCTCAGCCGGATCAGCCGTTAGCTCTGATACAGGGCCTCGATCTGATCCGAGAGCAGCCGCATGACGCTGGCGCGCCTGAGCTTCAGGGTAGGTGTCATGAGCCCCTCCTCGACAGTCCAGGGATCAAGCTGCAGGGAAACCCGGCGGATTTTCGCGTAGCCTGGAAAATCCCTGAGTTGCTGCTGCACATGCTGCAATACCCGGCGCCGCAGATGCTCGTCTCTCAGGCTCGCACGATCCATGGGATCCAGACCAAGCTCCCGCGCGAAGCCGAACCACCGGTCCGCGTTCAACACGATAACGGCGGCCAGATAGGCTCTGCCTTCGCCGACCACCAGCGCCTGATCGAACAGCGGATCGAGACAGATAGCTGATTCCATCTCAGCCGGCGGGATTTTTTCGCCGTTGGACAACACCAGGATGTCCTTGAGACGTCCAGTAATGTAGATACGTCCCTTACTGAGGCGCGCCTGGTCGCCAGTATGCAACCAGCCCTCTGAATCGATCATTTCAGCGGTCGCGGCGTGGTTGTTCCAGTAGCCGATCATGATGCCGGGACTCTTTACCACCAGTTCATCCTGTTCGGCGATGCGTACCTCGATGCCGCGACAGGGCTCGCCGACACTGGCGGGATCATTGTGCTCGGGCCGATTGACGCTGATGACCGGGCTGGTCTCCGTCAATCCATAGCCCTGCAAAATCTCCAGTCCGAGTCCGATAAAGGTTCGCGCCACCGGCAGCGGCAGCGCGGCACCGCCGCTGATGGCATAGCGCAGTCGCCCTCCGAGTCGCGCCGTTACTTTATCGCCGACGGTTTTTTTCAACAGTGGCCAAAGTAACAGGTCGGGCGTCCAGGACGCCGTACCCTGCCGGTACCGGAACTGCCGCCAGCCGACCCGCACCGCGAGCTCGAACAGCCGACGCGCTGCCGGGCGCCGCTTCAGCTGGTCATTGAGTCGCTCATGCACGCGTTCGAAGATCCGCGGCACGGCGATCAGGATGTCGGGACGAATAACCGCCAGATCCTCGGCGAGGTGCGGCACCGACCGCGCATGGGCAACCACCGCACCGGCCATCATCGGCAGGTAATAACCGCCGGTGCGTTCCAGGGTGTGCGAAAGCGGCAGAAACGACAGAAAAACTTCCTGCTGATAACAATCAACCGAAGCCAGTGCGGCGTGCGCCACCGACAGTATGTTGTAGTGACTGAGCATCACGCCTTTCGGGCGCCCGGTGGTACCGGAGGTATAGACGATCGAGGCGAGCGCCTGCGGGTCCCCATGGCGCCGGTGCAGCGGACCTGCCGTGTCAGGTAGCCAGTCAGCGACAAAGCACAGCCGCTTGTCGTCCCGCTCGAGGTCATGCTGTTGTTCCTGCTCGTCGGCTCGGGGCGAATCGAGGATCAGTACGCGCTTGAGTGCGGAGTTATCCGGCAGCGACGGTGCCAGCTTCCGCCACTGGGCAAGACTCTGTACCAGCAGCAGCTTGACGCCGGCATCCTTGAGTATGTAGGCGATGTTGTCCGGGCGGTCCTCGACATAAAGCGGCACCGACACCAGGCCGGCTCCCAGCACCGCCTGATCGAAGCATACCCATTCGATGCTGTTGCGCAGGCGAATCGCGGCGCGCTCTCCGGGAGCCAGATGCTCCGCGGCCAGCGCCGCCTGCCAGCGCGCCACGCGTTCGGACATGTCGCGCCAGCAGAAGTCTTGCCACTGGCCGGTCTGCCTGATGTAGTTGCGGTAAGCGATCAGCTCCGGAGTACGGTGCACACGCTCAAGGAACAGGCCATCCAGTGTTCCTGCGGCCTCCGCGCCAATCAGATCTTCCTGTCGTTCGCTCATAATCCGTGGATTTCTCATGGAATCTACGTGTTTACAACTTTTCGGGTAGAATGCAGCAGCATGGAACTCATAATCAATGGTAACCCCGAACAGCTACCCGAAGGCATCAACGCCGCCGAGCTGATCGAGCGCATGGGCCTCGCCAATGAGCGCCTGGCCATGGAGGTCAACCGCGAAATAGTGCCACGCAGCAGTTTCGCCACCCACATCTTCACGGCCGGCGACCATATCGAAATTGTACGCGCCATTGGCGGCGGCAGCGTGACGCCCCGCTGATCGGCAAGCATTTTCAGGAGCAAAGCATGTCAAGCGTGATGAAAACCGCCATCCCCCGTACCGCCGATCCGCTGTTGATCGACGGCGTCGAATATCAGTCACGGCTGCTGGTCGGCACTGGCAAGTATAAGGACATGGACGAGACGCGCGCCGCCATCGAGGCCAGCGGCGCGGAAATCATTACCGTGGCGATCCGTCGCACCAACATTGGTCAGCACGCCGGTGAGCCTAACCTGCTGGACGTACTGCCGCCCGACCGCTACACCTATCTGCCAAACACCGCCGGCTGCTATAGCGCTGAAGACGCGGTGCGCACCTGCCGTCTGGCGCGCGAACTGCTGGATGGCCACAACCTGGTCAAACTGGAAGTGCTCGGTGACGAAAAAACCCTGTTTCCGGATATCACCCAGACACTCGAGGCAGCCGGGACCCTGATCAACGACGGGTTCAAGGTCATGGTGTACACCAATGACGACCCGATCATCGCCAAACGCCTGGAAGAAATGGGTTGTGTCGCGGTGATGCCGCTGGCTGCTCCGATCGGATCCGGCCTGGGCATCCGCAATCCCTACAACATTCTGACCATTGTAGAGAACGCCAGCGTGCCGATCCTGGTGGATGCCGGCGTCGGCTGTGCGTCTGATGCAGCGATCGCAATGGAACTGGGTTGCGGCGGGGTCCTGATGAACACGGCCATTGCCGGCGCGCAGAACCCGGTACTGATGGCGTCGGCGATGAAAAAAGCCATCGAGGCCGGGCGCGAGTCATTCCTGGCCGGGCGCATTCCCCGCAAACGCTTCGCCAGCGCATCGTCACCACTCGACGGCACCTTTTTCGGCTAGGTTTCAGCCGCAGCGGCAGGCGCGCCGAAGCTTTCCGGAAGTTCCTTGAGATACAGGTCGCGCTGGGGGAATGGAATGGTGATGCCAGCATCCCTGAAACCTTTCCAGATGGCGAGATTGACGTCGGAGCGGACAGCCGCGACGCCTTCCTGTGGATCGCGTATCCAGACCCGCAACTCCATTTCGATCCCGTTATCGCCGAAGCCCATCAGACGCGCAGCCGGCGCCGGATCTGGCAGCACCCGGGTTGATGCGCACGCAGCGTTCAGCAGAATCTCCATGGCCTGTTCCGGATCATCGGCGTAGCTGATCTGCACGGGAATCTTCAGGCGGATCTGCTCATCGCTGTAGCTCCAGTTGATCACCTCGGTGGTAATCAGATTTTCGTTGGGAATAAGGGTTTCGACGCCGTCGCGATCGCGCACGACTATATAGCGCGCGCGCAGCTCCTGCACCCAGCCGAACTTGTCCTTGACGCTGATCACATCGCCAGGCCGAATGGACCGGTCGAACACCAGAATAAAGCCGCTGATAAAGTTACTGGCAATGCGCTGCAGACCGAAGCCGAGGCCGACACCGAGAGCACCGCCGAACACCGCCAGCGCGCCAAGATCGATACCTGCGGTATTCAGTCCAATGATCGCTGCCAGCGTATAGAGGGCGAATTTACTGGTCTTGGCCAGACCGATCTTGACCCCGGGGGTAAGGTGCGGAGATCCGGTCAGGCCGCGCTCGATAAGTTTCGACAGCCAGGTGGCGAATACCATCAAAGCGCCAATCGCCGCAGCCAGCTGCAGGCTGGTCAGCAGCGAGATGCGCAGATTGCCGAAGCTGTAACCGAAGGCATCCATGGCCCGCAGCACGTCCGGCAGCCAGCCCAGCAGGTGCAACGCCACCAGAATCCAGATAGTCGTGCTGATGATATGTTCCCAGGCTTTTACCGCCGGCCCGGGGCGCAGGCCCTTGCGCAACACGTAAACTGCAAGCCGGATGGCACCCAGCGACACCAGCAGCGGCACCGCGAGATTCAGCACCAGAACATCGATACGCTGACCGTTCAAAACCGCACGACCGGCCAGCACCCCCAGCAGCATGCTCAGGGGAAAAACGATGCGCTGCACGCTGCGCAAGGTCAGGCGGCGCATCTGGCGCGGGTCGCCAACCGTCGAGTCAAGCAGAAAACGCCCGAGGCTGCGATGCACCATCAGCGCGGCCGTGGCTGCCATAATCAGGATAACCAGTTCCCAGCCCAGCGCCATATAGTTGAGTTCGCCGAACCAGCTATGCAAGCTGTGCAGTGTATCGTCTAGCAAAATCGTATAATCGCCTGTTCAGGGTAGGCCAGGATGAGTGACGCAGAACATACCATAAACCCGCCACACCGGCGCATACGCTCTTTCGTGCGCCGCCAGGGGCGGCTGACCGCAGGACAGCAGCGCGCCCTCGATGAACTGTGGCCACTGTTCGGACTCGAGCTTGCTGCTGGAATGCAGGATTTCAGCAATGTTTTCGGACGCCGGGCGCCGCTGACGCTGGAGATTGGCTTTGGCAACGGCAGCAGTCTGGCGGCAATGGCTGATGCTGATCCGGGAAGTGACTTTATCGGGATCGAGGTACACCGACCCGGCATCGGTCACCTGCTCCAGAAAATCGAGGCGCAGCATCTGGGGAATCTGCGAGTCTATTGCGAAGATGCCGTGGAAGTGCTGGAAAGCTGCATAGCTGACGCGTCGCTGGATCGGGTGCTGTTATTTTTCCCTGACCCATGGCACAAGAAAAGACACCACAAGCGGCGCATCCTGCAACCGGAGTTCATCGATCTCGTGGCACGGAAGCTGAAAACCGGCGGTCATTTCCACATGGCCACCGACTGGGAGCACTACGCGGAACAGATGCTGAGAACAATGGACGCCGCGGCCGGTTTCAGTAATGTAAGCGGTACCGGGAATTTCGCCGCACGCCCGGATTATCGCCCGGCCACCAAATTCGAAATGCGCGGCCAAAGTCTCGGTCACGGCGTCCGGGACCTGGTTTACCGGCGCCGCAAGACAGCCTGAGTCATCAGGAAGTCTGTGGCTCCAGCCGGGTGCGGCGTATCGACCGCACGGGAGCCAACGGCGAATCGTCGATACCCTCCGCAAGAAGTTTTTCACGGGCGAACTCGATGGCATCGGTACGGGTCCGGAAGAAGTGCTCGGTTCCGACCTGCTCACGCAATCCTGAACGTTCAAAAATTTGCATGGTCTGGCGCTTGGGCCGTGCGATCAACACCTTGATCCCGGTATGTCCGAGGCGCTCGCATAACGCGCCGATTGCCCCTTCGCCAGTGGCATCGATTTCATTGATACCCTCCAGATCCAGAATCACGAAACGCAGATCAGGCTTCGAAGCCACGTTCCTGAGCACGCGCGTTTCGAAATAACCGGCGTTGGCGAAGTACAGCGAACCGTCGAAACGCAATACCGAAATATAGTCGCAGCGCGGCAGGTTGTGGGCCTGCGCATCACGGAAGGTTCCGTCCGGGTGAATAGACAATTCGGCGAAGCGCGGGCGCATGCTGCGGTACAGGAACAGGCCCAGCGACAGCAGCACGCCGACGATAATGCTCTTTTCCAGGTGCGGCGCCAGGACCAGCGTCAGCACAAAGGTGATGATCGCCACCACCCCATCGTGTTTTTGCACCTTCATGGCATGTTTGATGGGCTCAATCTTCACCAGATTGACTACCGCCATGATGATGACTGCGGCCAGTGTCGCCTGCGGCAGGTGATACAGCAGCGGGGTCAGGAACAGGAGCGTGATGGCAACCACCGAACCGGTGACGATCGATGAGAAACCGGTTTTGGCGCCGGCAGATATATTGACAGCCGAGCGCGAGAAGGAGCCCGACACCGGATAGGCGCCGAATAGTCCGGCGGTCAGGTTCGACAGGCCCTGACCGAACAGCTCCTGATTGGTGTCGAGGCGCTGGCGCGTTTCGGCGGCCATGGCTTTGGCGATTGCGATGGCCTCCATGAAACCGATCAGCGATATGGTCACCGCCGCCGCGCCAAGATTCAGAACCGTCGCCATATCGAATTCCGGGAGGCTGATACCGGGCAGACCTGCAGGCACTTCTCCGACCACACTGCCGCCGAGGGACTGGTATCCAAACGCCCAGGAAATGAGTGTCGTTATAACGACAGCAAGAAGTACATTGGGCGCTTTCGGCGCAAATTTTTTCAACAGGATCATCACTGCCAGAGCAAGTATGGCCATGGCGAGCGTCAGCAGATGGGTATTCTGACTGGCGGCGACCAGCACCCACCATACAGTCTGGTAATGATGCTCGGCTTTTTCCACCGTCACACCGAACAGCTTGCTCAGCTGCGAGGTGGCGATAATGATAGCCGCTCCGTTGGTAAACCCGACTACCACCGGGTGCGACAGGAAGTCGACCAGCACGCCGAGGCGGAACAGCCCCAGTAACATCTGGAATAGCCCTACCAGAATCGCCAGCAGCGCAGCCAGACCGAGATAGGTTGCGAGACTCTCCTGCGGTGACAGTCCCATGGAGCTGACCATGGGCCCCAACGCTGCCGCCGTCATCAGTGAAACCACCGCCACCGGGCCGGTAGCCAGCTGCCGGGAGGAACCCATCAATGCCGCGATCATCACCGGTATAAAAGAAGCATACAGCCCGATATACGGCGGCAGGCCGGCCAGCTGTGCATAGGCCATGGATTGCGGAACCAGTACCAGTGCCACGGTGATGCCGGCAATGAGATCGGCCCGCAAGGTGGCGGGATTCTTCAGTTCTCCGATCCACTCCGTGAACGGCGCCAGCATCCGCTGCCACCCGGCGACCAGCTCTCGCACCCCTGACATAGTTCGACCTCTTTAAAATGTATGAATTTGCAAAGAAAAGCGTCCAGTGCCCCAATCGCGCCGTCGCTATGCGGCTCGCCATATGTGTCACCGGGAAGCGCACTATTCTAACTGATTTCATTAAGGTTCTCTAATGTACATTACTGCTGTTGCTTCCGCGGGCCGGTAGCGAGAAACTCGGCAGCGAAAACATTACTTATTTACATATAGTTAGAATCCTGTTGTCGCCTGTAACTGAAAAGTGGTTCAATACGCCGTTCCGGCTGACGGCCGGTCGCCGCTGAAGTACCCGGTGTTACATTCCGTAGCCAGCAGCATAGATTCCGGCGCCTCGCCAGGGAGTTCCCACGCGAGGCGTAAAATTTTAAAGTCATAGATCGTTAGGAGATTGGCATGTCCAAGAAACATCCAGTTATCGCGGTTACCGGTTCATCCGGCGCTGGTACATCCACGGTAAAAGTCGCCTTTGAGCATATCTTCCGGCGCGAAGGCGTTAACCCGTGCGTCATCGAGGGCGACAGCTATCACCGCTATGATCGCGCCGCCATGAAAGAAGCGATGCTGAAAGCGGAAGCGGAAGGCAATACCCATTTCAGTCATTTTGGGCCACAGGCCAATCTCTTCGACAAGATCTCGGACACGTTCAAGCAATACGGCGACACCGGCACCTGTGATCGCCGCTACTATCTGCATAGCGAAGAGGAAGCCGAACCCTTCGGCCAGAGTCCCGGCGAGTTCACGCCCTGGGAATCCATCCCGCCCGGCACCGACCTGCTGTTCTATGAAGGCCTGCATGGCGGCGTCGTGGACGGCGCCACCAATGTCGCCCAGTTCGTCGATCTGCTGATCGGAGTCGTGCCGCTCGTGAATCTCGAGTGGATCCAGAAGATTCATCGCGATTGCGCCCAGCGCGGGTATTCCGCAGAAGCGGTCACCGACACCATTCTGCGCCGCATGCACGACTACGTGCACTACATCACGCCCCAGTTCTCACGCACTGACATCAACTTTCAGCGGGTGCCCACCGTCGACACCTCGAATCCGTTTATCGCCCGTGATATTCCGACACCGGACGAAAGCTTCGTCGTGATACGTTTCCGCGATCCGAGCAAACTGGACATCGATTTCCCCTATCTGCTGAACATGCTTCAGAATTCATTTATGTCACGGCGCAACTCCATTGTCGTGCCGGGCGGGAAAATGGGTTTTGCGATGGAAATCATTCTGGCACCGATAATCCAGCAGATGGTGGACAACAAGAAAATCGTCTGACCATCTACGATTGGTTATCCGAAAATCATCGAGGGGGCGAGTGGCTGTCAGGCTACCGCCCCTTTTCGCTTTGAGGTGAAATGCATCATGAATCGGCCAACCGATTTTGTTCTCGGTCACGCCCAGTCGAAACACTGGAACAGCGCGGTGGCGGACTGTCTGCAGCAGATGGGCGATGTGCCGGCGCAGGCGAATCTCGGATTCCTGTATGTCACGGATATTTTCGCTGACCTGCTGCAGAATATTCTCACGCGCCTGCGCAGCGAGACCGGTGTCGAGCACTGGGTCGGCACCGTCGGCATCGGTATCTGCGCGGGTGATCGTGAATATCAGCAGGCGCCGGCCATTGCTGTCATGATCGGCGCGTTCCCTGACGACAGCTTCCGCATGCTGTCCTTCTACAATCGCGCCGCGGATAACCTGCCGGCCAGCTGGGAAGACTGGCTGACCGGATCAGCCAGTCAACTGGCGGTCCTGCACGGCGATCCAGGCAACAGCAATTTGCCGCAACTGCTCGTCAAGCTGCACAACGAATTGCCAAATGCCCGGCTTGTGGGCGGGCTCACTTCATCGCACGGCCGTCACCCGCAGGTCGCCGACCAGCTGCTGGAAGGCGGACTGTCGGGGGTGGTATTCAATGATAAGGCCCCGGTGGCGACAGCACTGACCCAGGGCTGCAGTCCGATTGCTGCCAGCCATACCATCACCGGTTGTGATGGCAACGTCATCGAAACGCTCGACGAACGGCCGGCACTGGATGTCTTCAATGAGGACATCGGCGAAATTCTCGCCCGCGACCTGAATCGCGCCGCCGGTTACATTTTTGCCGGACTGCCGATCGCGGGCTCCGACACCCGCGATTACCTGGTGCGCAACGTCTCCGGCGTCGATACCCAGGGCAGGCGCATTGCCATCGCCGAAATGTTGCACCCCGGTCAGCAGATACAGTTCTGCCGGCGCGACGCCGAAACCGCCCGCCAGGACATGCAGAGCATGCTCGACAGCCTGAAGAAACGCCTGCCAGGGACGCCCCGGGCGGGACTGTATTTTACCTGCCTCGGCAGAGGTGAAGCGTTGTTCGGCGAAGCCTCCGGCGAACTTAAAATGATCCGTGAAAGCCTGGGTGATTTTCCGCTGATCGGCTTCCAGGCAAACGGCGAAATCTCGGGTCAACGGCTGTACGGCTATACCGGCGTCCTGACCCTCTTCACCTGAGCACCCTGCGCAACAACATGCGTTACAATCGCGTTTTCCACTGTCAGCTCGAATAGTCCTATGCCTCATTATGTCGATTCCATGTCCGACCGCAGCCGCCAACAGGTGGCTGCATGGCTGATCCTGTGCTGCGCGATGATTTTCGCAATGGTTGTTCTTGGCGGTGTGACCCGTCTGACCGGCTCCGGCCTGTCGATGGTGGAGTGGAATCCGATATTCGGGTTCATACCGCCGCTCAATGAACAGCAATGGGCGGAGGTATTCGAAAAATACCGCGGGTCCCCCGAATACCAGAAGATCAACATCGGCATGGATCTGGAAGGTTTCAAATCGATCTACTGGTTCGAGTTCGGGCACCGGGTGCTGGGCCGCCTCATCGGCACGGTATTCCTGCTGCCGTTTCTGTATTTTCTGGTGCGCGGCATGTTGGGCCGGCCGCTGGTGCCGCGCCTGTTTGCCGCCTTCATCCTCGGCGGCCTGCAGGGCGTGCTGGGATGGTACATGGTCAAAAGCGGCCTGATCGACAATCCGCACGTGAGTCAGTACCGCCTTACCGCACACCTCTCCCTGGCATTGCTGATTTACGCCTACCTGTTGTGGCTGGTATTCAGCCTGCTGTTTCCTGACCCGGGGCGGCGAACCAACCCGTCCGGCCTGAAAAACGGATCGCTACTACTGCTGGTCATGATATCTATCACGATAGTTTCGGGTGGCTTTGTTGCCGGAATCAAGGCCGGTCTGGCCTATAACACCTTCCCGAAAATGGGCGACCAGTGGGTACCGCAAGGCATGTGGATGCTGGAACCCGGCTGGCGCAACCTGTTCGAAAATATCACCACAGTACAGTTCGATCACCGGCTACTCGCAACACTGACATTTTTTGCTGTCGCAGTGTTCTGGCTGTACGCTGTGAAGCAGTGGCGTTTTGTGTCACCTGGTGCCCGACTGGGATCGCACCTGCTGTTGCTGGCTGCCATCACTCAGGTCAGCCTCGGTATCTCAACCCTGTTGCTGCATGTGCCGGTGGCGCTCGGCGCCGCCCATCAGGCCGGCGCACTGGTGCTGCTTACGGCAGTACTGTTCCTGTACCATCGGTTCCGTTATGCATAAAAAAACCCGGCTTGCGCCGGGTTCTGTGCTTCCACCGCGGTAACGCGGCGTCGCTATTACTTCAGACTGGAAAAGTAAGCAGCCAGATTCTCGATATCGGCGTCGCTCAGTGGCTTCGCCATCGGCGACATCATCGGGTCTTTCCTGTCACCGTCACGAAACGCTTTCATCTGCTTGGCCAGGTAAGGGGCCTTTTGACCAGCCAGGTTCGGCCACAGAGGATTAGCACTCACGCCTGCTGGTCCATGACAACCCGCACAGGTAGCGGATTTGGCTTTACCGGCCGCAGCGTCGGCGGCAAAACCGGCATTCGCGGAGACCAGCAGCAAGCTGGATATTGCAGCAACAACATATCTTTTCATTGATCTTCACCACTCTCTTTTTTAAGGGCCAGAAACTGGCTGTATTCTCGCAAACCCGCCGGTCACTGTAAAATGATCTTGATCAAGGAAATAATTGATGTACGATCAGAGCCTTAGTAAACCTTCCAGCAGGACCGGAACATGGATGATGTCAAATCGCTGGTGAGAGACTCCGTAGAACTGGCTTCGCTGCCGGCAGTGGTATATCGCGCGCTCGAGCTGCTCGACGATGTGCAGGCATCGGCGTCGGGAATCGGCCGGGTCATCGGTGAAGATCCAGCGCTGACTGCGCGGCTGCTGAAAATCGTCAACAGTGCCTTCTATGGCTTTCCCTCCCGGATAGACACCATCTCCCGCGCTATCACCATCATCGGTACCCAGGAACTGACGGACCTGATTCTTGGCACCAGTACGATCGATGCGTTTTCGAAATTCCCGAACCGGCTGATCAACATGCAACGCTTCTGGGAACACAGCCTGTACACCGGTGTGGTGTCCCGCATTCTGGCGCGGCGCATGCATCGGCCTGGCGCCGAAAGGTACTTCGTGATGGGATTGCTGCACGACATTGGAACCCTGGTGCTGTACCGGAAGCAACCCGATCTGGCGTGCCGGGCACTGCAACTTGCCACGGAATCCACGCTGCCGCTGGAACTGGCCGAAGTCGAGGTATTCGGTTTTCATCACGGCACAGTGGGAGCGGAACTCATGCAGGCATGGAAGGTGCCGGCGACTTTTGCAGAAGTCTCGCTGCACCACCACCAGCCCTCAGCCGCGGAACGTTATCCGCTGGAAACCATAACCGTGCACCTCGCGGACATTATCACCTGCATGTCGCACGGCACCGCCAGCGACACCGGTGAGAGTGCCGTGCTGGAACCCGGCGCCTGGGAGCTCGCCGGCCTGTCAGCCGATATCCTGGAATCAGTGATTGGCGAGGCGGACGCCTGTTTCGCGGAAGCGAGCGCGGCATTGCTGCCGCGCACCGGTGTCGCCTGATGCGGCGGATTCAGCCTGCGAGTTGATCGCGAACTTTTACCAGTTTGGCACGCACCTGCCCGGCGAGCGCCTCGACACCGCTGCGATCAACCAGACCCAGCACCGCCTCCGGATCCATGAACGCGACCGTAACGCCGCCGTCATCTTCTTCGCGTACCACGACATTGCAGGGCAACAGCAGGCCAATGTCCGGATCAGCGGTTAACGCCTGATGAGCGAGAGTCGGGTTGCAGGCGCCCAGAATCTTGTACGGCTTATGATCGACATCGATTTTTGCTTTCAGCGTTGCCTTGACATCAATTTCTGTCAACACTCCGAAACCTTCGGTCTTCAACGCCTCGGTAGCGCGTTCAACAGCCTCATCGAAACCGCAGGACATCCGCACATTAAATCCATACATGGCACTCACTCCTCTGTTAATTCATGCCCTGCATTGTACCGGATCGAGCCGATAACTGTAGACTCATCAGCATGAGCGACAGGCCAGTTCACTGGGCGCGGGATCCCTTATTTCTTGTTGCACTGGCGGCCGCGCTGGTCTACTGGCTGGGTCTGGCAGCCTTCAACGCACCGCAACCTGACCTGGGCTGGCCGCTCCGCGAACCGCTGCGGTTCCTGTATCCGGCACTGCTGTATCCGATTGTCGAGGAATGGATTTTTCGTGGCTTTATCCAGGATTTGGCACACCGGCACCTGAAGAGCTGGCAGCTGGGGCCGTTGAGCCACGCCAACATCCTTACCAGCCTGCTGTTTACCGGTCTGCACTTTTTCAGCCATCCACCATTATGGGCCGCTGCGGTGCTGGCGCCGTCTCTCATATTCGGATTTTTCAAGGACCGCAGCGGTGGCCTGGGCGCGCCCATAGCCTTGCACGTGTTCTATAACGCGGGTTACTTCTGGTTTTTTGCCGGATAAAAAAAACGGGGCCACAGCCCCGTTTTTATGGCCTCGCAGCGGTGTTTCTAGAATTCGCCGAGCGGTCGGACGAAAGTATAGGCGGCCGGCTTCACTACCAGAGTGTTGGCCGCCTCGCCTACGTTGCCCCCAAGCGCACTGAAGGGCAGAGACACCACGAACGTCGCAGTGGTCAGCAGCGTACCCACCAGCATGAATGGCCGCACCATCACGGCATCGGCCAGCATTTCACCCCCGCTCGGGCCGAGATCCGGACTGTAATAGGGGTTTTCCGCGGCGCCGGCGATCGGAGCAGTCAGAGACGCGGCTGCCAGCAGACCGGCCATCAGGTAATTTGTCAGTTTCTTGCAGATCATCCGCATGACCTTTCTCTCCTGTTTTAAGTACCCCGTCGGGGCCGAGTAGGGATTATAGCGTCCGACCGGTGAGGCGCTTCAATGCCTCCCGGTACTTTTCTCCGGTTCTGGTGACAATCTCATCCGGCAGCCGCGGGCCAGGCGGCGTCTTGTCCCAGTCGAGGGTCTCCAGATAATCGCGCACGAACTGCTTGTCGAAACTGGGCGGACTGATGCCGACGCGGTATTCATCCTCCGGCCAGAAGCGCGATGAATCGGGCGTCAGCACCTCATCGATCAGCACCAGTCGCCCGGCGTCGTCCAGTCCGAACTCGAACTTGGTATCGGCGATAATAATGCCCCGCTCCCGGGCATAAACGGCGGCTTCGCTATAGATTCGCAGGCTGACATCGCGCACCTGCGTCGCCAGCTCACTTCCCAGCAGCGCCACAGTCTGCCTAAAATCGATATTCTCGTCATGATCGCCGATCGCGGCCTTGGTAGACGGCGTAAACAGGGGCTCGGGTAACTGCTCCGCCAGCGCCAGCCCGGGCGGCAGTTCAATACCGCATACGGCACCACTGGCCTGATAGTCTTTCCATCCGGAACCGATCAGGTAACCGCGCACGATTGCCTCTACCGGCAACGCCTTCATTTTGCGTACCACCACAGCACGTCCCTGCACCTGCTCGCGTTCGGCACGATCGGGCAGCACCGACTCGAGACTGAGATCCGACAGATGATTGGGCACCGTGTCCCGGGTCCGTGCAAACCAGAAGCTGGAAACTGCCGCCAGTACTGCACCCTTGCCGGGGATTGGATCCGGCAGCACCACATCAAAAGCCGAAAGTCGATCAGTGGTGACGATCAGCAGGTGTTCATCGCCGACGGCATAGATGTCGCGGACCTTGCCGCGTGCCACCAGCGGCAAGCTGGTGAGACTGGTTTCGAACAACACGTCGAGCATTGAAGCGTCCATGATGGAAGGAGAGCAACGCCCATTGTACCGGCGCAATCGGCATTCGGCGATACTCAGTGGCGATGTTATAATGCGCGTTTTACGGAAATCGGGGCACGTTATGGGACCCATCAAAGTCGGCCTGGTCATGGGCAGTAACAGTGACTGGGACGTCATGCAGGCAGCGGCCGAACAACTGCAGCACTTCGATGTATCGTTCGAAGCGCGGGTGGTGTCAGCACATCGCACGCCTGACCTCCTGTTTGACTACGCGAGTAGCGCCCGCGAACGCGGCCTGACCTGCATCATCGCCGGCGCCGGCGGCGCTGCTCACCTGCCCGGCATGCTGGCGGCCAAGACTGTACTGCCGGTGCTTGGTGTGCCGGTCCCGTCGCGTTACCTGAAGGGTCTGGATTCCCTGCTTTCGATTGTGCAGATGCCGAAGGGAATACCCGTGGCCACTTTCGCCATCGGCGCTGCCGGTGCCGCCAATGCGGCGCTGTATGCAGTCAGTCTGCTGGCACTGAGCGATCCTGCATTAGCCACCCAGCTGGACAGCTTTCGCGCCGCGCAAACAGAGATGGCGCTGAACATGGAACTGCCGCCAGTCTCGTGATACTTCCAGACGCGACTCTCGGTGTGCTCGGCGGCGGCCAGCTGGGCCGAATGTTTGTGCAGGCTGCGCGCCGCATAGGCTACAGGGTCTGGGTTCTGGACGCCGATCCGCACAGCCCGGCCGGCAGCATCGCTGACCGGCACCTGGTGGCGCCCTACACCGAGGCGTCGGCGCTGCGCGAAATGAGCAGCCAGTGTGCAGCCATTACCACCGAATTCGAAAATGTACCTGCCGAGACACTCGCCTTTCTGGAAGCTCGCGTACCGGTGCGGCCGGGCTCCGGCGCAGTTGCAATCGCACGCGACCGTATCCAGGAAAAAACGTTCATCCGCACCCTCGGACTGGCTACGGCGCCATTCGTTGCAGTGTGCACCAGCGAGGATCTGAAACAGGCCTGCACCCGGATCAAACTGCCGGCGCTGCTGAAAACAGCGCAGCTCGGATACGACGGCAAAGGCCAGTTCCTGATCGAAAACGCGGCCGATGCCGACCACGGCTTTCGTCAGCTCGGGGAGGCCGCTTGCATACTCGAGGAACGTGTCGAGCTGCAACAGGAACTCTCCGTTATCCTGGCACGCGGCGTCGATGGAACCATGACCGTTTACCCGGTCGGCGAGAACGTACATGTCAACGGGGTGCTCGATACCACGAGTGTGCCGGCTCGGATCTCACCGGCCATCGCGCAACAGGCGGTGCAGATGGCGCAGAGCCTGGCCGTCGCACTTGATTACTGCGGCGTCCTGGCAGTGGAATTTTTCCTCACGCGCAGCGGCGAGCTACTCATCAATGAAATGGCGCCGCGTCCGCACAACAGCGGACATTACACCCTGGACGCCTGCGTAACATCCCAGTTCGAACAGCAGGTGCGCACCCTGTGCGGCCTGGCACCTGGCGCCACAACATTGCTGTCACCGGCAGTCATGATCAATCTGCTTGGTGATCTGTGGCACAGCGAGCCGCCGCCATGGCAGCAGCTGTTCCAGCATCCGGGCGCAAAGCTGCACCTGTACGGCAAGCGTCAGGCACGCCAGGGACGGAAAATGGGACATTACACTTGCCTGGCCGCACAACTCGATGACGCCGCAGCGATGGCAGAAGAGATTCGCCGCGCGCTGCTCGGCGACGCCTGACCCGTTGTCACACATGTTGCAACTCACGCTGATCCGGCACGCCAAATCCAGCTGGCAGGCGGCTGGGCTGCGCGACTTCGATCGCCCGCTGAATACGCGTGGTCTGCATGATGCGCCGCGCATGGGCCAGCGCATGCACGAACAGGGGCTGGCCTTCGATCGAATCGTGGCCAGTCCGGCACTCCGCGCCATCAGCACCGCGCGCCTGATCGCACAACAGCTGGATTACCCGGAAGACGCCATCGATAGACTGCCTCCGCTGTATGAAGCCAGCGTGGATACGCTGCTGCAATGCGTGCAGTCGTTCGACCCGCAACTGAGTCGCATCGCACTGGTAGCCCATAATCCGGGCATCACCGGGCTGTGCAACTTCCTCACCGGCGCGGGAGTCGACGATTTACCGACTGGCGCTGTCGCCGTGATTGAATTTCCACTGGATGACTGGCAGGCAGTGAACCGGGACAGCGGCACTCTGAAAATGTTGCTGACCCCAAAACAGCAGGACGAGCAACACGGCTAATCGAGACTGGATCGGTTGTGGAATTCCAGCAGAGTGCCGAAACGACCGCGCCTGAAGCCGGTCAACGCGGCATTATCGATGCGCGTTCGATACCAGTATTCAGGCGCCGCCTGCAGGACGTATCCAAGCGCCGCCCTGATGACACCGGCATGCGCGACTATCAGGATGTGCTCTCCTGGATGCGCCTCAAGCACCGCCTCGAATGCCTCGGCAACGCGCTGGCCAAACAACTCCAGTGGTTCCGCGCCGGGAGGGCGATTGCGACAGGGGTCCTGATAAAACGCATCGAATCCCGCGGCGTCGCGGGCGATGATCTCATCCGGGCTCAGGCCCTCCCAGCTTCCAAGTCCGACTTCCCGGAACCGCGCCTCGCTGGCGACCGGCAGCGCGTGCTTTTCCGCCAGCGCTTCGGCAAAGGCGCTGCAACGCTGCAGCGGTGATGAGATGACGCGCCCCCAGGGAGGCCGCTCACCAACTGTCGCCCACATCTGGCGCCAGCCGTTCTCGCTCAATGGATCGTCGACGCTGTCGCCGCGGTAACGCCGGCCGCCGACCGGCTCGCCGTGGCGGATAAAGTCGATCAGCGTTTCCGGCATGAGTTTCGATTACTCTTCGTCGACGCCCAGCTCTTCGCGTAACACAGCCTGTTCGCGGCGGCGGGTTACCAGCTGCTCGTAGGCATCGGCTTTACGCGGAATAGTTTCTTCGCCGAACATGACCTGACGAATCATCTGTTCGCCGAACTTCAGCAATGCAAGATCATCCGTGCACAATATGTTGCGAGTGGTCGCATCGACATCGAAGGTCGCATCGAAACCCTCACTTTTGATGAACTCGCGAAACCGGTCCACGTCATAACAGGCCATGAAGAAAAATCTCAGGCTCTTCTGCGACAGGCTGCCGATAGCCGGACCCGCAGACTTCATCTTGAGAATCAGCTGGCGCCAGCCGCGACCATGTTCGTCATAGTCCTCCAGCCCCTGCTCCTTGCGGTAATCGCCAATGGTGATTTCGCGCTCTTCCTTGTGACCCATGCAATGATCTTCCCGCACCAGCGCATAGGAGGCCCGGTCGAAAGATTCGTCAGCGCGACGCAGCGACAACAGCCCCACCGGGTAATAACGACAGGCGGTTGGCCGGTCTTCGTAAACGCTGCAACCTTCGTCGGTCATGAACTGGCAGGCGGTGCCGCCCTCGACCGGTTTGTACTTGACGCCCATGATGCTGTTGGCACCAAAATCGAAGGGGAAAGTGTACTGACGCAGAAATTCGCTGGAGGTCATACCCAGGCGTTGTTTCAGACGCAGAATGTCATACGGCGTGAGAATAATATCGATATTGCTGCAGCAGGCATTAAAACACTCGATGCCCTTGTAACAACGGAATGTGATGACGTGATTTTCATCGAACGTCTCCGGGGTGACCGGACTGGCCGGGAAAGGGGATTCCTTGATATCAAGGTCGACATCAGCCATGGCTGCTTACCTCTGGTCGGTTCTTCAATAACTGACCGCGAAGGATAACACGGGACCGAGCCCCGCATTAACCACGGAAACCGCGGTTTAATCCGAAACGGCAGGAAATAAAAAAGTCCGGACACCAAAGGCGCCCGGACTTTTATTTCTTACAAACGTCGAGTAATGGCTTACTTGAACAGTTTGCTCTTGTCTACCAGATCAACGTGCTTACGCTTGAAACAAGTCCAGGACTGAGTCTTTTGATCGTAAACAGAGTTCACGAAGCATTTCCAGTTCTCTTCATCGACAAAGTTCTTGTCCATGCGATAGTAGAAGCCCGGGTAACGGGATTCTTCGCGGAACTGAATGTGCTTCATGTGTGCTTCGGCGGTCAGGATGCGGTGGTAGTTCTCCCAGGCACGCAGCAGTTCGTGCAGGTCCTTGGCGCGCATCTTCAAGGCGTCTTCTTTCAGCATATCCAGCTTCTCACTCGCCACTTCCAGCATCTTCGCGTTGGTAGTGTAGTAAGTCGCAACACCGGCTACGTACTCGTCCATGATTTTCTGCAAACGGAACTGCAGCATTTTCGGAGTAATGTAGTGCGGATTGATGTCGATCGCTGTGGTGTAGTCTTTATGTTCCAGATAAGTCTTTACCGGACGGTAGACATCTTCCACCAGTTCTTCGACCGAGCGGTCCAGTTCCGGCTTCAAGTCCTTGTTGTCCAGGCAGTACTTGACCATGGACTTGGCACACATGCGGCCTTCAGCGTGCGAGCCGGAGGAGAACTTGTGACCGGATGCGCCCACACCGTCACCGGCAGTGAACAGACCCTTGACCGTAGTCATGGAACGGTAGCCCCAGTTCCAGCCGCGCGGCAGGTGCTCGGGAATACCATCGTAGTCTTCGTCGGAAGCAGTCGGCGCACCAACGTCGGTTGGGCCGGACACCCAGATACCGCAGCAGCCGGAGTGTGAACCCAGCAGGTAGGGCTCGGTCGGCATCAGTTCGGAGTTCTTCTTCTCCGGCTCGATGTTCTCACCAACCCAGATACCGCACTGGCCGATGCACATGTCGAGGAAGTCTTCCCAGGCTTCTGCTTCCAGGTGCTTTACTTCACGAGGAGACAGAGTTTCGCGCAGGTTGGCAAGGGCAGTCACAGTGTCCATGTAGATGGGACCGCGGCCTTCCTTCATTTCCTTGAGCATCAAGTGGTTACGCAGGCAGGAAGCCGGGACGGCAGCGTGCCCGTAGGGCGGGTAGTCGTCCAGCATTTCCTTGTTGCGGTCCATGTACACTTCACCGAAGGCATTGGTTGCCTTAGATTTGAAGAGCAGGAACCAGGCGCCAACCGGACCGTAGCCGTCTTTGAAACGGGTAGGAACGAAGCGGTTTTCCATCATGGTCAGCTCGGCACCAGCCTGGGCGGCCATCGCATAGGTGGAGCCAGCATTCCATACCGGGTACCAGGCACGCCCCTGACCTTCACCGACGGAGCGGGGACGGAACAGGTTGACGCAGCCACCGGCGGCCAGCAGACAGGCCTTGAACTTGTAGATAACGATCTTGTGATCACGAACCGAGAAACCGACAGCACCGGCGATGCGGTTGGAGTCGTTCTTGTCGTTCACCAGCTCGACAATGAAGATACGCTCCTGGATGTTATCGATACCCAGCGCTTTCTTGGCGGCTTCCGCAACGATCCACTTGTAGGATTCGCCGTTGATCATGATCTGCCACTTACCGGAGCGGACCGGCTTGCCGCCGTCCTTCAGCGGAGTCATGCCCTTGGAACCGTCATGGCGTTCGCCATTCTCGTCGAGCTTCCAGATCGGCAGGCCCCATTCTTCGAACAAATGCACTGACTCATCGACGTGGCGACCCAGGTCATACGCCAGATCGTCGCGGGTGATACCCATCAGATCGTTCGAGACCATGCGCGCATAGTCAGCCGGATCCTGCTCGGTACCAATGTAGGTGTTGATCGCGGACAGACCCTGTGCAACCGCACCGGAACGATCCATAGCGGCCTTGTCGACCAGACGGATCTTCAGGTCTGTGCCTTCGGCCCAACGCATGATCTCGAAAGCTGCACCGCAGCATGCCATACCACCGCCGATCAGAAGAATATCAACCTCTTCTTCGACGACTTCAGGATTTCCGAATTCTCCTGCCATTTCTAATTACCTCTAATGCTCAAATTTAAATTCAGTATCCGGGTCAGACGCGAATCAGCTCGCTGGGATTGCCCACGCGATAGCCGTTTTCCTGGCAGAAAAAGCCGGATTCCTCGATCCTGGACATGTCGGCAACAGGTTTGCCGGCATACGGATCGATAGAACCTTCCGGAGTGGTGCGGATCGGGAATTTGAAGCGCTTCATGGTGCCGTTGCGGAACTTGATGGTCCACATGATCGAGTCACTGCCGCGCAGTGGCTGTACGGAACCGCCCAGCGGCACGATGTCGGCATAGTGACGGGCTTCGATTGCCTGCTGCGGGCAGATCTTCACGCAGGAGTAGCACTCCCAGCACTGCTCGGGTTCCTGGTTATATGCTTTCATGGCATGGCCGGTTTCTGAACCGTCCTTGTCGAGCATCATCAGGTCGTGCGGGCAGATGTACATGCAAGCCGTTTTATCCTGACCCTTGCAGCCATCGCACTTATCAGTACGTACAAATGTTGGCATGGTTCTATCTCCGTTTTTTTACTGCAGTTATTTCTTTCCGACGACAGCACCTGCCACCGTCAGCCTCTAGAGTCGTTTACTTTGCCGAATGGCCAGACATTTTTATTTCAACCTTCTCGTCGTCCTTCAGTCCGGCGTAATAAGCCCGCAGGATATCCAGAACCTCTGGACGGGAGAACTTGGTCGAAACTTCTTCACCATCAGACAATGCCTTACGCAGCTTGGTGCCCGACAGAAGAATGCGATCAGCCGCTTCATGCGGGCAGGTCTTCATGGAAGCCATGCCATCACACTTGTCGCACCAGAACGTCCAGTCGATCTTGAGCGGCTGGGTTTCCAGCGCGTCAGCCGGAATTTCGTCAAAAATCTTGTGCGCGTCGAAGGGGCCGTAGTAATCACCGACACCGGCATGGTCGCGGCCCACGATCAGGTGCGAACATCCGTAGTTCTGACGGAACAGCGCGTGCAGCAAGGCTTCACGCGGGCCAGCATAGCGCATATCCAGAGGATAACCGGCCTGAATTACTGTGTTCGGTGCAAAATACTTGTCGATCAGCGTAGAGATGGCCTTGCTGCGCACTTCGGCGGGGATATCGCCCGGCTTCAGCTTGCCCAGCAGTGAATGGATCAACACGCCATCCAGCGTCTCGACCGCAATCTTGGCCAGGTATTCGTGGGAACGGTGCATCGGGTTGCGAGTCTGGAAAGCAGCGACAGTGCTCCAGCCGCGCTTTTCGAAATCTGCACGGGTCTGCTCGGGAGTCATGAACTGTTCGCCGTATTCCTCCGGGAACTCGCCCAGCGACAGGACCTTGATGGCGCCGGCCAGATTCACGTCGCCCTGTTCCATGACCATTTTCACACCCGGGTGCTCGATATCGGTGGTCTTGTAGACCATCATGCACTCGTGCGCCTTGTCGATCTTGTATTTCTCGCTGACCCGCATGGTGGCGAGGATCAGATTGCGCTCCGGATCGAACAGGGCGATATCACTGCCGATCTCGATGGATTCTGCGCTCTCGGTATCAGCGGAGAGGGTGACAGGAATCGGCCAGAACAGGCCACTCACCATCTTCATTCCGTCACAAACGCCGCGCCAGTCGGCCTCGGTCATGAAACCGTCGAGCGGCGTGAAGCCGCCAATACCCATCATAATGATGTCACCCGCCTCACGAGAAGTGACATTGACTTTCGGAAGGCTCTCGGCGCGATCCTGCTCGGCGATAAGCGCTTCACCTTCAAGCAGCAAAGGTTTCAGCTTTCCGCCACCATGGGGCTTGACTAAACTGGACATGAGTCTCCTTCCGACACACGAGTTTGCTCTATCATATGAGAGCTCGAAAAATCAGCGTCTGCTACCTTGAGCAGGGGATGTTACCTTAATGAAGTAAGGCGGGAATTCCAGCAGTTTTAATTTACTGCGGCATAAAGCCACCTTATTCTTGGTTTTTGTAGACTCACACCCGGAGCGTTCCGCATAATATGCTGAATTATCAGAAAGAAAACTGAAATATGGTTTATTAGAATATAATAATATCTAATGCCGGTTTCAGTAACGCTGATTGGCGAACTGCCACAATACTTTAGTAAATTAGTCGGACTTTCACGCGCCGACCATCGATCAGGATCACGCTATGTCAAACCCCGTTCACGACCCGCTGTCGAAACAGCTCGACACCGGCAGCCGCATCGAGGAGAAAAATACCACCTGCTACATGTGCGCCTGTCGCTGTGGCATCCGGGTGACCCTGCGCAACGGCGAAGTTCGCTATATCCAGGGCAATCCCGACCACCCGGTCAACAAGGGCGTGATCTGCGCCAAGGGTTCGTCCGGGATAATGAAGCAATATTCGCCGGCGCGCCTCACCAAACCGCTGCTACGCAAGCCGAGCGCCGCGCGCGGCGATAATGCCTTCGAAGAAATTTCCTGGGAAAAAGCCTTCAGCCTGCTGGCCGACCGGCTGGGCGAAATCCGCTCCACCGATCCGAAAAAATTCGCCCTGTTCACCGGCCGTGACCAGATGCAGGCTCTCACCGGCCTGTTCGCAAAGCAGTTCGGCACCCCGAACTACGCGGCCCACGGCGGCTTCTGTTCGGTCAATATGGCCGCCGGCATGATTTACACCATCGGTGGCTCGTTCTGGGAGTTCGGCGGTCCTGATCTCGAGCGTGCCAGATTGTTCGTCATGATCGGCACCGCCGAGGATCATCACTCCAATCCGCTGAAAATGGAGATTTCCAGGTTCAAACGGCAGGGCGGCAAATTCATTTCCATCAATCCGATTCGCTCCGGCTATTCGGCTATTGCCGATGAGTGGATCCCCATCAAACCGGGCACTGACGGCGCTCTGTTGCTGGCGCTGAATAATGAAATCATCAAGCAGGGCCTGTACGACCGCGATTTCCTGATCCAGCACTCCAACTCCGCCGAACTGGTGAATATGGACCCGAACTCTTCGGAGTACGGCATGCTGGTGCGCTTCGAAGTCCCGCCGGAAGAGGGCTGCTTCGATCCGCAGAACAAGCTCTGGTGGGACCGCAACCTGGACAAGCCGATCTCCACCCACACACCGGGTGCCGATCCCTACCTGCTCGGCAGCTTCACACTCGAGGACGGCACGCCCGTGAAACCGGCGTTCCAGTTGCTCGTGGATCGCGTCACCCAGTACAGCGCCGAGTGGGCCGCCGAGATCACCGGCATCCCGGCTGCCACCATCAAACGTCTGGCACACGAAATGGGCATCACTGCCCGCGATGAAAAAATCGAACTGCCGATTCCCTGGACCGACACCTGGGGCAATGAACACGAATCGGTGACTGGAAATCCGGTCGCCTTTCACGCCATGCGCGGCCTGGCGGCGCACTCCAATGGATTCCAGACGATTCGCGCCCTGTCGATCCTGATGAGCATTCTCGGCACCATCGACCGGCCCGGCGGGTTCCGCCACAAGGCGCCGTTTCCACGCCCGATCCCGCCCTGCGCCAAGACCCCGAATGATCCGCGCGCAGTGCGACCGGATACGCCGCTGGACGGCATGCCGCTGGGCTGGCCGGCCGATCCCGACGACCTGTTTGTCAATGACGACGGCAGTCCGGTGCGCATCGATAAAGCCTTTTCCTGGGAATATCCGCTGTCGGTGCACGGGCTGATGCACAACGCCATCACCAATGCCTGGCGCGGCGATCCCTACAAGATCGACACCTTGCTGATCTTCATGGCCAATATGGCCTGGAACTCGTCCATGAATACCGTCGAAGTGCGCAACATGCTCAACGACAAGGACGAGAACGGTGAATACAAGATCCCGTTCCTGGTCGTCGCCGACGCCTTCCAGTCGGAAATGGTGGCGTACGCCGACCTGGTGTTACCGGATACCACCTACCTGGAACGCCACGACTGCATGTCGATGCTCGACCGTCCGATCTCTGATTTCGAAGGACCGGCGGACTCGGTGCGGATTCCGGTGGTGCCGCCCACGGGCGACTGCAAACCTTTCCAGGAAGTGCTGATCGAACTTGGATCGCGACTGAAGCTGCCCGCCTTTACCCGCGATGATGGCAGTCGCAAGTTCCGCGACTATCCGGATTTCGTCATCAACTACGAGACGTCGCCCGGCTCCGGAATCGGCTTTCTGGCCGGCTGGCGCGGCAAGGGTGGCGAGAAATTCATGAAAGGCGAACCGAATCCCAGGCAGTGGGAGATGTACGAAAAGAACAACTGCGTGTTCCAGTACGAATTGCCCCGGTCCTATCAGTACATGCGCAACTGGAACCAGGGCTATCTGGAGTGGTCGAAGCGACACGGCCTGACGCGCTACGCCGAACCGATCAACATCCACATCTATTCAGAGGTGCTGCAGAAGTTCCGGCTGGCCGCGCAGGGGAAATCGGAAGGCAAGCAGCCGCCCGATCACCTGCGCAAGCGCGTGGAAACGCATTTTGATCCGCTGCCGTTTTATTCGCAGCCACTCGAAGCGGAGGCAACCAACCTGCACAAGTATCCTTTGAATGCCGTGACCCAGCGGCCGATGGCCATGTACCACTCCTGGGACTCACAGAATGCCTGGCTGCGCCAGATCCATACCTATAACTTTCTGTATGTGAATACCAGGACCGCGCTCGCGGCCGGGATTGCCGATGGCGCCTGGATGTGGGTGGAATCGATGCACGGCAAGGTGCGCTGCCTGTGCCGGCATTCGGAAACGGTTGAACCCGGCACCGTGTGGACCTGGAATGCGATTGGCAAAGCGTCCGGCGCCTGGGGACTGGATGGAGATGCCAACGAGTCGCGCCAGGGCTTTCTGCTCAACCATGTGATCAGCGAAGAGTTGCCGCCCTCAGCGGATGGCCAGCGCCTGTCGAACTCGGACCCCGTCACCGGACAGGCCGGCTGGTACGACGTGCATGTGCGCATCTATCCTGCCGGACCCGACGAACCGAAGGAATCGTTTCCGCAGTTCGAACCGCTGCATGCGGTTCCCGGACAGGCGCAGGAGCGCAAGCGCGGAAAATGGCTGACCTTTTTCGCCGGCAGGAAAAAATCATGACTCAACTCGCCCTGGTAATCGACCTCAACGTCTGTGTGGGCTGCCACGCCTGTGTCACCAGCTGCAAGGAGTGGAACACCTCCGGCACCGCAGGCTATATGTCCGACATGAACCCGTACAGCAAGGACCCCACCGGGACCTTTTTCAACCGCGTGCAGACCTTCGAGATCGGCGAATTCCCCAATTCAGAGACCGTGCATTTCCCGAAAAGCTGTCTGCACTGCGAGGATCCGCCGTGTGTGCCGGTGTGTCCCACCGGCGCCAGTTACAAGCGGGAAAGCGATGGCATCGTGCTGGTGGATTATGACAAGTGCATCGGCTGCAAGTACTGCTCATGGGCCTGCCCCTATGGCGTGCGTGAAATCGATGAGCACCAGAAGGTGATGAAAAAGTGCACCTTGTGCGTGGACCGGATCTACGACCAGGCGCTGCCCGAGCGCGAGCGCAAACCGGCCTGCGTCCTGGCCTGCCCGACCAATGCCCGACTGTTCGGGGATGTCAATGATCCGGCTTCGGAAGCGGCAGTGGCGATTCGTGAACGCGGCGGTTACCAGTTGATGCCGGAGTGGGGGACCAAACCGGCCAATCACTACCTGCCACGTCGCAAGACCAGCATCACTATTCACGCAGACGAACTGGTGCGCGTGGACAACCCTCTCAAGAAAGAGCGCCAGCTTCCTATGCCCGACAAGGATGCGCCAACGCTGGACGACGTTACGTCGTGGTAACGAACAATGTCGCCGGTTGTCGACCGCTGCCCTGGTGGAACCTGCATGGTTCGCGCAACACACCACGAGCTTCATCGGCAGCCGGCGGCACCCATTTGTTCAGAATCAAGAAAAGTCAGGAGTAGAAAAGATGCACCCCGCGTTTTCTGTCGTATTTCTCACCACTCTGATCGGTGTCGGGCAGGGGCTGTTTCTGGCCCTGTACACCGGGCAGGTCTATTCCGTTTTCAAGGTGCTGCCGGTCCAGGATTCGGCCAATTTCCACGGCATCGGTAGCGGTATCGCAGTCTTGTTTGCCGCCAGTGGATTGCTGGCATCGTTCTTCCATCTCGGCCACCCGGAACGCGCCTGGCGTTCGGCGGCCCGCTGGCGCACCTCCTGGTTGTCGCGCGAAGTCATCGTGCTGCCGGCGTTCATGGGCGTCACGGCGCTCTACGGACTGGTGCATTACAGTGGCTGGAATCCGGTGCTGTTTACCTTGCGCGACACCGTGGAAGTGGACCTGTCGCTGTTGATCGGCGCGGTCAATACAGTAATTACTTTTTCCCTGTTTCTGTCCACCGCCATGATCTATGCCTGTATCAAGTTTCTGCAGGAATGGGCATCGCCCCTGACGGTCGTGAACTACACACTGCTGGGCTCGGCTTCAGGCTTTACGCTGGCCACCGCATTTGCCGCCTACCAGGGCTCCGAACTGACCCAGTTCTACGGTGCCTGGGCGATCATCCTGACAGTGGCAGGTTTTATTACCCGGTTGTCGAGCCTGATCCGCAATGCACGCATCAAACATAAATCAACCATTGGCACGGCCATTGGCATCCGTCACGCCAAAATCGTGCAAAAATCCCAGGGCTTCATGACCGGCTCATTCAATACCCGGGAATTTTTTCATGGCGCACCGGCGGCAGTATTCACGGCGGTAAAATGGCTGTTCCTGATTGCGGTATTTCCGGTGCCGATTTTGCTCCTGTCCATCGGCCTGGCTGCACAGGCGGCAGCGGTTCTGGTACTGGCATTTGTGGTTCAATACCTTGGACTTATTGCCGAACGGTGGTTCTTCTTCGCTCAGTCCAACCACCCGCAGAATCTGTATTATCAAACTGTATAGACATGACCGCGAGCGGCCTTTCCGCCGCATTTGGCGGCTTGACCGGTATCAAGGGAGCGAAGCCGGGTATGGCTTATTGTTGCCTTCAATCTTCTGGCCTATGCTGAACTCATGAATACGAAATTGATTGATCCTTTTGACCGTCCGATCGAGTATGTCCGCCTGTCGGTGACGGACCGCTGCGACCTGCGTTGCAGCTATTGCATGCCCAGGGGCTTCAATGATTTCGAAGTCCCGGAGCACTGGCTGAGCTTCGACGAGATCGAGCGTGTCATCGGGGTGTTCGGACGTCTCGGTGTCACGCGCATCCGCCTGACCGGCGGTGAACCACTGGTACGCAAGGATCTCCCGGAACTCGCTGCACGTCTGGCGGCATTGCCGGGCATCGACGATCTTTCGCTGAGCACCAATGCCACTCGCCTGGCTCGCCATGCTGAAGCTTTGCGCGATGCCGGCGTGACTCGCATCAACGTCAGCCTGGATAGCTTGCGCCCCGAACGGTTCAGGGAAATCACCCAGGGCAAGCTGGAGAAAGTTCTCGGGGGCCTGATGGCGGCCAAACAGGTCGGCTATCATCCGATCAAGATCAACATGGTCGTAATGGCCGGCGTCAATGACGATGAAGTGGAAGACATGGTCGATTTCTGCATCGAACATGATTTCACCTTGCGCTTTATCGAAACCATGCCGATGGGCGACACCGGACGCGCCGCCAGCCGTCAATACGTCAATCTGCAGGACGTGCGCAAGCGCCTGGCGGACCGTTATGAACTGGTGGCAGGTGTCATGCCCGGAGGTGGACCGGCACGTTACGTGCGGGTCGCCGGAACCGAACTGCGCATTGGCTTTATTACCCCGATTTCGCAGCACTTCTGCGAGACCTGCAATCGCGTACGTTTGTCAGTGGATGGCACCTTGTATATGTGCCTCGGCCAGGACGACAAGGCGGAATTGCGGCCACTGCTACGGGCCGGCGCCAGCGATCAGGATCTGGAAGAAGCGATCCTTGCCGCCATCGCTCGCAAACCGGAACGCCACGATTTCCAGGGCCGCCCCGAGCAGGTGCTGCGCTTCATGTCAGTTACCGGCGGCTGACAGCTCCGTCATTGCGATGCCTTGACCCGAATGAACCCCGGAGGGGTTCTACGGGCGTAGCGCGGCAATCCCTCAACAGTGCAGGCGCGTTCTGGCGATTGCCACCTTCAGTTGGTTCCGAGGGCCGTAGTGGGATCTTCGTCGCGCATATCCGGCATGCGGTGCGCTATGCCCATGTGGCAATCGATACAGGTCTTGCCTTCTTCGAGACCGGTGGAGTGAAGAGCCACTGCGCGGCGCCCCTGCCTGGTGAAATCCATCGAATCAAAATTATGGCAGTTTCGGCATTCGCGCGAGTCGGTGGCTTTCATGGTCCGCCACACATTACGCGCGAGCGTCAGACGTTTCTCTTCGAACTTTTCCGCTGTATCGATACTGCCCAGCGCTTTGTGTAAAAGTTCGTTGGTCGCTTTTATTTTGCGCACCACCTTGTGTTGCCACTCCTTCGGCACATGGCAGTCCGGACAGGTCGCGCGAACGCCGGTACGATTGCTGTAGTGGATAGTGTTCTTGTATTCCTGGTACACGTTATCCTCCATTTCATGGCATGAAATGCAGAACTCTTCGTTGTTGGTCATTTCCATGGCAGTGTTGAAACCGCCCCAGAAAATGATACCGGCGACAAAGCCCACCGCCAGCAGAGCGCCAAGCGAATAGCGCACGGATGGGCTTTTCAGGAATTCCCAGGTGCGGCATATCAGGCCCGTGCATTCAGATGTGTCATTGTTGCTCATCATTTCACCTTTAAAACTGTGGCGGGATGTTACTGGCCGGAGATTCCGGTAACCGGCTCGAAGGTGTTACCCACCAGCGGCTGGTCATTCACCTGCGGCACATGGCACTGGGTGCAGAAATAGCGCCGCGCTGAAACATTCGCCAGCACGTGCTTGTCGCGGTCTTCGAAGTGCGTCTGACTGATCTTGGTCGCGCGCGCTTCCTTGTAGTTTTTCCAGCTGTGACAGCTCAGGCACTTGTTCGCGTTGATGTCGATGGTGTAGCCCTCGATCTTGTGCGGAATCAGCGGCGGCTGCTGGATATAGTCGCGTTCGATGGGCTGACCGTCCTTGGCGTAATGTTTCAGCTCGGGCGCCTGGTCCGGCGCGGTGAGCTCGGACTGCCCCCGGAGCGACTGGACAGCTTCGGCCGGCACCTGCAGCGGAAGGCCCGCAGCACCCAGTAATACGATAGCGATAGAGAGTTGCTTGATCATTGTGGAACCTCCATTCCGGAAGAATGATGATGTTGGCGGCCGGCGTCCGGCCGATTGTGGAAGCGGCCGCCAAACGTGAAAACCTCTTTACTGCAGACGTCGATGCAACGACCACAGTTAGTGCAGTGCGCCGAGCTGATAACCGGACCCTTGCCCTGCTCCTCGCCCTTCAGCGCCGGGCGGATCACCTGCGGCTCCGGACACACGGCATAACAATCCATGCAATCGTTGCAGTGCTCGCGCCGATCTGCGCGCACCCGCAGCAGACTGTGGGTGCCGAGCGCGCTGTAGAAGGCGCCCATCGGACACAGGTGCCCGCACCAGCCACGCCGGCTGACCAGCAGGTCGAACAGAAAAATCGCCAGTACAATGAGCCAACCGAAACCCATCCCGAATATCAGTCCGCGATGTAAAATGGAAACCGGATTCACCAGCTCCCACGCCAGACTGCCGGTGATCAGCGCCAGCAACAGCACCGCGCCCAACAGCCAGTAGCGGGCGTTTGGCGATAGCCGTGACGCAGCGTTGATGCCGAGTCGACGACGCAACCAGTGCGCAGTATCAGTAACGATGTTTACTGGACATACCCAGGCGCAGAACACCCGGCCGCCCACCAGCAGATAAAAAGCCACCACCAGCAACGCACCGAGAATGGCCGTCAGTTCGGGCAGATAACCGGTCGCCAGCGACTGCAGAAAAATGAACGGATCAGTCAGCGGCAACACATCCAGCGTCCGGCTGGAGGTCAGATTTCCCTTCACGATCCAGATACCGAACCAGGGCCCGAGCAGAAACAGTCCGAGGATCGCAAGCTGGCTGAAGCGCCGCGCCAACAGCCATTTATGCCTGGCAAACCAGCCGCGCGCCGTCGTCGCAGTAATATCCGGCTGTTGCACGGCTGTCATCGCTGCTGCTCCAGACCGCGGTTCAAAGTCTCCAGCGGATCGGCATTGAACGGCAGCTCACCGGCCTGCTCATAAATCAGTCCTTCGCCTGCATAGTCATACCGCTGGCCTTCCGGAAGGTTGTACTGGTGCTGCTGGTCTGGCGTCACCAGACTGCGGCCGGCTTTCTGTTTTTCCTCCCAGCCCCAGCGGTAATGCTGACCCAGTTCACCCCTGGCGAGATACATGGGCAGAATCTTGATTGCCGCCTTCTCCAGCACACAGGCTTTCTCGCATTTTCCACAACCGGTGCAATGCCCGGAATGCACCACCGGGATGAACACCGCATGCTTGTCGCTGCGCGGATTGTGGTGGCGCTCCAGAGTGATGGCCTTATCGATAGATGGACAGACGCTGTAACAGACTTCACAACGCAGGCCCTGGAAATTGAGGCAGTTCTCCTGATCGATCAGAACCGCCAGTCCCATGCGCGCATCATCGATATCAGTAAGCCCGGGATCCAGTGCGCCGGTCGGACAGGCCTTGACGCAAGGGATGTCATCGCACATCTCGCAGGGAATATTACGCGCGGTGAAATAGGGCGTACCCAGATTCACAGCAGCATCCAGCGTAGCCAGGCTCAGCGTATCAAAGGGACAATCGCGCACACAGAGTCCGCAACGTATACAGGCACCAAGGAACTGTTCCTCGTCACGCGCACCGGGCGGGCGAATCGCCAGCGACGGTAGCGAATGCGCCTGCCGCGCGTACAATCCCAGACCGCCGGCAAACAGCGCCACACCGCCCGCAGTGCGGGCCATGTCGACAAGGAATCGTCGACGTGCGGCGCTGATCTGTGGCTTGCTGCCGATCATGGTTCTATCGCGCGCCTAGACTTTCACGACTTTAACAGCACACTTTTTGTAATCGGTCTCCTTGGAAAGGGGATCGGTTGCATCCAGTGTCACCTTGTTGATGAGCCGGCTGGCATCGAACCAGGGCACAAAAATCAGCCCCTTCGGCGGACGATTGCGGCCGCGGGTTTCGACCCGCGCGGTCATGTCACCACGGCGGCTGACGACCCTGGCGGGCACGCCACGCCGCAAACCACGCGCTTCGGCATCATCGGGATGCATGAAAATCACTGCATCAGGAAATGCGCGGTACAGCTCCGGCACCCGGCGGGTCATGGATCCGGAATGCCAGTGCTCCAGCACCCGGCCGGTCGACAGCCAGAGATCATATTCGTCATCCGGGCTTTCGGCGGCCGGCTCGTAAGGCGCGGTAATGATATTGGCCCGGCCGTCCTCATTACCGTAGAACGCGACTTCCTGACCTTTTTTCACGTACGGATCGTAACCTTCACGATAGCGCCAGAGGGTTTCCTTGCCGTCGATTACCGGCCAGCGCAGCCCGCGCACCTTGTGATAGGTATCGAAAGTCGCCAGTTCATGGCCCACCTTCGGACCTTCCAGCTGGAAGCGGCGGTATTCCTCGAACAGCCCTTTCTGCACATAGAAGCCGAAGTCATCCATTTCCTGATTTTCATAGATATTGCCGTCATCATCGGTGACCAGCTGCATCTTGAATTTGTCGACCTGTCCATTAGCGAAGAGTATGTCATACAGGGTTTTGCCCCGGGACTCCGGCTGTTTAGCCAGCAGATCTTCCGGCCAGACTTCTTCTACCTTGAAGCGTTTGGAGAATTCGACCAGCTGCCATAGATCCGAACGAGATTCACCCGGCGCCTTCACCTGCTGACGCCAGAACTGGGTACGGCGTTCAGCGTTTCCGTAAGCGCCTTCCTTTTCGGTCCACATGGCAGTAGGCAGAATCAGGTCGGCGGCCATAGCCGTCACTGTCGGGTAAGGGTCGGACACAACGATGAAGTTCGCCGGATTGCGATAACCGGGGTAGGTTTCCTCGTTCAGGTTTGCCGCAGCCTGCATGTTGTTATTGCACATGACCCAGTAGGCATTGAGCTTGCCGTCCTTCAGCATGCGGTTCTGCAACACGGCGTGATACCCCACCTTGCCAGGCACCGTACCCTCCGGCAGCTTCCAGATTTTCTCGGCCAGATCCCGGTGCGGTTTTTTGTTCACTACATAATCGGCAGGCAGACGGTGCGAGAAGGTTCCGACCTCGCGCGCGGTACCGCAGGCTGATGGCTGACCGGTCAGCGAGAACGGGCTGTTGCCCGGTTCCGAGATCTTGCCCATCAACAGATGAATGTTGTACACCAGCCCGTTGGCCCAGACGCCGCGAGTGTGCTGATTAAAACCCATGGTCCAGAACGAGGTGACCTTTCGGGCCGGATCGGCATACAGTTTTGCCAGCCGTTCCAGATTGGCTTTCGGCACGCCGGACAGTTTCGACGTGTACTCCAGCGTATAAGGCTCCACCGACTTTGCGTATTCCTCGAAGCTGATCGCCGACAGTTTGCCGCCGCCCGCATTTGCAGCTTTCTGCTCCAGTGGATGTTCCGGTCGCAAACCGTAGCCGATGTCGGTCGGCGTGGCGGTGAAGTTGACATGCTTGTCGATGAACGCCTGGTTGTAGGCCTTTTTCTGAATGATGTAATTGGCGATGTAGTTGAGGATCGCCAGGTCGGTCTGTGGCACGAACACCATATTGTTGTCGCCGAGATCGAAGCACCGGTGCTCGAATGTGGACAGCACGTGCACTTCACATCCGGGCCTGGTCAGGCGCGTGTCGGTCAGGCGCGACCACAGGATCGGGTGCATCTCCGCCATGTTCGAGCCCCAGAGCACGAAGCCGTCGGCATGTTCCAGATCATCGTAGCAACCCATCGGCTCGTCGGCGCCGAAGGCACGGATGAAACCGCCGACCGCCGAAGCCATACAGTGACGCGCATTGGGATCGATGTGGTTGGAGCGGAAGCCGGCCTTGTACAGCTTGGATGCAGCGTAACCTTCGAACACGGTCCACTGGCCGGAACCGAACATGCCCACCGTGGACACGACTTCGTCGGCTGGCTTGCCGCGGTTTGCCTCCATGTCATTTTTCAAGGCGGCCTTGAATTTTTCGGCCATGACGTCGAACGCCTCATCCCAGCTTACCGGGGTGAACTCGCCGTTCTTGTCATACTTGCCGTTGGTCTTGCGCAGCAGTGGCTGGGTAAGCCGGTCCTTGCCGTACATGATCTTGGACAGGAAATAGCCCTTGATGCAGTTCAGGCCACGATTAACCGGCGCATCCGGATCGCCCTGGGTCGCGACTACCCGGCCCTCTTTGGTGCCGACCAGCACGCTGCACCCGGTACCGCAGAAGCGGCATGGCGCCTTGTCCCAGCGAATCACGTCTTTGGATGCGGCCAGTGCGCCCCCGACTCCGGGAATAGTGATACCGGCAGCTGTCGCGGTGGCGGCAATTGCGTTGGATTTAATGAAATCCCGTCTGGTGAGTTTCATTGTTCGGCCTCCTGTTGACCTGATTCTTCAAACTGGTGGTAAATCATCGAGGCGGACAGCACGCCCGGCACGTCCTGCATCTGCACCAGCAGATCCGACATACTGCCCTCGTTTTCCTGCTCGACCGTCACCACGATACGTCCATCCGGATTCGCGCCATGCACTTCGACGCCCTGCAGTCCGGACAGAGCCTGCGAGACGGTTTCGAGGTGCTGCGGATAAGCGCGCACCAATACACCACTGATATGCATGTTCATGTTGCCTCCTGTAACTCAACCGGCTGAACCCGGATCGCCTGCACCGGACACACCGGGTAACAGGCGCCGCAGCCATTACAATTCGCCAGATTCACTTCCGGAATCGCCGCGCCACCAACCTGCAGACGCATGCGGATAGCGCGCGGCTCACAGGGGTCGGAACAACTGCGGCACTCGACGCCACGCTGCGCGACGCAGACACTCGCATCGATCACCGCGCGCAACGACCACGGCGCTCGATCGGTGGTCTGTAACAGCGCACCGGGCTGGCAGGCGCTCACGCAGTCACCGCAAAACAGGCATTCGCCGGCGCTGAAATCAACCTCGGGGAAACCACCGCGGCCGTTTATCAGAATCCTGGTTGGACAGCGCGACACGCAGTCACCGCAGCGATCGCAACGGGCAAGAAACTCGCTTTCCGGCAGCGCCCAGGGTGGGCGCTGAGGTGCAGTGCGTCCCGCGAAGTCGCCGCGTAAAAACTGCATTCTGGTAATCACTGTGGCCACGTTTCGGGACTCAGACACTCAGGTCAGAAGGTGAATCATGATGGGCGTTTTTTAAGCGCATAATCCTTGACGCACATCAAGCGGGGTGGCGATCTGACATTCCGTCATGGTGAAGCATGCACCGCTATGAATCAAGCACTTGCGTAAAGATCATACCGATGCCGAGCAGCGCAATGAAGACTGCGAAAGTTTTTTTCAGTCGCCGTGGATCGATCCGGTGCGCGAGTGCTGCACCGAACGGTGCAGCCATTACACTGGCGAGGCTGACAGTGCCGGCTGCCGGCCAGTACACATAGCCGCTGCTGCCGGTGGGAAGTGCCGCATCATTCCAGCCTGCCAGCACGAAACCGAGCGCGCCCACCACGGCAATGGGCAAGCCGCAGGCTGCCGAGGTACCGACGGCGCGGCGCATGTCGATGTTGTGCCAGACCAGGTAAGGCACAGTCAGGGTGCCCCCGCCGATACCCAGCAGCGCCGACACCGCACCGATGACCAGACCCGCCAGCGCGTTCAGCAGTCGGACCGGTTTTTGCCGATGCGGCGCCGGTGGCCGACCAAAGCCCAGTTGCGCCGCCACCGCCAGCTCGAACATTCCGAATAACAACGCCAGCCAGACACCGCCAAGCCATACCGCGAGCACACCGCCCAGCCAGGCGCCAGCCAGGATACCGGCCGACAGCTGCAGCATCAGCGGCCAGTCCACCGCACCGCGCCGGTGATGCGCACGCATCGACGACAGGGAAGTGAATGCGATAGTGGCCAATGAGGTGCCGATGGCGAGCGGCATGACAAGCTCCGCCGAAAAACCCTGAGCGACAAAGGTGCCAGCCAGAATCGGCACGATGATCAGACCGCCACCGACCCCCAGAAGCCCGGCTGTCACGCCGGCGAAGACACCCAGCAGCGTATAGACCAGCAGCAGTGAAAATATATCCATGGGCGGCATTGTACCTTTGTCAGGACTCTTTTATGGTTAGCCGCGTCTTATGGATATGGCAGTAGTATGCAGGTGATGGAATTGTGGAATCTGTGTCGGCGACTTGCAGTGACCAGCATACTGTTGTTACCGCCGGCCGCCCCGGCAAGCACTGCGACAGAGCAGCAGGAGTTGTTCCTCGACGCCGAAAAAGCGCTGAACAGCGGGCAAACGGAAACCTTTGCAAGCCTGAAACGACAGCTCGACGATCACCCGCTTTACGGTTACCTCGATTACTGGGATCTGCAACGCCGGCTCAGGACCGCCTCAGCCGACGAAGTGCAGGCGTTTCTGGAACGCTATCAGGATCAACCGATCGCACATCGCCTGCGCTCCAGCTGGCTGCACGTGCTTGGAAAGCGCAAGGACTGGGTCAACACGCTGCGCTTCTATCAGCCCCAGTCCTCGGTCACGCTGCAGTGCTACGAGGTGCGCGCGCGCCTGACCCGGGGCGATCGCAAAGCGGCGCTGCAGGACACGCTGGCGCTGTGGCTGGTTGGCCACTCGCAGCCGGACGCCTGCGACCCGGCATTTGATCAACTGTATGCCGCCTCGATTCTCGACAGCCAGCACATCTGGCAACGGATTCGCCTGGCATTCGCTAACCAGAAAACCAGTCTCGCGGGTTTCCTCGCCAAACGCCTGTCGGAAAGCGACCGCGAATGGGTGAAGCGCTGGCAACATGCACACCAGCGTCCGACCGCGGCACTCAAGGCCGACTGGGCACGCGAGGACACACCTCTGACACGCGAGATTCTGATGCACGCACTGCACCGCCTTGCGAGTCACAAGCCGGAACAGGCCTTCGAACACTGGCAACAGCTTGCCGCAAGCCATGCATTCAATGATGATCAGAATGGCTCTTTGATCCAGACTATCGCCCTGCAGGCGGCGCTCGGCAACCATCCGCTGGCGGCGCAATGGATGGCCGCGGTGCCGGACAGCCACGCCAGCACCAGCACCCGTGAATGGCGCATTCGCGTGGCGCTGTTCAACAGCGACTGGCAGGCGGCGCTGCACTGGATGGATAGACTCGAGCCACCGGAACGGGACTCGGAGCTCTGGACCTACTGGCGCGGACATGCCCTGGAAAACAGCGGTGCCGCCGGCGATGCACTCACAGTATTTACCCGCCTCAGCGGCGAACGCAGTTACCACGGCTTCCTGGCCGCCGACCGCCTGCATCGGCCTTACGAGATGAACGAAGCGCGCATCGATCTGGATGCGCAACAGATGCAGCAGGTCGAGAACCTGCCGGGCATCCGCCGTGCACACGAACTGTATCTGATCGGCAAGCGCCTCGATGCCCGGCGCGAATGGTTTCACGCCACCCGGAATCTGTCCGAGACGAAACTGAAGTTTGCGGCGCTGCTGGCGCACAACTGGGGCTGGCATGATCGCGCCATTATCACTGCCACCGAGGCGCGCTACTGGTCCGACCTGACGCTGCGCTTTCCGCTGCCGCACCGCGAAACGGTTCTCGCCAATGCCCGGCAATACAAGCTGGACCCGGCGCTGATCTATGGTGTGATTCGCCAGGAAAGCGGTTTCATGGAAGACGCCCATTCGCCGGTCGGCGCCCTGGGCCTGATGCAACTGATGCCGGCGACCGGCCGGCAGACGGCGCGGGCGCTGAATATCCGTTACCACGGCAATCGTTCCATGTTGCAGTCAGATTCCAATATCCGCCTCGGCAGCGCCTACCTGAGCAAGCTGCTGGAACGCTACAATGGTTCGCCGGTACTCGCGGCCGCAGCCTACAATGCAGGACCACACCGGGTGAGCCGCTGGCTGCCGGGCGACAGCACCATGGCGGCCGACCTGTGGATGGAGCAGATTCCCTATCACGAGACTCGCGACTACGTGCGCCGGGTATTATTCAACGCCACCGTTTTCGAGTGGCGCCTGCAGCGGCCGGTAACCCGCATCAGCGAGCGCATGCCGGCCATCCGGCAGCGCTACTAGCACAGGCTGCCAGTCACCGCGCGTGGTTGTATACTTGGGCGGTAGAAACCGGGAATAACTATGAAAAGACAACGTATCTGTGTGGTCGGTGGAACCGGCTTTGTAGGAACGGACCTGGTGCACCGGCTCGCTGCGCTTGGACATTCGGTCACGCTCACCACGCGGCGCCCGGAGCGCCATCGCGAGTTTCGACTGCATGACTCGGTACGGGTGGTTAAAATCAACCCTTACGACAGCGTCGCACTGCAAGGCCTGCTCGCCGGTCAGGATTGCGTGATCAACCTTGCCGGCATACTCAACGAAACCGGCAACAGTAAATTCCAGACGGTACATGCGGAGCTGCCGCGCGCTATCGTCAAGGCAATGCGGGAAAGCGGTGTATCACGACTGCTGCACATGAGCGCGCTGAACGCCAACGTCAACGAATCGCACAGCCGCTACCTCAAGACCAAGGGCCAGGGCGAAGACCTCGTGCAGCAACAGGCTGGACTGCGGGTTACCAGCTTTCGTCCGTCGGTGATTTTCGGTCCCGGCGACAGCTTCTTCAACCGCTTCGCGGCGTTGCTGCGGCTGGCGCCGCCGCTGTTCCCGCTGGCCTGCGCCGACAGCCGTTTTGCCCCGGTGTTCGTGGGTGATGTGGTCGAGGCTTTTGTGGTGGCAATCAACGATGAACGCACGGTCGGCCAGCGCCTGGAACTGTGCGGGCCAAAAATCTACACCCTGCAACAGCTGGTGCAATACACGGCGCAGCAGATCGGCAAGCGCACGCAGGTCATCGGGATACCGGACTTCATGGCCCGCCTGCAGGGGCACGCTTTGGGCCTGGTGCCCGGCAAACCCTTCTCCATCGACAACTATTATTCATTACAGAAGGACAGCGTCTGCTCCGCATCGGCGCTACCGGGGCTCGGCATCGAACCCCATTCGGTCGAGTGCATAGTTCCCGCCTATCTCGCCGACCGGCACACCCGCGCACAGTATGCCCGCTACCGCGCCAGCGCCCGTCGCGAGGTCTGATGCAGGTCTATCTGGTCGGTGGCGCGGTCCGTGACAAACTGCTGGGACTGCCGGTCAGGGAGCGCGACTGGGTAGTCATTGGTGCGACACCGGAGGAGCTGCGTGCCCAGGGATACCGGCCCGTCGGCAAGGACTTCCCGGTATTCCTGCATCCCGAGACAAAAGAAGAATATGCGCTGGCGCGGACCGAGCGCAAAACTGCACCGGGCTACAAAGGCTTCGAATTCCACGCCAGTCCGGAAGTTACGCTGGAAGAGGATCTGCGCCGCCGCGATCTGACCATCAATGCCATGGCGGCAGATGCTGACGGCACCCTCATCGATCCGTACCACGGCGAGGACGACTTGTACGCCGGCCTGCTGCGCCACGTCAGCCCGGCGTTTGCCGAAGACCCGGTGCGCATTCTGCGGGTGGCGCGTTTTGCTGCGCAGTTCGGCAAGTGGGGCTTCAAGGTTGCGCACGCAACCAACGGCCTGATGCGCAGCATGGTCGCCAATGGCGAGGTAGATCACCTGGTGCCGGAACGTGTGTGGTCGGAATTCGCGCGCGCGCTGACCACCGACACGCCGGAAAAGTTTTTCACTGTGCTGCGCGGCTGCGATGCACTGGGCGTGCTGTTCCCGGAAATCGATCGCGAATTTGCGCAACCGACAGGAGCGCATGGCGGTGGGGAATTACCGGGGCCGTTGCGGGCTCTGCAACAGTCAGCGCTGCGCAGCAATGATCCGCGTATACGCTTTGCCGTGTTGATGCTGGCGCTCGGTCGGGATCTTTCGCAGCAGCAGCGTCTCGACCAGGTGCAGTCGCTGTGTCAGCGCCTGCGTGCCCCGAATGAATACTCTGAAGTTGCCGCCGATGCGGTGCGTCTGGAGCAACAGGTCACCAGCGATGACCCTGAACAGCTGCTGAACATGATGGAAACATCGGGTGCGTTCCGGCAGACCGGGCGCTGGACGCTGCTGCTCAAAGCCTACGGTGTCGCCGGTTTGATTGACGGGGCACGCGAGGAGCAGCTCGGTGAGCTCGGCAGACGTGCCGCTGCAGTCAACGCCGCACAACTCGCGGAACAACAGTTAAGCGGACCCGCGCTGGGGGCCGCCATTCGCGAGCGGCGCCTGGCAGTGCTGCAGGATGCAGGTTGATCTTATTGCCGGCAGCCGGATCCTGAACGGTCACGGCGGCGCCCCACCATGACGAATCCGATCAGAGCGATTCCCACGTAATACAAAAGCCCGGGGGTCGCTTCATTACCGGGCATCAGGGCCGCACGCCCGGACACCAGCTGCCTCCACGCCCGGACTGCCGACCCGGCATCCCCAAAAGAATCCTGTGCGATCACCCAGCCGACATTGCCTGCCTCAGCGGCGAGACCTGAAGCCAGACCGGAACCCGCAATCTGCGCCACATTATAGGGAACCGGAGGCGCGTCTGCTCCGGCAGTGGCAATGCCCGCCGCGAACAGATATACCATTACAATCAATAGCTTGTGAAATAACATGGCTCCGACCTCGAAAAGTGTTTTTTGTTATCCGACTTTTTTGCAACAACAGTGCCATATATACAACTGGCTTTAGATACAGTGGGTTACCGGTACGTTCGCCGCAACGAATGGGGGCATTTGCCCCGACCTGGGGCATTTGCGCCGGGGCCCTGCACCATCAGATGGCCGAGCTCACCAGAACAACAGGAACAGGACGGCACCGAGCACAAAGCGATAGATCACGAACGGCAGCATGCCGATGCGGTCGAGCAGCTTCAGGAAATAATGGATGCACAAATAAGCGCTGACAGCGGACGCCAGCACACCGATTACTATCGGCGTCCACTGCACGGCTTCGCCGGCACCAATCAGTTTGTTGCCTTCATAACCGGCAGCCATGGCTATGGCGGGAATCGACAGCAGAAACGAGAAGCGCGCCGCCGCCTTGCGATCCAGTCCGACCAGCAGACCCGCGGTAATGGTGATACCCGAACGCGAGGTTCCGGGGATCAGCGCCAGCACCTGAGAAAAAGCAATCAGCGCAATTCGCCCGGCGCCAAGCCGGTATTCGCAACGCGTCTGCGCACCGCGCACATCGGCATACCAAAGCAGCGCACCAAACAGAATGGTGGTAGAGGCGATAATCAGCGGCGACCGCAGGTGCGTTTCGACAACATCGTGCAGCAACAGTCCGGCCAACCCGAGCGGAATCGTGCCGAGCAGCACCGCCCAGGCCAGCCGCGCCTCGTCATCCGCCTGACGCGGCGCCCCCAGCGATCGGAACCAGGCGGCCGACATGGCCAGCAGTTCGGTGCGGAAGTACGTCACCACGGCAGTCAGGGTGCCAAAGTGCACCGCGACATCGAAGGCCAGACCCTGATCGGGCCAGTCGGCCAGTACCGGCACCAGAATCAGATGCGCGGAACTGGAGATAGGCAGGAATTCCGTTAGCCCCTGTACCAGGGCGAGGATGATTGCGTGAAGAGAATCCATTTGGACGTTATCTTTCTGGTATGGATAAAGCCGCGTATTCTACCTCAGCTGCTCACAACCTGCTGCGCAGATCCTGCAGAGTAAATCCTTTCGGACGCTCCAGCGCTCCGCGCGTCAGTCCAATCGCCTTGAAACGGTCGCCCATGTCGCCCGGCAGCAACAGCCGTTTGACTTCATTGCTGCGTTCCAGAAAGCGCCGCGTGTCCGCAGGGTCCAGCTCCGCAAGAAGCTGATCGATGCCGCAGCCGAGCAGGAACTGCGCCTGGCTGGTAAAGCCGCGCAGTTGCATACCCTGTGCATCAGCCGCTTCCGCAACGGCAGTGAAATCCACGAACGCAGTAATGTCCTGCAGCCCCGGATAGCGCAGCGGATCGGCGTGCGCCTGGTGACGGTAGTGGCACATCAGGGTGCCCATGCTGCGCTGTGGATGATAGTACTCCGCGCGACCGTAACCGTAATCGATCAACAGCAACAATCCCTGTTCGACGCAGTCGGCAATGCTGCTCACCAGCGGCTGCAGCGTCGGACAATATTCGGATTCATAGCGCTCCGGCCAGTCATGTTCCCGCGCCAGCCGCAGCACCTGGTCGGACAGCCCGGCGTCCGCCGGCTGCGCGCACTCGACAAGCCGTTCGCCATCATAGCCGACGCCCAGCTCTTCGATGGTTCCGGATTGCCAGCGGAAACGCCTGACCGGCAGCGCATCGGCGAGCTCATTGCCGAACACCACACCGCGCAGGCCCGGCGATGGCAATTCGTCCAGCCAGACGACCCGCTCCCGCAGCAATGCAGGCAAGCGGCTGACCGCCTGTCCCTGAAAACCACGCATAGCGGCGCTGCGCTCGAGAATATAGTAATGCCCGGGCAACTGGTCCAGCTGCTCCAGCTCCAGCAGAATATCCACCACCAGCGCCCCGCTACCGGCGCCGATTTCCAGCACGTCTGCCGGTTGGCACTGCGCGAGCACGCTACCGATGCAGCGCGCCAGACACCGACCGAACAGGCTGCCGGACTCCGGCGCGGTTACGAAATCGCCCGCCTCGCCGAACGGCATCAGACCATTGCTGTAATAGCCGAGGCCCGGTTCGTAAAGTGCGGAATGCATGAAGGCATCGAAGGGCAGACAGCCATCCGCCTCTTCAATCCGGCGGCGCAGGATATCCAGCAGCGCATTACTGACAGCGCGCGCCTCGGCGGCGGGTTGCGGCAGTGCCGAAGACATGCGGTAAAACTAGAGGTCCACGGGCCACATGGATTGCGCAGCGGAATCGAAATCGTTCCACATATCCGCAAAACTCCGGCCCGTCAGGGGATGTTTGAAATCACCGGCCATTTCCGCGAGCGGCCGCAGGACAAATGCGTAGGTTTCAATTTCCGGGCGCGGCAGGGTGAGGTCCGGTGAATTCAGCACCAGATCGTCATACAGCAGCAGATCCAGATCGAGCGTGCGGTCGCTGAACTTGCCCCCGCTACGCTGGCGGCCGTGCTCATCCTCGATCTGCCGCAAGATGCGCGCAATCTGTTGCGGATCCTGCTCGCTATCGAAAGCCACCACCAGATTGTAAAAAGGCTCACCCTCGAAACCGACGGCCACCGTCTCATAGGTCTGCGACTGCTCCAGCACACCGAACTCTTCAGCAAGCCGCTGCAGTGCAGCCCGGACATTATGCTCACGGTCTATATTCGTACCTACGCTGACATAGACCTTGCTCATGCTCAGTTCCTTGCCCCGCGCTCGATGATCACACCGACGCCCTGAGCGCCGCGCACCGCACCGCCCTTGTTCAGTGTAAGCCGGATCCAGGGCACCGGAAATTCGTCACGCACCAGTGCCGCAATGCGTTCCGCAAGCGTCTCGACCAGTTGAAAACTGCTGCCCTCGACAAACGCGATAATACGTTTCGCGACGGATTTATAATCCAGCGTATCTTCGATCTGATCGCTCGCTGCGGCGCGGGCGATATCCGTCCCCATCTCGAGATCGAGATGAATCGTCTGCTTGATCGAACGCTCCCAGTCATAGATACCGATCACTGTGTCGATGCGCAGGTCGCGAATAAAAATAATATCCATACCGTTCCGAAATTCATCAATAGACCAGCACGGCACTATAAACAGAATATTCTGACTGCTCCACCTAAAACCTCGGCTTGACCGCTTGCCGGTAAAGCATTCCAATAGCGCGCATGGTCATTAACCTCCTTCTGCTGCTCGGCGGCTATCTTCTCGGCTCCATATCCTCAGCCATTCTGATCTGCCGTCTGTTCCGGCTGCCGGATCCTCGTACCGAGGGCTCCGGAAATCCGGGCGCAACTAACGTACTGCGCGTCGGTGGTAAAAAAGCCGCGGCCCTGACACTGGCCGGCGATATGGTCAAGGGATTGATTCCAGTACTGCTGGCCCGCGCTCTCGGTGCAGAACTGGATGTCCAGTCGGCGGTGGCGGTGGCGGCGTTTCTCGGTCACCTGTATCCGGTGTTTTTCGGTTTCAAGGGCGGCAAGGGCGTCGCCACAGCACTGGGCGTATTGCTCGGGCTGCACTGGCCGGTCGGGCTACTGACGATCGCCACCTGGGTGGGCGTGGCCTATGGCCTCAGAATTTCATCGCTGGCGGCGCTGACGGCGATCCTGTTGACGCCACTCTATATATGGTGGCTGATCCCGGACCCGGCCCTGATGCTGGCGATGATCTTCATGGGAACCCTGCTGTTCTGGCGCCACCGGTCCAATATCGTGCAACTGATCAAGGGCACTGAAGGACAAATCCGGCCCCGCGACTAGACCGCAGGCAATTCTTCCAGCGACCAGCGCGGCCGCACTTCCACGGCCAGGTCCTGGTGTTGGCCGGCCCGCAACCGGCAGGCTCCTGCATAAGCGATCATGGCGCCATTGTCGCCGCAGAATTCCAGCCGCGGGTAAAAGACCCTGGCTCCGAGTTCGTCCATCATCCCGCGCAAGGCGTCGCGCAGACGCCGGTTGGCACCGACACCTCCGGCTACCACCAGCCTCTGAATGCCCGTCTGCTGCACCGCGCGGCGGCACTTGATGACAAAGGTTTCGACCACTGCGTCTTCGAAGGCTCGGGCGATGTCGGCGCGTGTCTGGTCGTCACCGGCGCTGTTCTGGAACGTGGTGAGCGCGAAAGTCTTGAGTCCGCTGAAACTGAAATCCAGCCCTGGCCGGTCAGTCATGGGACGAGGAAAGCGGAACCGCGATGAATCCCCCTGTAATGCAAGCGCCGCCAGCGCTGGTCCACCGGGGTAATTCAGCCCTAAAAGTTTTGCGGTTTTATCGAAAGCTTCGCCGGCGGCATCGTCGAGCGTGTCCCCCAGAATCCGGTAACTACCGACGCCGTCGACCTGCACCAGCAGCGTGTGCCCGCCCGAAACCAGCAATGCGATGAACGGAAATTCCGGAGCCGGATCCTCCAGCATCGGGGCCAACAAATGGCCTTCCATATGATGGATGCCGATCGCCGGGACGCCCCAGCTCCACGCCAGACCGCGTCCGATTGCTGCTCCGACCAGCAGCGCACCGACCAGGCCCGGCCCGGCAGTGTAAGCTACACCACTGATATCAGAAGCTTTTACACAAGCCTCTTTAAATAGAGCCTGCACCAGCGGCAGGGTCTTGCGGACATGATCACGGGACGCCAGTTCCGGCACCACCCCGCCATATTCCGCGTGCAGCGGAATCTGGCTGTGCAGCACGTGCGCCAGCAGGCCACCCGCCGTGTCATACAGCGCGACCGCAGTTTCGTCACAGGAGGATTCAAGGCCAAGTATCAGCATGGCGCTATGGTACGCCACGGCGGCCGCGACTCAAGCGCGCCGGCACCCGGTAACCGTGTTTTACCTGGGCCGTCGTCACTGCTACAATATGCGACCCATTTTTCCAAGATAGAGGAAACGGATTTGCCACAAGTCAAAGTACGCGATAACGAGCCTTTCGAAGTTGCACTGCGCAGATTCAAGCGCTCCTGCGAAAAGGCGGGCGTTCTGTCTGAAGTTCGTCGCCGTGAGTTCTATGAAAAACCCACCCAGGAACGCAAGCGCAAGCAGGCAGCCGCTGTAAAGCGTCATGCCAAGAAGGTCTCACGCGATACCACGCGCCGTACCCGCCTGTACTAAATCCTTTCCGCGAGCTTCCCATGTCTGTCAAGGATCGCCTTCAACAGGATATGAAGGATGCCATGCGTGCCGGCGACAAACGCAGGCTGGGCGTCATTCGCCTGATTCTGGCGGCCGTCAAGCAGCGCGAGGTCGATGAACGTATCGAACTCGACGACGAACAGATGCTGATGGTGCTGGACAAGATGGCCAAGCAGCGCCGCGAATCCGTGGAGCAGTACGCCCGGGCCGGCCGCGACGACCTGGTGGACCAGGAAAACTTCGAACTCGAAGTCCTGAAAACCTACCTTCCCGAGCAGTTGAGTGACGCCGAAGTCGACACCATGATCGGCGAAGCCATCCAGAATACCGGCGCCGCCAGCATGAAAGATATGGGCAAGGTCATGGGCGAACTCAGAAGCAAACTGCAGGGTCGCGCCGATATGTCCGCAGTCAGCGCCAGAATCAAGGCCCGCCTCGGCGCCTGATCACTGCCACGAACCTCCTGCTGCAATACCCTGTTCAATTCGCGCAGCCGCGTTCCCTGGCTGTCAGCCATGGCTTACCATAGTCGCCATGGCCGGTCGCATTCCCCAAAGCTTCATCGATGAACTGCTCAACCGCGTGGATATCGTGGAAGTCATCGATGCGCGGGTGCCGCTGAAAAAGTCCGGTCGCGAGTATTCGGCCTGCTGCCCCTTCCATAACGAAAAAACGCCCTCCTTCACGGTCAGCCAGAACAAGCAGTTCTACCACTGCTTCGGCTGCGGTGCGCACGGCAGCGCCATCGGCTTCCTGATGGATTACGAGCACTTCGAATTTCCCGAAGCCATCGAAGAACTGGCGCGCGGTGTTGGCCTGGATGTGCCACGGGAGGCCGATAGCGGGGACCATCAGGCGCCTCAGCGAGACACCCACTATGCGGTGCTGGAACGCGCCGACCGTTTCTATCGCAGCCAGCTACGCGACGCCGGCAGCGCCGTCGAATACCTGAAAAAGCGCGGGGTCAACGGCGAAATAGCCGGCCGTTACGGACTCGGTTATGCCCCCGCCGGCTGGGATGCGCTGACCCGCCAGCTGGGGGACGACAGGCACACGCAGGAAATTGCGGTCGAACTGGGGCTGCTGATCCGTCGCGACGACGGCGGCCTGTACGACCGGTTCCGCGATCGCGTCATGTTCCCGATCCGCGATCGGCGCGGGCGCACCATCGGTTTCGGCGGCCGGGTAATGGGCGACGAAAAGCCCAAGTATATGAACAGCCCCGAAAGCCTGGTGTTCCACAAGGGCCAGGAACTGTATGGATTGTTCGAGGCGCGCAAGGCCAGTCAGAAACTCGACCGCCTGCTGGTTGTCGAAGGTTACATGGATGTCGTAGCACTGGCGCAGTTCGGGATCAGCAATGCTGTCGCGACCCTGGGCACCGCCACCACCCCCGAGCACCTTGAACGCCTGTTCCGCACTGTCCCCGAGGTCGTGTTCTGCTTTGATGGAGACGCGGCCGGACGGCGGGCCGGCTGGCGGGCACTGGAACATGCGCTGCCGGTGCTGAAGGACGGGCGGGAGGCGCGTTTTCTGTTCCTGCCGGAAGGCGAGGATCCCGACAGTCTGATCCGGCGCATCGGTTATCAGGCGTTTCACGAGCAGACTGTCGATTCTGTTCCACTTTCGCAGTTTTTCTATGCAACGCTATCGCAGCAGGTCGATACCCGAAGCGTCGACGGAAGAGCGCACCTGGTCGAGCTGGCTCGCCCGCTGCTGCAGAAGCTGCCGGATTCAGTGTTTCGTGACCTGATGCTGAACGAACTGGGCAAGCACAGCGGTCTGCCAGTCGCGCAGTTGACCGCGCGGGTGTTCGGGAACGCGCCGGCTGCCGCGGCGCCGGCACCGAAGCGGCGCCCGGTATCGTCCGGCCGCAGTCCGGTCCGGGTCGCGATCCGCCTGTTGCTGGAACAACCGAAACTCAGCGCCTGCGTGCAGGATCTGAATGCGTTCAGGGATCTCGATATGCCGGGTGTCGATTTATTGACTGAACTGGTTGAAATGTTACGGCAGCACCCGCATTTACACACTGCCGGTATTCTGGAGCACTGGCGCGGCAGGCCCGAGGAACGGCACCTGGCGCAACTGGCGGTGATGCCGCTGGAGGTTTCCGATGGATTGCAGCAGGAATTTGAGGGTGCCATTCAGCGTCTGGCCGAACAGCGCGCCGCTCAGAGGATGCAGCAATTGCTCTCGCTGGATCATGGAGCTGGCCTTACCGATCCAGAAAAGCAGGAATTAAAACAGCTGTTTGCCGCCCGTCACCCCATGCCGTGACAGGGGCAGCAGACAGAGACTGAACTGGCTAATATACGCGGGATAAGCTAATATACCCGTTTGACTTTTTCCAGTGGCAACTGGCTATGCGGAGTAACGTTCAGGTGATGAACCAGGACCAACAGTCACAACTCAAGTTGTTGATCGCGAAAGGCAAGGAACAGGGGTTCCTGACCTATGCGGAGGTCAACGACCATCTGCCCAATGAGATCGTCGATCCCGAACAGATCGAAGACATCATTGGCATGATAAACGACATGGGAATCCAGGTGTACGAGATGGCACCGGATGCCGATTCCCTGTTGTTATCCAACGATACCGTCACCACTGATGAAGATGCCGCTGAAGAGGCTGCCGCTGCACTGGCAACGGTGGACAGCGAGTTCGGCCGCACCACCGATCCTGTCCGCATGTACATGCGTGAAATGGGTACCGTGGAGCTGCTTACCCGGGAAGGCGAAATCGAAATCGCCAAACGCATCGAAGACGGCCTTGGACAGGTCTATTCGGCGCTGGCCAGCTTTCCTTCGACCTCGATACTGCTGCTTCAGGAATACGAAAAATCCCTGGTCGGCGAAGCACGCCTGGCGGATCTGTTCAGCGGCTTCATTGATCCGAATGCAATTGACGAACCGATACCGACACCCGCCGTGCAGTCATCCGCTGGAAGCACCGACAGCAGCTCGGACGATGATGATGACAGCGACACGGCCGTAATCGACACCGGGCCTGATCCGGAAGAGACGCGCCTGTTCTTCGCTGAACTGAAAGATCTGCACGAGAAGCTGCAGGCCGCACTGACCGGCAAGGGCAAGGGCGGTTCACGCAGTAAAATGCGCGACCCGATCGTCGAGCACCTCAAGAAGCTGAAGCTCGCCCCGCGGATGGTCGAGGCGCTGACCAATAACCTGCGTCACACCGTGCAACGCATTCGTACCCACGAGCGCGTGATAATGCGTGTCTGTGTGCACAACGCCCAGATGCCCCGCAAGGATTTCATCACGTCGTTCCCGGATAACGAAACCGACCTGAAGTGGCTGGACAAGCAGATCAAGGGTGGGCACAAGTATTCGCCGGTGCTGGAACAGCACAAGGACGAAATTCAGCGCGCCCAGAATAAGCTGGTCGCCATCCAGAACGAATCCAATCTTAGCATCAGCGAGATCAAGGACATCAACCGGCGCATGTCGATCGGCGAAGCCAAGGCCCGCCGCGCCAAGAAGGAAATGGTCGAGGCCAACCTGCGCCTGGTTATTTCCATCGCCAAGAAGTACACCAACCGTGGACTGCAGTTTCTCGACCTGATTCAGGAAGGCAACATCGGCCTGATGAAAGCGGTCGACAAATTCGAATACCGCCGCGGTTACAAGTTTTCGACCTATGCAACCTGGTGGATTCGCCAGGCCATTACCCGCTCGATCGCCGATCAGGCGCGCACCATTCGAATCCCGGTGCACATGATCGAGACCATCAACAAGCTGAACCGTATCTCACGGCAGATGCTGCAGGAAATGGGTCGCGAACCGACACCGGAAGAACTGGCCGAGCGTATGGACATGCCGGAAGACAAGGTGCGCAAGGTGCTCAAGATCGCCAAGGAACCCATCTCCATGGAGACCCCGATCGGTGACGATGAGGATTCACACCTGGGCGACTTCATCGAAGACACCAGCATCGATTCGCCGGTCGATTCAGCCGCCGGCGCCGGTCTCAAGGAAGCGACCCAGGGCGTGCTCTCCGGCCTCACCCCGCGTGAAGCCAAGGTGCTGCGCATGCGCTTCGGTATCGACATGAATACCGATCACACGCTGGAAGAAGTCGGCAAGCAGTTCGACGTCACCCGCGAGCGCATTCGTCAGATCGAAGCCAAGGCGTTACGCAAACTGCGTCACCCCAGCCGCTCCGAACAGCTGCGCAGTTTCCTGGAAATCGACTAGTCACGCCGGCGCGCCATCTTCTGCAGGTGACGCGCCGCTTTGTGCACGGTAAACTCCCACATTATTCAGGGCCTGTAGCTCAGTTGGTTAGAGCAGGGGACTCATAATCCCTTGGTCCCAGGTTCGAGTCCTGGCGGGCCCACCATAATTAATAAGCCAAGTGCCCGCGAATCATTCCCTTGACGTATATGTAGACGCAATGTAGAAGCGACGGATCAGAGATTTCGGTACGCGACCTAGTGCCCGATAGCTTCCGAAGCATTTAGGAAAACAACGTATGCGAAAGCTATTTGTTGAAGAGGGATTTCTCGGCAAAACTTTAAAACGCCTCGCACAGCTTATTGAAAAATGGTGGGCTAAGCACTTCGTCATTCCAAGTCTTACGGTGGTTCCGGCCGCTGCAATTACATACCACATTAAAGACGCTGTCGCGATTTCGAAGCAAGGCCATGAAGAAAGCTTATTGGTAACGATACACGCATATTCCGCTGACTACCCTTTGCTGATAATCGTTTCAATTGCGCTATATCTAATAATATGGAACGCCATAATTGCTTTTATAGCGTCTTACAACAAAACTGAAGATGGAGTCGATGTAGAAGGGCTGCTGACTCTTTTCGCGGTGTTCGAAAAGATTGTGGGCGCAAAAGCGAAACGCTTCGGTGCCTGCACAAGAAGCATAGCCAAAACTGATCCCTCTAACGCGTCTGAGACATTCAAAACGATTACTCAGCCAGACCAACAGATTGCATTACTCGCCAATGGATTACATGCCTTCTTCGATTCGATCGACAACGAAGGCGTGTCTTTTAAAGTAACCATAGCCGTTGTCGAAGACAACATGCCTGTAGACTGGTTTTACTTCTATCCTGATAGCGAACCGCCGCGAACTGCGATCGAGTCGATCCAAGACCCCGGAAGCTCGATATCCTACTGTTTAGAAAGGAAAAGACTTGTTGTTATCGAAGATTGCGAAAAGGAAGCCGCTAAAGGGGAAGATCGGCATTACGTCCCGCGGCTGGCAGATGAAGATGAAGAATGCTCTTTAATTTGCTATCCTATTATTCATCACTATACTCACACCATCCCTTACGTTGTTACAGTTGTCGCAGACAAAAGAGAGTATTTCAAGAGCAGCAAAAGGCAGTTCTATACTTGGATATTTAATCACTTTGCTTTGCGGATTGGCTTGGAACATAGCCTGCTACTAATTAAAGCACAGGAGTGTGCAAGTGAAATCAAAAACAGCTCAGAAAGATAGCAAGACCATCAAAGTTGTCGTTGCCAAGCGTGTTTCTCTGAACGAGGTGACCAAACGTTCAGGTGACGGGATTAATGCAAAGGAAATTGCAAAAGTAGTTCGATCTGATTTGAAGGTGCTTAAAGGATTTTCTTTTGGCTAACGAACTAGCTGGACATCAGCGATGAACATTACCGCATGTTGCGAGACCAAAATATCTGACTTCAATCAATTTTGACAAGCTTAAAGCGGTGCTTCGATGCTCCGGATGTATATGCTTCATCTATCTCCTGCTTAGTTTTGCAAACGACTATCAGTAACCTGAAATTCCAGTATGACATTGAGCAACCGAGTTCACCGGAGGCATTGAAGCGCAGCGGAAACGCCGTCCGAACGCAGCGCAGTGTTATGCTTTCTCACCACCCTATAAAACTCAAACCCGCCGCCCCCATTCCAGCCAACATCTTTAGAAATGCCGCCTTCCTCACCATCAATAACTAATTGAAGACGTTTCACTGCGTATTCAACTACATGATCACCATTTTCTATACCAATATATTGCCTGTTCATTTTATGAGCTGTAGAAGCCGTACTTCCCGAACCAAGAAATGCATCCAACACTAGATCTCCCTCGTCGGTTGCAATATCAATAATTCTTTTAATTAATTGTTCGGGTTTTGGTGTGTCGAATACTGGCTTATCCGGAAACATTTCCAGAATATGCTTCTTCGCCTGCTTATTTGTTCCAACATCACTTCCTAACCATATAGTTTCAGGCGTAACACCGGGCTTCGCATCGAGTAAAAATCTTTTTATTCTAGGAACTCCGCTTCCGTTATTGCCAAACCAAATATTATTATTTTCTATCTCCCGAAGCATTCTTGTTTTGTTATACACCCAACATCTTCCATTAGGAGGTAGATGTTTTTTACCGGACGGCGAAATAATTTCATAGAACTGAGAGTCAACCGCATGTCCTGCCTGAACATTTGCCGAAACAGATTGCCATGGTCCCCTAGGGTCGTTATCCGGATTCCTATATCTGGCGAGTATTTCTTCTGTTATGGGAAGCAAGTTTCTCGATTTTGTGAAAAGTTTCTTATCTACACAATAAACCAATATGTATTCGTGGTTATTTGAAAATACTTTCCTATTTTCTCTAGTTGTTCTTTGTTGCCAAACAATAGTCGTGACAAAATTACTCCTTCCAAATACCTTATCAGCTGCTACTTTTAGGTAATGAACTTCGTTGTCATCAATAGATATCCATATACTGCCATCTTTACGCAATAATGGTTTAAGTTTTTCTAACCTAGATGTAATGCTTTCTAACCATTCATGGTTAAATTGGTCATCGTAATGTGTATATACCTCACCATTATTGTACGGGGGATCAATATAGATACACCTTACTTCGCCTTCATGCTGGCTACGTAAATAATCAAGCGCTTCAAGATTGTCACCATGAACTATTTTGTTCTTATGGTGATGATTGCTCGATACAGAGTGTTTATCTATTTTCTTTAACATACTTAATTCCTGCATACGATGACGATCTCACCGTTATCACTTGCCTTCAGGTGTTTTTCCGAGTGATTTAGTTTGCTATGAGAAAAAGCGCCAGGTGAACATGATTTCACATGACTAAAATATTGTTCTGCTAATGAGAGCAACTGCTCCAGCTTCATAACCCTCGGGTGCGCTTTAGCCTCTTTATCATAAGGTGAATATGACAGCATTAATATTTTCCCATTCCCGGCCACTTTCCTAAAAAGTTGTTTAAACGCATCGGGCGCCTGAGACTTTATACAAAAAGGCGATTGATGGCGATCCTGCCGATAAAGTCCACGGCTTAGCCGTATGGATCCGCCAATGCTTGTCTTAGAGATTACAGGGGAATCCTGGAGGCATAGTGTCTCAAGCCCATGATAAAACCTGCTGTAGTGATCGCGAGTATACGGAGGGTCTGCATACACAATACCCACATCTTCAGGAAGCCTGTCGAGAGCTTGTTTATAATCCATGCAGAATATTTCATGATCACCTATTGCCTCTTTCACTCCAGAGTATCTGTCAAGCCAAGCTTCAAAAGTATCGAACACACAACGATCCCTATCTCTAGACAGTTGCCGAATTAAATTGGGTTTTGGTTCTCCATTTTTTTTTCGCGGCCTAATTGGCTGAGCAAACTGTTTACCCACGCTATTAACAAGATCACTTGCTGTACCTAACAGTGCGGCCATTAACGTGTTTTTATACTTAGGCGGGGCGCACCTGATCTCATTTAATATGACATCAATATGGATAGCTTGTTCGAACGAGAAATACACTCCTCCGAAGTAAGTGCTTGCTAGAGCTGTTAAGCCGTCAAGTTCATCTAGCAATCTTAGTGCACTAGTTAAAGCCAATTTGAGATTGGGTAGACTATTACATGCAGAGCCATCAATAGCTCCGTATAACGAACAATTCTCTAGGAAGTTACATACTGGTTCTAAGTCTCCCTTCTCACCAAGTCCCACAGCTTTGTTCTCACAATTAACGAGTGGACGTAGAGCTTCTTCTAGAACTGGCCTGATAGAAGATGCTCGCATACTTTTTCCGTACACAAGAATATTTTTTTCGGAGCACGGCCTCAGTAACGCCTCACAGATTACCCTTGAATATTCTTGAATATCTACGGATATGATTCGTCGATAATTAGACAAATATTGAGAGACTGCCCCTGATCCAGAAAACAAATCGCAAATAGCCCCTTGATCTGGATCTTCTTCGTCTGCAACTGTTTTTATAAACTCCAACATCCTTAGCTTGCTTCCCAGATAGTGGAGCGTGCGAAACGGTTTCTTTGGGAAGACAGATGTCTGGTTTTTTTCTAGTGAGCTTGAGTGACTTTCCAATAAGTCGAGCTGCATTACTGGGCCACCAAAAAACTACTTAACGAAGTCCCATTCAGAAGCGTCGAAACCACGCCAGCTTCTTTTACAATACGCTTCATTCTGTCAGCTCTCCCTGTCCAGTTAGCATTCATCCAGTCCACTATTTCCTCATATTTAGCGTCAATGCTTGGCATAAATAGCTTATATATAAACATTCGTGTGGACAGACGAATAAACACGCCGATTGGTCTACCATTCGCTGGATAGTCCAAGCCTGCTGCCGCCTCCAGTTCAAATCTATAATTTTGACTTGCCACTGAAACACTCGGTCTTACTTCAATATCACCCAGAACACCTTGTGAGATCACATTTCGTAACAGTATTCTCTGGCTGTTATCTCCTGCAGTCGCACCAAAATAGTTTTCAAAAGTATTCACATCAAAATTCGCTTGATTCCACCGATCACCACTTCGTGGCAACTCTGCAAACAAGACCAAGCTATTTTCTTGATACTTCCATTCAAGCGATTCTTCTGTGCTTTCGCTATCAGCAGGTACATCAACTACATCTAGCTCGACAGCGTCTGAGATATCTCTCCACGCTTTAGCACGAATTGTGTTTGCTGCAACTCTTTTAAGAACATCAGGATCAGTTAGAGGCTTTAGGTAATTCGCAGACTGAGAGATCCAGTCATTCCAATATGCTTCGATATTAATTAGCTCTTGCTCAGATAAGGTAATTACAGCAAAGGCTTCTCGGTTCTTTCTCAAGCCTCCTGCGGTCAAATTCCCGGAACCAATGACAAGACTACCGAGGCCACTCTCACTCGAAAAATAAGTAATTTTCGGATGAAAAAGAGAGTTTTTGGTGTCATGAAAGAACGCATTGACAGTCAAAGATGGATGAGCATCTTGGTATGCTATGAGTCTGTTGATTGTGGATGTATTGGTTATTTGATCAGTTCCAACCACTAAATGATAAGCCCCCCTACGTAACATATTTTCAAACTCAACGTCCCCTAACAAGAGATCTGCTCCAGATTTTGAGACAAATGCATAAGCCCCATTTCCTCGTGTGGCTCCGGAGCAAACGTTAATAAGCGCCTCATGCAAAGAGTACGATTCGGCGAAATTAGGGTCTTGTAGGTGTAGCAAGGTTTTTCCTATTCATCTATTGAAGCTTAACGTTTGATCTCAGCCAGCGACGCAGGCTGTTGGCTGGAGTGATTGGTTATTCGTTTTCATCCACAGCCCTATTTGGGTAACTGTCCGGTTGAGCAACATGGCTTGATTGCGGGAATTCCTTTTCTGGCCTCAGGACACACACTACCATCCTTCTCGACCTGGAACTTAAATAACCAGTGCGATAAGTGCTTCAATTTCTCAAAATGATGAGTTATCCGGTGCGGTTTGTAGTGCCATTCCATTTTACCGGCAATAGCCGGAGCATTCCCAAAAGCATCCCACGAGTAGTAGCGCAACGCACGACATCAAAATGCCTGTTGTGCTCCTAAATATTTCACTCAAAAGCTAAGTGTGTCTCTTCGGCAGATCCGGATCGTCCAGCAATCTTCTATCTGCAACCCACCGTATTGATGGAATCTGTTCCGACTATCTGCATGCCATCGAATGTCATGCCGGTCATTGTTGCTGCGCTGTCGCCGCAGGCGAGACTGACAGCCCGGGTTTCGAATCTTAGTGTCAGATCCCAGTCACCATCCTCATCGACATCATCAAGTCGATACCAGTCCGGTTCGGCAGCACCCGGTCCGAATTCAACACCAGCGACATCGATTGTGCTTGCGTCGAAACCGGCGCTGGTCAGAATGGCTGATTTGAGTTTGCCGCGGGAATCGGGGTCGATCGAGTTTTTTGCATCGCCCGGCTTGATGTCGAGCAGCACCGAGGTGGAACCGGTGCTCAGGTCAGCTATCCAGCCTTCCAGGTTGCCGTCCGGGTTCAGGCCCTGTCCGACGATGATTGAACCGTCGGGTGAGATATCCGTTGCGCTGGTCCATGCCCAGTCCGCCAGGTCATCGACGCCGGCGGCCGCGAGAATATGCGCCACGCGTCTCACGCCATTGACCTGATCCCAGAGGAATGCCTGGCGCCCCTGATTCGCGGTGATCAGGTGACCGACTACGCGACTGCCATCTGCGGAAACAGCGGTCGCGTCGCTCACTTCACCGGACGCCGGATTGGTGAGCAATACTGCGCCGCCCTGAGGCGTCCAGCGAAATGCGGTCTTCAGACTCGATGATCCCGTATAGGAACCGGCTATCACTTTTCCGTCAGCAGACGCCGCTGTGGCAGAACTGTTGCCGTTCTGTGGCAGGCCCAGCGATTTCCAGCCATCCTTTTCAGTCCAGATGGCGGCACCGAAGTAGAGGCTGGCTTCCTGCCTGGTTCCTGCTATGACCTGACCATCGGAGGAAATGGCATAAGCAGCCGTGGCAGCGAATGAGGAAGGATCGAGACTTTGCATACCCGTTGCTTCAGTCCACCGAAATGCTTTGGCGGATTCAAGAAACGAGCCGAAGGGATCTTCCGCGCGGCCGACGATGATCTGGCCGTCAGCTGACACATCATGAACATACTGCAATGTATGCTGTTCCAGCGTCGGGATCGGGCCTAGAAGCTGCTTGCCGTCGGCCGCCGTCCAGCGAAAGGCATCGAATATGCCATCGCCTTCTTCGATACGAGAAAGATCCGAACCAACAATGACGCTGCCGTCCGTGGATACACCACTGGCGTAACCTGTGAACGCAGTGCCATTAATGGACCCGAGGCTTTTCATGCCGCCGGGCAGTGTCCATCGGAACGGTTCCGTCAGCTGATACTGACCGGAACCTGTAGAGAGGCCGGAGTCGCTCGCACCAACGGTCACCTTGCCGTCTGCTGAAACGGCGTTGGCGGAACTGGAAACCGCGCCACCATCCAGATCGCCCAGCCGGGTAAACTGGGCGCCCTGCACGGCACCGGCACTGGTCAGGACGCCGATACACACCCCAATGGCAAAAACTGGCTTCATGCGACTTCCTCCAGCTTGGTTGTTCTCACGCCTCTTCGGTCACAGCCGGGCGATTTTTCAGGAAGAATGCATCCGGTGATGCACGTTGGGGCCAGATTATACGCCGTTCCGGTGCGTCTGCGAAGCTAACCCAGCCGCGCGGCGATGGCGGCGCCAGCCTGCTTGACCAGGGAAACCCATTCATCGCGGCGCCGCTCGATGGGCGCCGACACCGATAGTCCGGCCACGACGGCACCGCGACGGTCGCGGATCAGGACTCCGATACAACCGACGCCTTCCTCAGCTTCTTCGTCGTCAAAGGCGTAGCCGTCAATGATTGCCCGGTTCACCGCGAGGCGCAGCGCCTCGGCGCTGTTCAACGTGTGCGGCGTATAGGCCGGCAGTCCGGTGCGCGTGGCGTAGGCGCGCACGAATGCATCGCCCAGTTCGCCCAGCATGAGCTTGCCCACTGCCGTAACGTGCAGAGGCGCGCGACTGCCGATGACCTGTTCGACACGCATCATGCGTTGCGGCGTGACGCGTTCGATGTAAACGACCTCATCCCCCTCGCGCACGGTCAGGTTCACGGTTTCGCTCAACTGGTCGCGCAATGACCGCATGACCTCGATGGCTTCCTGGCGGATATCCACGCCGCGCTGCACCCGGCCCGCCAGCTGGAGGATTTTGCGGCCGAGCATGTAGTGGCCTGCCGAGTCCCGCTCGACCAGCCCGACACCGCCCAATGCGGCCAGAATCCGGAATGCGGTGGACGGATGCAGCCCGGTATCAGCGGCGAGAATCTTGAGGCTGACCGGCTCATCGCAGGCAGCAATGCTGTCCAGCAACTGGGATGAGCGATCGATTACCTGAATGCCTGGTGTTGGTTTACTCATATTTCACATTATGAAAACGATTATGTATTGCGAAATACCCGATCTCGAGCTATTGTCTGCTCAACGGGTTCCTGTTCAGCGGTGTTTATGCGCCGTTTTTGATAGTAACCGATTTTTCACATTGTGAAAACCATTCTTCCTGATGAAATCTCAGGACGTGGTGAAGAGGATCGAATCATGAGCACCAGCACCAGCGCAGAACAACTCTCAGCCCTGCCGTCATTCTGTGAAGGAATCCAGCACTTCGGGGATGCCTGGCCGAATTTCAGCCAGTTTGCTGACCGCCCGGTCATCAGTGCCGATGCAGCGGCGATCGCCGACGCCAACGATCCGAAAGCCGCCTACCAGACCCTGCTCGGCGCCGATGCACTGCGTTATGTCACCCTGCAGGTATGCGGTTCCAAGGGCTCCGGACACCCGGGCGGCTTTGCTTCCAGTGCCGATGTGCACGCTGCCCTGATGATGCTGGGCCACACCAATATCGTTACCGAAGTCGGCCATCACGCGCCCGGTTTCTATTCGTCGATGTTCCTGGACTCGTCGCTTGAAGCGATGAACATTTTCACCATGAGCGACATGATGCAGCGGTTTCGCGAAACGCACGGTCTGCTCGGTCACCTGTCGGGTGCCATACCCGGATTGCTGTCGCCGGCCGGCCCGCTCGGCCAGGGCCAGCATTTCGCCATGGCCGGTGCCTGGCTGCACCGCGACATCCTGTTTCCGGTCACCATCGGCGACGGCGGCATGGGCGAACCCTACGTGTTGAATGCGATGATGCACTTCCATATCGCTTACCCGGATGTCACCAACTTTCTGCCGACGCTGATCTGGAACGGGTATTCGCAGGAGCACCATTCGATGGTGTCACTGCACAGCAACGCGGACATGATCAATTACTGGAAAGGCCACGGCTTTGATGAAGTGGTGCTGGTGGACGCCGCGGACTACGACGACAGCCAGCAGACCGGTGCCTTTGTCGACAGCACCCGTTTCTCCTTTGCGCAGCGACTGGTGTTCGCGCAGGCGGTGTTGACCGGCGTCGACCGGGCGGCGCGTTCGGCCATGTCCGGCAAGCTGACTGCCTTTATCATCAAGCAGCTCAAGGGCGCCGGCGTGCATACGGTAGGCGCGAAATCTCACAACCTGTATCCGGCTGACACGCTGGACGCGGCGCACATGATCGAAGGGCTGCAACGCCGCGCACTGCCACCCGAAGGCTGGCAGATCGTGCGTGACAACTTCAGCCGTGCCGGCGGCGGACCGGCGGCGAAGACAGTAGTGACCGAACGCGAACTGGAATTGCCGGCACTGCCGAAGCTCGACATGCAGGCATTTGCCAAAGGCGAAAAAGCTGTGCCGTCGACCGCTATGGGTGCATTGGTGGCGCAGGTGGGTCAGGCGGACCGGCGTTACGTGGTCAGCAATGCAGATGGCAATGAAGCCTCGGCCATGAAAAACATCAACGATGCGTTGAAGATTCGCCACCCGACCCAGGACCCGCTCTACAATCAGTCGCCGGACGGCCAGGTCTACGAGCCGCTCAACGAAGATGCCTGCGCCGGGTTTGCCGCCGCTCTGTCGCTGTTCGGATCCCGCGCACTGTGGCTGTCATACGAATCTTTCGCCATCAACGGCTGGCCGATTGTGCAAACCGTGACCCAGGCGATGGCGGAACTGCGCCGCAAGACGCCCTCCATCGTCACCATGTTCACTGCCGGTGCGCTAGAGCAGGGACGCAACGGCTGGACGCATCAGCGCCCGGAAATCGAAAATTACTTCGCCGCCATGATGCGTAACGGCAATGTGTACCCGCTGTTCCCCTGTGATGCCAATTGCATTCAGGTTGCGTATGAATATGCCACCGACAGTTACAACAAGGGCATGGTGATCATCGCGTCCAAGAGTCCGTTGCCGGTGTATCTGAGCCTCGGTGAAGCACGCGAAGCGGTGGACGAAGGTGCGGTTACACTGTATGAATCCACGCGCGGGGACAAGGGTACCCTGGTGTTCGCGGTGACCGGTGACATGGTTCTGCTGCCGGTCTTCGAAGCGCGGGACACTCTGGAAGCAGAAGGCTATCGCGTGCGCATCGTGGCGGTGGTGAATCCGCGCCGCCTGTACCGGGCCAGCGACATAGCCTGGGATACGGTGTCCGAGCCGGATGGCCGGTTCATGGATGATGACCGGTTCAACGCCCTGTTCGATGGCGATGTGCTGCTGGCTGTGAGTGGCGGCCCGAGCGCGCCACTGGAACCGGTGCTGCTGCGCAGCCGCGCACCGCGACGCGATACCCTGTGCTGGAAACGCGGTGAAACTACGGCGTCGCCGACGGAGATCATGGCGTTCAATGGCATCACCGCAGACGCTATGGTGGCGCGCGCCAATGCGCTTGCACCCTGAAAGGATCAGTCATGACGCAAACAAAAATCGTTGTCCTCGACGACGATCCGACCGGGTCACAGACTGTGCACAGCTGTCTGTTGCTGACACGCTGGGATGTGGACACGCTCAAACAGGGGCTGCAGGATGCGGCGCCCCTGTTTTTTGTACTCACCAACACACGCGGCATGAGTGCGGATAAAGCGGCGGCTGTCACCGGTGAAGTCTGCAGCAACCTGCGCCAGGCACTGGATGCTCTGGCGCAGGCCGGCACGCCGGTTAACCCGGTGCTGGTGAGTCGTTCCGATTCAACGCTGCGTGGCCATTATCCGGTGGAGACTGATGTCATCGCCGAACAACTTGGCCCCTTCGATGCGCATTTTCTGGTGCCGGCGTTTTTTGAAGGCGGACGTATTACCCGCGACAGCACGCATTACCTGCTTGTCGATGACAAGCCGGTACCGGTGCACGAAACCGAATTCGCCCGCGACTCGGTGTTCGGCTACACCCACAGCTATCTGCCCGACTACGTCGAAGAGAAAACCGGCGGGCGCATTCGCGCAGGTCAGGTCGAGCGTTTCCTGCTCGACGAGGTGCGCACCGACGTCAGCGAACGGCTGATGGCGCTGAACGCCAATCGTTGCTGTGTCGTGGATGCCGAATGCCAGGCCGATCTCGATCGCTTCTGCAGTCAGCTGATGCAGTGCGCGGCAGCCGGCAAGCGCTATCTGTTCCGCAGTGCGGCGAGCCTGTTGACGGCGCTGGCGCAGCTGCCGCCGCAGCCGGTGATGGCTGATGCAATGCACAAGGTTGTACGTAATGGCAACCCCGGCGCGGTTATCGTCGGCTCGCATGTGAGGAAGACGACCGAACAGCTGGGCGAACTGCTGGCAATGCCGGGGATCGAGGGCATCGAAGTCGATGTGGATCGAATCGATACCGAACCCGGGAGACTGCTCGACGAAATCATTGGACGTGCGCGGTGGGCACACCAGTCCCGTCTTACCAGCGTTATCTACACCAGTCGCACGGAAAAAGTTTTTGCCGATCAGGCAACACGGCTGGCGTTTGGAGAGCGCGTTTCCGCGCTGCTCATGGATGTGGTGCGACATCTGCCGGAGCGCCTCGGTTTTCTCATCAGCAAAGGCGGCATCACCTCCAATGACGTGCTGAGCAGCGGCCTGGCGCTTCCCGCCGCGCGCGTTCTCGGGCAGATACTGCCGGGGTGTTCGGTGGTTCGTTGTCCCGATGACCATCCGCGTTATCCCGGCATGCCGGTGGTAATTTTCCCCGGCAATGTCGGCGATGAGCTGGCGTTGGCACGCGCCTGGGCACGCCTGGCCGGTGTGCCGGAGCCGCTGAAAAAAGTTGCGGCGCATGCGGCAACGGCAGTCCGGTAGCGCATACGTCTAACGCTATCATGCAGACCCGACTGTCAGACAGGTACCGCAATACACCAGAAGGACAGGAGGCCGACAGTATTCTGCGCAGCTGCGTGCACTGCGGATTCTGTACCGCCACCTGTCCGACCTATCAACTGCTGGGCGATGAGCTGGATGGTCCGCGCGGGCGTATCTATCTCATCAAACAGGTGCTGGAAGGCGAGACACCTACCGAACTGACGCGCCTGCACCTGGATCGCTGCCTGACCTGCCGCGCCTGCGAAACCACCTGCCCGTCCGGGGTGCGTTACGGACGACTGGTGGACATTGGTCGCGATATCGTCGAGCGCGAGGTTCCACGTGGCCGGCTGGAATCCGCGCAACGTTACCTGTTACGCAAATTCATACCTTATCCGCGGCGTTTTGCGCCGCTGTTGCGCCTCGGTCAATGGCTGGCGCCACTGTTACCGGCGACACTGAAACGCAAGGTTCCCGCCTCGCAGCGGACGGGCCGCTGGCCAACCACAGGCCATGCCCGCCGCATGCTGGTGTTGCGCGGCTGCGCGCAACGCGTCGCCACCCCGAACACCAATGCAGCCACAGCCCGGGTACTTGACCGGCTCGGCATCCAGTTACTGGAAGCGGATGCCGACGGGTGCTGCGGCGCGGTCAGCCATCACCTGTCAGCCCAGCATGAAGCGCACGCCTATATGCGCCGCAACATCGACGCCTGGTGGCCTTATATCGACCAGGGCGTCGAAGCTATTCTCGTCACCGCCAGCGGTTGCGGCGTCATGGTAAAAGATTATGGCGAGCTACTGAAACAGGATCCGGCGTACGCGGAAAAAGCGCAACGCGTGAGCGAGCTGTGCAAAGATCCCGCAGAGGTGCTGGTCAATGAACCACTGCCACCACTGAACGCCGCACGTCTGCCCGACGCCGTCGCTTTTCACAGTCCCTGTACTCTGCAGCATGGCCAGCAGCTCAATGGGGTGGTGGAATCGATACTCAGTCGGGCCGGCTTTCGACTGACCACGGTTGCCGATGCACACCTGTGTTGCGGCTCGGCAGGAACCTATTCGATACTGCAAGCGGCACTTTCCCGGCGCCTGCTGGATAACAAGGTTCAGGCACTTCAACATGGGGGGCCCGGGGTCATCGCAACCGCCAATGTCGGCTGTCAATTGCAGCTGGCGAGCGGGACCGATATCCCGGTCCGGCACTGGATAGAGTTGCTCGACGACGTACTGGAGTGAGGGAGCGGCCGGCACTGTGTGAGCATGCGTCAATGCCGGGGTCAAAATGCCGCTATTCTTTAATACTCCGAAAACGCGAAAGGACCCCTGCCATGAACAAAGCGACTCCACAGATTAAAGATGACCCCTTGTATCGACTGTTGCGCGAAGGCGAAGTCGAGACATTCAACAGCCGGCGCGCAGCCGGGGAAAGCTGTGACCTGGCGGGTTGCGATTTCCGCAATGTGGATCTACGCCAGCTCGACGCCCACGGACTCGATTTACGCGACTGCTATTTGCGGCAGACCGATCTGCGCGGCGTGGACCTGTCGCAGACCAATCTGGAGGGCGCCAGCATTAATGCAGCAAAAATCTCCGGCGCCTACTTTCCCGTCGAACTGGATGCCGATGAAATCACGCTGTCCCTCACGCATGGAACTCGGTTGCGTTATCGCAAGGGCTGATCCCCGGCCAGCAGTTTCAAATAGCCGGCGTACCAGAAGGCTGCATTTCCCAGCCGGCTTTGCACGTGCTCCAGATGTGCGGTGACATTGCTTTTGAGCGCGGCGTCAACACGCGTGCTCTGCACCTGCACACTCAGTTCGGCAATCACAGCACTGGCTGACGGCAGCGAACCGTCCTCTACAGCAATGCGTCCTCCGAGCATCGGGATCAGCGGCTCCTGATCCAGCACCCAGCGATCCTTCCGGTAAAACAGTCGCCAGGCCCGGCGCACCATTTGCGCTATAGCTTTCTCATCGACGCTGGCGGGTTCGATCTGTTTCCAGTCCCACAAACCACGGGCCACCAGCGCATAATCATCCGGGGTCGCGGCTGCGACTACCTTTTCACCCCGTGTGGCACGAACCAGGCGCGTGCCGTCCCACCAGTGACGCATGACGTGATCGACCAGCGCGCTGGCCGCAACCGCATACGCCTGATCACCACTGCTGGTATGCGCGGCTGCCAGCGCGCTCAGCGTCAGTCCGTTCCAGGCGGCGATACCTTTACGGTCGGCAGGCAGGCCACGCCGGCCCCGAGCATCCAGTAACCTGCTCCGTGCAGACTCGAGCACCCGATGCAGCTTTTCTGGCTGCCACTTCAGCTGTTCCGCCACGTCCACCAGCGGCCGCTGCAGACGCGGGAGCTTGCCACAATCCGCGCCCGGGTCCTGAGGATCGAACCAGGCTGCCGTGACTGCCTTCAGCTGCTCCGGATTCAACTGCTCCTGCAGCTCTCCCTGGTTCCACAGGTAGTAGCAGCCTTCCCGTCCCTGATCGTCTACAGCAGAAAAACTGCTGATGAACCAGCCGCCAGGTGTGCGCATCTCACGCATCAGAAAATCCACCGTGCTCAAGCCGATCCGGCGGTATCGGGCGGACTGCAACTGGTCTGCCGCCTGCATGTACAACAGCGCCAGCCAGGCATTGTCATACAGCATCTTTTCATAGTGGGGCGTTTGCCATAACGGATCGGTGACATAGCGGAAAAAACCGCCGCCCAGGAGGTCGTGCAGGCCGCCGTCGGCCATACTATCCAGCGTCAGGCGAATAAAATCATCAAAGCGGGTGTCATCGTGCTGCGCCCGTAACCACAGCAATGCCTGCAACTGGGCGGCCATCGGAAATTTGGACTGCTGCCCGAAACCCCCGGACATTTCATCCTGGCGCTGTTCCACCTGACGCAAAAAGTCGCGGGTGAAATCTTTGGCATCAGATCCAGACTTTTGCGCGGCTTCACGTAACACTTCCCATTCGCGCAACGCATCGCGAGCGAGCACCTGCAGGGATTCTCCATCCTTGAGCCAGCGCTGGTGCAGATCATTCAGCAGCGCCGCAAAATCGTCTCTCGGCTGATAGGTGACCCCCAGCAGCGGGTAACCATCCGGTGTAAGAAAAACGGTGAGCGGCCATCCGGCCTGACCGCGCGTCACGCGCACGAAATCCATCAGGTAGTCGTCCAGTGCAGGCTGCAATTCCCGGTCGATTTTTACCGGAACAAAGGCGCTGTTGATATGCTCCGCCAGTTCCTGATCCTGGAAACTCTCGCGCTGCATCACATGGCACCAGTGACAGGAGAAGTAGCCGACGGAAATCAGGAGTGGCCGGTTCAGCCTGCGCGCCAGCTCCAGCGTCCCGGCGCTCCAGGTTTGCCAGCGCACCGGGTCCTGCGCATGCATTGCCAGGTATGGGGAAGGATGACCGACCAGTTGATCCGGCGGGAGCGGAACGTCGGACGCACCGGACTTCGGAATTATTGCCAGAAAAAAAATCAGGATTGCGAGGCGCAGAAGATCAACCTTCAGGTATCGCGCGCGGGCTTTTCCTCGCGCTCGATGTTGTCCAGTTCCTCGTCCATCTGCCTGTCATCCATGGGCGTGTAGCCGTCCTCGTCTGCCTCTGGCTTTGTGACGAAATACTTCGACATGAACACGCCAACCTCAAACAGCAACCACATCGGCACGGCGAGTAGCGTCTGGGAAATGACGTCGGGTGGAGTCAGGAACATACCGATGACAAAGGCTCCGACGATGATGTAGGCACGTTTGGCGCGCAGTGCCTCGGGTGTCACTGCTCCGGTCCACACCAGTACCACCGTTGCTACTGGCACCTCGAATGCCAGGCCAAACGCGAAAAACAACGTGAGTACAAAATCCAGGTAGCGGCTGATGTCGGTCTGCACTTCGACACCGCTCGGCGCAGTCTGGGTAAGGAACCCGAAGACCAGCGGAAACACGACGAAATAGGCAAATGCCGCACCCAGATAAAACAGCAGGGTGCTGGAGATAACCAGCGGATAGACACGCTGTCTCTCGTGCTGGTAGAGGCCCGGAGCAACAAATGCCCACGCCTGATACAGGATGTACGGCATCGCAGCGAAGACCGATAGCACCAGCGCCAGCTTGAACGGGGTGAAGAAAGGTGATGCCACATCGATGGCGATCAGCTTGCTGCCGACCGGCAGCTGGCGGATCAGCGGACCGGCGAGCTGGGTGAACAGCCAGTCAGCGAATGGCACCAGCATGAGAAAAACCACCACCACCACCAGAACGACGCGCAGCAGGCGGTCACGCAACTCGACGAGATGGGAAATGAACGGTTGTTCGTTACCGCCTTCAGGCGAGGAATTAGGAGCGGCTTTGGTCATCGGACTGCTTGGTCACCGCCTCGCCGGATTCTTTAGTCTTGCCGGCTACCTGCCCATGCGTATCGGCAATAGTCCGTTTGGTTTCTTCCACGATTTCATGCAGCGGATTGCTTTCCGCCTGTTTGGCGAGCACGTTCTTCAATTCATCGGCGGCGATTTCGCGATCAATATCCGCTTTCACACTGGCCACGAACCGGCGACCACGCCCCACCCAGTGACCGGCGGTCCGCGCCAGTCCAGGCAGCTTGTCGGGGCCGATTACCAGCAGCGCCACGACCCCGATGATCAGGAGTTCCCAGAACCCGATATCAAACATGACTGCCGGATCTTCAGACTTTCTCGTGGTCTTTGGAGGTCACTTCGCCGTCGATGACACGGTTGCTTTTGGAATCTTCAAGCTTGTCTTCATCACGCTCGGAAGCATCTTCTTCTTTCATCGACTGGCGAAAGCCCTTGATGGCGCCACCGAGGTCGCTACCGACATTGCGCAACCGCTTGGCGCCAAACAATACCAACACGATGGCTAAAACGATCAACAGTTGCCAAACACTGATACCCATACATCTCTCCTGAAATTCATTCCGGCCGGATACAGCCTAGGATTTGTTGCGCGCCGCCTTCTCTTCGAGCCCTGACAAGCCGAAGCGACGCCCTAATTCACCCAAAACCTGGTCGGGACCCAGGCCCTGTTCAGCCAGTAATACCAGTGTATGAAACCACAAATCAGCGACTTCATAAACTATCTGACCGGCATCTCCGTCCTTCGCCGCGATCACGGTTTCGGTGGCTTCCTCGCCGATCTTCTTGAGTATGGCATCCAATCCCTTGTCGTACAGGCCCGCCACATAAGAAGAATCCGGATCGGCGTGTTTGCGCTGCTCCAGCACCGCCGCTATCTGCGCGAGGATGTCGTCAGACATGTCACTTTTTCCCATAGATATCCGATGGATCTTTGAGCACCGGCTCCGCATCGCTCCAGCGATCGTCAACCAGCCGCTGATAAAAACAGCTGCGCCGCCCGGTGTGACAGGCGATGCCGCCCTTTTGTTCCACCTGCAGCAGGACCACGTCATTGTCGCAGTCCAGACGGATATCGTGCACCTGCTGCTGGTGTCCGGACTCCTCGCCCTTGTGCCACAGCCGGTTTCTTGAACGTGACCAGTACACGGCGTGGCCGGTTTCGGCAGTCAGGCGCAAGGCTTGCGCATTCATCCATGCGAACATCAGCACCTTGCCGTCCCGCGCATCCTGGGCGATGACCGGCACCAGCCCTTCATCGGTCCATTTGATCGCATCCAGCCACTCAGAACTCATTCTTCATTCACCCGCAAATACAGGGAGCGCGGTCAGGCGCCCGGTTGTTGTTACAGCCTCACCTCGATACCACGGTCTGCCATTTTCTGTTTGGCTTCAGCGATACTGTGTTCGCCAAAATGGAAGATGCTGGCTGCCAGCACCGCGTCTGCCGTGCCCTCAAGAATCCCGTCCGCCAGATGATCGAGATTACCGACGCCCCCGGATGCAATCACCGGTACGTCGACCGCTTCGCAGACCGCGCGGGTCAGAGCCAGATCGAATCCGTTCCGGGTGCCGTCACGGTCCATGCTGGTCAACAGTATTTCGCCGGCACCGTACTCGACCATCTTTCTCGCCCATTCGACGGCATCGATGCCGGTGGGCTTGCGGCCGCCATGGGTAAATATTTCCCAGCGCGGTATGCCGGTTGTCGCGCCATCATCAACCTGCTTAGCATCGATCGCCACTACGATGCACTGCGAACCGAATCGATCGGCGGCCTGGCGGACAAATTCCGGGTTGAAGACGGCAGCGGTATTAATCGCAATCTTGTCAGCACCGGCATTCAGCATCCGGCGGATATCGGCCAGTTCGCGAATGCCACCGCCGACCGTCAGCGGAATAAACACCTCACCGGCCACCTGCTCGACCACATGCACCATGGTCTCGCGCTGCTCATGACTGGCGGTAATGTCCAGGAATGTCAGCTCGTCGGCGCCTTCCTGATCGTAACGCCGCGCCACTTCCACTGGATCACCTGCATCACGGATGTCGACGAACTGGACGCCTTTGACGACCCGTCCATTGTCGACGTCGAGGCAGGGAATAATCCGCTTGGCGAGACCCATGGTCAGGCGTCTACGAGCTTCTGGGCTTCTGCCAGATCGATGCTGCCCTCGTAGAGGGCGCGGCCTATGATGGTACCGATAATGCCTTCATCCGCGACTGCCAGCAGGGCCCTGATATCATCCAGATCAGTGATACCACCCGAGGCAATGACCGGAATATTGATCGCTTGCGCGAGCCTCACGGTCGCTTCCACATTGACTCCCTTCATCATTCCATCCCGACTGATGTCAGTGTAGACGATCGCCTCCACACCATCGCGCTCAAAGCGTTGCGCCAGGTCGACCACATCATGGTTCGACAATTTGGACCAGCCGTCGATGGCGACCTTGCCATCACGCACATCCAGTCCGACGATAATGTGGCCCGGGAATTCCATGCACAGGTCATTCACGAAATGCGGCGCACTGACAGCTTTGGTTCCGATGATGGCGTATTGCACACCGGCATCCAGATAAAGTTGCACGGTATCCTCATCGCGAATCCCGCCACCAACCTGAATCGGAATGTCGGGGAAAGCTTCAGCAATGCGACGGATTGCATCCGCATTGACCGGCTTTCCGGCGAATGCGCCATTCAGGTCGACCAGGTGTAAGCGGCGCGCCCCTGCATCCACCCAGCGTTGCGCCATCTCGAGCGGGTCTTCCGCGAAGACGGTTTCGTCGTCCATACGTCCCTGACGAAGTCGAACGCACTTTCCGTCCTTGAGATCGATGGCGGGAATCAGCAGCATGCTTCAGTCCTCATAAGTCGTATCAATATAAATGGTAATGGTTATAGTGGCGGATTATCCGGCCTGGCCGTCCCAGCGACTGAAATTGCGTAATAGCATCAGTCCGGCGTGCTGGCTTTTTTCCGGGTGAAACTGTACCGCAAACAGGTTTCCGCGAGCCAGCGCGCAACAGAAATCACCGCCATACCCGGTCGTCGCCGCCTGATCCGCAGGATCGGCAGGCGCGGCAAAATAACTGTGCACGAAATAGAAACGGCTGTCCTGGGGGATGTCCTGCCACAGGGGATGCGCACTGTAGTGCACCTGATTCCAGCCCATGTGTGGCACTTTGAGCCTTGCTCCACTCGCTGGATCCACCCGGTTTTCAAAATGACGGACTTCACCGCTGACCAGCCCGAGGCATTCGACACCGCCGTTTTCTTCGCTCCGCTCCAGCATTGCCTGCATGCCCAGACACACGCCGAGAGTAGGCCGCGTGGCGGCTGCTTCACGAATCACCGCGTCGAGACCGCGCCGTTGCAGCGCATCCATGCAGTGCCGGATCCCGCCAACGCCGGGAAAGATCACCCGATCCGCCGCCAGAATCTCGTCGGCCACCGAGCTGACAATGACCTGCACGTCGCCCGCCACATGCTCCACCGCCTTGGCTATGGAGTGCAGGTTACCCATTTCATAATCTATGATGGCGATGGAAGACATGACGCGCTGCAAATAGCCGGAGCAATCCGGCTTCAGAGTTCCCTGATTACAGGCTCCCCTTGGTGGATGGCATCATACCAGCCATTCGCGGATCTGGTTCGGCTGCCATCCGCAGTGCCCGGCCAAACGCCTTGAATACGGTTTCGGCGACGTGATGCGCGTTCATCCCGCGCAAACAATCGATGTGCAGTGTCGCCCTGGCATGATTCGCAAATCCCTGAAAAAACTCATGAAAAAGATCGACATCGAAATCACCGATGCGTCCGCGCGGAAACACCACCCGGTATTCCAGACCCGGGCGGCCGGAGAAATCGATGACTACCCGTGACAGGGCTTCATCGAGCGGTACATAAGCATGGCCGTAGCGGCGGATACCCTGCTTGTCACCGAGCGCCTGATCAAACGCCTGACCCAGCGTAATGCCGATATCCTCCACTGTGTGGTGGGCATCGATGTGCAGATCGCCTTCCGCCTGAATGCTGATATCCAGCAGACCATGACGGGCAATCTGATCGAGCATGTGCTCCAGGAAAGGAACTCCGGTCTGCAAATCAGCCCGGCCGCTGCCATCCAGGTCGAGCTCGACGGCAATTCTGGTTTCCAGAGTATCGCGCCTGACCTGCGCTTTGCGTAAAGTCATTTTTTATTCAATCAAATCAGGATAATCACAGGTCGTTACATCCTAGCCGAATTCGAGCAGTTAGAGAACCATACAAAGAAAAGTTATTTAACCATTGATCCAGATCAATGAATTTGCTCCAATTGCACCACTTGGTCAATTGCGCACCAGAGTATGGCAGCCAGAATGTCGAAAGTCATAACGCTCAGGGATATAAAAACCGCGTGCCAGGACTGCAGCCTCAACGAGATCTGTATTCCGGTAGGCATAGGCGCTGACAACCTGAGCCGGCTGGATTCCATTATTGATCGCAAACGACCTCTGGCGCGTGGCGATCATCTGTTCCAGATCGGCGACCAGTTTCAGTCGCTCTACGCGGTGCGCTCCGGCTCCCTGAAGACGTACACCACCTCGGCAGACGGCCAGGAACAGGTGATGGGCTTCCATCTCCCCGGTGAACTGGTCGGCCTCGATGCCATTGTTGACAACCGCCATCCACTGGCCGCCAGGGCGCTGGAAACCACCAGCATCTGCGAAATCCCGTTCAATGATCTCGAGTCGCTGAGCGGTCAGATGCCGACACTGCGGCACCAGTTGCTGCGGGTGATGAGCCAGGAAATCCGCGGCGACGAGCAAAACATGGTGATGCTCGGACAAAAATCTGCCGAAGAGCGGCTGGCAGCATTTCTGGTTAGTATCTCCGATCGCCTGCAGCGGCGCGGTTTCTCGGCCCGGCAATTCAATCTGAGCATGTCGCGCGGC
>JAVVEV010000010.1:0-101254 GCA_032251035.1 Thiogranum sp. | reverse complement strand
CAATATCTCCGGAACCTCATCGATCTGCAGCAGCATGCGATCTTCCTGGCGTGCGGTGTGGATACTGCCGATTTCAAGCGGATCCAGACGCGCCAGCGCAAGCTCTGCGCCGGTGCTGTCATCCTGCAGTCGCTGGATACCTTCCGACGAAAAGCTCGCGCGCAGAGCACGCGAAGGCTCATTGCCATCCCAGAACCGGAAGGGACGGCTGATCAGCTGGAAGCGGTTACCACTGCGTGACACCTCCCCGGGACGCCGCGCAACCGAAGTGGCCCGATAGCCAAGCGCCTTGAGTTCATCAGCAAACTGTTCCGGGGTCAGCTTGACTCCCACATACAGCTCCAGCGGCCGCGCATAGACACGCGCCGGCAATGACCAGCGTTTGCCCTCGAATTGGCGATATACCTGAAAATCCAGGAACGCGACATAGGCTATTGCAATGACGAGCGCTCCCACCAGCAGTTTTATCCAGGGAAAGCCTGAGGTCTTCTTATTTCTGGAGCTTTTTTTCGAAGGCTTGCGGCGATTGGGAGATTTTTTTGGCGGCATTAAAATACAACATCATCAGTAGCGGCGCAGGAGCCCTAGTATACCTGTGTCGCGGCCGCTTTGATGCCGTCGCCTGACAGCTACAGCTGGTTTTTTTGAAAGTTAAGCCCGATCAATCGATGCTGGTTTTGCCGGTCTCGGCAAGATACCGGCCCTGCAGCCTGTTGTATTGCCTTTCCAGCTCTTCTATGGCCGCGTCCTTGAATTCCAGCAGCGCCTCCAGTTCCTGGAGTCTGATTTCCAGTTCCCCTGCCGAGTTGTCGTCTGCCTCGCCCTCCGGCGCCTCGGCTCTGCCGGCATCCTGCTTTTCCAGGTGAGCCTGGATCTCCGCCAGTTCGTCACGAAGCATCGAATTCTCGTCCTCGAGCACCGCAACACAGCCGGTCAGTTCATCGTTGGTGTGCTGAATGCTGGCAAGTGCCTCTTCCAGCTCATGGGCTTTGGTGGCGTTGGGAGCCAGTTCCCTGATCAGAGTATGCAAACTGGCGATCGTCGTCTGCTGCTTGTCGACCATGTTCTTCAGACCGGATAACTGGGCAGTATCGGCACTGCGTACGATGGTTCCGGAGCCGCCTTTCTTCTCGGCTTTCAGCCGCTCATTCTCGGCTTCCAGAGTTTCCAGACAATGATGTAATTCACGGCTTTGTTTTTCGAACTCGTCGAGCTTTTTCAGAATGCTGTCGAGATCAGGTATTTCGTCACTGCTGTCTTTCAGCCGCGTGCGCAACAGCTTCATGGAATCCTGTTGATTGTTGATCACCTGCCGGAGGTGATCGAGCTCTTCATTATGGGTATCGTGCAGTTGCCGGGCGGGCTTTGCGGACTCGGGCTCTGCGTCCGCGGATTTCGCCTGCGGTAGCAGACTCGCGATCAGTTCCTGGATGCCGGCAGCGATACGCTTCTGGAACTGGACCGGGTTTTTTTCCAGCTCCCGCGCCTGCAACTCCAGTTCCAGAAACTGCGTACGCAGAGTCAGCATTCGCACCGCATCGGGATGTTTTTCGTGTTCCTGGGCGGCCTGCTCGATCAGACCCTGATTACGGAGAATCTCATCCCGCAGATAGTGATCGAATCCGATTCGTTCAGCTACGACTACAGCGTTTTTCAATTCACGTTGCAGAGACTGCACCTGAGCTGCGAGTTTTTTGCTGCGAATGATGAACACCAGCGCCACCATAACCAGGACCAGGGCCAGTTCCAATACACCAAGCAGCGCAAAGAGATCCATCCTGGAACCTGTCATGTCGTTTCCCAGAGCCCCGGCTATTCCTCGGTTTCTTCGTCAGCAGCGGCAGCAGCAGCGGCTTTCCTGCGCCGTCTGATGAACCACCAGACTCCGAAGCCGATCGCACCGAACACTGCATTTACCCCGACAAACAGACCCATCGCCAGCACCAGATTAACGCCCTCTTCTTTCGGCTGGACTGTCGGCGCCTCCGCTTCCGCTTCCGGCTCCGCCTCGGGCTCCGCATCCTGCAGTTCCGGCTCAGGCTCCGGTTCAGCGACAGGCTCCGCCGCGATCGGCGACACCGATTCAGGTACCGGAAGCGGCTCTGCTCCATCCGGCGCCTCGACCTGGAAATGCAGGCTCTTCTGGCGCTGGAATGTCGCGCTGGTGACAATCAGGTTGAGCTTGTAAGGCCCGGGATTCACATAGCTCAGGGTGTTTGTATAAATGCTGTCTGCAGTTTTGCGGTCACCGAACTCACCCTGGTCGAATAATTCAAAACGTGCTTTAGCACCGTTCGGTTCGATGATCTCCATTTCAAACATGCTATTGGTGAGTACGGCTTCCCTGTCCAGGATCTCACCATCCTGCTCCAGCCAGGCTTCAAGCGTCAGGTCTTCATCGATCGCGATATTTGTCTTCAGTTCGCCATGGTCCAGCGTCATGTCAGTCACGATGTAGGCGCGATTGCGGCCATCTGTCGAGACCAGATTCCATTTGCCAGGCGCTGGATCGGGTATCGTGATCATGTCGAAATTCTGTCCCAGGAACCACCTGAGCTTTTCGCTGGCGTCGTCAGAACTCAGGGTGTTGCCGTTCGGGTCCTCGAGGTAAATACGGACATCCTCGCGCTCTTTCGACGCGACGATGGTCACTTCTTCAATCGTTGCATCGATAACAAAACTGTTGTCTTCAATCGGCAGCATATCCGGCTGCTTGGCACTTTCAAAAATCGCACTGAATACTTCGTGTAGATCGCTGTCAGTTCGAGCCAGCTTGAACAGTGCGTCAGTGCGCCGTGCAATTTCTTTCAGCAGCTCGACGTCCGAAGATTCGGTGAACGCAATCGTAAATACCTTGATGCCCTTGCGACGCGCGTCCGCCAGAAGTTCATCGCGCAGCCGGGTAGTCAGGTCCAGCTCTTCATCGCTGTCTCCGACGTCCATTTTCCCGTCTGACATCAGCACCAGCATTTTTTGCTGGTGCGGTTGACCTTCCCTCTCCAGCATTGCAATGCCCTGCTCCAGCCCGGCGTGCAGATTGGTGTACACCCCTTTCGATGACACCTTGTCCGCGGCTGAGAGCATGCGGTTATTGGTATTTCCCGTGGCCATGGTGAGGCGCAACACAGGATAGCCCTGGTCACTGAAACTGATCAGGCCGACCCGGTCGCCGGTGCCCAGCAAGGACATGAAAAGTTTGGCAGCCGGAATGCGCAGTTCTTTCGGATCGTTTTTTGCCATACTGCCGGAACTGTCCATGATCAGCACAGCGTCGACCCCGGGGACTTTATCCTGGGCGGCAGATGCCGGCGCGATGTCCCCGAATGCAGCCAAACCGAGAAAGCAGAGGCAGGAAAATACTGTGCGCGAGATACTGGAGCTGAGCGGAAATTGCCTGATCATCCGGATATGTCCTTATAAGCCTATGTTTTGAGACGCTTTAACACGAAATTCCGGCCAGCACCGAAACTCCGTCCCTGTAACGGCGGGGTAAATAATTTATTGAGGATCAAGCGGTTAAAACAACAATGTCAGGGCGAATGCCGCTCCAGGCGGTAAGTTTTCTCCACCAGTCGCGTGAGCCCGCGGTCGCGGAACTTGCTTTCGGTGGACAGAATATCTTCACTGTACAACAGAGTAACCGACCAGTCCGGCTCAAACAGCTCGCGCACTTCTCGCTCCGACACGGAAAACGGCGGTCCACTCATCTGTTCCTGGGGATATTCCATGGTCAGCAGTAACATCACCGCGTCGGGCAACAGCGCGCTCAGGTGTCGTGCAAAATCCGCCCGCATCGGCGGTGGCAACGCAATCAACGAGGCGCGATCGTAGACGGCGCGCACCTGGTCCACCTGCGCCGGCTGAAGCGCGAAGAAATCACCGCAAAGCAGCGTGATTACATCATTGCTATAGACCTTGAATGCGCCGCCGGATACCAGGTCGAAATCGTAATCATTTTCACGGAAGAAATCGGTCACCGCCCGCTCGCTGAGCTCGACTCCCAGCACCCGGCAACCCTGTTCGGCCAACCAGCGCATGTCCTGGCTTTTACCGCACAGCGGCACCAGAACTTCCGTTCCCGGTTTCACCGACAGCGTTTGCCAGTATTCTTTTAAATGCGGATTGATGTCCGGCTGGTGAAACCCGACCAGATTCTGTTCCCAGCGTTCGAGCCAGAATGTCTTTTCCATCAGACGTGCGGCTTGCCGCCGAATGGCCGTGGATCGGCGCCCGGCACTGGTTCGAACCAGTGCAGTTTTTCATGCAACTCGACGACATTGCCGACGATGATAATGGTCGGTGGCTTCAATGCCTCTCGCTGCACGGTGGCTTCGAGTTCCTGCAGATCCGTAACAACAACCCGCTGGTTCTGGGTCGTACCCTGCTGGACTAAAGCCACCGGCATCGATGCCGGCAGACCGTGCGCAATCAGCTCGCGCGACATAATGCCAACGCCATGCAGCCCCATGTAAAACACTATGGTCTGATTCGGATGCGCCAGCGCATCCCAGTTGAGATCAACGGAACCATCCTGCAGATGCCCGGTGACGAATACTACCGACTGCGCGTAGTCCCGGTGCGTGAGTGGAATGCCTGAATAGGTTGCGCAACCGGACGCGGCGGTAATACCCGGCACCACCTGGAAGGTAACGCCGTTCTCCATGAGCGTAGAGATCTCTTCACCGCCACGACCAAAGATAAACGGATCACCGCCTTTCAGTCGCACCACGCGTTTGCCCTCCTGGGCCAGACGCACCAGCAGCTGATTGATATTTTCCTGCGACAAAGTGTGATTATCACGCTCTTTTCCGACATAGATACGCTCCGCGTCCCGCCGCGCCAGGTCGAGAATCGGCGGTGCGACCAGCCGGTCATACACAACCACATCGGCCATCTGCATGAGACGCAGGGCACGAAAGGTCAGGAGATCCGGATCACCAGGGCCGGCACCGACCAGGTACACCTCGCCGACCGGAAGTGGCTCGCCCTCGGTTTCCTCCAGCGCCTTCGCAAGATGCTCGCGGGCCATGTCATCTCGCCCGGCAAATAACAGTTCGGCTACCTCACCCTGCAGAATGTTCTCCCAGAACTGGCGGCGCTGATCCACGGTGCCGAAGCGTTCCTTCACCTGATCGCGGAAGCTGTCCACCAAACGCGCCAGGCGTCCATAGGCAGCCGGGATATAACTTTCCAGACGCGCCCGCAACAGCCGCGCCAGCACCGGCGAAGCACCACCAGTGGAGATTGCCACCTGCACCGGCGACCGGTCGATGGTAGAAGGTACGATAAAGCTGCACAGTTCCGGCTGGTCCACAACATTGACCGGCAGGTTGCGCTGCCTGGCCAGCTCAGAAACCTGTTGATTGACGGCTGCCTTGTCAGTTCCGGCGATTACCAGTACCTTCCCATCGAGATCGCTCTCGGAAAACTGCCGGTCGCTGTGGCCGATCCGGCCATCGCGAGCCAGCGCCGACAGCTCATCGCAGAGCCGGGGCGCTACCACCTGCACCCGTGCGCCAGCGCGTAACAGCGCCGTGACCTTGCGCGCTGCCACTCCGCCGCCGCCGACTACCAGACAGTCACGGTCTTCCAGATCAAGAAAAACAGGAAAGAATCGCACACTCACCACCTCAGGTCCTGGTTGCCTTCAAAACCGGCTCCAGTAAAGGATCCAGTTCACCGGCGCGCTCAAGCGCCGCCAGCTCATCGTAACCACCGACGTGATAATCGCCGATGAATATTTGTGGCACGGTACTCCGGCCGGTCAGCTTTTCCATCTCATTCCACTTTTGCCGGTCACTATCGACCGGAATTCGATCGACTAGCACACCCTTGCTGTTCAACAAACGATCAGCACTGATGCAATAGGGACAAAAGCGCGTGCAATACATCACTACATTTGACATTGACTACCCGTCCTGCTGAAGAATCTTTATACCACCTGTTTCTATCCGTTCAAATGGATCACTCAGATGCTGCTGCACGACACGTTCGACATACGTGTCGATATGTTCGTCTCCCGCATGTTTGCGGAATATCGTAAGTAACAGATCGAACCGGGCCCGGTTAGGGGTCAGGTGTCGCACCAGTTGTTCGCGGGCCTCATTATGCCCCGGCCGCACCTGCGGCAGACTGTAAACAGTCGACTGCATAGTCTGTACCTGCACGCTGGCAAAAAACGGTCGCAGGCGCTGCCGCACCTCATCGCGCACCAGGCTGGTTCCCAGCCACACGAGTTGCTCCAGCACTTCCACCAGCGCAGCATCCAGGGCTCCGCGCTCCACGCAATAATCGAGCGCCGGATAATAACCAAGCGATTCAGCACTGACATAGGCGTCCATCTGCTGCGCCAGTTGTTCGCCGACGTTGCGCGGACTGAACGGAGAATGCCGTTCAAATACGCTATTCGGGATTTCCACCGTTGCGCTGATGACTGCGCGTACTGCGGTAAGTCCAGCCAAAAACTCTACTTCCTGCCGCGCAGACGCGCCAGCTGTTGCTGGATTGGCGCGATAACCGGTTCTACCTTCTTGCGCATCAATGATCCGATAGCGTCAGTTCGGGAGAATATCGGTGTCACGAGGTGATCGCCAGCCCATGCGAGGGCAAACAACGCGAGAACATCGTCGCGGCATTCCGGCAGCGCCTCCAGCACTTGCTGTACCGCTATGGTAGTAACACAGACTGGCGGCGCATCAAGTAACTCTTCGGCATCGCTGATAATCGTATCCATATCCGCTGCGATATCCTGACTGGGACAGATACAGCCAAAATAGGCGTGGATCGATTTCAACGCTTCCACTACCACATCCTGGTTGGAAGGTTTGGCAAAAACTGTGGCAGCGGTATCGAGATAGACCTGACCGTTGCCGCTGAGGCAGCGGCAGAGCTGCCTGGCCACCGGATTGCCGGCGGCCACCAGCGCCTCCAGTGCTGCGACGACCGCAGCGTGGTCTTTACGTGCGACGCCCGCCTCCGGCAAGGCATCAGGAAGCGCATCCATGAAGCCTACATAGTAGGGATTCTTCCGCTTCGCCGACCGCCACAGCTTGTCGCGGACATCCGCTCCGATCAGGCCAGGCTGCAACACGAGACGAACCGTTTCGATCATCGCTGTCGGTTCGGTTTCGAAAGGCAGGTACTCGACCAGGTGTGCCGCAAGCTCCGGACCCATCGAGCCTTCCACCACCGACTGTTTCTCCAGCATCCGGCGCGCATTATCGGCCACCGGCATCGCCCACCAGGCTCGCCGCGCCATATCGTCGCTGAGGCCACTGGCGTAGACCACGGCGACCACCGCTTCCGGCTCTCCGAGCAGCAGCAACTGCTCCAGACTGTCATCGCGCGCCTGCCCCATGCGTGTCCAGCGCCGCAGAAAAATCGGATAGCCCCCGGGCGATCCCAACACCTGACTGGAAAGCAGCTCACGGACTTTTTTCAGGTACTGGTCGTCGCGCCCGCGCGGGTTCAGTTTGACGCTGGCCTCGCCGCGATCGGACAACGCATACACAGTCATGGAAGATTCGTCGATACGCACCGCCTGCAACGAGTTCGCCAGTAATACATTCAGACGCAGCGAATCTTCGGCGGACAGTTCCATCAGCGCTCGAAACCCGCCGCGCGATACAGTTCATTGGCCTTGTCGAGATCCTTTGTGACGCCGATCCCTTCCTCGTACATCATCGCCATGGTCGTCATTGATCCTACCAGCCCCTGGTCGGCGGCTTTCTGGAACCATTCAAGTGCTTTGGCCGGATCTTTCTCCAGGCATTCCCCTTCCAGGTACATGAAGCCCAGGCCATGCTGCGCGATCGCATAACCGGAATCGGCGGCCGCCTGCATCCAGCGCACCGCCAGTCCATCGTGCTGGGCAACGCCGAGACCATTCTGGTACATAATGGCAAGCCGATGCTGGGCTTCCGGATGACCCTGGCTGGCGAACGGTGACAACAGCTGTGCGGCCCGGGAAAAATGTTTTGCCTCGAAGGCAGACATGCCACTGGCAAGCTCGACATCCTGATTGTTCATATCTGTCATCGTTCTCTCCCGGAAAATAGGCCATTATATAGGCTCGTTCTTTCCTGACCAAATAAGTCGGGATTTCGACGGAGTGCCAACCGGCACAGCAGTTTCGGACACAGGCTTAATTCCATAGTTTATAAGCGGGTTTATCTCACTGGGGATATATAGCGAAATACTGATATGCCTGTATACTCTCGCGCCATCCCATGGACGCTGGCAATGGTTCAGCACCAGCGAACGGACCGGGTGGTATCGAGCCTTTTGTGCTCCCGCCCGCATCGCCAGAGAACTGCGTAACGCGTGATAACCGGTGATCAGAGGTCGCGCTTCTGATTGTTAAAGATTCAAAAACCTTATCAAAGGAGATCGCAACAATGGATCCAATGTACTACGACTTTACGACCACCATGGAAAAGGAAGCGGTAAACGACGACTATATCCAGGGCTGGCAAAGTGGCTTTCTGTTGAACCCGCAGCGTGAAGAACAGCGTCGTACCGAGGCCTATGAAGCCGGTTACGAAGATGGTAAGGCACGCAACACCGATAACTACAAGGGATGGGTTGGCAAGTAAAGTCTCGCCAGCAACAGAGTAGCAAGAAAAACGGGCCGATGGCCCGTTTTCTTTTTCAGCACCTGACAGATCTCAACGGCAGGTTGAAAGGAACTTCGCGGAGGGTCCGTCGCACGGGTTGGATGAGAACTTGCTGTTCATGCTGTCGGCTCCGGCGTCAGCCGCAGCGCCTGCTGCGTCTTCCTGCACTGACTGCCCGGCAACCTGCTCCGGACTCGACACGGCTTCTCTCAGCCGGTTCTGTTCGGCCTGCAGAGTCTCTGCAGCCAGCGCACGCTCGCGTTCCGCCTGCAGGGCTTTCTGTTGGGCCTCAAGCAGTTTCTGTTTTTCCAGTGCAGCGCGTCGTTCCAGAGCCGCGCGCTCAAGTCGTTCGCGCGCCATCTTCTGTTCTGTGGCACTGCGTTGCTCTTCCAGCGCCTGCCGGGCGGCACGCTCACTGGCCAGCTTTTTCTCCGCGTCCAGGCGCGCCTGCTCGAGTGCTACACGTTCAGCCTTGAGTTGCTGTTCAATGGCCAGGCGCGCCTTTTCGAGCGCAACACGTTCCTCCGCCAGTTTCTTTTCGTCCGCCAGGCGTTGTTTTTCGAGCTCAGCCCGGGCATCGCGTTCTTCTTTAAGCTGCTGTTCCGCCTCGCGGCGCTGCTCCTCATTAAGTGCAGCCTGTTTTTTGGCGGCGAGCAGGCTGTCTTCCTTCTGCCGGCGGAGCGCGTCGAACTGGTTCTGCGCCGCATCGACTCGGTCCGCGCTAGACTGGTCATTTGTCTGCTGCTGCGGCGAACTGGCGACCGATTCACCCTCAGCAGCTGTAGCGGCTTCTGCCTGCACGGCAGCCGGCTTCGCAGTCCAGATATCCCTGATCAGCCACAAGGTGCTGCCGGCGAGTACTACGACACCCATCAGCAACCAGAGCGCACCTTTATCTCCCTTGACCTCCTCGCCGGCCGGTTCGGAATCACCGGCATCTATTTCAGTCGCGTCAGTCTCAGCATGAGTGGAATGGGGTTCGCGTTCCATAGTGGCAATCATCCATCAAGTCAGCATGTTAGGCATGGATGCGACTACCGAGCTGGCACTGGCTTCCACGCAAGTGCCGGTTTAGCGTCCACCCGTCAATATTCTTTAAAAGCAGCAGGATAGCTTTGTCTGACGTCACTACGAGCCGCTGCGCCAGCGGGAGATTGCCGCGTCGCTTTATTCCTCGCAATGACCGCGGGCAATCTCGACTACGGTTTCTTCGAGGTACAGGTGGACATAAACCGCGCGGAGGGACCTTCGCAGGGATTGGCCTGGAAACGGGTGGGTTCAGTGGCTATGGATGGCACAGGTGATGGCACCGTATCGCGAGCTGCCCGAGCGCGTTCGGCAGCCAGCCTTTCTGCCTCGTCTCTTGCTTTCAGCATGCGCTCGTTTTCTATACGCGCCTTCTGTTCCAGCGCGAGCCGCGTTTTCAACTGTTCAGCGAGTCTGCGCTCGGCTACGCGGCGCTCGCGCTCCATCCTGGCAGCCTCTTCCCTTATTCTGGCCAGGCGCTCTGATTCGCGTTGCGGCGCATCATCGCGTACGGCTGTATCTGCTTTCGGCACCACCTCCGGCTGTTTGCTTACCACCTCTGTTGTCACTGCCCGCTGATCTTCCGGCACAACGCCTGCGGACGGCGCTACAGGCTTCGTCGGAACAGGTACATGTGCAGGTTCTTCCACGACTGAAGTAACCGGCGTGGTCTTTTTCGGCTCAACCGGTTCGGTCATCTCGGCAGCAGACGGCGCTTCAGGCGCGGGACGAGCAGGCAATACCTCAGGTGGCGACGAGAACACGGGCGAGATTGGTTCGTCCGAAGCAGTGATGACGGACATCAACCGCAGGTGCGCCGCATCATACCAGTCGCGCATATCTGCAACGGCTTCGCTATCGCGGTTATGCCAGCCGATTGCCAGCACCCAGCCAAGACCGGCCGCCACCAGCAGCGGCAACACGCGTCCCCACCTGCGCCCCCCGGGGCGGCTTTTTCGTTTTCGTTCCGCATCGATCACCAGGCGATGCAATTGCGGGTAACTTTCAGAACCTTGCACCGATGCCAGCGTCTGCCCTTCCTGCGGGTCCAGGTTTCGATCAGCCTCAGGAGTTGCGTCGGCAGGCCTGTCAGCGCTCGCTGGTGATGATGCGGCGCTGTCGACGGCTCTAGTATCACTGACCGAAGGGTCCGGGCTAACAGCGTCCCGAATACTCTTCTCCGGTCGACGCGGCGCAGTTCGGCTGGCATTTACCACTTCTGCGGCAGTATGCGCGGCTTCAACGACATCACCGATTCGCTGATCCGACACGACCATTTGCACCATCTCCGCGTCAACAACCGCACTTGTTTCGGAAAACGCATACACCAGCGCCACATCACAGATCCTGTTGATCAGCCGCGGCACCCCCATACTGCTCTCGTACACCGCCGTGCAGGCAGCATCGCTGAACAGGTCCGGCGTACCGCCCGCTCGCTGAATACGGTGCCGGATGTAGTCGCGGGATTCTGTTTGACCAAGCGTCCTGAGATGAAAGTCGACGCCGATGCGCTGCACAAACTGCTCCAGCTCAGGTTGCCGCAACCGGTCTCTCAGTTGCTGCTGCCCTACCAGCATGACCTGAAGAACCAGGTCCTTGTCCGAGTTTACGTTCGACAACATGCGCAGTTCTTCCAGCGCGGCTGCCGAGAGATTCTGCGCTTCGTCGATGATCAGCAGCGTGCGCTTTCCCTGTCCGTATGATTCGATCACAAAATCGATAAACCGCTTGTGCAGATCAAGGCGGCTGGATGTGCCGCACTCCAGACCATAGGCTGCCATGACCCACTGCATGAGTTCGCCGAACGATGGGTGCGTATTGGAGACCAGACCGACCTGAACGCTGTCCGGGAGTCGATTGAGCAGTTCACGGATCAGGGTGGTTTTGCCAGCGCCGATCTCGCCACTGAGCAGACAGAAGCCTGACTGATTCAGCACCGCCAGTTCGAGCAGATCAATCGCAGCGCGGTGCTTTTCACCAAGGAACAGGAAGTCCGGATCGGGCAAAAGGGAGAATGGCCTCTCCTTCAGTCCGTAATACAGATCGTACATGTAACAGCCCCCGACTGGCGCGTTGTTTCGATTTGCCAGCGCGTCCAGAACCAGAAGATAGCAGATCTTTCAGTGCAGTGGCAGAACTCGGGACGGCTGATCAGGAAGATTGCGGAGTGGCTTCGCCGCCGCGTCGGGACTCGCTTTCCCCGGTTCCGAAGACAAACAAATCTGTCAGGCCTTTTTTCAGGGTAACCAGCATTTCCGGAATCTCGATGTCCATGACTTGCGACGAGATCCACTTGCGGTCCCGCTCACCCATCGTGTTCGTGATGCGTTCACCCAGATAACGCCGCGAAGAATAGCCGGGTTCACCGTCGACGAAACGGAATTCGGCGTAATCCGCCATTCTGAGATTCAGCGTATCGATAAACGCACGTCGGAAGTCCTGATCGCCTTCTGTATCTATGCGATTGTCGTGATAGTGATCCGCTGTCTTCAACGCCAGAGCAACGATAAACCGCTGGCGCTCCTCCTCGTCCATGGATTCATGCGTCATCCGGTCGGTCACGTGAATCAGAAACGCACAGAGTTCCTGCAATACATCGAGACGCTGTCCCTGGGTATCAGTCTGGAAACCTTCGTTCTCAAGATTCAGCAGCGTTTGTCCGGCAATTCGCCACTCGATAAATGCCAGAGCCCCCGCAACTTCTTCCAGGGATCGTGCTTTACTCCGGGCATTCCATTTGCTTCGAATTCGCAAATCAGATACTCCACGTAGGGATTACAAACTGGCACCAGAGATTACATCATGCTAGCATCGAAAACCATAGTATTTTACTCAGGTATTCCCGTACCGGGAGAACTGCCGATGTACGTCCAGCGACCGTCACTGCCGGCTGAATTGCAGCCTCTGCAAGCCAGCGTTCAATACAATTGCCATATATCCGATGCTCGCCACGCCAGCGATTATACGCTGTGCATTTATCTGCTCAAGATGCGGGAATATTACCGCTGGGAAAATGGCTATTCCTTCAGCGCCGAACTTCCTCATGATGATGTGGGAACCTGGCTAACTGAACGCGAAGCATTCTGGGAAACGCTGGAAGACCAGGAATTCGCACCGGTGGAAATCAAGGGACGGAGCTATGACCCTTTCGATGCAGATGCCATCAACCAGGCGCTGGAGGAACACGGGCTGCTCTACAGCGCCGGCTACGGCAATAAGCTGAAGCCACAGTTTGTCCTCGCGCGGCTCGAAAAGTCTGTACAGCAGAACAACTACCACATTTATGTTTCCGCGGAAGAGTATGCCCGCGACCTCGCCGCCCCCCCCGCCATGTCGCAGACGGGAAGCATTTTTATCCGCCGTGAATCACTGCGTCGCATGCTCTGGGAACGCATCCAGGAGTGGCGCTGGAGCAAGCCCGGCAATGCCATGGGCCGGGCAATCCGCTGCTATGATTTCGAGAATGATCCCGACGGGGCTCTCGAGCAGATGACTGAAACAGAAATCGACACTTTGATACTCCATGAAATCGGTGAAGTCGAGGCAGGGGAAATTCTCGGCAGCAGCTGGCAGGAGATGCTCAGCAGCTTTCCGCGTTCACGACTCGAACTGATGTCCCGGGCCGTGCGGGATCATCTCGCAGATGCACTCTCCACTCTGCCCAGACTGATTGCGCAACAGCATCCTCCCTCGCTGCATTTCTATTTTGCCAATCTGTCGGGGATTCGCCGCGAAATTTATCCGGCCCTGTTAAATGCCTACGAGCAATGGGTAGAATGCGGGGATAGTGGCGAACTGCAACGCCAGATCAGCAACGGCAAGGACCATTGGACACGACTCGCGGCAGAACTGCTCCAGCTGCATGAGAGCCGCGTCAAAACGGTCTGGCAGGACATGGAATCACTGATCGAACGAAAATCCCTGTAGGGATATTGCCCACACCAACCTGGAAGTAAAGCAACAAATGCCGCACCGCAACTCCGTTGTCCCCCTTCGCACTATTGTCGAAGTCCAGCCGAACAGTTTCATCTTTGAAAAGCGTAACGCGCTCAGCGCCGAGCTCTGCGCTACGGCGATCCAACGATTTGAAGAACTGCACGATGAGCAGTACGAGGGACGCATCGGTCAACTGGCGGAAAAACATCGCAGCATCAAGAAATCCACTGACCTGGTAGTGAGCGGCAAGGCGCACTGGAAAGACGTCGACCAGGCATTGTTCCGTTCCATGGGGCAGGCGATTCTTGAGTTCCGGGAAAGCTTTCCCTACTTCAAGGGCTCCTTCAAGGACATGGGCTACGCCATTCAGCGCACCAACCCCGGCGAGCATTATCATTGGCATATCGATGGCGGCAGCCATGAATTCAGCCAGCGCCAGCTGGTAGCAGTGTGGTACCTCAACGATGTGCCTGGACCGGGTGGTGAAACGGAATTCCTGTTCCAGGATGTCAGAATCAAACCGGAACAGGGAAAGCTGCTGTTGTTTCCGCCGTTCTGGACCCACGAGCATCGTGGCGTGACGCTGCAGGAAGGCGTTAAATATATCGCCACCACATGGGTCGTATTTGCCTGAACATGGCCGCCGTGGAGGTACGCGCGCCGGCCTCGCAGGAAGAGTGGCAGGCCTACTTCGAGTTGCGGTGGCAGCTATTGCGCGCACCCTGGCAACAACCGCGTGGCAGCGAACGTGACGAATATGAAAACACCGCCGTGCATCGCATGATCTGTGATGAGGACAACCGGATTCTTGCTGTAGGGCGCCTTCACCGGGTTGCTACCAGCACCGGTCAGATTCGCTTCATGGCCGTGGCAGAGTCCTGCCGCAGACAGGGTCTGGGCAGAAGGTTGCTTGAGTCTCTGGAAAGCGCTGCGCGCGATGGCGGTCGCAGCGAAATTATTGTACAGGCGCGGGAATCATCGGTCCGGTTCTACGAAAATGCCGGCTACCGGCTGGTGGCCAAATCACACCGGCTCTTCAACGAGATCCAGCATTTCAAAATGCACAAAGTGCTTTCCGGTTCGCAAGGATAAACAGCTTTCATGGCCGATCTTTTCAGCGTTACCGCCCCCCTGGCCATTCGCTTCCCCGACGGCGAAAAACAGATCATCGTCCGGTGCTTTCCGGATAACGGAGGTTTGATTTTCGCGTCACTGTACTGGGATCAGGTGCCGGAGGGTTCTGCTTTCCGTTTTGTCGCTGGGCCCATCAGGGGCGATGGCCCCTGGAAGGTCGGTGACGCGGTGATAACCGTATTGGGATGTCATGGCACCGATGCCGAACTGGCCTCTGAATTTGCGGCCTGGCAAAACCACCTGATGGAGCACCCAGTCGATGACGCTCGCCTGACTGAAATGGCACAGCGCTTCAGGCAACGATTTCCGTCAGAGTGATATCGCCGGAGGTGTCGACGATCACCTCATCGATGTGCGGAACGCGGCTGAGAATATAGCCGGCCATCAGCAACAGCATTCTTTTGTTTTCTGTGTGGAACGCGCTCAGTATGCGATCGCTGACGATCTGGCAACGCTGGTAGAGGTCAGGATTCTCCACCCAGAAACGGCTCATCTGCCAGCCTTTATCCAGATCCCTGTCCATCTTGTCGTAAAATTCCCGCGCCTCTTCGATTACCTGCTCAGGCACATCGATCTCATACGTTTGATCGTCAATGGTGAACTTCAATATCATTTACACTGTCTCCCACTCATTCAGCCAGGATTCCTCATGCTCGTCGTCATTCGCAATGTACTGAACCCCACCCAGCTGCAGCAGGTTCGTTCGATGCTGGACCAGGGCCACTTTGTCGACGGTCGCCTGTCGGCCGGAAAAAAAGCGCGCCAGGTCAAGAATAACGAGGAACTGCATGCCCCTGCCGGTCAGATGGAAAAATTGAACCAGCTGGTGATGGGCTCGCTGGTGCAGCACCCGGAATATCAGGCTGCGACCATGCCGTACCGGGTCGCCGCGCCATATTATGCCCGTTATACAGAAGGCATGGGCTATGGAGATCACGTCGATGATCCGGTCATGGGGCCACCTGGCGGCCAGTACCGTTCGGATGTCTCGACCACCGTATTCCTGAACGACCCCGAACAGTACACGGGTGGAGAGCTGGTGATCCAGACTTCCTTTGGCGAACAGCGCATCAAGCTGGCGGCCGGCGACGCCGTGGTGTATCCCTCATCCAGCCTGCACCGGGTCGCAGCAGTCACCTCGGGGACACGCTTTGTCGCAGTGACATGGACCCAGAGTATGCTGCGCGATCCGCAGCAGCGGGAATTGCTGTTCCAGCTTTACCAGGCGCGCGAACAGCTCATGCAATCCGATCCCGACGCACATGCCACCACAAGCGTGGACCATGTCTACGTGAATCTCGTTCGGATGTGGTCGGAACTCTAGACAACAAAACGGGCCGATGTCACTGACAACCGGCCCGTTATAGTACTCGCCTGACGGATCGCCTAGCGGTGCGAACCCTTTTCAGCGTGCGCCGCGTCAACCAGCTGCATCGCAAGTTTGTTGTACTCGCTGCGATAGCCGTGCAACGGATGGTTTTCAGGAGCCTTCCAGTAATCTTTAGGATCGACGCCGCTCTGCTGTTCGTACGCAGTGAACTTTTTCTGCATTTCCAGCATCTTGTTGATGATCGCTTGCTTGTCGCTCATGGTATTGCCTCCAGGGCGTTCAATTAAGTTGGCTCGCGCCGTACAAAGAATGGACGGAATATATTACGGCTTGCCAACGTTCACCATATCCCTTATGGGAAAGGTACCGCTGGCTGAACTCAGTAGCCGCCCTTGCGTGTGCTCTGCGGCAAACCGGCAATTTTACGACCCTGCTTGCTCGGCATGCCCGGAAACATGTTGTACATGTCCTTGCTGGTGGGCTTGGTACCCCATTTCTTCGCCATATCCTTGAGGATAGTGCGTTCGTTTGGTTCGTTACTGTTGTTGTTGTAATGTTCGTCGCGAAGATAGTGGATGATATCCCAATGTTTCTCGGTCATGGGAACACCTTCCTGCGCGGCAATTGCCGCCCCAACCGCTTCGTCCCAGTCTTCAGCATTGACCAGAAAACCATTCCCAGTCGTTTCTACAGTTTTACCATCGACTTCTAGAGCCATTTTTTTTCTCCACGCTTTTCAATAGATTATAGAAAATAGTTAATTTTTTGTTTAGCATATGCGCCGGCATCAAACCGCGGGTTTACGGTCGGCCGTGATCTCATGCACCGCTTTGATCCCCTTGTGCGGAATAAACAACCCGCAGCCAATTTTCTTGTAGTCGCCGATGCCCTGCTGCTGCAGTAACACCGCCTCTTCGACTTCCAGGTCGGCAAGCATCATGCTACGGGTAAACAGATCCCCGTCCGGATGGCGAATGACGTGGGTGCGCCCGCACAGCAACTTGCGTACATTGATGCCAAGCGCTTGCAGCTGCTCGGCACCATAGGCCATAAACGCATCCTCATCGTCCTGAGCGATGCCCTCCGGAACGACAACATAGCGTGCGAATTGTGTAGACAGGGTGGTAAATAATTTGACCCGGGCGGCACCAACTTCCATCGCATGGCCGTCGATATCCAGAGTCCTGCCGGTCAGCGCATGCGCGTCCTCGATGCGGTGCCGGGGAACTCGAAGCATGATGCGCGAACGCCGTGACAGGTGCAGCACTTCATCCGCGCCCTGATCGGGGCGAATCCAGCCATTGCCGGACTCGGCACCGTGAATCAGATGAATCCCCGCCTGCGCTTCCTGATCGATCCAGCCAAGCGCATCACGCACTGCGCTTGAAAAACTGTAGGCGTGGTCGATCGGCACGCAGCGGCAATTGATGTTGTAGACCATATCCACCACATCATCGGGCACTGCGTAAGGCCCGTTTTCATCTTTTTTGTCTTCCCAGAACATAAGCTTTACCGCCGAACCAGAACTGAGCCTGATCCATATCTGCTAATTTCGGTTGCTGACCGCGAATGCTGCTTCCAGCCGATCTTCCCAGGTTTCCGGAGTATCCGGAAATGGCGGCCTCACATCCATTTGAAAAAAACGCTCGCCGGCACGCGCCTTGTTTTCCACGACCGTCACCAGTTCGTCGAAAGATTGCAGTTCATGGTGCTGCAAAAGAATTTCACTCAAACATAACATGTGTGTCATGTGCCTCGATTTACTGATCGGTCACCCGATCGAAATAGCGCGCCCGGTATAAAAGTCGCGTCTGACCGGTGGCAGGATCGTCGCTGAATTCGGTCCTGCAGTGCAGCGCGTTGTTACTGATCACACCTTCGCCGGAATGCATCCGGTGCCGAAATATATAGACTGAATGCTCCTGAAACAAGTTCAGCAGACATTCTGCCGCCGCTTGTGTGGTTGAATCCTGCTTCCAGAAAATATTTCGGGCACGTGCCGAATACCGCATATGCAGTCGACCCGCAGGATCGATTGAAAAAACCGGCCCGGTCTGCTCCGGACGGATCTCCCGGCCATTCTGAATGTTCGCCGGAATCGTCATGGCATCCGGCGCCATCAGCGCGCGCACATACGCGACGTTTTCATCACGCAGCTGTAGATAAGCGATTTCGTGATCCAGGAATGCATTCTCGCCGCCTTCGTCGGCAGGTTGAACGCAATGCAGGATCACGCCACGAATCTGCTGGTCCGGACTGTTGTAGTAACCGTCGGTATGCCAGTTGAGTCGCCTGTTCGTATACGGGATGTATTCACCCTCGCGGCGCGCTTCGACCACACGCAATGAAGTGATGCTGTCCTCATCCGCACACAGATTGCCGTCCAGACGATGCAGTCCGAGTTGCTGTCCGAGCCGGTGGATCAGTTTTTTATCGGCGCCGTCGGGATTACGGAGCCGGTAAATCACCGTATTGGCCAGCGCCAGGGCGGCATGCAACTGCGACCGCTCACTTGCTGACAAATGAAAGCCATCTTCGATTTCCACCAGTAACTCGGTTGTCGAGGCCGGATAGCGGGCGAGCTTGTGTGCCCGCCATGCCTCATACTCGCCGGGGTTGCCGGGATCGAAGGGCGATGCTGCCGGTAAAACTGAATCAGCAGCCTGGCGTGGTGATATCATTGCAAACTCAAACTTGGGGAACCGGAACGTCATTTTAACAGAATTGATCATGGCAACCGGCCCACAATACTCATACATCCGGCATGGACATGACGACAGGCAGCGTAAATTCAATCAGTTAAGGCAGACCAGGCACATATAAGCGATTGTTAATATTCGAATATTTCACAAGCATGGCAATCTGGCATGACTCACTTTATACTCCCGCCGCGCGCATGATCAGGTTTGTATGTATCTCATTGGAGATAGTGTTGCCTATAGCGCACACCCCAAGGGTAGGATTCTCTGAATCGACTCATGCTCCTAGACTCCTACCCGTCAGATGGCGGAGCTATGCCTCAGTTCAACGGGTGCTGATGTGAAGCTTCGACACATTACTGAAAGATTCAGGTAACAGGAATAGGTTAGCAACCCGAACGTATTTTTCTGCAACGGTGGCACGAGCGTACGCCGCAACCACCCATCAACAACTTCGAAGGAGAAGAGGCCATGGCTGATAAGCACCATCCAACGCCAATGCTTGACGAACTGGAAAGTGGTCCCTGGCCGAGTTTCGTATCCGGCATAAAGCGCCTGCGGGATTCACACCCCGATGAGCGCATCCGGAAAGTCACCAATTCCCTGCTCGGTCAGCTTGAACACTCTTATGAAACCCGCAAGGGCTACTGGAAAGGCGGCACCGTATCCGTATTCGGTTACGGCGGCGGCATCATTCCACGTTTCTCGGAAGTCGGTGATGCGTTCCCTGAATCCAGAGAATTCCACACCCTGCGCGTACAGCCATCACCAGCCAACTACTACACGACCGATATGCTCCGCAAACTCGGCGACAGCTGGGAAAAATGGGGTTCAGGCCTGCAAACGTTCCACGGCCAGACCGGTAACATCATGTTCATCGGTACCACCACCGAAAACACCCAGCACTTTTTCGACGAAATCAATGAATACGGCTGGGATCTCGGCGGCGCCGGACCCTGTGTTCGTACTGCTATGTCCTGCGTCGGTTCGGCACGCTGCGAAATGTCCTGCGCAAACGAGCACGGCATTCACCGTCACCTGGTTAACAGCTTCACCGATGACGTGCATCGCCCGGCATTGCCGTACAAGTTCAAGTTCAAGGTTTCCGGCTGTCCCAACGATTGCCAGAACTCCATTGAGCGTTCCGATTTCGCTGTGATCGGCACCTGGCGCGACGATATGAAAGTCGACCAGGAAGAGGTCAAGGGCTACGTCGCGAAGAAGGGTCGTCAGTACATCGTCGATAACGTCATCACCCGTTGCCCGACCCAGGCGCTGAGCCTGAATGACGACGACACACTGGCCGTCGACAATCGCAACTGCGTACGCTGCATGCACTGCCTGAACGTCATGCCGAAAGCACTGCATCCCGGCGACGACAAGGGCGTTACCATTCTGATCGGCGGCAAACGTACGCTGAAGATCGGCGACCTGATGGGTACCGTCGTTGTTCCTTTCAAGAAGCTCGAGACCGAGGAAGATTACGCGTCCCTGGTAGAGATGGCGGAAGAAATCATCGACTTCTGGGCCGAGAATGGTCTGGAGCACGAGCGCTGCGGTGAGATGATCGAGCGTATCGGCCTGGTGAACTTCCTTGAAGGTATCGGTGTGGACGTCGACCCGAACATGGTCAGCAGTCCGCGGCAGTCCTCTTATGTCCGCATGGACACCTGGGACGAAGAGGCCGAGAAGTGGTTCGACCGCAAGGCCGAAGGCGCTGCCTGATCCGGCAGAGGTCTACACGTCTCAGCAAGTTCGCCGGTTCGGGGCGGGACTATCCCGCCCCGAAACCGGTCCAGACAGCACTCATGAATTGTTAGGAGAGTAAAATGTCGATGGCAGATATGAGAGAACCAGTCGAGTCAGGTTGTCCCGACGGTTTCCAGTACATGCATCCGGTTATGCGCAAGAACTTCGGTAACTGGAAGTACCACGATGATCCACAACCCGGCGTGCTTCACCACGTTGCTTTCAGCGGCGATGAGGTTTTCACGGTAAAGGCCGGAACCCAGCGCATCCTGGATGTTTTCACCCTGCGCAAACTGTGCGAGATCGGTGATAATTTCGCCGATGGTTATATCCGTTTCACAATTCGTTCCAACATTGAATATATCGTAGACGACGAAGCCAAGGTACAGCCTCTGATCAACGCGCTGACCGAAGCCGGTTTCGTGGTCGGCGGCACCAAGAACTCAGTCACCTCCCTTTCGCACACTCAGGGCTGGCTGCACTGCGATATTCCTGGTACCGACGCTTCCGGTGTCGTGAAATCCATGATGGACGAGCTGATCGGCGAGTTCACAGCCTGGAACATGCCGAACCGCGTGCATATCACTACCTCCTGCTGCCAGATCAACTGTGGTGGGCAGGGCGATATCGCCATCAACGTTCAGCACACCAAGCCGCCGAAGATCAATCACAGCCTGGTCTCGAACGTTTGCGAACGGCCGTCTGTTGTCGCGCGCTGCCCGGTTGCTGCAATTCGTCCGGCCATGGTCAACGGCAAGCCTTCTCTCGAAGTCGACGAGAAGAAGTGCATTTGTTGTGGCGCCTGCTACCCACCCTGCCCGCCCATGCAGATCAATGATGCGGAACACACCAAGCTTGCGGTCTGGGTTGGCGGCAACCACTCCAATGCGCGTGGCAAACCGACTTTCCAGAAGCTGGTTGCTTCCGGTATTCCGAACAACCCGCCACGCTGGCCTGAAGCCACGGCGATCGTCAAGAATATCCTGAAGTGCTACAAGGAAGACGCCAAGGACTGGGAACGCATCAACGACTGGATCGAGCGTATCGGCTGGCCGCGGTTCTTTGAAAAGACCGGTCTTCCGTTCACCAAGTTCCATGTCGATAACTGGCGCGGTGCTCGTGCGAGCCTGAATGCTTCCACTCACATCCGCTTCTGACAGGGATCAGGGAGCATTAGGAGCACTACATGAAGTTATCGATACTGGTCAACGAGGGTCCGTATCAGCACCAGGCTGCTGACACTGCGATTCAATTCACCAAGGCGGCGGTCGCCAAGGGACACGAGATTTTTCGGGTGTTCTTCTACCACGACGGCGTGAATAACGGTACACGTTTTGCGGTTCCCCCGCAGGACGACCGTAACATCACTGCCCAGTGGACCGCCCTGGCCGAAGAGCACAATCTGGACCTGGTCCTTTGCATCGCCGCTGCACAGCGGCGCGGCATTCTCGATGAGAACGAGGCCAAGCGTCAGGGGAAAGATGGCAATAACATCGCCCCCGGCTTCCGGATATCCGGTCTTGGTCAGCTTATTGAAGCGGGTATCCAGTCCGAACGTCTGGTCATATTTGGCGACTAAAAGTCTTAGAGTTGAGGAAGTAAAGCTATGGCAGAACCATGGGAAGATGAACCGGAAGGCCCAGTCCGAAAGTTCATGTACGTCAATCGTCGCGCACCATACGGCACGATCTATGCCCTGGAATCGCTGGAAGTTGTTTTGATCGCCGCTGCATTTGAGCAGGACGTCACGCTGGTTTTCATGGATGACGGTGTCTTTCAGATCAAGAAAGGACAGAGTACCGAGGCTATCGGTGTGAAGAATTTCTCTCCAACCTACCGCGCCCTCGAAGGTTACGACGTTGAGAAGCTGTACGTGGAACGGGAATCACTGGAATCTCGGGGATTGACTACCGATGATCTGGTGGTGCCGGTACAGGTGCTCGACAAAGATCAGCTGGCGGCACTGATGGAAGAGCAGGAAGTCATTCTGAGCTTCTGAGACGGAGAGAAAATAAATGGCAATGTTACACACCATAAACAAATCGCCTTTCGAGCGCCGCACCCTCGATGCCGCGCTGCGTCATGCGGTGAAGGGCTCCGGCATCCTGTTGATCGAAGACGGTGTCTACGCCGCATTCGACGGCACGATAGTCGCTGATAAAGTTAAAGCCGCCATGGCAGATCACGAGATCTACGTGCTCGGCCCTGACGTATCAGCACGCGGAATGTCGGAAGAGCATGTTATTAGTGGAGTGAAAATCGTCGACTACGACGGTTTTGTCGACCTTGTTACGCAATACGACAAGGTTCAGTCTTGGTTATAAATCGCTAACGCTTGCACAGTGTTGCAAACAGGAGAGTTATCATGGCAATCGAAGTAAACGGCAAATCATACGATACCGACGAAGAAGGCTACCTGGCGGATCTGAATCAATGGGAAGCTGAAGTCGCCACCGCTATGGCACAGGCTGACGGCACCGAACTGACCGACAGTCACTGGGAAGTTATCAACTTCCTGCGTGAGTACTATGAAGAGTACCAGATTGCGCCGGCTGTTCGCGTTCTCACCAAAGCCATTGGCAAGAAGCTGGGTAAGGACAAGGGCAACAGCAAGTATCTGTATGAGCTGTTCCCTTACGGCCCGGCCAAACAGGCATGTAAGTATGCCGGACTGCCGAAACCTACCGGTTGCGTCTGATAAGCAGATAGCCGATGCCACAGGGGGCTCTGCCCCCCTGTGTTCAAATTCACTGTTATTGACGGAGGAGTGAGAAGCGTGTCATTAGTGACGACTCTTTATGTCGGGCTTTTCTACCTGGCGACAATTGTGCTGGTAGTTGGTCTGACTTTGCGCATCGTAAAGTACGCGAAGACACCCGCTCCCCTTAAAATTCCTACTATGCCGGCGCCGTTGACGGAAGCCGGTGTAGCCAGGCGCCTGTTCCGTGAAGTCGTGTTTTTCGAGAGCCTGTTCCGGGCCAGCAAATGGACCTGGATTTTTGGCTGGCTGTTCCACTTCGGCCTGTTACTCGTTCTGTTGCGCCACCTGCGCTACTTCACCGAACCTGTCTGGTTCTGGGTCAACTGGATACAGCCGTTCGGCAAGTACGCCGCTTTCGCGATGGTGGCCGGTCTGCTCGGACTCTGGGCACGACGCTTTCTGGTAGATCGCGTACGCTATATTTCAACCCCTTCGGATCACCTGATGCTGGCATTGCTGGTAGGTATCGGCTTCAGCGGCCTGGGCATGGCTTACCTGGTGCACACTGATATTGTAGCGGTCAAAGGGTTTTTCCTCGGCCTGATGTACTTCTCGCCACAACCCTTGCCTGCAGATCCACTACTCCTCGTTCATCTGGGTCTGGTAGCCGCATTGATGCTGGTATTTCCGTTCAGCAAACTGCTACATGCGCCGGGCGTGTTCTTCAGTCCGACCCGCAACCAGAACGACAATTCGCGCGAGCGACGACACATCGCAGGCTGGGCAGAACAGCTTGAAGCCGGTGAACGGTAGTAGCACCCGGAGGATATGACGCGTGGCTGATTTCGACGTACCGGAACTCAAAGAATACCCCATCATTCCCAAGCTCAAGGAAGGGACGATGGCCCACTCTGCCCCGTACATTGCGGCAGGCAAGTTCCAGGAACCACTCGGCTTTCCAGGCGAGCTGGTGGATAACTGGAAGGAAGTCGCCATCGACAAGATGGGCGACCTGCTGGGCAAGTACCGCTCCCTGCAGGTATTCCTGGATAGCTGCGTGCACTGCGGAGCCTGTACGGACAAGTGCCATTACTACCTCGGCACCAGCGATCCGAAGAACATGCCGGTTGCGCGCCAGGAACTGCTGCGTAAGGTATACCGCCGCTACTTCACCTTTGCCGGCAAGTACTTTCCGAAGCTGGTCGGCGCGACCGATCTGACCGAGGAAGTGCTGGACGACTGGTACAGCTATTTCCACCAGTGCTCACAGTGCCGGCGTTGCTCGGTCTTCTGCCCCTACGGTATCGACACCGCCGAAATTTCCATGGCGGCACGCGAAATCATGGACGCAGTGGGCAAAGGCCAGAAGTACTGCAACGAGATCATCGGCAAGGTCTTTGTCATAGGTAACAATCTCGGCCTTCCGGAGCCGGCTCTGGCCGACACGCTCGAAGGTCTGGAAGAAGATATCGAAGAGGATACCGGCGTCAAGGTACGCCTCCCTCTGGATGAAAAAGGCGCTGATATCCTTCTGGTGACACCGTCCGCAGATTTCTTTGCCGAGCCGCATGTGGATGGCCTGATGGGCTATGCCAAGGTGTTCCATGAAGCCGGCGTCTCCTGGACTATCAGCTCCAAGGCCAGTGAAGCAGCCAACTTCGGCATGTTCATCGGCAGTTATGAAAACATGCGCAAAATCGCCCTGCGTATTCGTGAGGCCGCGCTGGAACTTGGCGTCAAGCGGATCGTGTTCGGCGAATGCGGCCACGCCTGGCGGGTGGCCTACAGCTTCCTCAACACCCTCGCCGGTCCATTCGATTTCCTGGACCCGAGGTATCCAGTACCCCAGCACATTTGCGAGTTCACCTATAACCTGATCCAGGAAAACAGGCTGCGCTTCAACAAATCGGAAAATGATCACATGCGCGTGACATTCCACGATTCCTGCAATGTGGCGCGGGCGTCCGGCATGGGCAAGATGGAAGGCGGACAGTTCATCATTCCGCGCGAAGTCATCAAAGCCGCCTGCAATCACTTTTACGATATGGAACCGGACAGCATCCACGACAGCACTTTCTGCTGCGGTGGCGGCGGCGGTCTGTTGACCGACGACCTGATGGAGCTTCGCGTGAAGGGCGCACTGCCTCGCATGGAAGCGCTCAAGCGGGTTGTAGAGGAAAACGGGGTAACGAACCTTGCGGCAATCTGCGCTATCTGCAAGAGCCAGTTCGCCAAGGTACTGCCCTATTACGGATTCACCATGGATCAGATTGTCAGCGTTCACCAACTGGTCAGTAGCGCCATTGTTCTGAAAGGTTCGGAACAGGAAGCGGAGCTGGACGGAAAGACTGAGTAAAAATTTAACGAAGCAACATTGAACCGCCGGTATCCGGGGTTCATTTGACAGGAGAGAACAGGCATGGCTACTTCTCGCGACGACAAGAACTTAACGTTTCGCAAATTTGAAGACGGCGATCACGAATGGGACAACTGGGCGAATCAGATATTCGAAGGCGATCACTCGCACAAGTGCCCGACCTATGTACACCGTACGCCACCCTGCCAGGGCAGCTGCCCGTCCGGTGAGGATATTCGTGGCTGGCTGGACATTGTTCGTGGCATAGAACGACCACCGGAAGACGTGAGCATGCAGGAATATGCTTTCCGTCGCGTCACCGATGCCAATCCTTTTCCGGGCATGATGGGACGTGTGTGCCCGGCCCCCTGTCAGGACGGCTGCAACCGTAATGATGTAGAAGATTTCGTCGGCATCAATGCCGTGGAACAGTACATCGGCGATGAAGCATTCAGGGGCGGATTTAAATTCGAGGCAGGCGCTGAACTGAACGGCAAGAAAGTCGCCATCGTGGGCGGTGGGCCCGCCGGCATGTCGGGTGCCTATCATTTGCGGCGCCGCGGTATTGCCTCGACCATCTTCGATGATCATTCCGAACTGGGCGGCATGATGCGGTACGGTATTCCCGGCTATCGTATTCCGCGCGACGAACTCGATCGCGAAATCGAGCGCATCGTCGAAATGGGTGGCGTGGAAGTGCGCACCAATACACGCATTGGCCGCGACCTGAGCGTTGAGCAGCTGGAAAAAGATTACGATGCAGTGCTGTGGACACTGGGTTGCTGGGTAGGACGTGACCTGCCGCTGGAAGGTTGGGATGAAACGCCCAACTGTATTTCGGCCGTCAAATTCCTTGAGCAGTTCAACAAAGGCGAAATGAAGTACACGGCCAACAAGGTCGTCTGCGTTGGCGGTGGTGACACTTCCATTGACGTGGTGTCTGTTTCCCGCCGTATCGGCACGCTGAAAGATTACAAGGAAAACCCCGAAGACGTCATCAATGGCAAGATCAGCCATGGCGATATCGACCTGTCTGCAAAAGTACCTTGCGCCAACGTAACCCTGACGGCGTTGTTCCCGCGCAATCAGATGACCGCCGCGGAACATGAAGTCAACGACGCGTTGAAGGAAGGCGTGAACATCATCAACGAAGTGATGCCGGTTGAAATCATTCGCAATGAAGCTGGCCGCGCCACTGCACTGCGGGTGGTGGAATCCCAGTGGGTGAACAATGCGCCGGTTGCGGTAGAAGGCGGCAAGGAATACGTCATCGAAGCCGACCTGATTGTTTCGGCAATTGGCCAGGGTGGTGACATGAAGGGCGTCGAGGATTATGCCAATGAGCGTAATCTCATGGACTCCGACAAGTTCTATCAGGTTCCAGGAAAGCCGGGGCATTTCGTCGCCGGCGATATCGTGCGTCCGCACCTGCTGACCACCGCAATCGGTCAGGCATCGATTGCAGCCGAATCGATCGATCGCTACCTGCGCAATCAGGAACAGATGAATCGTCCCAAAGTCGACAAGCACCACTTCTCGCTGCTCGGCAAGATGAAGGAAGCAGGTCTCGAACCGGAACCCTATTCAGCCGGTGAAGTACGTGGCACCGATGACATGGGTTTTGCGATCCACAATTATGAAGATCGCTCGAAGAACGAAGTTATTTCCTCCGACAAGCTGTTCCTGGGGCATTTCAAATTCACCCCGCGGATTCTTCGGGAGGAAGACGTACCTGACGCTGATCATGTGCTGAATCACTTTGCGGAGCGCACCATCGGCTACACTGATGCAATGGCGATCGACGAAGCCAAACGCTGCATGAGTTGCGGCATGTGCTTCGAATGCGACAACTGCGTCATTTACTGTCCCCAGGATGCCGTGTTCCGCGTCAAGAAGGATCAGCAGACCACCGGGCGTTACGTGGACACCGATTACAACAAGTGTATAGGTTGCCATATCTGCGCCGATGTTTGCCCGACCGGCTACATCGACATGGCGCTGGGTTGAACAGGCGGAGTCGGTCCGACATGAGGCATACAACAGTAATGCGTGCGGTATTACGCTCCCTTCTCGCCATGCTGCTGGCGCTGCCTCTGGCAGCGTTCGGCGACGGGGCGTTGCCGTTCTCGGAACTCAGCATGTCGGAACCACAACGGCATTTCAGTGCAACGCAGGAGTGCGTTCAACCTGAAGAAGAGATGCGCAGAAATCACATGGAGTACATACTTCATCAGCGCGATGCGACGGTGCACAGAGGCATTCGCACCCGCACTTATGCGCTTGAAGAGTGCATCAACTGTCACGCCACTCGCGACGACGAAACCGGCGAATTTGTTCGTGCCGACGACCCCCGCCATTTCTGCGCCGCCTGCCATACCTACGCGTCAGTGAAGATCGACTGCTTCCAGTGTCATGCTGACGTTCCGGTACGTGATCCATCGCTGAACACGGGTAACAACAGCGTGCCGAACGACGAGACACACGGTCTGGCCGCGGAACTGCAGCAGATGCTCGCTGCAGAGGGAAAACCTTGATGAGCAATGACGTAAGCAACCAGATGAATACATCCCGGCGCACTTTTCTGGCCAAAGCCGGTACTACAGCGGGTGCCGCTGTTGTCGCACCGGGCGTTTTCCTGACGACGCCGGCAGCCGCCAGACCTGCTGACGAGCCGGTCGACATAGAACGCCGTTGGGGCATTCTGATCGATACCGCAAAATGCGACGATTGCTCCGACTGTGTCACCGCCTGCGAAACTGAAAACGGCTGGGGCAGCGCAAATCCGGTCGAGGAGGAATCGTCTCCGGAACAGCAAGCGCAGTGGATCCGTAAGGTCGGTTTGAAAAACAAGTCGACTGGCCACGTACTGAGTCTGCCGTTGATGTGCCAGCACTGCGAGACCGCCCCCTGTGTCGACGTCTGCCCTACCGGCGCCTCTTTCAAGCGTGCCGACGGTATCGTCCTGGTCGACAAGCATATCTGCATCGGTTGCCGGTATTGCATGATGGCCTGTCCCTACAAGGCACGCAGCTTCATCCATGAAACCCTCACTGATCAGAAGCCATGGGCGCCGCGTGGCAAGGGTACGGTTGAATCCTGCACGATGTGCGTACACCGCGTCGATGAAGGTAAAACTCCGGCCTGTGTCGAAGCCTGCACGGCGGAAAATCACAACGCGATGTTTTTCGGTGATCTGAATGACGAAACCAGTGTGATTTCACAGGAACTGGAAAAGCACGGCGGCGAACAGATCCGTGCCGACCTGCAACTGAACACCGGCGTCCGCTACCGCGGTATCTGAAACAACCAAGAAAACTGGCGACTGACCAATGAAACTAGCGCTTCACTATCGTGAAATTGAAGGCAAAAGCACCGGCTTCTGGATATTGCTCGGCGGACTCGGACTGTTGATCGGTCTGGCAATGGGTTCCGTGCTGCATATGGAACACGCCGGGCATCATGTCACCGGCATGAATAACCAGATCGTATGGGGCCTGCCTCACGTTTTCGCCATTTTTCTGATTGTCGCCGCATCCGGTGCGTTGAATGTTGCATCGATCGGGACAGTGTTTGGCAGATCCCTGTACAAGCCGCTTGCACGCCTGTCGGGCCTGCTCGCCATCGCACTGCTGCTTGGCGGTTTGCTCGTGCTGGTACTCGACCTGGGTCATCCGGATCGGCTGATCATCGCCATGACCTACTACAACTTCAAGTCTATCTTTGCCTGGAACATCATCCTGTATAACGGCTTTCTGGTTCTCACCATTGTGTATATCTGGTTCATGATGGAGCGCAAGATGAACCGTTATTACCGTACGGCCGGTTTTTTCGCCTTCATATGGCGACTGATATTGACCACCGGTACCGGCTCTATTTTCGGCTTCCTCGTTGCCCGTGAGGCCTATGACGCGGCACTGTTGGCGCCAATGTTCGTCATTATGTCGTTCTCTTTCGGACTGGCAGCATTCATTCTGGTGCTTATGGCTGCATACAACTGGACCCAGCGTCCGTTGGGTGACCTGATACTGTTCCGCCTCAAGAACCTGCTGGGCGTATTTGTCGCTTCGGTATTGTACTTCGTGGTCGTCTATCATCTGACCAATCTGTACGCCACCGAACACCATGCAGTGGAACGCTTCATCCTGCTGGAAGGCGGTATCTTCACCGGGTTGTTCTGGATCGTTCAGATCGGGCTTGGATCGCTGCTTCCACTGGCGATGCTCTACCATCCCACGATCGGCAAGTCGCGCCCGGCCATAGCCACCGCTGCTGCGCTCGTCATCATAGGCGGCTTTGCTCAGCTGTATGTACTGCTCATCGGCGGTCAGGCGTATCCGCTGGAAATGTTCCCGGGCTATGAAGTCAGCAGCAGCTTTTTCGACGGTGTCGTCAGCAGTTACAGTCCCAGCATCTGGGAGATAGCTCTCGGTGTCGGCGGTGTCGCGATTGCACTGCTGATCGTGATCATCGCAATACGTGTACTGCGGTTCCTGCCGGAGACACTCGAAGACGAAGTCGTCGATCCGCACGCCGCCGCAAAAGTCGGCTAGAAACAGGCGCTCGGTGAGCGCGATACAGGCCGGCGGTTATTCACTGCCGGCCTTTTTATTTCAGTAAACCGAGGCTCGCATAAAGGCCGTTCATGTCCCAGGTCTTCATATCCGCCGCACACAAATCGTCCGGTAAAACCACCGTTACCATCGGGCTCTGTGCTGCGCTGCGTGCGCGCGGCCTGAAGGTGCAGCCGTTCAAAAAAGGTCCTGATTACATCGATCCCATGTGGCTTGGGCGGGCATCATCCCGGAACTGTCACAATCTCGATTTCTACACCATGCCATGCGACGAAATCGTCGATACCGTCGGCTATTATGGCCAGAGCAGCGATATCAGCATCATAGAAGGCAACAAGGGTCTCTATGACGGGCTGGATCTGGACGGCAGTAACAGCAATGCGGCACTGGCGAAACTGCTCAATGCGCCGGTGGTGCTGGTGCTCGACGCACGTGGTATGACGCGCGGTATCGCACCACTGATCCTTGGTTATCAGCAGTTCGATCCAGATGTGCGGATCGGTGGCGTAATCCTCAACCAGCTTGGGGGCAGTCGACACGAATCCAAGCTGCGCGCAGTGATTGAACACTACACCGACGTCAGGGTACTGGGCGCCGTCGCGCGCCACCATGACATGGAAATACTGGAGCGCCATCTTGGTCTGATTCCCAGTAATGAACAGGACGATGCGGATCGCCACATTGCCCACATCGGGGACAGCATCGCGCAGCAGGTGGACATGGACGCGCTACTGGCACTCGCTGCAACGGCTCCGAATCCCCCCGCGCCTGTCGAGTCTCCGTTTTCGATCGCGCCGGTTGGCAAGGATTTGCGGATCGGGATCGCACGCGATGAGGCGTTCGGCTTTTACTATCCCGGTGATCTCGAAGCCATGCAGCAGGCGGGCGCGGAACTCGTCTCGATCAACACCCTGCGCGATGAGGCATTGCCGGATATCGATGGATTGTTCATTGGTGGCGGTTTTCCGGAAAGCTGCATGCAACAACTGCAGGCGAATCGGCAGCTGCGGAGACAGATCCGCGACGCCATCGAAAATGGTCTGCCGACCTATGCCGAATGCGGTGGTCTGATGTATCTGGCGCGCAGTCTCAGCTGGCGAGACAAAACCTGCGAGATGGTTGGCGTCGTTCCAGGTGATGTGAGCATGCACGAGCGGCCGCAGGGTCGCGGTTATGTGCGACTGGTAGAGACTGCCACTCTGCCCTGGCCGGCTATCCAGCCGCAGCGGGAAATTGCCGCACACGAATTCCATTACTCGCGCCTCGATAATCTGGAACCGGACGCTTCGTTTGCCTTCAATGTTATTCGCGGCGCCGGCATCGACGGGCAACACGACGGCTATACTTATAAAAACCTGCTGGCCTGCTATACCCACCAGCGCAGCACGCGCAACAATCGCTGGACCGAACGTTTTCTACGCTTCGTCGCTGATCAACGGACGCAGCGTCACACCTGTATACAACCCATATCGAATGAATCAAAAGGTGAAAGCACATGATTACTCTGACACCGGAAGCCGCTCAACTGATCCGCGAATCTGCCAAGCAGACCAGTATGCAGGGCATGCCTCTGCGGGTGGCGGTTACCCTCACACCCACTGGCGAGTTCCACTATGCGCTCGGCTTTGATGACACGAATCGCGAAGGCGATAATGTCTTCACGACGGAGGGAATCGATGTCGTCGTGGCACCACAGAGCATGGAGCAGCTCAATGGCACGGTGATCGATTATGTTGATATCGAAGGCAAGAAAGAAATCATTTTCATTAACCCGAACGATCCGGCACAGAAAGACAATACACCCGGGTAAACAGGGGAATAGGCGGTATCGACCGCCAAAAAGCTGATGGGCTCATCATTCGGCGCTATAATGCCCGCAGTCATCGGGGCAGCACGAGAAGTCATGGGTTCGGAATCGCGCGGCAAAAGCGGCTACAGTTACGATACATCTCATCGGGATAACCGAGCGCGCTGGTTGCGCCTGCTCGACTGGCCCACCACCCGTCAGTTCCTGGGTGCCCTGTCAGCACTGGGCATAGTCCTGCTGGTGTTGGGGGGCCTGAACATCTGGTTCCTGCTCAATTCCGTATTCAGTAACTGGCTTCACCTGGCCAACAGCGTGCTGTTGCTGGGCGGCATACTGCTATTGTCCGTGGCCTTCCATCTGGCGCGTCGCGACCTGCTTGCGCCGCTCACAGAATTACGCGACTGGGTAAACCAGATGCGCGACGGGCGTTTGAATGCGCGCCTCCCCGAATCCGCCCAAACTGATTTCAGCACCCTCTACCGTGATATCAATGCACTGGCTGAACGCCTCGAGACATTGTCGCTGGACCTGCAGACCGAGGTCGAACAGCAGACCCATCGCATCCAGCAGAAGACCCATTCGCTGGAAATCCTCTACGACGTCGCCGCTAATATAAATGCCGCAAGCGATCTCGAAGATCTGCTGACCCGATTCCTGCACACCCTCAAGGAAGTCGTCGATGCGCGCGCCGGCATGGTGCGCATGCTGACCCCGGAAGGTTATATGCGTCTGATCGCCAGCAGCGGTCTCGATCCGGAAGTGGTGGAGCAGGAAAGACTGGTCGATGTGGACCGTTGCCTGTGTGGCAAGGCCGCGCAGAGCGGCGATGTCTATGCACTCAACGATCTGGACGGTTGCGGTCAGTTTGCCGGGCGACCGTTCTTCGAAACCAGCAAAGTGGAAATGATCGCAGTTCCACTGCGTTATCGCGGCAAGATCCTCGGCGTCTACAACCTGTTTACCGAGCAATGCGGTCTGGTGGAACGGGAGGACATGAAGAACCTGCTCACCAGCATCGGGCATCATCTGGGCATGGCAATCGAAAAATCCCGTCTCGATGAGGAAGCCAACCTGCTTTCCATCATGGAAGAGCGCACCCGACTGGCCAATGAGTTGCATGACTCCCTGGCCCAGAGTCTCGCCAGTCTCAAGTTCCAGGTCCGCGTGCTGGATGAGACACTGCACAGTGGCGAAGAGCCGGCGCTGTGGCGGGAACTCGAACGCATCGAAAACAGCCTCGACGAGGCCTATACCGAACTGCGCGAGTTGATCGCGCACTTCCGCGCACCGGTCGACAAACGCGGCCTGATCCCCGCTGTCGAACAGGCTGTGGAACGATTCCGGCGCAATTCGCAGATCAGCACTTTTCTGCAACTTGAATGGAACAAAGAAAAGCTCCCGGCCGAAGTGGAAATACAGGTGCTGCGCATCATTCAGGAAGCGCTGGCGAATATCCTCAAGCACAGCGAAGCAACTAACGTAAGGGTACTGATGCGTGCCAGCGCCAACGGCGAACATATGATACTTGTGGAAGATGACGGCGTCGGTATTCAGGAACGGGAAACCGAAGCGGGGCCGGGTGAGCACCTTGGTCTCAAGATTCTCCACGAACGCGCCGGCCGCATCGGCGGGAAAATAAAGATCGAGAGCGAACCCGGAGAAGGTACGCGTGTGACGCTGCGCTTCCCACGACCACAGCTGGAGCCTGCCAAAGAGCGCACCATTGCCGTGGAATTCCCGCTTCACACAGCGAATCTGCCATGAGTCTCAGAGTGTTGTTGATCGATGACCATACGCTATTCAGAGTTGGGCTCGAAGGTTTGCTGGCACACCGCAATATTGAAATCATTGCTTCCATCGGCGAAGGTCGGGAAGGCCTGCGATGCGCTGAAGAACTCAAGCCCGATGTTGTGTTGCTGGACATGCGTATGCCGGACATCGACGGGATCGGAGTCCTGAAGAAGCTGCGCGAGTCAGGCTTCAAGAACCCGGTCGTCATGCTGACCACCAGTACTGAAGAACGTGACCTGGTGGAATCGCTGCGCAATGGCGCTCAGGGCTATCTTCTCAAAGACATGGAACCTGATGAACTGGTGCTCGCGCTGCGCGACATCGTGGCCGGCAAAACAGTCGTCGCACCTGATCTGGCACCGGTGCTGGCAAAGGTTGTGCAGGGAGATGGTTCACTTGCCGAAGAACCCTCGCCATTCGACGATCTGACGCCCCGGGAAAGCGAAATCCTCAACCTGCTCGCCGAAGGCCAGAGCAATAAGGTGATTGCTCGCAACCTTGGCATCTCCGATGGCACAGTGAAGCTGCACGTCAAGGCTATTCTACGCAAGCTCGGTGTCCACTCGCGCGTCGAGGCTGCTGTGATTGCGGTGGAACAGGGCATGCGCAGCAATGGAACCCGCGAAGGAGCAGCATGAAGTCATTCCGACAGCTGGTAGCCGAATCCCTGCAAAGGGTCAGAGAGATCATGCCCTGGGACCTGGAAGAAGCGGTCAAGGACAACCCTGACGTCATGCTGCTGGACGTTCGCGAGCCGTATGAGTTCGACGCCATGCATATTCCCGGCTCTATCAATGTGCCGCGCGGAATACTGGAATCGGCCTGCGAATTCGAGTATGAGGAGACGGTTCCGGCTCTCGCTGAAGCCCGTCATCAGGATATTGTGGTGATCTGCCGTTCCGGCTTTCGCAGCGCGCTGGCCGCCGATGTGATGCAGGAAATGGGCTTTGAAAACGTCAAATCACTCCAGACCGGCCTGCGCGGCTGGAACGATTACGAACAGCCACTGATCGACAGGAACGGCAGCCCGGTTGATGACGAAGCAGCGATTGACTATTTCACGCCAAGACTGCGTCCCGAGCAGCTGAAAAAACCGTAGCAGTCCATCAGGCGCCGATGAGGTCCGCTTCGGTCATAGCCGGGTAGTCGATATAGCCCGCTTCATTCCCACCGTAAAATGTCGCCTCATCGGCCGGTGCAAGCGCCGCCCCGATCCTGAAGCGTTCAGGCAGATCAGGATTGGAGATAAATAACCGGCCGAAGGCAACCAGATCAACCTGGCCATTCGCCACGGCTTTCTGCGCCCTTTCGTAGTCATAGCCGGAATTCGCCATGTAAGGCCCATCGAACTCCCTCCGGAGCGCCTGATAGTCGAGCTCCGTCCGTCCGGTCTGCATATCCCCTTCCAGCACGTGCAGGTACGCCAACCTGAAGGTATTGAGCATTTGCGTGACCTCAGTGAAGGTATGCTGCGCATCGCTGTCATGCATATCGTTGAAACCATTCTCGGGAGAGATACGTACTCCGACTCTGTGACTATCGACCACAGCGCACACCGCCGCGGTTACCTCCCGGAGGAAACGCAGGCGATTTTCCACTGAACCACCGTACTCATCGTCCCGGTGATTGCTGCCGTCGCGCAGAAACTGGTCGATCAGGTAACCATTGGCAGCGTGGATTTCCACGCCATCGAACCCGGCAGCGAGTGCATTTTGTGCAGCCGCTGCGTATTGACTGACGATGTCCCGAATTTCTTCCACTGTCAGCGCGCGCGGCGTAACGAAGGGTTTCATACCTTCATAGGTCACAGCCTCGCCCGCCGGTTTGATGGCCGAAGGAGCGACCGGCAAACCGCCGTCCGGCTGCAGGGAAGGATGTGAAATACGACCCACGTGCCAAAGCTGCATGAAGACGCGACCGCTCTGCTCGTGCACCGCCGCGCAAACCTGCTGCCAGCCAGCGATCTGCTCGGCATTATGAATACCTGGAGTCGCCGGATAACCGATACCTTGAGGAGATATCTGGGTCGCCTCGCTGATAATCAGACCGGCACTGGCTCGCTGCGCGTAATACTCTGCATTCATGGCGGTTGGCACGTTGCCGGGGCCGGCCCGGTTACGGGTCAGGGGCGCCATGACAATGCGGTTGGGCAGCTCACAGGCACCCAGTTGAATGGGCGTAAAGAGATCGGCTTCAGGGGTCATAAGTATGGGGTTCCTTGCAGGCTCTATTCAGGCGTAGTGCTTACGATCTTTCCGGCGCTTACCGGCTTTCTGGGCCACGACGCCATGTATGGAATGAAGACCAGCCAGCTCGACCACCTCGTCGTAAGCGTGGTTCAGACACTTCAGCAGGTAGCGTTTATCATCGAGAATCAGCTGTCGGAAATAGAACTCATCGTTATGCTGAGCGACGACGAAACAACCGTCATGCACCACCCCCTCCGGATCGACCACTATCACACAGCCGTGCTCGAATTCCGGCTCCATCATGTCACCAAGCACCCTGAGGGCAAATGGCTCACTCGCTGAACAACCGGTTGATTCCACTTTTTTCACCTCGTCATATCGCGTCGGAACAAAGAATGATTTTAGCATAATGAGCCGGTGCCGATTACTGCGCCAGTGTGACTCCAAAGGCTCCGCCACGGAAATGAACGCAGGCTTCGAGAGGTTTCGACGGAGGCGTTAAAGGAAGCGGAAATTTCGCCGTCAAACAACGCTCTACAAGCTTTTCGATATCGAGGAACGCCGTGACTCCGCAGGATCTGGTAATACGTAACGTACGTCTGGTTTCTCTCCCCGAAGTGTGTATTCAGGTTCAGGCTCTGGCTGACTCTCCGCTCACCACCGCCGCCGATATCGGTGAAGTGGTCGGCAAGGACACCGCCCTGACCACCCGCCTGTTGAAGCTCGTAAACAGCGCCTATTTCAGTCTGCCGCGCAAAATCGATACCGTTACCCGTGCTGTCAACATGATCGGCATGCGTGAACTTCGCAGTCTCACCCTCGCCGCCTCGGCGGCAGAAATGTTCAACCGTATTCCGAGTGATCTGATCGACATGGCCGCGTTCTGGCAGCACAGCGTGTTCTGCGGCTTGCTGGCTCGCAACCTCGCACAGCGCTGCAACGTACTACACAGCGAACGACTGTTCACTGCCGGTCTGTTGCACGATGTAGGGAGACTGCTGATGCTGATGAAGCTGCCGGACGAAGTCACTCGCGCCGAGTCGATGCGACTGACTTCAAAAAAAGACATTTGTATTCTGGAACGCGACCTTATCGGCTTTGATCATGCAGAGGTTGGCGAAGCACTGCTGCGGCACTGGAATATGCCGGACAATCTCTGCGAATCCATTCGCTATCACCACGTACCGGAACAGGCCAACGATGCCTGTCTGGAAGCTGCGCTCATACATATTTCCGATCAGGTCACGCACAGCGCCCAGGAAAGTAAAGACCCCCTGGGTTCACCTTTCTACGATCCCTATGGTGCGCTGCTGGATGCCGATCTGAGCGCCGAGAGTATTGTCAAACACGCCATTAAACGCATCGCGCCCGCGGCTTTGTCGATGACCAGAATCGAGGAACATGACATCGTTAGCTGCATAGCCAAAAGCACCGCCGCCTTCAACCAGGTGCTGGACCTGCTCTATCCGATGGCCTGGGAAACGCCGCGCTAGTCGACAGCGGCCCAGCAGTACCAACTGGCGATAGTACGGTACGGCCGCCACTTTTCCGCAACTCGAAAATAGGCTTCCATTCCAGCATCGTCGGGCAAGTCATAATGCAAGCGGATCGACCGGCGTAGCGCCAGATCGCCGACCGGCAGGACGTCGAGCCGACCCAGCGAAAACATCAACAGCATATCTGCAGTCCAGCGCCCGATACCCGGCAATTCCATCAGCAGTTCCGCCACCTGGTCATCTTTCAGCACATCCAGCTGCTGCAGATCCAGTGCACCGGTGCGCACCCGGCGGCTGATTTCGCGGATGTAACGTACCTTGGCACCACTCAGCCCGCAGGGACGTAAACTGCGTTCCTGTACACGATAGAAGTGGTCCGGTTCAAACCAGTCGCTTCCGAGCTTTTGCAGTAGACGGCGTTCAATCGCCTGCGCTGCTTTTACGGATAACTGCTGATTGATGATGGCCCACACCAGGGTATGAAAGTGCGGCCGACTGCTACGCAAGAGCGTACAGGGTCCATGTTTCTCGATCAGTTTTGCCAGCTTCGCGTCAGCTCTGATTAGATGTCGCTCTGCGATGTTGATCTGACGGCTCATGACCATCCCTGCCCGACCGACACGACGATGTAAGTGACTATAGCCATACCTGCGGCCGCGAATGCCGCCTGACGCTTCCAGCCCAGCAAGGCCGCGGTACTGATGATGATCCAGCCGATTATGACCGGCCAGTACTGGACTTCATTCGACATGTGTTTTCCGTGCAACCAGAGAGGTCACTGCTGTAACAGCTCAATCATATCCTGCTCCGACAAAACCGGTACCTGCAGTTTCTCCGCCCTGTCGAGTTTCGAGCCAGGGTTATCGCCAGCGATCAGAGCACTGGTTTTTTTCGACAGGCTGCCGGAGACTTTGGCACCGAGCGCCTGCAGCTTCTGTTTGGCCTGGTCGCGAGTCATGCTCGACAGTGTGCCGGTGATAACATAGGTGCGTCCTTCCAGCGGACGGTGGCGCGACACCGTCACAGCGGGCCAGTGAATACCTGCCGCGCGCAGCTTGTCGATGACTTCGCGATTGTGCGCCTGCTGAAAAAAATTCACGATATGCCGTGCCACCACCGGACCGATATCATGGATCGCTTCCAGATCCGCTTCGTTCGCCTGCATCAATGCATCGAGGTCCCCAAACTCCTGGGCGAGAGTGCGCGCCGTCGCTTCACCGACTTCACGAATTCCCAGTGCATACAGGAAACGCTCCAGCATCGTCTCCTTGCTGCGTTCCAGGGCGGCAATCAGCTTGTGCGCCGATTTGTCTCCCATGCGTTCCATGCCCGCCAGTATTTCAGGTCGCAACGAATACAGGTCGGCCACGTCCTCTACCAGTTTAAGATCGACCAGCTGATCGACCAGCTTGTCACCGAGACCTTCAATATCCATGGCCCGACGGGAAGCGAAATGCTTGATCGCCTCGCGACGCTGGGCTGCGCAATACAGGCCGCCGGTGCAGCGCGCGACAGCCTCGCCTTCAATTTTCTCGATATCGGATCCGCACACCGGGCAATGCGTCGGCATCACGAAACTCCGGCAGTGTTCCGGCCGTCGCTCTTTTACCACTGAGACAATTTCAGGAATGACATCACCGGCCCGACGCACTACCACGGTGTCGCCAACACGCACATCCTTGCGCCGCACCTCGTCCTCATTATGCAGGGTCGCATTGGTCACGGTGACGCCACCGACAAAGACCGGCTCCAGACGCGCCACCGGAGTGATGGCCCCGGTCCGCCCCACCTGCACATCGATGTCGACCACCCGGGTCAGCTCCTCCTGCGCGGCAAATTTACGCGCCACTGCCCAGCGCGGCGCTCGAGCCACAAAACCCAGTTGTTGTCGCTGGTCAAGTCGATCCACCTTGAACACGACGCCGTCGATATCGAACGCAAGCTGATCGCGTTGTGCTTCCAGCTTGCGATAGTAGTTCACGCAACCCTCCAGACCCACCACAGGCTCAATATCAGGATAGATACGCAATCCCCAGTCACGCAACTGTTGCAGGATCGCACTGTGCCGCTCCGGCAGTTCACCACCTTCCACGAGTCCGGTTCCATAACAGTAGATTTCCAGCGGGCGCTGCGCAGTGATTGCCGGATCGAGCTGTCGCAGCGAACCGGCGGCGGCGTTACGTGGATTGGCAAAAATCTTCTGGCCCTGCTGCACGGCACGTTCATTGAGCCGACGAAAACCGTCGCGGGAAATAAACACCTCACCCCGCACTTCGAGTCGGTGCGGGTGAGCATTGCCAAGCAATCGCAACGGGATGGACTGAATCGTGCGGACGTTCTGCGTGACGTTTTCACCGGTGGCGCCATCACCGCGAGTCGCAGCACGCACCAGTTGCCCGTCTTCATACAGAAGACTCACCGCCAGTCCGTCGAGTTTCGGTTCTGCGGTATATTCGACGCTGTCGACTTCGAGCCGCTCACGCACCCGGCGGTCGAAACTCGCCAGCTCCTCATCGCTGAATGCATTATCCAGCGACAGCATCGGGACCTCGTGACGAACCTCGCCGAAAGCTTTCAGAGGCTCGGCACCGACACGCTGGGTCGGTGAATCAGGGCTGACCAGCTCCGGATGCTCAGCTTCCAGCGCCTGCAGTTCCTGCATCAGACGATCGTACTCCGCATCAGGAATCTCCGGATCGTCGAGCACGTAGTAACGATAATTATGGTAGCGAATCTGCTCGCGGAGTTGTGCAGCGCGTTGTTCAGGTGTCGCCATTTTACCGCTCAGGACTGGATATTCGGACGAAAGCGCGCGGCAACGACTCGTTCGCGCACCTGCATCAGCGCCTGATGCGTCAGCACTCCATGCCGCTCGTCGCGCAGTTCACCGCCGATTTCGACTGCCAGACGTTCGGCAGTGTTTACAAAATCGTCGAATGCCTCCACGGCATTGACCGCGCAGGGCAATTGCAGGAACAGCGTGACGCCCGGGGTGCTGAAGTCGGCGAGATCTCCCGGCTCAAAGATTCCCGGCTTGACCAGGTTGGCGAGCCCGAAGACTGGCAGTTCACGCCCCCCGTGCAGCGTCAGGCGTTCATAGATACCACGCTCGCCAAGACGCAGCTTGTTGTGCAACAGAGCCCTGTGCAGTACAGCGCCTTCAAACTGCTGCCCCTCCGGTGCAATGATCGAGATTACCTGCAGATATTCCGACGGCAGCTTATCGATGTCTTCTGCTACATCTGCCGCTGCAGCTTCCGTCATTTCATCCGCAGCGCGCTCTGTCACATCAGCCGGCGTCGGGTGTTCCATCTCTTCAACCAAAGACGGTTCGTGATTGCTCCGTGCTTTCACCAGCTGTTCCATGCGCGCAAGCTGTTGCTCGACATCGTCCGTGGGAGTCGCATCCAGGTCTTCTTCGAGGGGCGGCGTGCGAACCGGCTTGCGTACAGCGCTGCGCCGGCTCGACTGCTGGAAGCGTGTCCAGACATAGACACCGGCGACAATCCCGACGCCGATGAGCAGCAGGATTATTCTGAGATCGGACATGGAGGAATCGGAATCAGACCGCGACGAGCCTTACCGCTTCGTCGACATCAACGGCTACCAGCCTGGATACACCAGGTTCGTGCATGGTCACACCAGTCAGCTGATTGGCAAGATCCATGGTGATCTTGTTATGTGTGATAAAGATAAATTGCACCCGGGCAGACATCTCTTTCACCATTTCGCAGAATCGACCTACATTGGCATCATCAAGCGGTGCATCGACCTCATCCAGCATACAGAACGGAGACGGGTTGAGCTCAAAGATGGAAAACACCAATGCGACCGCAGTGAGAGCCTTTTCACCACCGGACAGCAGGTGAATGGTGCTGTTGCGCTTGCCGGGCGGGCGCGCCATGACAGTTACCCCGGTATCCAGCAAATCATCGCCGGTCAGTTCCAGATAGGCATGCCCGCCACCGAACAGCCGCGGAAACATTGCCTGCAGCCCGGTGTTGACCTTGTCGAAGGTCTCCTTGAATCGGGTGCGGGTTTCCCGGTCGATTTTCTTGATAGCGCTTTCCAGCGTTTCCAGGGCCAGGGTCACATCGGCATGCTGGGCGTCCAGATAGTTCTTCCGTTCCGATTGTTCGTTGTATTCTTCGATGGCCGCGAGATTGATCGGGCCAAGCCGCTGGATCTTGCCGCTCAGCTGTTCCGCTTCGCCCTCCCACGCCTCGATACCGGCCGCTTCGTCGAGCTCTTCTACCAGCGTGGCAAATTCAAAACCGCTTTCCGCGATCTGTTCGAGCAATGTTTCACCGCGCACTCTGGTTTCCTGCCAGGCGATCTTTTCCTGACTCAGTTCGTCGCGCAATCCCTGGCCTGCGTGCTCCTTCTGATGCCGCTGTTGTTCCTGCTCGCGCAGCCGGTGTTCGATCTCCTCGACCTTGCGGCGCTTGTCAGTCAGCTCCGCTTCCACTTCCAGCCGATTTTGCAGCTGAATGGCAAGCTCGCGCTCCATTGCCTGCAATGGCGCCTCGCTCTCGATCAATGCCTGGCGCAGTTCTTCACGACGTTGTTGCAAGTGACTTTGCTGACCGCGCATGCGCTCCAGGTTCTGCGCAGTGGTCTCCTGTTCCGTAAACAGCGACTGATAACGCAGCTCCAGGCCATGCGCTTCATCCCGATCACGCTGGGCCTCGGCACGCGCTTCATCGAGCATGGCACGCAGACGTTCGCGTTCGCCGGCACGCAGTTCGCGTTCATCGGCGAGGGTTTCCAGCATCCCCAGCGCCTGGTGCAGGACCTGACGCGAACCATCGAGCGCGCGCGTATCTTCATCGAGCTGGTGATCGATTTCCGCGCCTTCCTTGTGTAGCGCTGCGGTACGGGAATGCATCTGTTCGAGGCGCTGGCGCCGGGCGTCAAACTGGGCGCGTGCATCGCTGAACTGCCGGTGCGCCAGATTCGCCTCGACCTGGGTCTCCTCGCGTCGCGCCTCGACCTGCCCGAGTTCCCCGCGACCACTCTCAAGCATTTCCTCCAGCCCGGAAATCTTCGCCTGTTCTACTTTAAGTTCTTCTTGTAACGCATTGATTTCCTTCTCGCGCTCAAGGACGCCAGCCTTACCGTCCTGATCCCGTGCCACACGCAGCCAACTGGCGCCCAACCAGATGCCGTCACGCGTTACCACCGATTCGTGAGCCGCCAGATGTTCACGCATCTGCAGGGCCTCGTGCAGCGAATCCGCCGCATAGACACCCGCCAGCACGCCTGTCAGCGGCCAGGGTGCGCGCACTTTGTCGATCAGCGGCACACCGGCAGCAGATGCCGGTGCAGCCACGGCGGCGGCAGTATCAAACAGCGACACCGCACCCTGCTCCAGGTCCTGCAGGGCATCGGCAACCTGTCCACCGCCATCGATACAGACTGCTTCAAGGTAAAACCCGAGTGCCGTCTCGACCGCCCGCTCCCAGCCGCTGTCCACGTCCAGTTGCTGCGCCAGCCGCGGCGCCTCACTCAGGCCCTGCGCCTCCAGCCAGTGGTTGACTGAACCGCCGGACTGCCCGAGCGCGGCCTGTTGCAGGGCCTGCAGCGACGCCAGTCGACCACGCAGATCCTGCTGACGGTTCTGCGCCTCATGCAAGTCACGCTGCTGTCCGCGGGTGGCCTCGCGCAACTCATCGATGCGGTTGCGCAGCTGCTCCAGCTGCTCCTGCAACAGTGCGGCCTGCTGCTGGCGTTCGCCGGCACGCTGTTCCAGTTCCGCGATTTCCGTTTCCAGTGCCTGGCTGTCCAGCTGCTGCAATTCCTGCTCGATGCGCTGGCGGCGCTGCGACAGCTGATTGAGCTGACGCTCGACATGATCGATACGTGTGCGCTCGACCTGGGCCGTCTGCGAGGTTTCGTTGGTTCGGGCATTAAAGGCATCCCATTCAGCCTGCCAGCTCTGCATCTCCTGCTCAGCGGCCGCACGTCGTTCCTGCGATTCAGCTGCGCGGGCCGAGGTCTGTTCCCGCGCCGGCGTATTTTCCGCCAGGTCCACGGCAAGTTGTTCAAGTCGCTGGCTGTCAACCTTGATATGCGCCTGTACTTCATTCCAGGCATTCTCGGTTTTGTCCAGCTCCTGCTGTTGTGACTGGCGTGTCTCCTTGCGGTGCTGGATCGCCTGTTCAATGCGCGCCACTTCGGCACCCAGTTCGTAGTAGCGCCCCTGAACGCGATTGAACAGCTCAGCTGCGTCGACGTGTTCTTCTCGTCCCAGCTCGAGCGCGGCTTCGACAGCGCGCAGCTCCGCAATCAGGGCCTCCAGGGCAAGCTCCCGCTCCTGGATCATCTCGCGGCGACCGGCACTCTCGTGATGCAGGGTCTGATAACGCAGCGTCAGCAGCTCGGCCTTGACCCGGCGCTCCCGCTCGCGCAACTCCTTGAACCGTTCCGCGGTCCGCGCCTGGCGCTGGAGTTTCTCGAGTTGTTTCTCAATTTCATCTCTCAAGTCATTCAAACGTGAGAGGTTTTCATAGGTATGTCGAATTCGGTTCTCGGTCTCCCGGCGCCGTTCCTTGTACTTGGAAATACCCGCCGCCTCTTCCAGGAACACCCGGAGATCCTCCGGTCTCGATTCGATCAGGCGCGAAATCATACCCTGCTCGATGATCGAATAACTGCGCGGGCCAAGCCCGGTGCCAAGGAAAATATCGGTGATATCGCGACGCCGGCAACGCGTGCCGTTCAGGAAGTAAGCGGACTGCCCATCGCGTGACACCTGGCGGCGCAGGGCGATTTCAGCGTAATTGGCGTACTGGCCGCCGAGCGCACCGTCGGAGTTGTCGAACACCAGCTCCACCGAAGCCTGGGCCACCGGTTTGCGGGCAGTCGAACCGTTGAAGATGACGTCGGCCATGGACTCGCCGCGCAGGTTTTTGGCCGACGACTCGCCCATTACCCAGCGTACAGCATCGATCACATTCGATTTCCCACAACCGTTAGGCCCTACCACGCCAGTCAGCTCGGAAGGAAAAACTACAGTTGTCGGATCGACGAAAGACTTGAATCCAGAGAGTTTGAGCTTGCTTAAGCGCATGCGCGCACGATACCGGTACGCACCCCCGGTGACAAGCCTGCCGTCGCAGTCCTGAATGCCGCAGTGCCGCCGCTGAGGACGGCACGACAAGTCCCGCGACATTGCCTGGAAGCTTGTATTATCCCGGCCCCCTCAGGTATCGTTAACCTATGTCAACAAAGCCTGGCAAAGAGCTGGAAACCTTCAACAATCCCCATCCCGATCGTGATTATCGGGTGCATATCCGCATGCCGGAATTCACCTGTCTGTGTCCGAAAACCGGACAACCGGATTTTGCCATCCTGGATATGGAATATGTGCCTGACCAGTTATGCATTGAACTCAAGGCATTGAAACTCTATGTCTGGTCATTCCGTGATGAAGGCGGCTTCCATGAAGACATCACCAATCGCATTCTTGATGACCTGGTGGCGGCCTGCCAGCCGCGCTTCATGCGCCTGACAGCCGAATTCAATGTACGCGGCGGAATCTATACTCGCGTAGTGGCCGAGCACCGTGCTCCCGGCTGGCGCGAGCCGGGTATCGTCGACCTGCCCTAGCTAAATTGCCAGGCGGTAATGGACAGCTTCATCGGTATCGACATCGGCACCTCAGCATGCCGTGCCTGTGCGATCGATGACCAGGCCCGGGTGCTTGCCGAAGCGCGCATCCCCTTGCCTGCACCGGCACGCTCCGGTGATCATGTAGAACAGGATCCGGCCATCTGGTGGCAATGCCTGCTCGAAACCCTCGACGCACTGAATCCACGGATTGCCCATACGCGCATCCGGCGGCTCGCCCTTGACGGCACCTCCGCAACGCTGCTGCTGTGTGCCCCTGACGGGACGCCGTACACCCAGGGCCTGATGTACAACGACTGCCGGGCTATGGCGCCCGCTGAACGCATCCGCCAGGCCGCACCCGCCGACAGCGCAGCGAACAGCCCCTGCTCCAGCCTCGCCAAACTGCTCTACCTGAAAGATCGCATTGCCGCACAGGACTACCTGGCGCTGCATCAGGCCGACTGGCTGAGCAGCCGGCTGACCGGCAACTTCGGCATCAGCGATGAAAACAACGCGCTGAAACTCGGCTATGACCCGCTGGCGCGACGCTGGCCGGACTGGCTGCGCTCGCTGAACCTGGCAGACGGCTGTCTGCCCGATGTCGTCGCGCCGGGCGCATACGTCGGCACGGTCCGCAAGACACTGGCCGCACGCTGGAACTGGACATCTGCGGTGGAGGTGGTCGCCGGTACGACCGACAGCACCGCCGGGTTTATCGCCACCGGCGCACAACGCGACGCAACCGCTGTCACCGCGCTCGGCTCCACCCTGGTACTGAAGGTGCTGTCGCCGCAACCGGTGTTCAATGCCCGGCACGGGATCTACAGTCATCGTCTCGGCGAACGCTGGCTGGTCGGCGGGGCTTCGAATGCAGGCGGTGCGGTGTTGCGCAGATTTTTCGGCCCCTGTGACATCAAGCGTTACAGCCGGCTGCTCGACCCGTCACGGAGCACGGGCCTGGACTACTATCCGCTGCCGGCGATCGGCGAACGTTTTCCTGTAGCTGACCCGGAACTGCAACCGAGACTCAGCCCGCGCCCGGCTTCGGACCGCGAATTTTTTCAGGGGCTACTGGAAGGACTGGCGCGTATCGAACAGCAGGGCTACCGGCGTCTTGCAGCCTTTGGCGCACCCTATCCGCAACAGGTCATTACCGTCGGTGGTGGCGCGGCTAATCGCGCCTGGACACAGATTCGCCGCGGCATGCTCGGGATACCCGTCACCTGCGCCGCGCAGCAGGAGGCGGCTTACGGAGCGGCACTGCTAGCGCTGCGGCGTTAGGCCCTTCTCCCGCACCCAGATCGCCGTGGCGCCCGCCACGGCGGCCGGCATGACGAAAAAATTCACCAGCGGAATCATCGTACACAGCATTACCGCCCCGCCGAAACTCCAGGCCAGCAGCGGCCGCTGACGCAGGCGCAGACGCTGGTCGACAAAGAACAGTCGGTGGTTCGCCATCGGGTAATCGATATACTGCACCGTCATCATCCAGGCTCCGAACAGCAGCCACAGCACCGAGGCCGCTACATTCACGACCGGCACCAGCATCAACACCAGCAAAGGCAGGGCGCGCAATGCAAAGTAGAGCAGTTTGCGCAACTCCGACCACAGGCTCGGCACCACATCCGCCAGCACCTGTCGCCAGCCGCTGTCCAGCGTGCGTCCCGTCAGGTGGCATTCGACAGCCTCGGCAAGCAGGCCGTTGAACGGCGCAGCCAGCAGATTTACAAGGATGGAAAAGCTGAAAAACATGATCACAAGAAAGGTCAGCAGGAATACCGGCAGCACGATGTACTGCAGCCATTGCAGCCATTCCGGTAACAGGTTGCCCAGGTATTCAGAAGCGCCCCCGACCCAACCGTAAGCCCACCAGATCAGGCCGCCGAACAGCAGCATGTTGATCAACAGCGGCGCCACCACAAAGCGCCGGATACCGCGGGTGCGCAGCAGCGAGAAACCCTGCAGCAGGTAACCGGGACCAGCGACGGCGTCTTTCATTCAGGCCTGCCCTGTGAAGCGCGCGATCCGCTCCACCCCGTCCCGGAGCTGCGGCAACGAGGTGGTGTAGGCGAAGCGCACATGATGGTCGGCTTCAAAGTGACCGAAATCGATCCCCGGTGTAATCGCCACCCCGGCGGTTTCCAGCAGTTCCCGGCAAAACGTGAAGCTGTCGTCGGTGAAGCGACTGCAGTCGGCGTACAGATAAAAGGCACCCCGGGGTTCGACATCGATTCCGAACCCCAGTTGGCGCAATGCCGGCAGCAGGTAATCCCGCCGCATCCGGAATTCCTCCCGTCGTCGTTCGAGGATGACTCTGGTTTGCGGCTCAAACGCGGCGAGGGCCGCGTGCTGGGCGACAGTCGGTGCGGCAAGAAACAGATTCTGCGCCAGCTTATCCAGGGATTCGACACATTCCGGCGGCGCCACCAGCCAGCCGAGACGCCAGCCGGTCATGCCGAAGTACTTGGAAAAACTGTTGATGACGAAAACGTCTTCGCCATGAGCCAGCGCCGTGCCCGCCTCTTCACCATACGTCAGGCCATGATAGATCTCGTCGACCAGCAGTGCCCCGCCGCGCTCACGGACCACCGCCAGCAGCGCTTTCAGATGCGGCGGAGAGACAAGCGTGCCAGTTGGATTGGAAGGACTGGCAAGCATTGCGCAGCAGGTTCTGTCGGTCCAGTACCGTTCCAGCAGCTGCGCGTTCAGCTGGTAACCATCCGCGGCACTGACCGGTACCGACACCGGCTCGCCGTCGTACAGCAACACAAAGTTGCGATTGCAGGGGTAACCGGGATCGGCCATCAGGACCTGACTGTCGGGATCCACCAGCAGCGCCAGCAACAGCTGCAGAGCCCCGGAAGCGCCCGGCGTGATTATGATGCGTTGAGGATCAACCGACACCCCGTAGCGGTCTGAATAATCGCGGGCGATGGCATGCCGTAGTGCCGGCATTCCCACAGCGGGTGTGTAATGCGTTTGCCCGTTCTGCAGGGCCTGAATGCCGGCGTCAATGATCGGTTGAGCGGTGATGAAGTCAGGCTCACCTATCTCCATATGTATAATCGAGCGACCACGCGCCTCCAGCTCCCGCGCCCTGGCGAGCAAGGCCATGACGTGAAATGGCGTGATGGCAGAGATCCGCCTCGCGGTCATGAATGCTCGGGTACCCGTGAATGCAGCTCCTTCAGCAGATCAACACCCACGAACCGGTGTTCGCCGGCATCACCAGCGAGCACTGTAAATGGTGCAGTGGGTTCACCGAGTTGATCGAGAACCAGCACAGCACCGTCGAAGTTGTGATCCCGCGTGTAAGCATTAAACGTAATCAGGGTCGGCAGCCCCGCCCCGCGTGCCGAGCACAGCCCGTTCCCGGAATCTTCAAACGCCATACATTCGGTCGGGGTGACGCCCAGTTTCTGCATCGCAAAAAAATAAATATCTGCAGCGGGTTTTTTTTCAGCTACGGCATTGCCGGCGGCAATGACATCAAACCAATCCTCGGCATCCTCTGCCAACGAGTGCTGCAACAGCGCCGTGACATTGGCCGGCGTGGTGGTAGTGGCAATCCCCAGCCGCAGCCCGGCGTCACGCGCTTCGACGAGCAGGCGTTTGACACCAGGCCGCAAGGGAATGTCTCCTGAAGCGGCCTTGCGCGTGTAGATTTCGGTTTTGACGGCATGCAGGCCGGCAATAAATTCATCCGGATTCCCGGGCGCTTCAAAACCCGCAAGATGTGTGTCGATGAAATACCTGATGCGCTCCTTGCCGCCGGTGACCGTCAGCAGCTCTCCGTAGAGTTCCTGAGACCAGGCCCAATCGAGCCCCGCCTGCTCAAATGCCTGATTGAATGATACCCGATGCACTTCTTCGGTATCCGCCAGGGTTCCATCTACGTCAAACAATAGTGTCGTTAGTCTGTTCACCCGTTGCTTCCCGCTATTGAAAATATCCCGCTAGCCTACCGCACTGACAAAAGCCGTAACAAGCGCGATTCAAGTAAAGATTTTTGCCCGATTCACTCTTGACTCAATTGAGTTGCGGCCGGAAACTACCGCACTTGGTATCCGGCAGCCTCTTTATGCTTGCCTGCTACCGGCGTATCTGTTATAGAGCACCGCTTGTTTTTATTTGGTAGGGAGACGTTGAATGGCTGCCAAGAAAAAGGCCGCAAAGACTAAAGCCAGGGCAAAGACGCAGATCGCTGCAAAGACCGCGGCTGTCAAGAAAAAAACCACTACCAAAAAAGCGGTAGTCAAAAAACAGCCCGCGAGCACACCGGCAGCAGCCACCAAAGCCACCAAAAAAGCCGCGGCCAAAAAGACCGTGACCAAAAAAGTGCCTGCCAAACCAGCGGCAGCGGATAGTAAGAAAGCCAGCGCCCGGAAAAAAAGCCCGGGTACGGCCAGCACGAAACCTGCCAGGGCACGCAAACCGGCCGCTACCGCCGCTGGACCGGTGATGGGTGTAATAGAACCCTACACCGAGAAGCGCGGCGAAGAATACATGAACGAGGATCAGATTCAGCATTTCCGCAACATTCTGCAGACCTGGAAACGCGAACTCATGGAAGAAGTGGATCGCACTGTGCATCATATGCAGGACGAAGCCGCAAATTTTCCCGACCCGAATGATCGCGCTACCCAGGAATCTGAATTCAGCATGGAGTTGCGTGCACGGGACCGCGAACGCAAGTTGATCAAGAAAATCGACGAATCCCTTGCGAACCTGGACAATGAGGACTATGGCTATTGCGAAGCCTGCGGAGTGGAAATCGGAATCCGTCGTCTGGAGGCACGGCCAACTGCCACGTTGTGCATCGACTGCAAGACTCTGGATGAAATACGTGAAAAGCAGCGCGGATAAAGAAGTCCCGCGATGTTGAACATCACCTTGAAAGACCGGCCTGCGCCGGTTTTTTTTGTTTCAGGTCTGAACACCTATGCCGGATGCTCTCTACCGTGGGCGCTTTGCGCCCTCGCCTAACGGGCCACTGCACTTCGGGTCACTGCTGACGGCAGTCGGCAGCTATCTGGATGCTCGTTCGCACCACGGCGAATGGCTGGTGCGCATCGAAAATCTGGATCCCCCTCGTGAAGTTGCAGGCTCTGCACAAAATATTCTGCAGACGCTCGAAAGCTTCGGCCTCTACTGGGATGGGCCGATCCTGTACCAGGGGCAGCGGCATGACGCCTATGGCGAGGCGCTCGAGGAGCTCGGAAAGCTGCAACTGCTTTATCCCTGCGCCTGCTCCCGCCGCGACCTTCAGCTGCATACCCTGGGAACCACGACCGGACGAATCTATCCTGGCACCTGCCGCGCCGGCATACCAAAAGGCCGTGGTCAGTGTTCAACACGCGTACGCGTTGGCAATGCCAGCGTTCAGTTTGTGGATCGCTCGCTGGGACTGATAGAAGAAAATCTGGCCTCGGAAGTCGGAGATTTTGTTCTGCAACGGGCCGACGGACTTTTCGCCTATCAGCTGGCTGTTGTGATCGATGATGCCGAACAGAAAATTACCGACGTGGTGCGTGGCATGGATTTGCTTGCGTCTACCTGCCGGCAGATTTACCTCCAGCAGGTATTGAATCTGCCTACACCGCGTTACCTGCATCTGCCGATCGTTGTGAATCAGGCGGGCGAAAAACTCAGCAAGCAAACTCACGCGCCGGCGATTGATCCCGCTGATCCGGTACCGCCGTTGATTGCAGCGCTTCGCTGCCTGGGCCAAACTGTGCCGGACGAGCTGGAACACGCGCAACTCGACGAGTTCTGGGCGTGGGCCGTAAACGCCTGGAATCCCGCTCACATTCCTTCTACCGGAGATGTCACGGTGCCGAATTGATAACACCGCAACTCTATACAACAATAGGTATGGCAACACCCAACATCCAAAAAGGATCCGCTTGATGTCTGATGAAAAAGTCTACCCTGTCCCGGAAAGCCTGGCTGTCACTGCGCATATAGATGCCGCTCGATACCGCGAAATGTATCGCCAGTCCATTGAAGAACCGGAAACCTTTTGGGCGGAACAGGCGAATGACTTCCTGACCTGGTCGAAAACCTGGACCAAAGTGCTCGACTGGGACTTTGACCAGCCACGCATTCGCTGGTTCGAAGGCGCAGAACTGAACGTCTGCTACAACTGCGTCGACCGCCACCTGGAGACGCGCGGCGATCAGACAGCGATCATCTGGGAAGGCGACAATCCTGAGGACGACCGGCACATAAGCTATCGGGAACTTCACGAGGCGGTCTCTATCTTTGCGAACGTTTTGAAACAGCGTGGTGTGACCAAAGGCGATCGGGTCTGTATCTATATGCCCATGATTCCGGAAGCCAGTTACGCGATGCTGGCCTGCGCGCGCATAGGCGCCGTACATTCGGTGGTGTTCGGCGGCTTTTCGCCCGATTCACTCAAGGATCGCATCCTGGATTCAGACTGCCGTGTGGTGATCACTGCCGATCAGGGCATGCGCGGCGGCAAGGCCGTGCCGTTGAAAGCAAATGCAGACAAGGCGCTGGAATCATGCCCGAGCGTTCACAGCGTGATCGTCGTCAAGCGCACTGGCGGCGAAGTCAGCTGGGATGCTTCACGCGATGTCTGGTTCGACGACGTCGCTTCTGAAGTGAGCAATCAATGCGAACCTGAGACTATGGGCGCAGAAGATCCACTGTTCATTCTCTATACCTCTGGCTCCACCGGCAAGCCGAAGGGCGTATTGCACACCACCGCCGGCTACCTGTTATATGCGGCTATTACGCATAAGTATGTGTTCGATTATCAGGATGGGGAGGTGTACTGGTGCACAGCCGATATCGGCTGGATTACCGGTCATACCTATATCGTGTATGGACCGCTGGCGAACGGCGCGACGACGCTGATGTTCGAAGGTATCCCGACTTACCCTGATCCCGCACGCTTCTGGAAAGTATGCGACAAACACCAGGTCACCACCTTCTACACAGCACCTACTGCAATCAGAGCATTGATGCGGGAAGGCGATGCGCCGGTGAAAAGTACATCCCGCGCGTCCCTGCGCCTGCTCGGCACGGTTGGAGAACCGATCAATCCTGAAGCCTGGGAATGGTACAGCCAGGTGGTCGGGGACGGACGCTGTCCTATCGTCGATACCTGGTGGCAAACTGAAACCGGTGGCCACATGATCACATCCCTGCCCGGCGCCATTGCCACCAAACCAGGTTCCGCCAGTCTGCCTTTTTTTGGCATTACACCAGCGCTGATGGACAATGATGGCAACCTTCTCGAAGGCGTGGCAGAAGGTAATCTCGTTATCACCCGTCCCTGGCCGGGCCAGATGCGCACTGTCTATGGAGACCATCAGCGTTTCAAGGACACCTACTTCTCGACCTATCCCGGCACGTACTTCACCGGTGACGGAGCGCGGCGCGACAAGGACGGCTACTACTGGATTACCGGGCGCGTCGACGATGTGCTGAATGTGTCAGGCCATCGCCTCGGGTCCGCTGAACTCGAAAGCGCGCTGGTGCTGCACCCGGATGTGGCAGAAGCAGCGGTTGTTGGTTTTCCTCATGATGTCAAAGGCCAGGGCATTTATGCCTATGTCACGCTGGTGAAGGGCAGAGAGCCTGACGACGACCTCAAAAAAGAACTCATTCAACTGGTGCGCAAGGAAATCGGACCCATCGCGACAGTGGACATGATTCAATGGGCACCGGGCTTGCCCAAAACGCGTTCAGGCAAGATCATGCGCCGCATTTTACGCAAGATTGCAGCGAACGATGTTGCCAATCTCGGCGACACATCCACCCTGGCTGATCCCGGCGTTGTTGAAGATCTGAAAAACAACCGCGCCAACCGCTGACGCCGTCATTGCCAGATGGCCGGAACACTGATGCCTGAGCATAGCTCGTTCCGGCCGGCCTGGTGGCTTCCGGGCCCGCATCTGCAAACGCTCTTCCCGCACCTGTTCCGCTCTCGGCGTCTTCCGGTTCTGCGACGCCAGCGTATCGAGCTACCTGATGGCGATTTTCTGGATATCGACTGGACCAAGCCGCAGGCGGGCCCGCGCATATTGTTGCTGCACGGGCTCGAAGGTTCGGCCCGATCCCATTACGCAGCAGGATTGCTGCGTTCGCTCGCTGCGCAGGGATTCGAAGCCGGACTGCTCTATTTCCGCGGCTGCAGCGGCAGTCCCAATCGCCTGGCGCGCAGCTATCATTCGGGTGAAACGGGTGATCTCAACACTGTCGTAGAATGCTTGCGTGCCCAAAGCGCGCGTCCGCTGTATGTTGTCGGGTTTTCTCTGGGCGGCAACGTGTTACTGAAATGGCTGGGCGAAAATCCCGATCAATCCCTGGTCGAGAAAGCGGTGGCGGTTTCGGTACCCTTTCGACTGAGTGATGCGGCTGGCAGACTGGACCGCGGTTTATCGCGTTTCTATCAGCTTCATCTGCTAAAAAAATTGCGGCAATCGACCCTTCAGAAGGCGAGTCGCATCAATCTGCCGGTAAAAACCGGGCAACTGTCCCGGCTGAAGTCCTTCCGGGAGTTTGATAATGAAATCACGGCGCCCCTGCATGGCTTTCTTGATGCAGATGATTATTACCATCGCTCCAGCAGCTATTCATTTCTGTCCCGCATCCAGTCCGCTACGTTGATCCTGCACTCGGGCGACGACCCTTTCATGACGCGCGCAGCGGTACCAGGACCGGAGAGTCTGGGTCCCGGAATCCAGCTGGAACTCCTGAATAGCGGAGGCCACGTCGGATTTGTTGCAGGAGTGTACCCATGGAAGCCGCATTACTGGATCGATGAACGCATTTGCCACTGGTTCAGCTAGAAGCTGCGGCTTACACCCCTGGGAGATTGCCGCGCTGCGCGCGCAATGACGGGCAAAGATGAGTAGCAACCGCCCATCATTGGGCGGAAACGCAGTGACGCGGAAATCTCCGGACGACGCAAGTCGATGCACAAAACCTGCATCATTATGGTGCAAGGCAGTCCTTTCGTGATCAAGGACTCAACTAACCTAAAATACCCTCCGACTGCCTCTAATGCTGGTCGACCCCCTACACAGTATACTAATGTCGTTTCTCGTTTAACTCAATTACCTGTTATTTTTAATATATATTTATAAACCGAATAATACATTAAAGTCATTTTCAGCCGGCTTCGCATCGCCAGCAATCCCGAGCCCATCTCAAGCAACAGTACCCATTGCCGATAGCACGCTCGAACTTTTTCGTCAATACCTTGGCGAAACAGGAACACCCATTCACCCTCGGGAGGCCTGTCGGGATCCCGTATTCAGGACGACTTTTAGGGCTTAAACATATGATATTTTCCGATCTTGTGAAGACCGCCATTCTGGGCATTTCCCTGTTCGCCGGGAACTGCCTGGCCTCCGAAGCCGACATCTATTCCATTCATTTTACTGAAGATGGTAAATACCTCGTCACTGGCGGTGCCGGCGGCTTCACGCTGTCCGAGGATTCCAAGCATTCGGGAGGCATCAAGATCTGGAACAGCGAAAACGGTGCATTGGTAGAGGCGCTGGGACAACGTGGTGACCTGGATAAACTTTTCGGAGAAGATTACGGTCGAGTCGGTGACCGTCGCTGGGGCATCAGCAATTTCAAGGACGTGGTAATGACAGGCTCCTATCCGAACGGGAAAGTCCTGCTGCTACCCAGTTCGCTTGGGCGGATGGGCGATCTTTCTGCGGATGCACAACTGCCGGAATTCATTGGTGGCCATCTCGATTTCTCCGGTCAGAATGCTTCCCGCATAAAGCTCAGCGAATTAACCGGGAAAAAAGGGAATTGCGATTCGAAAACCGGCTTCCATGACTATGTCGGACCGATCGTCCCGTCCAACAATGGCAAGTTCGCAGCTATCGTGGTGAACATCTGTACGGCGACATTATCGAAAGACGCGCAAACCACCTCTTTTGAATACGAATCAGATCTGCATATCATGGACCTCGCCAGGTTCGAGATCACCCGGTCCGTTGACGGTATCGATGCCGGCGTTTATGCCCTGGGTATCACCGACAGCGGTGACCGCGTCGCCTTTGTCGGTCGTGATCAGTTCGCGGTTCTGGATCTTGAAAGCAACAAGCGCAGAGTCGTCGAGAGCTATCCTGACAGCACCTTTATGATTCCACGCCAGTTCAGCACATTGCAGTTCAGCAAGGACGGCGGCAAACTCATCTCGCTGCGCAACATCTATGATATTGCCACAGGCACTGAGACAAACCTGAAGTGGGCTGAAGGCGAGAGTAAAAAGCCCCGGCGCATTTCGAGTGTGAAGGTCGCCCCGGATCTCAGCTTCTTTGCAATCGTTGCACCCAAGCGCTCCCTGATTACTTTCGGTGAGGATGGATTACCGCAGTCATATGGGAAAGCCGACAAAGTTATTCTGCTGGATACTGATACTGGCGTGCGTACCGAACTGGAAATCACTGAATCCATGACCGAAGGAAAACGTTGTGTCACTGACATTTCACCGGACAGTTTGCGGGTTGCTATTGGCTGCAAGGGCGGTCTGCTGAGAGTTTATGAAGCGCGCACCGGAAAATTGATCTGGAACAAGCAGAACCTGGGCAAGAAAGAAGATAATGGACTGATACATGTCCAGCATGATGCCATGCGGAACTTTTACGCCATGCTGAATAACGTTCAATATGCTGTTCATTAATCGTCAGTAGCAACATGCGTTACAGAAAAGGGGCTTTTTAAAAAGCCCCTTTTTTACACACGGCAGTTTCTGTCTTTTTGACCCAGATCAAGTCTGCTGTTGCAGCGAATTGCTAGTCTTTGTTTCAAAGAACAGGTGGTTAAAAGGAGCAGAGTTCATGGAATTCGATAGCGAATTAAAGGTCGGCAGTATCATGCAGCGTAAGGTCCTTTCTGTCGAAGAGCAGTGGCCGCTCCATCGCCTGGCCTGCTTCCTGACTGACAACCAGATATCCGGGGCTCCTGTCACCGGAGAAAATGACAAACTTGTCGGCGTGGTGTCGCTAACCGACATTGTGCGTTATGACAGCTTTCCGGAAAGCGAAGAAAATCTCCGACGTCCGCACGAGTACTACCTTCATAATCTTGAGTCACATGTCGCCCCCGAAGAAGCGGCGAATTACCATGTCGAGCAGGATTCACCTGCAACGGTGAAGAACATCATGACGCCTATGGTATTCGAGATAAGCGAAAAGGTCAGCATTCAGGATGCTGCTGATACTATGGTCAGGGGCCACATCCACCGGCTGCTGGTAACCCGCAACAAAGAGATTGTCGGCATCATCACCGCACTTGATATCTTAAACGCAGTGCGCACATCAGGCACTGACCGCAGCATCGATAACGTTGCGTAGACAGTTGGATTATCAAGACGAAAAAAAGGGGCTGGTAAGCCCCTTTTTTCTTGCTCGACCGAAACCACTTACTCAGTCCTCGCCCACCGCTTTCATACTCAGGCGAATGCGCCCCTGCTTGTCGACTTCCAGCACCTTGACCTGGATGGTGTCGCCTTCAGACAGTTTATCGCTGACTTTTTCGACGCGCTCTTCGCATATCTGCGAGATATGCACCAGTCCGTCCTTGCCGGGAAGAATGGTGACGAAGGCACCGAAGTCCATGAGCTTGGCCACCTTGCCTTCATAGACATGCCCAACCTCGACATCAGCAGTCAACTGCTCGATGCGCCGACGGCATTCCTCGCCCGCCATCCGATCGACAGAAGCGATCTTGACGGTTCCGCTGTCGTCGATATCAACACTGGCGCCGGTTTCTTCGGTCAGCGCGCGGATTGTCGCGCCACCCTTACCGATCACATCCCGGATACGCTCAGGGTTGATCTTCATTGTGATGTAACGTGGCGCATACGGGGACATGTCCTCGCGCGGTGACTGTATCGCCTTGTTCATTTCGCCGAGAATATAGATGCGTGCCTCGTGCGCCTGGGCAAGAGCAACTTCCATGATCTCCCTGGTGATGCCATCGATCTTGATATCCATCTGCAGGGCGTTAACGCCGCTCTCGGTTCCGGCAACTTTGAAATCCATGTCGCCGAGGTGATCCTCGTCGCCCATGATATCGGTCAGCACCGCGTATTTGTCACCTTCCTTGATCAGACCCATGGCTACGCCGGCCACCGGAGCCAGCAGCGGCACGCCGGCATCCATCAGAGCCAGGCTGCTACCGCAGACACTTGCCATCGAACTGGAGCCGTTCGACTCAGTGATTTCAGACACTACACGAATGGTGTAAGGAAAATCCGCCGGCGCCGGCATCACAGCCAGCACACCACGTTTCGCCAGCCGGCCGTGGCCAACCTCGCGACGCTTCGGAGTACCGACACGGCCGGTTTCACCGACGCAATAAGGCGGGAAGTTGTAATGCAACATGAAGTTTTCGCGATATGAACCCTGCAAGGCATCGATGATCTGTGCATCGCGTTCAGTACCGAGAGTGGTAACGACAAGAGCCTGGGTCTCACCACGGGTGAACAATGCTGAACCGTGAGTGCGCGGCAGGACGCCGGTTTTCACCGTGATCGGACGTACCGTTTTGGTATCCCGCCCATCGATACGCGGATTGCCATCGATAATGCGGCTGCGCACGATGCGCTTTTCAAGCGCTTCCATGGCGCCGCGCACCTGCTCTGCAGTGAAACCGTCGTTGCTGACCAGTTTCTCGCTGATAGATGAACGGATGGCATTCAGACGAGCATAACGATCCTGCTTATCCGCAATCTGATAGGCTTCGGCAATCGCGCTTTCCCCGGCTTCCGCTACCGCAGCATTCAAGGATTCATCAGCCTGCGCCGGCGCCCAGTCCCAGGCCGGGGCATTGACTTCAGCAGCCAATTCTTTGATTGCAGCGATGGCAATTTGCATCTGCTCATGACCGAACATTACGGAACCGAGCATGACATCTTCCGGAAGCTGTTTGGCTTCCGATTCCACCATCAGGACTGCCTTCGATGTACCCGCCACGACCAGGTCGAGCTCGGATTCCGCCAATTGGCTACGGCTTGGATTCAACACATACTGACCGTTGAGATATCCGACGCGGGCTGCACCAGCAGGGCCACTGAACGGCATTCCGGAAATCGAACAGGCCGCAGAGGCACCCAACAGGGCCGGGATATCAGGATCGATCTCCGGATCGAGTGACATCACTGTGGCGACAATCTGAACCTCGTTGGTAAATCCCTTCGGGAACAGAGGCCGGATCGGCCGGTCGATCAGGCGGCATAACAGCGTTTCATTTTCGCTTGGACGACCCTCGCGACGAAAAAAACCGCCGGGTATGGTACCGGCGGCGTAGGTGCGTTCCTGATAATCGACTGTTAGCGGGAAAAAGTCTCTCCCTTCAATCCCTCGTTTCAAACCCACAGCAGTAACAAATACTACAGTATCACCCATGCTGACCATGACAGCCCCGGTGGCTTGTCGGGCAATTTCGCCGGTTTCAAAAGTGACCGTATGGTCGCCATACTGGAACGATTTTTTAATTGGGTTCACAAGTAGTCCTTACTGCTTCTACAGCGATTAAATTAAAAGATATTAGCGGCGCAGGCCAAGGCGTGAAATCAGCTCCTGATAGCGACTGACATCCTTACCTTTGAGGTAATCGAGCAACTTGCGCCGATTACTGACCATCCGCAGCAAACCCTGACGTGAATGATGGTCGTGCTTGTGTGCCTGGAAATGCGAAGTGAGATCCGAGATGTTCGCGGATAACAACGCAACCTGCACTTCTGGAGAACCGGTGTCGCCTGCGGCGCGCTGGTAATCCTTCACGATCTGATCTTTTTGCACAGTTGACAAAGCCATTCTTTACTCCAGAAACCGTTCTAAATGTAAGCGGCGTATTTTAACCGCCGATGGTAATTCGCTCAATAGCTTAGGCACTTTTCATGAGCCTTCGCGGCGCCACCCGACCATCGTCGAGAATCTCGCCCATTCCGATGAACTCGCGTCCTGCCTGGTACAACCGAACCCAGCCACTGGTTGGTGCATGCGGCACCATCACCGGCTGCCCCTGCTGCAGGTAAAATGCTGCATCAGTGGATAAACTCACTTCCGGCCATTGAGTTAGCGCTGATTCCATAGGTAACAGCAGCGCATCCATTGCCGATTTATCGCCGTCTTTAAGCTCTTTCAGCCGGTCCAGCGACACCATTTGCGCCGCGTCATAGGGTCCAACCCCGGTACGACGCAGGGCAGAAACATGTGCTCCGCATCCCAACACTTCACCAATATCCTCAGCAAGTGTACGGACATACGTACCCTTAGAACAATGCACCGCCACGTCGAACCAGTCATCACCGCGCCCGGTTAACCGCAGCGAGTAGATTTCCACCGGCCGCGATTCGCGCTCCACCTCGATGCCCTGCCGGGCCAGTTTGTATAACCGCTGCCCCTGATGCTTGAGCGCGGAGTACATCGGCGGCACCTGTTTGATACTGCCGCGAAAGCCGTCCAGGACTTCCTCGACACGTTCAGCGCTATAAGCCTCGACAGGCCGCGTTTCCAGCACGGCTCCCTCGGCATCCGCGGTCTCGGTTGTTACACCGAGCTGGATACGCACCTCATAGCGCTTGTCCGCATCGAGCAGAAAAGCCGACAGCTTCGTCGCCTCGCCGAGGCAGATCGGTAGCAGCCCCGATGCAAGTGGATCCAGACTGCCCGTATGCCCCGCTTTTTTTGCAAAGTACAGACGCTTGACCTGCTGCAATGCATCATTGGATGTGATGCCGGATGGCTTGTCCAGCAACAGGATGCCGTGGACGGCCCTGCCTTTTTCGTGGCGTCGTCCCATAATAGTTGTTTGCTACCTCAAATTTCCTGTTCTGGATCGTCCTGGTCGCGACTTGCACCGCTCACCGCTTTATCGATCAGAGCACTCAAACGCGCCCCTTCGACGATCGATTGATCTTGTTTGAAATGCAACTGCGGAACATTCCGCATTTTTATCTGCTGTCCCAGCAAGTGTCGCAGACGACCGGCTGCTCCCTGCAACACCCGGAGCGATGCATCCGCTTCTTCCTGGGTACCCAGTGTGGAGAAAAATACCTTTGCGTGCGAAAGATCCCGAGACACTTCCACTCCGGAAATGCTCACCATACCGAGACGAGGATCATCAACCTCATCACGCACCAGTTGTGCCAACTCGCGCTGCAGCTGCTCACCGACGCGGCGCGTTCTCGGGAAATCTCTTGGCATCAGGCGGCTCGACCGGACCTCTTCAACAACAGCGACAGCACCAGATCATTCGACCTTACGGGCCTTTTCCGTACGCTCAAATACTTCGATCTGGTCACCGACCACAACATCATTATAGCCCTTGACCCCAATGCCGCATTCCGTTCCTGAACGCACTTCATTGACGTCATCCTTAAAGCGTCGCAATGATTCCAGCTCGCCTTCATAGATAACCACGTTTTCACGCAGTACGCGGATTGGCAGACTGCGCCGCACCACGCCCTCGGTCACCATACAACCAGCAATCGCACCGATCTTCGGCGCCCGGAATACATCGCGGACTTCAGCCAGACCAACAATATTTTCGATCACTTCCGGTGACAGCATGCCGGAGACCGCTGCTTTGACCTGATCGATGGCTTCGTAGATCACACTGTAATAGCGGAGATCGATGCCATGTTCCTCGACAATCCGTCGTGCTGCCGCATCGGCACGCACATTAAAGCCGATCATGATCGCATTGGATGCCACGGCAAGATTGGCATCGGTTTCATTGATGCCGCCGACGCCCGAGGAAACGATTTTCACCACCACTTCATCGGTCAGGATCTTGGTGAGGGCGTCGCGCAATGCTTCCGCGCTGCCCTGCACATCGGCCTTTAGAATAACATTCAGCGTCACCTGTTCGCCGGCACCCATCCTCGAGAACATGTCTTCGAGCTTGGACTGCTGCTGGCGGGCCAGTTTGACCTCGCGCTGTTTGTGCTGACGGAATTCAGCCAGTTCTCTCGCCTTGCGCTCATCATTGATGACAACCGCATCCTCGCCTGCTGCCGGCACCCCGGACAGACCGAGCACCACAGCCGGCATCGACGGGCCAGCCGATTCGATAGCCTGACCGGCTTCATTGAACATAGCCCTGACGCGACCGATCTCCTGGCCGGCCAGCAGCGTGTCACCCTTGCGCAGCACGCCGTTCTGAACCAGTACGGTAGCCACCGGGCCACGTCCCTTGTCCAGCGCGGATTCGATGACTACGCCCTGTGCAGGGCAGGTTTCAACAGCCGTAAGCTCCATCACTTCCGCCTGCAGCAACACCGCATCCAGCAGCTTGTCGATTCCATCACCGGTTTTCGCGGACACTTCGACGAACGGCGTATCGCCGCCCCAGTCTTCGGGAATGACCGCATGCTGCGACAGATCGGTCTTAACACGATCCGGATCCGCTTCCGGCTTGTCGATCTTGTTGATCGCAACGATCATCGGAACACCAGCCGCCTTGCTGTGCTGGATCGCTTCGATGGTCTGTGGCTTGGCACCATCGTCCGCCGCAACTACCAGAATAACGATGTCAGTTACCTTGGCACCGCGCGCGCGCATGGCCGTGAAAGCGGCATGGCCCGGGGTGTCGAGAAAACTGATCATGCCCTTGTCGGTTTCAACGTGATACGCGCCGATGTGCTGCGTAATACCACCCGCTTCACCGGCTGCGACACGCGTACTGCGGATGTGATCGAGCAATGATGTCTTGCCGTGGTCGACATGCCCCATAATCGTAACGACTGGCGGACGCGGCACCTTCTCGCCGATAACTTCACTGGCAACCAGTGCGCCTACCTGCGCTTCCAGATCGTGATCGGAAATCTGCCGCGGAATATGGCCGAGCTCTTCCACCAGCAACGATGCAGTATCCTGATCGAGGCTCTGGTTGATGGTCGCCATCACGCCCATCTTCATCAGCGACTTGATAAGTTCAACGCCTTTGATAGACATTTTCTGCGCCAGCTCCGAAACGGTAATCGCTTCGGGAATGTCCACTTCACGCACAACCGGCGCCGTGGGTCGCGCGAAACCGTGCTCGCCCGTCGCTTTTACCGCGCCACCGAAACCGCTCGCTTTCTTCTTCTTGCGGCGCCCGGCCTTGCCTTTGGCGACATGCAATTCCTGCCGGCCGTATTTGGTACGGCGATCTTCGGCTGTTTCTTTTGCTGTCTTCGCTTTTCGCTCGGACTCCGGCTTCTGCTGGCGCGCTTCCTGTTCGGCGCGCGCCTGTGCCAAAGCTTCCTCTTCGGTTTTCTGCTGTTCCTGGGTCGCCTTGCGCTGGCTTTCTTCGCTTTCCTGGCGGGTTTTTTCCTCGCGGCGCTGCTTTTCTTCTTCCACCTTCCGCGCCGCTTCTTCCTCAACCTTGCGCAGCGCGTCCTGCTCGGCTTTCAGAGCAGCTTCGCGTTCGGCCAGAATGCGTGCCTTTTCCTCTTCCTCAGCCTTTATCCGGTCTTCTTCCTCAGCCACCAGATCGGCACGCTTCACATAGGTGCGCTTCTTACGAACTTCCACACTGACGGTTTTCGCTCCGCCACCGGTTCTGCTACCGGAACTGGTGCGCAATTCGCTATGTGACTTGCGCTTGAGGGTCACCTGTTTGGGCTGGGAAACCGACAGGGCTTCCGACTTGCCGTGACTCTTGCGCAGATAGCTCAGCAACTGCATTTTTTCTTTATCGGTGATCGTTTCGTCCGCGTTGACGATTTTAAGGCCAGCCTCATCCAGCTGCGCCATCAGGCGATCAACTGGTAAACCTACCACATCAGCGAACTGTCGTACCGTAACGTCCGTCATCGTAAGGCGTCTCCTCGACGTTTACCCTTGCTCTTCTTCGGCAAACCATGGGGCGCGGGCCGTCATAATCAGTGCACCCGCACGTTTCTCATCCATGCCTTCGATATCATCCATCAAATCGTCAACCGCCTGTTCCGCCAGGTCTTCCATAGTGACGATGCCTTTTGCCGCCAGGGCATAGGCAAGCTCTTTATCCATGCCTTCCATTTCCAGCAGATCCTGCGCCGGGCTTTTGCCGCCGATGCCTTCTTCACTGACGATCGCTCTCGTCAGCAGGACATCACGCGCTCTGCCGCGCAGCTCTTCCACTGTGTCTTCCTCGAATTCCTCGATCTGCAGCAGCTCGCTGTTAGGCACATAAGCAATCTCCTCAACCGAGGAAAATCCTTCCTGCACCAGAATGACAGCCACTTCCTCATCGACATCCAGATCATCCATGAACAGCTTCTGCAAACGCTGTGTTTCCTCTTCGGATTTTTCGGCCGCTTGCTGCTCATCCATCACATTGAGCTCCCAGCCAGTCAACTGGCTGGCGAGGCGCACGTTCTGGCCGCCGCGTCCGATCGCCTGCGAAAGCTGATCTGTCGTCACCGCCACATCCATGCTGTGCGCATCCTCGTCCACAACGATGGAAACAACTTCTGCCGGTGACATGGCGTTGATCACGAACTGGGCCGGATTTTCGTCCCAGAGAATGATATCGACACGCTCGCCGGCAAGCTCGGTGGACACGGTCTGCACCCGGGAACCCCGCATACCGACACATGCGCCGACCGGGTCGATGCGCGGATCATTGCTTCTTACGGCGATCTTGGCACGCAGGCCCGGATCACGAGCCGCACCGTGAATCTCGATCAGCTCCTGACCCACTTCCGGCACTTCCAGTGTGAACAGCTCCACCAGGAATTCCGGGGCCACCCGGCTTACGAATAACTGCGGGCCGCGCGCTTCCGAGCGCACATCCTTGAGGTAGCCGCGCAGACGATCTCCCGGCCGCACCGCTTCACGCGGAATCATGTCTTCACGATAGATGATCGCTTCCGCGTTACCACCCAGATCCAGATACACGTTACCGCGCTCCACCCGCTTGACGATTCCGGTGACCAGCTCGCCCACCCGATTCTGGTAAGCGTCGACAACCTGTGCCCGTTCGGCTTCCCGAACCTTCTGCACAATCACCTGTTTCGCCGTCTGTGCGCCGATCCGGCCGAAGTCGACCGATTCCATCGTCTCTTCGATAAACTCACCGATCTCGGCGTCCGGCCTGATTTTTTTCGCGTCTTCGAGAGTCAGCTGACGATCCGGGAAGCGGTATCCGCCTTCTCCATTCTCATCCGGCTCGGCATCGGCATCGACCACCTCCCAACGCCGGAATGTCGTATATTCTCCGGTGTCCCGATCAATCGCGATCCGGACGTCGATATCTTCTTCGTGGCGCTTCTTGGTCGCCGAGGCCAAAGCCGCTTCGATGGCACCGAAAATAACTTCTCTGTCGACACCTTTTTCATTCGAAACCGCGTCTACGACCAGTAATATTTCTTTACTCATTACGCACCCTCCGAGCGATGCGATTCATAATCCGGAACCAGGCGCGCCTGATCGATTTCGTCCAGCCCCACAACCAGCTCTGCATCTTCCAGTTGCACGACGACATGATTATCTTTCATACCCATCAAAATACCTTCGAACTTGCGCCTTCCATCCAGGGGGGCCACCAGGCGCAAACGAACAGTCTCACCGGTAAAGCGGCTAAAATCGCCGGCGCGGAACAGCGGCCTGTCCAGACCCGGCGAGGAAACTTCCAGCGCATAACGTCCGGCAATCGGGTCCTCGACATCCAGCAGCGCGCTCACCTGCCGGCTGACAGACTCGCAATGCTCCGCGCTGATGCCGACTTCATTATCGATATAGACCCGCAGCAAACCGGGATTCCCCGGCAGGAACTCGACTCCGACCAGATCGAACCCCAGTGCCGTTACAGCGGGTTCCAGTAATTTGCGAAGTTCGGCCGATTCACGCGGCATTCAGTCACACCAGAAATAAAAAATGGGCCATTGGCCCACTGCAAAACACGAAACCCGTCTATATCCGGACGAGCTCGCCTGAAATCGAGCGCAGTATAGCAGAAGAAAACGGTCAGATGTAGCCTGAATCCGGATTGTTTCAAAGACCTGCAGGATTCTGCACAAGAAATGTGCAAAAGCGACGCCGAGCAAAAGCCCGGCCATTCTAGCGGATCAGAACCGGCCTGTCACCGGAATCCGATCCAGCGAAGCGCCATTACCATCGGACATATATTGGTTATACCGGCCAACAGCAGCATGGATCCGATGAACCATGGGAAAAACCAGACCTGCTCTCTGAACATGACATAAGACCCGACGAGCAGGACCGCCACGATAAGCCGCAGCGCGCGTTCGGCATCAAAGCCGGCCTGAGCGCAGCCGCTGCTGAGTATCTGGCTGGTATCATAGTTGCTACCGAAGCGCGCCCTGGAGACGAGAATCGGCACCCGCCAGTTGGTAATACCTTCGAACAACAGCAGCGCAATGTATGCGTAAATGCCCGCCCGAAAATTAAAGTAGAGCATCACCAGCAATGAAACCCCGAGAATCAGTCTGAATATACGTTCCGACATACTGTGCTCCTGGCTGAATCCGTCTCCAGCGCGCCGCGCCGGATGTTTTCGAGAAACGCAATAAAGCTTCGGCCCGCTTTCGATGCGCATTGCTGATCGTCGCTGCGAAGACAGACTTCCAGCTCCGCTGCCCGTTCAATCACCGCGGGATAGCCAAACGACCCGCCCATGCCCTTGAGCTGGTGCGCCAGATCGCGAACCACGTCGAAACGGCTTTCATCCAGAGCAACAGCCATGCGCGTTCCATACTCTTCAAGGCCCTCGATAAATCGCCCGACGAGCGCCTGGTATTTTGCGTCGGCCTCGCAATCCGCCGAGCGGACTTTGTCCCTGTCCGCCCCGGACCCGGACAGAAAGTCCTGCAAAACCTGACGAAGCTGTTCCTGGTCGACAGGCTTCGAGAGAAATGCGTCGCAGCCAACCTGGCTATAGCGCTCGCGGTCTTCTTTCATGGCATTGCCGTCAGGGCAACGATCGGTGTTTTACACCCGGCGTTATGCAGCCGGGTGACAGCTTCCATCCCCCCCATGACCGGCATCTGCATATCCATCAGGATCAGCTGATAGTCCCCGGCGAGCGCGGCCTCGACGGCAAGGGCGCCATTCTCGACTGCGGTTACCTCGACTCCGGTACGCCCGAGGATGTGGAGCATCAGCCGCTGAATGTCCGGCGAATCTTCTGCCAGCAGCAACCGCCCGTGGAAACGTGCAGCGTCCAGTTTCGAGGGACTCCGGTCATCCTCCGGCACCAACGGACAGCTGTAGATCAATTCCGGCTCGTCGACTCCGACCGATAATGTGAGCACGCAGCGGGTGCCGACACCGCTAACGCTGTCGAGCGTGATATCGCCACCCAGCAACCTCGCGAGCCGTTTGCTGATATACAGCCCCAGGCCGGTTCCGCCGAACTCACGGGTGGTCGAATAATCCGCCTGACTGAACGGTCGGAATAATCTATCGATCTTGTCTTTTTCGATGCCAACGCCAGTGTCGGTTACCACCAGCTCGAGTTGGCGGGCGGGCTTGTTGTAATGCATACCGACGGCGACACGACCTTTCCCGGTAAATTTTATGGCATTGGTTACCAGGTTCATCAATATCTGTTTGATGCGCGTCGGGTCGCTGACGATCATGGCTGGCAGCGGAAACTGATGCTGAATTTCGAAAATCAGCCCTTTTTCCTGCACCAGCAGGTCAGCGATCGAACGGACATCCGCAAGCACCTCGAAAATGTCGACCGGTATTGGACTCGACATCCAGCGAATTGGCCTCGATTTTCGACAGGTCGAGTATTTCATTGATGATGCGCGACAGGTGTTTGCCATTGCGAATAATGGTGCGCAGGCTCTGCTCCCGGTGCTGCTCACTGTCGCTGCCGTTCAGCAACGCTTCCGCAAACCCGATGATCGACGTCAGCGGAGTACGGATTTCGTGACTGACATTGGCAATAAAGGCGCTTTTCGTCTGGCTGGCAGCAAGTGCCTGATCGCGGGCGATAGCAAGATCGTGAGTTCGTTCGTCGACCAGTTTCTCCAGTTGATTGTGATTGGCGCGCAATTGCTGTTCGGCCTCCTGGCGAACAGCAATTTCGGTGGTCAGTTCGCGATTCGCTTCCGTGAGCTCTTGCTGTTGAATCTGCACGCGATCAAGCATCTGATTAAAAAAGCGCGAAAGATGCCCGAACTCATCTTCCAGCGATACGTCCAGCCGGAGCGCCAGGTCACCATTCGAGACGCCCTGAATAGCCTGCATGAGCACGTTAAAGGGCTTTGAAATCACCTGCTGGATAGTGAGACTGAGGAGCATGCCGAACAGCAATAATACAGCGACAACCCCGATAATCAGTCGTTGGCGTGTCGCAGTGGCATTCATACCGGTTTCAAGGAAAAAACCTTCCACATAACCAGTTGCCAGGTCGGAATCAGCGTCGACCCTGTAATCCAGAGGTCTTTGCAACGAGTGCAAATCACCGGCTACATCGCCGACTTCTATGACCTGATCTCCCAGCACGATTCGCGCGCCGATTACGCCTGCATGCGCGATAATTCCGCCTGCTTTGACACTGAGCAGGTCCACGACCATCGCGCGTAAATTATCCCGGTTAAAATCTCCTTCGCTCTGCTGGTCAAGGAGGTGATTGTGGATATTATGGGCAACTGCATCGAGTTCCCGTTCGATTTCGTTCTCGATACGCTGCTCGAGGTCCTGAGTGACATAGATCACCGCACCGAAACCGCTGAGAATGATAACCCAGAGGAAAATCGCGGTGATTTTTATCGCGACCCTGGCCTGCCAGTTTCGCGTCCAGTCATCATTAATTATGTTGTTCTGTTCCGCATCAACCTGTCGCCGAAACATTCGGGCGCTGTCGCCGCCCGCCACTGCATCGGCACAGGCTGATCTAAATTTAATAAAAACATGGGTTTGTAAAGAACAGCTGCCAGAGACTCTGATTACTTAAAGTACCCACGTCATTGCGGAGCCTTAACCCGGAGGGTGAGGTACGCGTAATGAACCCTGAAGGGGTTCTATGCACAAAGCGTGGCAATCTCATGGCTGCCATGTCCGGGAGATTGCCACGCTTCGCTCGCAATGACCCAGTAATCAGACGTTCTCTGCTTCAGTTCTTGAGCCGCGCTGACAGGCGATCAAGCAGGCTCTCCCGATAGCGCCTGCTACCGGTTTCCAGCCGCACTACATGCGGATCCTCCTCCGCAGTAAAATCATCGGATTCCGTGCGTTGCAAGGCCAGCACGTCGAGCGTCGCATCCGAAGCATCCCGGTCCAGACGGCGCCGCGCCTCGATGCGTTTCTGCAGGGCCTGATCAGGCGCATCACAGTTCAGAACCAGCCACGGCAATGCCTGACGCGCCGCAAACCTCCGAAACCTGTCGCGCTGCGCGTGCTTCAGAAAGGCTGCATCGACAACAACGCTGTAACCGGCATCCAGAATCTCCTGCGCCAGTTCGAGCAGCCGGGCATAGGTCCGTTCTGTGTGGCTGGCCGAATACAGTCCATTCTTCAGTCCGGCGCCCTCGCGCTGCAGCGGCGCCAGACCGTACAGGCGCTTGCGCTCGATATCCGACCGTAACTGGATCATGCCAGTCTCGGCGCATAGCCAGCGCGCCACCGTGGTCTTCCCCGAGCCGGACAGCCCGTGCATGAGCAGCAACACCGGGGACTTCGTCAGCGTGTACCGGTGCGCCAGTCGCAGGTGTTCAGCATAATCGCGGCGCGCCGCGTCGTTCGCCTCGACGTTCTGTTGTTGGGCACGCAATGCCGCCACTTTGGCCCGCACCAGGGCGCGATACACTCGGTACCAGCGCAATACCTGCAGGCCGCGATAATCTCCGGTGCGCTGCAGATAACCATTCAAAAAATGATTGGCATACCCGTGCATCTGACGGGCGTCGAGATCCATGAGCAAAAATGCCGCTTCGCTCATCACGTCGATCCAGCGCAGTTCGGGATTGAACTCGATGCAATCGAACAGCGTCACCCGGCCATCGACCAGAGTCATGTTACCGAGATGCAGATCGCCGTGACATTCGCGGATATACCCGCCCTGCTTCCGTTCCCACAGCACCGCGTCGAGCCGCTGCCGCTCGGCCTCCACCCAGTCACGCAGCCGTTCGAGGTCAGCGAGTTCTGCAGGCGAATCGATCACCGCCCGGATATGCGTGAAATTTTCGATCACCCAACGGGCAACCTGATCCGGTTCGCCGAACCGGCTCTCCACCGGCGCGACCTCGGTCGACTGATGAAAACTCGCGACTTCATCGACGATCTGCTCGATCAGTTCATCATTCAGCTGTTCCGCTTCCGCAAGACTGCTCAACAGGCCCTGCTCGGGAAATTGCCGCATCCTGACTGCGTACTCAATGACCGGGCCGGAACCACCGCCGAGCCTGGGCCGCGCCGGCGACCCGGTGATAGCAATCACATCGAGGTACAGTTGGGGTGCAAAGCGGCGATTCAGCCGCAGTTCCTCCTGGCAATTGATGCGGCGTTTTTCCAGCGTGGAATAATCAAGGAATCCAAAGTTGACCGGCTTCTTTAGCTTATAGGCAAAGGGTCCGGTCAGGATCACCCAGGCACCATGCGTTTCAACGCTATGGATATCAGCAGTCGGGTGATCGTAGATTGCGGGATCCAGCAGAGCCGCTACGAGCGTTTCGCCGGCATCGGTAGCTTCGCGATCAGGCACTCCCTGTAGCTCCATAGTCAATGACTCTCGTCGGAAGTGGACTCAGCAGATACGCGGCAGCGGATCATCCTCGAGTTCTTCGAGGCGACGAGCGCCACCCAGCACGGTACGTAATAACACGCTCGACTCGCCGGGTCCGGCCTCACCGATAATGGCCGCTCCAGCCCCTTCGGGCAGCTGTTTCCAGACCGCGAGCAAAGCCTCCGCCTGGTCGTTATCCACGACCGCGACAACCCGGCCCTCGCAGGCCAGGAACAAAGGATCGTAACCAAGCATGTCACATACCGACTGAACCGGGTCCCGCACCGGAATCCGCCCCTGCTCAAGACTCATCTGGAGTCCGGTGTAACGCGCCATTTCATGGCACACCGTCGCCAGTCCACCGCGGGTCGGATCACGCATGAATCGCAACCCGTCGAATGCCAGCGCGGCGCGCGTCAGCGGCAGTACACTCGCCGCATCGGACAGCAATTCTCCATGCAGGCCAAACTGCTCCCGCGCCAGCAGCACGGCAATGCCATGATCTCCGACCGGCCCACTCACCAGGATACGATCACCCGCGCGTATGCAATCCATTCCAAGCCTGAGTCCGGGGCGGCGCAGACCGACACCCGTGGTGGCGAGATACAGACCGCTGCCTTCGCCGCGCGGCAACACCTTGGTATCGCCGGCTACCACATGCACGCCGACTGCCTTTGCAGTGGCCGCGAGCAACCCGATAATCCGGTCGAGCTGCGCGATTTCCATGCCTTCCTCGATGAAGGCGTTGAGACTGAGGTACAGCGGTTCGGCACCCGCGACAGCCAGGTCATTGGTCGTCCCGTGAACCGCCAGCGACCCGATACTGCCGCCCGGAAAGTCCAGCGGCTGCACGATGAATCCGTCGGTGGTAAAAAACACCTCGCCTTCGCCCAGCGCCAGCGGTACGGCATCGGCGGAGACATTGAGGCCCGGATTCGCCAGGTGGCGCGCGAATACCTCCTCGATCAACTCCCGCATGAAACGTCCACCGTTCCCGTGTGCTAGCGAAATATGCGTGTCCTGCATCAGAGTCCCCCGGCTTCGACAGCTTGCGTTTGCGCATATTCGACGACCTGCCCAAAGCTGATGCCGGCGTCGTTCACCGGCAGCTGTTCGCCCAGTAGCACCCGGAACCCGGCATTGCGCAGACCGGCGACGCAGTTTTCAGTCAGGCGACGGTTCTGAAAAACGCCGCCACACAATCCGACCTCGTCAAATCGATGTTCTGCACGCACCGCCAGTGCCTGCTGCACCAGGGCTGCTGCCAGCGACGTATGAAACAGCGCCGCTCGCTCCGCCACTGACGAAGTGGTGCAGGCCATGGCCTGCATCAGCGGTCGCCAGTCAGTGCGCAGCACCGCCTGCGCATCCGGCTGCAGCGGCAGGGGTAGCGCAGGTGCCGTCCCGCTCGCGCAGGCCTCGAGTAACATAGGACCCTGCCCTTCAAAGCTCGCCTCCACGCAACATCCGGTCAGTGCCGCCGCCGCATCGAACAGGCGACCGACAGCCGAAGACTCAGGCGCATTCAGGGACTGTTCCCAGGCGCGGCGAAACACAGCGGATGTGCGCGTCAACCCGGCCTGTTCGAGAATCCGCGCGGCAGCCTGCTCATCACCGATTTCCCAGGCCAGGACAGCGCCACTTCGCCAGGGCTCACGACCCGCACGTACTGCGCCGGGTGTGCGGAATGGACGCATACTCGCCACCCGCTTCCACTGGCCTGGCTGCCCCAGTAATGCCTCGCCGCCCCAAAGCGTTCCATCATCACCCAACCCCACGCCGTCCCAGGTAAACACCAGCCGCTCGGCTCCATCAGCCACCTCGTGTTCGCCCAGCAATGCAGAAGCGTGCGCGGCATGGTGCTGGACCTGCACCACCGGCAATCCCTGGCGTTGCGCCCAGCGTGTCGTCGCATAGCCGGGATGGCGATCACAGACGATCAGTTCGGCGCGCACGCCATACAGCGCCTGCAGGTCCGCCACCACCTGTTCGAAAACCTGCAGGCTGCGCACAGCATCCATGTCGCCGATGTGCGGCGACACCACGGCACGCTGCTGCCACGCGAGGCAGACGGTATTTTTCATATGTCCACCGACTGCGAGCACCGGCCTGTCGAGACGCGAAGCCAGTGTCATTTCCAGTGGTGCGACACCGCGCCCAAAACGCAGCGGCCGCGGCACGCCGGCAATTCTGCGATACACCGGGTCATCTGCCGGACGCACGATCGGTCGATCGTGGTGCAAAAAAGCCTCGGCCACATGGCCCAATGTTGAGCTGACCTCATGCGCCTGTGTCAGCACCGGTTCGCCGCTGGGGTTCGCGGAAGTCACGACCAGGGGTCTGCCGAACGCACTCAGTAACAGGTGGTGCAGCGGGCTGTATGGCAGCATGACCCCCAGCTCATCCAGACCGGGCGCGATGTTGTCAGCCAGCGCCGCGCCAGAGCGTTTGCGCAGCAGCACAATGGGTCGGGCAGGACTGCATAAAAACTGTTGCTCCAGGGCATCCAGATTCACGGCCTGGCGCAGCGCGGCCAGACCATCGTGGTCGGAATACATCACTGCCAGTGGTTTGTGCGGGCGCGGTTTCCGCTGCCGCAGGCGCTCTATAGCCTCGGCGTTCCCGGCATCGCACACCAGGTGATAGCCGCCCACGCCCTTTACCGCGATGATCAGACCCTGGCGTAAGGCTTCCTCAGCGGCAGACAGGGCCGCGTCAGTTTCGTCGATCGCTACCGTGCAATCGCGGTATTGCAGATGCGGACCGCAGTCCGGACAGGCAATCGGCTCGGCATGAAACCGCCGATGCGAGGGATCCAGATATTCGCTACGGCACGCCTCGCAAAGCGGAAACGCCGCCATCGACGTGTTGGGCCGGTCGTACGGCAGGGAACGGATCAGCGTGTAGCGCGGACCGCATTGCGTACAGTTGATAAACGGATAACGGAAGCGCCGGTCAGCCGGGTCATCAAGCTCTGCGCGGCATTCATCACAGACAAAATAGTCGACCGGCAGGTGAATGTCGGCCGGCGCCGAAGCGTCGCTGTCGAGGATACTGAACCTTTCGTCAGTGCAATGATCATCGAGCAATTCGAAGCTGTCGATGCGCGGCCGTGCGATCGCCGGCGCGCGCGCGATCAGGTCGTGCGCAAAGGCATCAAGTTGCGCTGCATCGCCGACCGCGAAAACTTCCACCCGTCCGACACAGTTCCTGACCCAGCCGTTCAATCCGTATTCCCTCGCCAGCCGGTAAACGAAGGGGCGAAAACCGACCCCCTGCACAATGCCGGAAATATTCCAGCGTCCGGCCGACAGCGCCGGAGCCGGTGCGCCGACTGCGTTCATGTTCCGGTCCCGACCGGCACCGGTGCAGCGTCGACACCGCGCTGTTGCCGCACACCGTTTGCCCACCAGATGCGGCATGCGCCTTCATCCGAGACCATGCATGGCCCGATCGGATGGCGTGGATGACACCCACTCCCGTACAGCCGGCACTGATCCGGATAAATGCGCCCCAGCACCACGCGCGCGCAGTCACAGCCGGGTGGCATTTCACCGACGCGCTTGCGAGACGAATCGGCATAGGACGGAAACCGGTGGCGTGCATCCTGCGCCTGCCAGGATTTTCTCAATTGAAATCCGGAAGCGGGAATGTTGCCAATGCCGCGCCAGTTCGCATCCGTTACCATCAGCGCAGTCTCTATCTGTTGCCGTGCCGTCGGATTGCCGCCGGGTCGCACCACTTCGGGGTAGCAGTTATCGAGGAATGCCTGCCCGCCGCCCAGCAACTGGCGCAAAACCGAATACATGGCTGCAAGCAAGCTGTCCGCAGTGAATCCGGCCATCGCCGCCGGTATCCCGTACTGGCGCGGGACGAAGTTCCATTCTTCCGGCCCCATGACGGTGGCGACATGTCCGGGTGCGATCAGCGCGTCGAACGCGGGCGTATCGGAATCGAGCAGCATTTTGACTGCCGGCCAGGTAAGCCGGCCTGACAGCAGTACGGACAGATTATCGGGCACGCCCTCGACCAGCATGGCGGCTACCGGTGCTGTCGTGGTTTCAAAACCGGCGGCGAAAAACACACACTCCCGCTGCGGGTGGCTACGTGCAAACTGCACCACTTCCATCGGCGAGGCAACCGGCTGGATGTCCGCGCCTGCCGCGCGCGCCTGCTCCAGCGAACGCGGCGCTTTTTTCGGCCCGTTGACCGGCACCCGCAGCATGTCACCGAAAGCCAGCAGCGTGACCGGTTCGTTCAGGGCCAGTTGTATGGCCTCGTACACATCTTCCTCAGGACAGATGCACACCGGGCAGCCCGGTCCCGGAATCAGTTCGATCGCTGGTGGCAAAGCGCTGCGCAGTCCGGCCATGCTGATGGAACGTTCATGGCCGCCGCATACGTTCATGATTTTTACCCGCTCCGGCAGATCGAGCGCGCGAATGTCATCCAGCCACTGACTTGCCTGACGCGGCATTGCGGTATCTCTCCCGCCGGTCACGGCACTGCAGCGTGCAGCCTGGCGCCGTCCGGTTGAATCGCGGGGCGCAGGCTTTCGCCGCGCTCGCAGCAGGCGCGATATTCAATCAATGCCTTCTCCACCCAGTCGAGCCAGTCCTGCAGGCCGGCCTCGGTCCGGGTACTGATTTCGAGCACCGGCGCAGCATTGGCGAGCGCCTGCACATACTGTTTCGCGCGCTCCATACTGAAGTCGCCGAGCACCGGCAACAGATCGGTCTTGGTCACACCCACCAGGTCGGCGGCGCGAAAAATCACCGGATATTTGGCCGGCTTGTCATCGCCCTCGGGGATCGACAACAGGGTCACGTTGCGGTGCTGGCCAAGATCGAAGCTGGCTGGACAGACGAGGTTGCCGACGTTCTCGACAAACAGAATATCCACGGCAGCCAGATTGAGCCGGTGCAGCGCATCGTGAATCATGTGCGCGTCCAGGTGGCAGGCAGTACCGGTCGTTATCTGGATCGCCGGCACGCCTTTGGCGCGAATCCGTTCGGCATCGTTTTCGGTTTCCAGGTCACCTTCAATGACGGCGATACGGTAGCGCTCCCCGAGTGCCTCGATGGTCGCTTCCAGTAATGCAGTCTTGCCGGCGCCCGGCGATGACATGAGGTTGATGGTGAATACTGCCTGCCGGTCCAGGTGCGAGCGGTTATGCATGGCCGCGATATCATTCTCGGACAGCAGGTTTTTCAGCACCGTAATGGCCTGTGCGCCCTGAGAGGTCTTTTCCAGTTTTCCGCCCGGCGCCAGCAGGTGCCGGTTGCCCTTCGTCACATTGCAACCGCAGGTGTCACACACATTCAGTCTCCCGTGTTAACTCGACATGCAACAACAACAGTTCATCGCCGCTGATCAGTCGGGTATGCCAGTCGCCGCACTGCGCGCACACCAGCCGGCTGACGCTTGCTTCCGACTCGGCACCGCAAGTGATGCAATGTACCCGCACCGGGCTCACCTGGATAGTCAGTTGCGCGTGTTCGGCCACCGTGCCGGCAGCAGCAAGCGGATATGCCTGTTCCAGCAATCGCGGCTCGATTCCTGACAGCGGACCTATACCCAGGGTGACATCGAGAATCCGGTTGGCGGCCTGCGCCTTCGCCAGCGTCTCGAGCTGAGTGATCAATGCATGACAAACAGAAAGTTCATGCATGAGGTCACGCCTCCCCGGCCAGCATCTCGTCGTATAGTTCCCAGGCCGACCGGGCTTCCTGCGGCGTGATCTTCTGGATGGCGTAGCCGACATGCACCACGACAAAATCGCCGGGCTCCAGAGACTCATCCTGCAGCATGAACAGGCTGACGTCGCGCGCCACTCCCTTCGCCTCGCAACGCGCGACAAAACCATCGATCCTGCGAATCTCCATGGGAATACCGAGACACATTACGCTTCTCCCACCACTGTGTTCGACCTGCTAATATTATTGTCCGGTCGCATCAACAGCTTAGATTATGGACCTGGTAAATCAACCTCATGTGCAGCAACAGTCTGGTTCTCGGAATAGGCAACACGTTGCTGGCTGACGAAGGGCTGGGCATTCACCTGTTGAATCATCTGCGCCAGCACTACCCGCGTTTCCCCGGTGTGACTTATCTCGATGGCGGCACCCTCGGTTTCACGCTGGCAACTGCAATCCTAGACTGTGACAACCTGATTGTTCTTGATGCAGCTCAACTAAATGACAAACCCGGTTCGAGTAGACTACTGCTGGGTAGCGAGATGGACCTGTTTCTCACTCACGGCCGGCGCAGTGTGCATGAAGTCGGACTGGTCGATCTGCTGACGATTGCACTACTGCAGGATCGCCTGCCGGACAACCGCGCCCTGCTCGGTATCCAGCCCGCTCAACTGGGATGGGGCGACGCCCCCAGCGAAGTCGTTGCGGCGGCACTGCCGGCAGCGGCGGAAACGGTCGTGGAGCTGCTTTACAAGTGGGCTTGAACAACTAAGATTTGTTCACTCTCTCTCCCTCGGAGCGCGACATGGATAAAGCCGGCGCAATTGCGATCGAGATCGAGCCCGCCGCGATCACTACCGGAAATGTACTGCCATTGCTGCACGAATTGCAGCATGCGCTGCTGCGGTTTCAGATTGACGGCAGCGAGCACTGCATCGACGTCAACAGTCTGCCCCTGTCCGAACAGGATCACCGGCAACTGGAATCGGTGCTGGGGCGCGGCGAGGTCCATGCCCGGCTGCAGGCGCTCGGTGACAGCGAAATCACCGAAACACGGATTCCCGGAATCTGGCGAGTCGTCCATGCGAATGCGGAAGGCGCCGTGGTCGGCAGGTTTCTCGAAGTGACGGCGTGCCCGTCGATCCTTAAAACCCAGCAGCCGGATATCACAGACGGTATCGCGCATCTCCAGCGGCTGATAGATGAGTTGCCGGGAGCCGATCAGTGAAACCCGGCCTCACCGTAGGCGAAACGCTGCGCGCCCACGGCGTCACGCGACGTGGATTCCTGAAGTATTGCGCGGCCGTTACTTCATTGATGGCGCTGCCGCCGTCGAGCCTCAAGGCAGTCGCCGCAGCACTGGAAGCGGCGCGGCGCCCGTCAGTGATCTGGCTGTCTTTCCAGGAATGCACCGGCTGCACAGAGTCATTGACACGCAGTGCTGATGCGAGCATCGAAGAACTCATCTTCAACGCCATATCGCTGGACTACCACCATACGCTGCAGGCTGCCTCCGGGGCTGCCGCCGAAGCCGCCCGCGAGCAGGCCATGCACGATAATTACGGCAATTACCTGTTAGTGGTGGATGGCTCGATTCCGATGGCTGATGCGGGCTATTCAACCATTGCCGGAATCAGTAACCGCGACATGCTGCTGGAAACAGCCGCAGGGGCGGCGGCGATTGTTTCGGTCGGCACCTGCGCAGCGTTTGGCGGTATACCAGCGGCGCGGCCGAACCCGACCGGCGCGGTGCCGGTGTCGGAACTGATCACGGATAAACCGATCATCAATGTCCCGGGCTGTCCGCCTATCCCCGTCGTCATCACCGGCGTACTGGTTCAGTACCTGACCTTCGGCCTGCCGGACCTGGATGCGCAGGGTCGGCCCCTGGCCTTCTATGGCCAGTCCATCCATGACCGCTGCTATCGCCGGCCGTTCTATGACAAGGGGCTGTTCGCCGATTCTTTCGATGATGAAGGTGCGAAAAAAGGCTGGTGCCTGTACAAGCTGGGCTGCCGGGGACCGACCACCTATAACGCCTGTGCCACCGCCAAGTGGAACAACGGCACCAGCTTTCCGATCGAATCCGGGCATCCCTGCCTGGGTTGCTCGGAGCCCGATTTCTGGGACGCCGGCAGCTTCTATCACGCGCTGTCCACACCGACCGAAGCGATCGGCGAAGCCGCCGTATATGCCGCCGGAGGCGGTCTGCTGGTCGGCGCGGCAGTCGGCGCCGCACATCAACGCCGCAAGCGTAAGGCGGTCGACAGCCACAGGAAGGTTTCGCTCGACGACATCGATGAGGGCGCTGCGAAATGAGTGAGTCTGAATTTCTGCTGCTGGTGCGCGGTCCGCTGTTCACGCTTGCCACCGTGATCCTGGTCGGCGGCATGCTGGTCCGGATCGCCGAAATCCTGTTCATGGGGCGCAGGAAGAGTCTGGCGGAAGCACGCGGCTCGGAAGCCAGCGGTGGCTTTCGGGTCATGCTGAGTCGCTCGGTGCCGGACGCCGGCACCTTTCAGCGTTCCGGCTTTACCATCATATCCGGTTATGTTTTTCACATCGGGCTGTTCGTGGTGATATTCCTGTTTGTTCCCCACATCCTGGTGTTCGAGCGGGCCATCGGTCTGAGCTGGCCGGGCCTGCCCTCCAACATCATCGATGCCACTACTGTCATCACGCTGATCGCGATGCTGACGCTCCTGATCCACCGGATTGTCGACCCGGTACGCCGCATGTTGTCCGGTTTTCAGGATTACTGGGTCTGGCTGGTGACAGCATTGCCACTGATCACCGGCTATCTCGCCTTTCATCGCGTCGGCGTTTCGGCGGGCTGGATGCTCGGCGTGCATATCCTCAGCGTTGAGCTGCTGATGATCACGTTTCCGTTCACTTCACTCTCGCACGCGTTCACCCTCTGGATGTCGCGCTGGTATAACGGCGCCGTTTCCGGCTACCGGGGTATCCGCTGATGAGCAGCGAGGGACTGCAGCGCGGTTACGCGATCCTCAGGGAACAGATCGATGCACCGATCGCGTCCTATTTCACCAGCTGCGTGAACTGCGGCATGTGCGCCGAAGCCTGCCTGTTTTTTACCGAGACCGGCGATCCGCGCTATACGCCGATTCACAAAGTGGAACCGCTGAAAAAAGTCTGGCGCCACGAGTACACTTTCTGGGGCAGGCTGTCCAAAGCCCTGGGCCTCTCGAAACCACTGACCGATGAAGAGCTGGCCGACTGGTCGCCGCTGGTCTATGACGGCTGCTCGATGTGCGGACGCTGTTCAGTCGTGTGCCCGGTCGGCAACGACATCACCTACATGATCCGCAAGGTCCGCGAAGGTCTCGCTGCCGCCGGTCACGCGCCGGGGGGGCTGGTCACGGCGACGCGCCGGGCGATCACTGTCGGCAGCCCGATGGGCGTGAAGCTGCCGGCGCTGCAGGCGCAGATTCGTCACGTCGAACAGGACACCGGGCTGTCGGTGCCGGTCGATGTCGAGGATGCGGACTACATGCTGCTGCTGTCGTCGATGGAGATCATGAACTTTCCGGAATTCATCGCGGCAGTCACGCGGATATTCGATAAAGCCGAGGTCAGCTGGACGATATCCAGCGAAGCTTTCGAAGCCACCAACAGCGGCATCCAGATCGGTGTATCCGACCTGGCGGCGGAACTGGTGCAGCGGGTGGTAACGGCCGCAGAAAAACTCAAGGTGAAATACGTCATCAGCCCGGAATGCGGACATGCCTATATCGCGATCCGCTGGGAAGGACCGAACCTCATCGGCCGCCCCTATGGATTCCGGGTCCTGCACATCCTCGAGTTGCTGGACGAATTGCGCAAGCAGGGGCGCCTGAAACTGCAGGGCAAGGAAACCGATCGTCTCACCTATCACGATCCCTGCCAGATCGGTCGCCGTGGCGGCATTTTCGACCAGCCGCGCAATCTGCTCCGCGCCATCAGCGACGACCTGGTGGAACTGCCCGGGGGCGGCATGATGAACTGGTGCTGCGGCGCCGGTGGCGGCATCAGCTCCAACGAACGCGCCGATGAAATCCGGCTGCGCGCCTTCAATCGCAAGAAAAGCCAGCTCGACCAGGTCCAGGTCGACGGCCTGGTCTCGGCCTGCTCGAACTGCCGGATACATATCGAAGAAGGCCTGGAACATAATCATATCGATCTGCCGGTGCTGAGTCTCACCGAACTGATCGAGAAGCATCTCCCAGACTGAAATGGAAGCTGCCCATGAGTGAACGTGTTGTTGTCGACCCGATTACCCGCATCGAGGGTCACCTGCGCATCGAAGCGCAAATGGATGGCAATCGCATCGACCGGGCCTGGTCATCGGGAACCATGGTGCGTGGCATAGAGATCATCCTGCGCGGCCGCGACCCGCGTGACGCCTGGGCCTTCGCACAGCGCATCTGCGGCGTCTGCACGCTGGTGCATGGACTGGCTTCGGTACGCGCTGTCGAGAACGCCCTCGATTATCCGATACCGCCCAATGCCCAGTTGATCCGCAACCTGATGATCGCTGCCCAGTACGTGCACGATCATGTCATGCACTTCTATCACCTGCATGCGCTCGACTGGGTCGATGTGGTGTCGGCACTGAGTGCCGATCCGAATGCCACCTCGCAACTGGCGCAAAGCATCAGCAACCATCCGAAATCATCGCCCGGCTATTTTTCCGATACCCGGAAAAAACTGAAAGCGTTCGTGGACAGCGGGCAGCTTGGCATCTTTTCCAATGCCTACTGGGGGCATCCGGCCTACCGGCTGCCACCCGAAGCCAACCTGATGGCGGTGTCCCATTATCTCGAGGCCCTGGCATGGCAACGCGATGTGGCGCGGCTGCATGCCATTTTCGGCGGCCGCAATCCACACCCCAATTTCGTGGTCGGCGGCGTCCCCTGCCCCATCGATCTCAACTCGGACTCGGCGATCAACAGCAAGCGCCTGTCGCAGGTACAAAACATCATCGACAGCATGCGCAGCTTCGTCGACCAGGTTTACCTGCCGGACACGCTGGCCATCGCCGGCTTCTATAAAGACTGGAGCACGCGCGGAGAAGGAACCGGAAACTTCATGACCTACGGCGACTTTCCCGCCGAGGGCATGGACGACCCCGGCAGCTTTCTGATTCCGGCCGGCATCATTCTGAATCGCGATATCAGCCAGGTGCACGAACTGGATATGCACGCGGCCGATCAGATCCAGGAGTACGTGGCGCATTCCTGGTATGACTACAGGGGCGGCAAGCAGGCCGGCCTGCACCCTTACGCCGGCGAGACCGAACTGAATTACACCGGACCCAAACCGCCTTACGCGCATCTCAATGTGGAAGAGTCGTACTCGTGGATGAAAGCGCCACGCTGGAAAGGCAAGTCGATGGAAGTGGGTCCGCTGGCCCGGGTGCTGATGTTGTATGCCACCGGACACGATCAGGCCCGCGAACTGGTGGATTCGACGCTGCGCCAGCTCGAACTGCCGGTGACGGCATTGTGTTCGACCCTGGGTCGCACCGCGGCGCGCACCCTCGAAACCAAAATTATCGCCGATATGATGCAGACCTGGCAGGACAACCTGGTCGCGAATATCCGGCGCGGTGATACGCGCACCTTCAATGAGGGACTATGGGAGCCTTCCAGCTGGCCGAAGGAAGCGCGTGGCGTCGGTTTCATGGAGGCGCCGCGTGGGGCACTCGCCCACTGGATCGTGATCAAGGACCGGAAAATAGACAACTACCAGGCGGTCGTGCCCAGCACCTGGAATGCCGGGCCACGCGACCCGCAGGGTCAGCCGGGCCCGTATGAAGCCGCACTGCAGGACAACCACGTTCTGCATGATCCGCAGCAGCCGATCGAGATTCTACGCACCATCCACAGCTTCGATCCCTGTATCGCCTGTGCCGTGCACCTGACCGATCCTGACGGCAATGAAATGCTGAAGGTGAAAGTCGTATGACCAGCTTCCAGTCCGATGCAGAATTCAAGAAAGCGCTGTCCGAACTGCCGCTGGAACAGCAACGCCGGATCGGCAAGCGCTTCGTCGAACGGGTTGTGGATCTGTCCGACAATCCGGGCATGGAAAAATATCTCGAACGCGCCGATGCACCGGATGTCTCGGCTACCGAGCTGATGCAGAGTTTCAACTCGGCAAAAGCCGCCGCAATCGAAACCTACACCCTGTGCGGTCGCGAAGCCGACTGGTTGCGCCAGGCGAGCCATTTTGTCGCGGCCGCCACCGCGGCCTGCCTGACGCCGCCGGACCAGCCGGAAGCCTGCCGGAATCTGGCCTGGACGGCCGCCATGAATGCGCGCATGGCGCAAGTGTCAGCCAACATTGCCATGGATCGGGAGCCGGATCATTCCGAAGCCGAATGGCAGCACGTGGTACTGAAAGATTTCCTGAAAACGCTGAAGACCTGATCCCTGTGGGTCCACCAAATGCCCCGACCAGGGATGCGGAATAACCCGCCGCCTGTCATGTTATTGTTACGGCCGTTTAGTTCAGCCTGACGCTGACAATTCTGCGCGGAACCTTTATGCATTTTGAAACCCTGGACGAGTTACAGCACCCGCACGATTTCGCGGTGATCAATACGCACGGCGAGAAGCGCACGCTGCAGGTGCTGTTCCTGACCGCAGTCACCATGGTGGTCGAAATCAGCGCCGGCGTGGCCTTCGGTTCCATGGCGCTGCTGGCTGACGGATGGCACATGGGCACCCATGTAGCGGCCTTCATGATCACCATTTTCGCGTACCGCTACGCGCGCAAGCACGCCAACAATCCAGCCTTCGCGTTCGGCACCGGCAAAGTCAGTGTGCTGGGCGGGTTCGCCAGCGCCATCACTCTGGGGGTGGTGGCGCTGATGATGCTGGTCGAGTCCCTGCAACGTTTTTTCGACCCGCATGCCATCCATTTCAATGAGGCAATTGCGGTCGCAACGCTGGGCCTGATCGTCAACCTGATCAGTGCGCTGCTGCTCAAGGATCATCACCACCATCATGGGCACGAAGAAGATGATCACGATGAGCACCACCATCACGACCACAACCTGCGTGCTGCCTACATGCATGTGCTCGCCGACGCCCTGACCTCGGTGCTGGCGATCACGGCGCTGATCTCGGGCAAGTATTTCGGCTGGGTGTGGATGGACCCGTTGATGGGAATCGTCGGCGCGCTGGTGATCACGCGCTGGGCCTACGGACTGGTGACCGAAACCGGTCCGGTGCTGCTCGACAGCAGCATCGAGACCGCCTACCGGGCGGGCATCACCGAGAAAATCGAAACCGAAGCCGATAACCGCGTCGCCGACCTGCACATCTGGAGCGTTGGCCCCGGACATTATGCGGTTATTCTATCGGTGGTGACTCACCATCCGCAGCCGCCCGAGCATTACAAAAAACTGCTCTCCGGATTCGATCAGCTGTCGCATATCACGGTGGAAGTCAACCGCTGCACAACCGAGTCCTGCGCCACCTGAACCTCTGTTACTATCCCATCCCCGAATGTCCCCGGCAGTATAAGGTCAATCAGCTAAATGAACATTTTTCAGCGCATTGCACAGGAACTTGGTGTCAACATCCAACAGGTCGAGGCGGCGGTCAGCCTGCTCGATGAGGGCGCGACCGTGCCGTTCATTTCCCGCTATCGCAAGGAAGCCACCAATGGCCTGGACGACACCCAGTTGCGCAATCTGGAAGAACGCCTGATCTATCTGCGCGAACTGGATGAACGGCGCGACGCGGTGTTGAAGAGCATCACCGAACAGGACAAGCTGACGCCCGAGCTGGAACAGGCACTGCGTGCAGCCGACACCAAGACCCGGCTGGAAGATCTGTATGCGCCTTACCGCCCGAAGCGTCGCAGCAAGGCGCAAATCGCTCGCGAAGCGGGTCTGGATGCGCTGCTCGATGCACTGCTGAAAAACCCCGATCAACAACCGGAAACACTGGCTGCGGATTTCATCGACGTCGAAGCCGGATTTGCCGATCCAGGCGCAGTGCTGGACGGGGCTCGGCAGATTTTCCTGGAGCGCGCTGCCGAACACGCCGACCTGGTGGGCCGCTTGCGCGAACTGGCGTGGCAACAGGGCCAGCTGGTGGCGCGGGTGATCGACGGGCAGCAGCAGAAAGGCGCGAAATTCTCCGACTATTTTGAATTTTCCGAAGCCATCCGCAGCGTGCCTTCCCACCGGGTACTGGCATTGCTGCGCGGGCGCAACGAAAACTTCCTGCGCCTGAAACTGGTGGTGCCGGGCCAGGATGATCTGGCATCTAACAACGACCACGGCTGCTGCGATCAGCATGTCGCCGACTGCTTCGGGATCAGCCCGGCCGCACGGCCGGCGGACTCCTGGTTATCGACCTCGGTACGCTGGGCGTGGCGCGTGCGCCTGTCTTCACAACTGGAAAGCGAGCTGTTCCAGCGCATCCGCGAAGCCGCGGAAGAGGAAGCGATCCGCGTATTCGGCAACAACCTGCGCGACCTGCTGCTGGCGGCGCCGGCGGGACTGCGCACCACCATGGGCCTGGACCCCGGCATCCGCACCGGCGTCAAGGTGGTGATCGTCGACCACACCGGCAAGCTGCTGGAACAGACGACCGTTTACCCGCATGCGCCGCGGCATCAATGGGACCGGTCGCTGGCGACCCTGGGCAGCCTGGCTGAAAAACACCAGGTCGAACTGATCGGTATTGGCAATGGTACCGCCTCCCGCGAAACCGACAAACTGGCCCGGGAACTGGTGCAGCGTCACCCGCAGCTGCAGATGACCTCGGTCGTGGTCAGCGAAGCCGGTGCATCGATCTATTCCGCGTCAGCGACCGCCGCCGCCGAATTCCCGGACCTGGATGTGTCGCTGCGCGGTGCAGTTTCCATTGCACGCCGCCTGCAGGACCCGCTTGCCGAACTGGTCAAAATCGAACCGAAGTCGATCGGCGTCGGCCAGTACCAGCACGACGTCAACCAGATCCACCTGGCGCGCAAGCTGTCGGCGGTGGTGGAAGATTGCGTGAACGCCGTCGGCGTCGAGGCAAACAGCGCTTCGGTGCCGCTGCTGGCACGGGTCGCAGGGCTCAGTGACTCGCTGGCACACAACATTGTCAGCTATCGGGAACAGCACGGTGCATTCAAGGATCGCAAGCAGCTCCTGCAGGTGCCACGTCTGGGCCCGAAAGCCTTCGAGCAGGCGGCCGGCTTCCTGCGCATCAGCAATGGTTCCAACCCGCTCGATGCCTCGGCGGTGCACCCGGAAGCCTATCCGGTGGTGGAAAAAATCCTTGCCGCAAGCGGCCGCGACATCGGCGAGCTGATCGGCAACAGCACCCTGCTCGGCACCCTGTCGGCCAATGATTTTATCGACGAACACTTCGGCGAGCCTACCGTACGCGACATCATCAGCGAACTCGAAAAACCGGGGCGCGATCCACGCCCCGGATTCAAGACTGCTGTGTTCAGAGACGGGATCGAAAAGCTCGACGATCTGTTGCCGGGCATGACTCTGGAAGGCGCGATCACCAACGTCACCAACTTCGGCGCCTTCGTCGACATCGGTGTTCACCAGGATGGCCTGGTGCACATTTCGGCTCTCGCCGACCGCTTCGTCAAGGACCCGCGCGATGTCGTCAAGGCCGGCGACATCGTCACCGTCAAGGTGCTGGAGGTGGACATCAAACGCAAGCGCATCGCCCTGACCATGCGCCGCGACGAACCCCTGCCGGCCGTCGCAAAAGCCGCCGATACCGGCACACGGCAGCCGCCGCGCAACAAGAAATCGCAGGCCGGCAAACGTCCGGCGCGGCAGCCGGCCGCCCCGGCGGCCACCGCCATGTCGGCGGCTTTTGCACGCCTGCGTGACAAGTCCTGAACTGAGTTCCGCAATCCTTCAGCCGGCTATTACGCAGTGCAGCGATTACTGCTAGAGTGCGCGCCACTGCTGTCTGCCTGTGGCCGGTGCCGCAAGGATTGAATCATGATTCGTTCCGCCGAACTGCGGGACATCGAAGCGTTGGTGGACATCGAAAACCTGTGTTTCGATTCCGATCGCCTGTCGCGACGAAGCTTCCGTTACATACTGACCAAGGGCAATGCCGTGACGGTGGTTGCGGAGCACGACGGCCGAGTCTGTGGCGATGCCATCGTACTGTTCAATTCGGGCACCTCGCTGGCACGCCTGTACTCCATCGCCGTACATCCTGACTGCCGTGGACTCGGGCTGGCCCGGCAACTGGTCGAAGCCGCCGAGACCGGCGCCCTGGAAGGCGATTGCGCGTACATGCGTCTGGAAATCCGTCGCGATAATCCCGCTTCCATCCGCCTGTTCGAGAACCTGGGCTACCGCCAGATCGGCGAGCATGCCGATTATTACGAAGACCACATGGACGCGCTGCGCTACGAAAAGTCGCTGGCCCAGCACCTGCGCCCGGAACTGGTGCGCGTCCCCTACTATCAGCAGACACTCGATTTTACCTGTGGCCCGGCCACGCTCATGATGGCCATGCACGCACTGGATAAATCGGTGCAGATGGAACGCCTGCTGGAACTGCGTGTGTGGCGCGAATCGACGACCATTTTCATGACCTCCGGTCACGGCGGCTGCGGGCCGTACGGCCTGGCGCTGTCGGCGCACCAGCGCGGCTTCGAGGCCGAGGTCTACGTCAAGGATCAGGCTGCGCTGTTCGTCGACTCGGTGCGCAACGTGGAAAAGAAAGAAGTTATCCGGCTGGTACAGGAAGATTTCCGTTCCGAACTGGAAAGGCTGCAGATCCCGGTTATCTATCATTCGCTCAGCGTGGTTGATCTGCAAAAACATTTCGACAGCGGCGGCATCCCTATCGTGCTCATCAGCTCCTACCGGATCTATGGCGAAAAGTCGCCGCACTGGGTGGTGGTCACCGGCTTCGACAGTCACTTTATCTACGTACACGACCCTTACGTCGACGAGGAAAAACGCATGTCGCAGACCGACTGCATCAACATCCCGATAGCGCTCAAGGACTTCGATCGCATGGCCCGTTACGGACGCTCCGGACAACGTGCCGCACTGATCGTGCGCAAGGCTCCACGCCGCAAGTCGCGCCCCCGCAGTGCGCAGGCACCGGCATGACCAAGCAACTGGTGGTAGTTGAAAACCTGTCTGACTGGAAAGCCGGGTACTCGGATTGTGCGGTGGTGCATGTCGATGAATACCTCACCGACGACCAGTACCTCAAAATGCGCAACGTTCAGGTGATCAACCTGTGCCGCAGCTTCCGTTACCAGAGCGTCGGTTACTACTGTTCACTGCTCGCCGAGGCGCGCCACCACCGGGTACTGCCGTCGGTGAAGACCATTCTCGATCTGAGCAGCAAGTCCATGTATGGCCTCGACGCCGAAGCACTGGACGCACTGGTGGCGCGGCGCGTAGCCGGCACCCCGCAGGCCCCCGAACAGACCGAAGTCGTAATGGACGTTTTCTTCGGCCATTGCCAGCAGGAAGGCCTGCAGGACCTGGCCAGGCAGATTTTTGAAACCTTCCCCTGCCCGTTGTTACAGGTGGAATTTCAGAAGCAGGGACACTGGCGAATCAACGCCATCAAAACCCTGGCCCTGCACCGGCTCGGCGAACCGCAGCGCCAGTGGTTCGCCGATGCGCTGGCACGTTATCAGAAGACCCGCTGGCGCAGCCGGCGACCGCGGACACCGGCCCGTTACGACATGGCGATTCTCTACAATCCGGCCGACAAGCTGCCGCCTTCCGACAGCCGCGCCCTGAACAATTTCATCAAGAGCGGAAAATCGCTCGGCCTGTCGATCGATCTGATTCAGCGTCGCGACTATTCGCGGCTGGCTGAATATGACGCACTGTTCATTCGCGAAACCACCAGCATCAACCACTACACCTATCGCTTCGCCAAGAAAGCTGAAAGTGAAGACATGGTCGTCATGGACGATCCCAGATCGATCCTGCGCTGTACCAACAAGGTATATCTGGCGGAGCTGTTGCGCACCAATCAGATCCCAGCACCGAAGACGCGGATTCTGCACAAGAGCAAAATCCAGGACGTCGAGCAACATATCCCCTACCCGATCGTGCTCAAGGTGCCGGACGGTTCATTCTCACGCGGCGTGTCAAAGGTCACCGATCGCCATCAGTTACAGGAAATCACCCGGAATCTGTTCAAGGGGTCGGAACTGATCCTGGCGCAGGAGTTTCTGTACACGGCATTCGACTGGCGCATCGGTATCCTCAACCGGCAGCCGATTTTTTCCTGCCAGTATTTCATGTCGAAGTCGCATTGGCAGATCGTCAACCACGGGCCTTCGGGGCGTTTCACCGAGGGAGGATTCAAGACCTGGGAAGTGGCCGACACGCCACCGGAAGTCGTGGCGGTCGCACTCAAGGCCGCCAATCTGATCGGCGACGGTTTCTACGGCGTCGATGTGAAGCAGAATGAGACCGGCGTTTTCGTCATTGAAGTCAACGACAACCCCAATCTCGAAGCCGGTGTCGAAGATGCCTGCCTGCGTCAGTCGTTGTACGAAACCATATTAAAGGAATTCATCCGACGCCTGGACACGCGGCGCGGCGTTTAGCCCTCAAACAATATTGGTGATCGTGACAATCGTTTTTTTTCTCTTTTAATTCGGCTTCCGAGGCCTTACATAGGCGACATCGCCCACCGACCGGGCCTATGGAAACCGTGATGAAAAAACGACTTCAAGACACCCCCCGTGCTGGCAAAGCGGCCGCCGCTCGTACCAGTGATGAATGGAGCGACGAAGATGGCGACGGCAGCAACGACGAGCAGTGGCTGGAGCCTTCGATTCGCGAACGCGATTCATCGCGGATCCGCCGCCAGATGGAAGCGCGCCGCAAACTCGAACAGCTCATGGAAGCCAAACGCCTGAAACACCTGGTCGACGACTGGGGCGGCAACGATGACTGGAGTCTGGGCGACGAGCAGCGCTAAGCACGTTCAGGCACCGGCTCGCAGCGCTTCGCGCGGCAAGGAGAAGTACTGGAGCGCGGACCCTATGGTCGCGCTCCGGGTGCCATTGAGCGCGGCCACCGCATAGGCGGTGCGCTCGATGACCGGCGCATCCTCAACCTGAAACAGCGTCCCGGCCTTCAGCAGATCCCCGACCATCGGTTCCGCCAGGTAAGCCGCCCCGCCGCATTCCAGAATCAGCGCCTGCGCCATGCGCCCGAGTCCGACCCGCGCCCGCGGCGCCGGGCTGTCGGGAAAGTAGCGCGCATGCGTAATGGCAAAGGATGTGCCCCAGTCGACCATCACGTAATCATTCAGCGCCTGTGCGGCGGTGAGACCGGGTTTTGTCGCCACCATGATCAATGCGACCGGCATGACTTCCGTCACCATCAGCTCCGGCATTTGCGGCGCATCGAACATGAAGGCCAGATCAAGATTGCCTTCCAGCAGTTTTCGCAGCAGCACATCGGCGCCCTGAGCCTCGGCGCTCAGCACCAGTTGCTGGCGCTCCCGGCGTAACCAGTGAACCCAGTCCTGCAGCGCGATATCCCAGAGACTCGGCACCGCACCGACTGCCAGCAGTTCCGGCCCCGTCTCCGCCATCGCCAGATCATGACGGGCACGGTTCCAGGCGCTGGTAATGTTCTCTGCATGCCGCAGCAACTTGCGACCGGCAGCCGTCAGTTGAATGTTGTTGCGATCGCGCGTGAACAGCTCGATCCCCAGTTCTTCTTCGAGCAGACGAATGCGCGCGCTCACGGCTGACTGACTGAGGTGGAGGTTTTCCGCGGCGCGGCCAAAATGCCGGGTGCGATAAACCTCGAGAAAGGTGTTTAAGAGTTGTGTATCCACTGCGGTCTTTCGGTCCCTGCGATGCCTTGAGCCGAAAGGTAAGGTACGCGTAAACGCGCCGCGCAATCAAGTGCTTAGAGATTGCCGCGTCGCCGCTCCCATAGAACCCCTCTGGGGTTCATCATGGGTACCTTACCCTTCGGGTCAAGGCATCTCAATGACCGCTACGTTTCGCAGTCGTAGCCAAGCAGGTCCAGGCCTTCGAGCAAAAAATCCGCCAGCTGCGGGTGTGCAATCAGATATTCCGCCGTGTTTTCAGTCCAGCTTTCGCGCGCTGCTTCCAGCGCCATATCCCACTCGTCGACAGCGAACTCACCGCGTCCCAGCCACATCAGCGCCACCACCGCCTGCTGCTGATCCGGTTCCAGATCGGTAAGCGTGTTCTTGAATTCCGTAAAGGCGCTATCGTGTTCGTGCGTCTCCAGCGCCTCCAGGCCCCAGTCATCGGCGGGGCTGTCGGGGACATCCGGCAACACCAGTCCCTCCTTGCTGTGAAACAGGCGTGCATGGGAAATCAGGTTGCAGACGCTTTCGGGATTCAGGGGCAGCATCAGCATTGGACCGCCGCTACTGGCAGTCCCCCTCCCGTATCCACACACCGCGTTCCTCGCAACGCAACAGTTCGGTGCCGCTGCACACATACTGTCCGATCGGATACTCGATGTCATTGAAATAGCAGACGCCGGTTTCCAGCTCCAGATCCGGATCCAGAAAGTCGTCGCTGGCTTCATCGAAAACAGGTGAGTTTCGCAGCTCCGGGTCCGGCGCTCCAACTGCCGGCCGCGTCTGTTCCTTATTCATCACGGACCTCCTGATCGGCGATCTGGTTTCTGATACAAAGCCTACTAGATTTAATTAAAGCACATGCCAGTGCGAACGAGGCAAGCCGTTGCGAGCAAGACACACGAGGCCCGACTATGCTGCGCTGGCGGCAGACTGGCCGACCGATATCACCGCGGCGCGCGCGGTGCAGCTGGAAGGCGCGACCCGCGTCGTGCGCCACGATGACCTGGAACAGGTAAGGCATGTGGCGGGCGTCGATGTAGGCTTCCAAGATAGCGGCACCACCACGCGCGCGGCTGTTGCAGTGCTCAACTTCCCCACGCTGGAAAGCTGCGATCAGGCACTCGGCCGCCTCGCCACCTGTTTCCCGTATATCCCCGGATATCTTTCGTTTCGCGAAATACCCGCCATTCTGACCGCTTTGCAGGAACTCGAAACGCTGCCGGACCTGCTGCTGTGCGATGGCCAGGGACTGGCGCACCCGCGGCGCTTCGGCCTGGCCTGCCATCTCGGCGTCGTCACCGACCTGCCCAGCATCGGTGTCGCCAAGTCACGGCTGATCGGCACCCACGCAGCGGTGCCGGAACACCGCGGCGCCTGGGTACCACTCTACGACAAGGATGAAATCATCGGCGCCGTGCTGCGCACCCGCGCACGCGTCAGCCCGATCTACGTCTCGACCGGCCACCGCGTCAGCCTGCCGACCGCCATCGACTTTGTGATGCGCTGCACCACCCGCTTCCGGCTCCCGGAGACCACCCGGCAGGCGCACCGTCTTGCCTCCGGACCCGCACCAGGCTGATGCAGCAATCCGCCAAAATACTGTCAAACACAAGGTAAAAACTGACGTCAAACAGCGACTACCCAGGCGAACTTGCTTTCGTTTCTGAATGCCTTCATTCTTTGACACCTGATTACAGGGAGGTCGTGTTTGGTGTTGCGTATCACAGTCATGAACAGCAAAGGCGGTTGCGGCAAAACCACGGTTGCCACCAGCCTGGCCAGTTATTGCTCTGCCCAGGGTCATGGCACAGCGCTGTTCGACTACGACAGACAGGCGTCCGCAACCCGCTGGCTCAAGGAACGTCCGCAACGCAGACCACCGATCCACGGCGTTGCCGCTTATGCGCCGCCGCGCGAGGGCGTGACCCGTAGCTGGCAGATGCGCGTGCCTCCCGAAACCCGGTTCGTTATTACCGATACACCGGCTGCGATCGGCGATTGTGAAATCGATGATCGAATCGCCGAAACCGACGTGGTACTGATTCCAGTATTGCCGTCGGCCATCGACATCCATTCCACCGCCGATTTCATTCGCGACATCCTGCTGGTCGGCAAAGCGCGGTCGCGCAACAAGCGCCTGGCGATCATCGCCAACCGTACGCGCATTCGCACCAAAGCCATGACCAGGCTCGAACGCTTTCTCGAGAGCCTGGATATTCCCGTGATTGCCTACATCCGCGACACCCAGCATTATGTTACGGCTGCGGAACAGGGGCTGGGCATTCACGAGCTCGATGTGCGCGATGCCCGGCAGGACGAAGCCGCATGGGCGGAAGTGCTCGAATGGCTGCATGCCCAGGAACACAGCAGTATCGGCGAAGCGGCACAGCCTCGCGTCGCCCAGCACGCGCACCACTACTAGCACTCTCTTCCGCACCGGAAACTTTTTCGCCGTGGCAGCGTCTATAGGCTGAAGAAATGGCGCAGCCCATTCAAAAATCAGAACAGCGTTAATTTTTGACTTTCGGGACCATGACACAACAATCCAGTCTGCAAGCACTCCAACAGTATGTCAGCCAGCACATACTCGCCCAGGAAGTCCTGGTCGAGCGGTTACTGATCGCCCTGCTCGCCGATGGCCACCTGCTGGTCGAAGGTGCACCGGGGCTGGCGAAAACACGGGCCATCAAGGTGCTGAGCGAAGGCATCGAGGGTGATTTCCACCGTATCCAGTTCACCCCGGACCTGCTTCCCGCGGACCTGACCGGCACCGATATCTACCGGCCGCAGGACGGCAGCTTTCAGTTTCAGCGCGGACCCCTGTTCCACAACCTGATTCTCGCCGACGAAATCAACCGCGCACCGGCCAAGGTGCAATCGGCGTTGCTCGAAGCCATGGCGGAGCGTCAGATCACCGTGGGCAGCAAGACTTACCCGTTGCCGAAACTGTTTCTGGTAATGGCCACGCAAAACCCTATCGAACAGGAAGGTACCTACCCGCTGCCGGAAGCACAGCTCGACCGGTTTCTGATGCATGTGTTCATCGATTACCCGGACGCAAGCGCCGAACGCGCGATTCTGCGCCTGACCCGCGAGGAAGCACGCCAGGGCCGCAACGAGCCGCTGCCATCGCCGCAGCCGCTGAGTCAGCACGATCTGTTTGCGGCACGCACCGCGATCCTCGATCTGCACATGGCGGAAGGGCTGGAAGATTACCTGGTGGAACTGGTGGTCGCGTCGCGCGATCCGGCACCCTACGGTACCGAACTGGCCGGCTGGATTCAGTACGGGGCCAGCCCGCGTGCCACCGCGGCACTCGATCGCTGCGCCAGGGCGCGCGCCTGGTTGCGCGGCCGTGACTATGTCGATCCGGAAGACATTCAGGCCGTGGCCTATGACGTGATGCGCCATCGCATCATTCTGAGCTACGAGGCCGAGGCGGAAGGCATCACCCGCGATCATTTCATCGGTGAACTGTTACAGCGGGTCGCCGTGCCATAGGTCATGGTGAGTTTGTTCGATACCGCCGCGGCGGACAACCCGCACATCCAGGTCTCGACCGCCGATCTCATCGCGCTGCGCCAGCTCGCGCGAACGCTGGACCTGCGCGCCAGCCGCATCCGTTCACTGCACGGCCAGAATTACCTGTCACCCTTCAAGGGTCGCGGCATGGAGTTCGACGAGGCGCGTCCTTACCAGCCCGGCGATGACATCCGCAGTCTCGACTGGAAAGTCACCGCGCGGTCCGGCAAGCCACACACCAAACTGTTTCGCGAGGAACGCGAACGACCGGTCATCGTTGCGGTGGATTACCGCCCGGCGATGTTCTTCGCGACCCGCGGTTCCTTCAAGTCAGTGATTGCGGCACGCTGCGCGGCGCTGCTGGCCTGGCGCGCCACCCAGCAAAGCGACCGGCTCGGCGGGTTTATTTTTTCCGGCACCGAACATCGCGAATGGCGCCCGTCGCTGCGTACTGCTGCAACGCTGCACTTTCTCGAACAACTGGCGGAACGGGGCAAGCCGGTACCCGGCGGCCGGCAGCGCAGCCAGCCCGATGCATTCGCGAACGCCATGGCACGCCTGCGCCGGGTGGCGCGTCCCGGCAGCCTCATTGCCCTGCTCAGCGACTTTCGCGATCTGGATGCAGGCAGCGAAGCGCAGCTCGCACAGATGGCGCGTCACAACAAAGTGATTCTGATCTTTATCCATGATCCGCTGGAAGCCGAATTACCGCCGCCGGGACAGTACCGGGTCGCCGGCAACGATCGCGACGTGCTGCTCGATACCCGCAACGCCCATTCACGCGCCGCCTACGCGCAACGCTTTGCCGAACGCCGGGCCCAGGTCGAGCGCCTGTGCAAACGCCAGCGCATGGTGTTCCTGCCCTGCGCGACGCATGACGATCCACTGGAGCGCCTGCAACAGGGGCTGGTAGCGAGGCACTCATGAACCCGGCCGGCGAAGCGCTTCCATTGCGGGACATACACCTGCCGGAGCCGGTCTCATGGTGGCCGCCGGCACCCGGATGGTGGCTGCTGCTGATATTGCTGGCGCTGCTCGGCGCGCTGGGTTATGCGCTGTACCGGCGCCATCGACGACGTGCCCTGCAACGCAGCGCGCAACAGGCCTTGCGCGACATCGCCGCGCGCTGGCAACAGTCGGGCAATGCAGCGCAACTGGCAAGCGAACTTTCGATTCTGTTGCGGCGCCTGTGCCTGAGCCGCTTCCCGCGTGAACAGGTTGCCGGTCTGACCGGCAGCGCCTGGCTGCAACGACTCGACAGCGAGCTGCCGGGCGAGCATTTCACCAGCGGTATCGGTCGCGCCCTGATCGAAGCGCCCTATGCAGCCGAGGTGCGCGTCGATGGCGATGCGCTCCTGCAACTGTGCGAACGCTGGATCCGCTGTGCCGCACAACCCGCGGGACGTCGCTCATGATCCAGTTCGCCTGGCCCTGGCTGTGGTTACTGCTGCCGTTGCCGGTGCTGGCGCGCATCCTGTTGCCACCACTGCCGCCGGGCAATGAGGCGGCACTGCGCGTGCCGTTCGCCGAAGACTTTGCAGCGGCCCGCGCGCGCGGCCAGCAACATTCGACAGGCGCCAACTGGCCGCTGTGGCTCGCGCTGCTGGTCTGGTGTCTGCTGATCGCCGCCGTCACGCGACCGCAGTGGCTGGGCGAACCGGTGGAACTGCCGGTCAGCGGACGCGATCTGATGCTGGCCGTGGACCTGTCCGGTTCCATGGAGGTCGAGGATTTCGAGATCCAGGGTGAAGTCGTAAACCGCCTGATCGCAACCAAAGCGGTGGCCAGCGAGTTCATCGAGCGTCGCGTCGGTGATCGCGTGGGTCTGATTCTGTTCGGGCAGCAGGCGTATCTGCAAACGCCCCTCACTTTCGACCGGCAGACGGTCCGGCAGCTGCTGCTGGAATCCGCAATCGGACTGGCCGGCAAGGAGACTGCCATCGGTGACGCCATCGGCCTGGCGGTAAAACGCCTGCGCGATCACCCGGTGGACAGCCGGGTACTGATCCTGCTGACCGACGGCGCCAATACCGCCGGCCAGGTCAGCCCTCTGAAAGCGGCGGAACTCGCCGCCGCGGCGCAACTGAAAATCTACACCATCGGCATCGGCGCCGATGAAATGCTGGTGCGGTCGCTGTTCGGCACGCGCCGCGTCAATCCCTCCCAGGATCTCGATGAAGAAACTTTGACGGCGATTGCCGAACAGACCGGCGGCCGCTATTTCCGCGCCCGCGACACCCGCGAACTGCAACAGATCTATCGCCTGCTGGATGAACTGGAGCCGGTGGACGACGATGCCCAGTTCTTCCGGCCGACCCGCGCGCTCTATCCCTGGCCGTTGGGCGCCGCCCTGCTGCTCGGCGCGCTGCTCCTGATGCGGCCGCTGCTGCCGGGAGTGTCACGATGAGCGAGTTCCACTTCCTGCGTCCACAGTGGCTGCTGGCACTGTTGCCGCTGGCGGCACTGGTCACCGCGCTGCTGCGCAACCCGGCGCGCAGCCGCAGCTGGGCGCCGGTGTGCGACCCGCAGTTATTGCCCTGGTTGCTGGCCGGCAGCGCCGGCGTACAGCGGCGGCCCCGGGCGCCCTGGCTTATCGCACTGACCGGAACACTGCTGATCGCTGCGCTCGCCGGACCGGTGTGGGAGCGGCTGCCGCAGCCGGTGTTTCGCGACCAGTCCGCACTGGTGATTGCGCTCGACCTGTCACGTTCCATGGACGCCGGCGATTTGAAACCGCGGCGGGTGACGCATGCGCTGCACAAGATCACCGACATTCTGAAACTGCGCAAGAGCGGTCAGGTGGCATTGCTGGTATATGCCGGAGACGCATTCACGGTCACGCCGCTGTCGGACGATCGCGATACCATTCTTGCGCAACTGAACAGTCTCGACACCGCGATGATGCCCACCCAGGGCAGCCACGCGGACCTTGCACTGCAGGCCGCCGGGAGCCTGCTGCAACAGGCCGGCGCACGCCGCGGCGATGTGCTGCTGGTGACCGATGGCATCAACGACAAAGAGTTTGAAGAGGCGCTGAAGGCGCTGCGCAAGGACGGTCACCGGTTGTCGATCCTCGGCGTGGGAACGCCTGAAGGCGCACCGATACCGCTGGCTGAAGGCGGCTTCCTGACCGACCGCAACGGCAGCATGGTGGTGCCGCGTGTCGACAGTGCGACCCTGCAACAGTGGGCGCAACGCGGCGGCGGTCGCTTCGCCATGCTGCGCACCGACGACAGCGACATCCGCAGCCTGCTCGACGACAGCGGTACCAGCAGCCTCGACACGGCAGCACCGGAGACTGGCCTGCACTCCGACCAGTGGCGCGAACGCGGACCCTGGCTGATCTTGCTGGCGTTGCCCTTCGCATTACTGCTGTTCCGGCGCGGCGCACTGGCGGTAGTCCTTGCGGTGCTGCTGTTGCCAGTGCCGCAACCGGCTGCGGCGCTGGACTGGTCGAACCTGTGGAGCCGGCCCGATCAACGCGCCGCACGCGCGCTTGAACAGGGCGATGCACAAAGCGCGGCAAAAACCTTCAAAGACCCGGAATGGAAAGCCGCGGCCGAATACCGCGCCGGCGATTTCGATGCGGCCGCCGCGCTGCTGGAACCGCTCGAAACACCGGATGCGCTGTATAACCGCGGCAATGCGCTGGCGAAATCCGGTCAGATTCCCGAGGCCATAGCCAGCTATGAGCGGGCGCTGGAACTCGATCCCGATCTCGAAGACGCGCGGTACAATCTCGAACTGCTACGGCAACAGCAGCCCCCGCCGGAATCCGGTCAGCAACAGGGCGATCAGGCATCGCAACCGGAACCGGGCGACGCTGAGTCCGATCAGGGTGAACCGCAGGCCGGCGAGCAACAGAATGACGGCGAGAACCAAAACAGCGACAGTGAAGCAGGCCGCCCGGAGTCATCATCGAGCGAACCGCAATCATCGGATCGCGAATCCGACAGCCCGCCGCAGACTCCCGAGGACGGCACCGAACCATCGCCTGAGGCCGAGCCGGATCTGGCCTCCGCCGCAGACGATGCGCAGAGCGATGATGCTGTCGACCCCGCGACCGAACAGTGGTTGCGGCGTATTCCCGACGATCCGGGCGGACTGCTCAGACGCAAGTTCCTGTACCAGTATCAACAGCGCGGCGGCCGCGCACCGACAGGAGAAGACCCATGGTAAAGCCGATCCTGTTCTCGATTCTGTTGAGCCTGTTCGCGAACCTCGCATGGGCCGCCGATATCGTCGCCACACTCGATCGTAATCCGGTGGCGGTGAATGAATCGTTCACGGTGATGTTCGACGCAACCGGCGATGTCGACGATGATCCGGATTTCTCACCACTGGAAACTTTCTTCGACATTCTCAACCAGACACAGAGCAGCCGCGTGCAAATCATCAACGGGCGCATGGACAGCACCAAACAATGGCAACTGATCTTGATGGCGCGCGAACCGGGCACCTATACCCTGCCCGCCATTGCCTTCGGCAGGGACCAGAGCAATCCACTGGAACTTGAAGTGCGCGAAGCGCCGGCCAGCAGCGCCTCACCCGACAGCACCATTTTTCTGGAGGCGGAAGTCAGTCCGCAAAGCGCCTATGTACAGGCACAACTGGTGTATACCGTGCGCCTGCTGCGTTCGGTCAACCTGCGCAGCGCCAGCCTGAGCGAACCCGAGATCAGCGGCGTCGATGCCATCGTGGAAAAACTCGGCGAGGATCGCAGCTTTGAAGCCACACGCAATGGTGCTAGCTATGCTGTGGTGGAACGCAGTTACGCGATCTTTCCCCAGCACAGCGGCACCCTGTCTATAGAACCCACCATCTTCCAGGGACAGATCGTAACCCGCAGCAGCCGCTTCCTGCTCGACGAAGAGATGCAGATCAAACGGCTGATCTCGAAACCGTTCAGTGTCGAGGTCAAACCGAAACCCGCAACGGCGGCAACGCCCTGGTTACCCGCGCGCGCCCTGCGCCTGCAGGAAGAATGGGCCGAGACACCGCCGCAATTCAAGGTGGGCGAACCGATTACACGGACCCTGACCCTGGCAGCCGACGGCATCACCGCCGCACAGTTACCGTCACTGACCGACAGCCTGCCCGACGGATTGAAACAGTATCCCGATCAACCTGTGTTGCAGGATGACAAACGCAGCACCGGCGTATTCGGCATGCGCCAGGAAAAAATTGCAATCATGCCCAGCCGACCCGGACGCTATGAACTGCCGGCCATCGAAGTCCCCTGGTGGAATGTAGAAACCGGCCAGCAGGAAGTCGCGCGCATCCCGGCGCGCAGCATCGAAGTCGCCGCCGCCAGCGATGCTGCATCGGCACCGCCGGCGCCGCTCCCGTCGGTGCCGGTGGATACGACACCCGCCGCCGCCGCGCCATCCGGCATCGCACAAACGACAGCCGGCTTCTGGCCCTGGATCAGCGGCACATTGGCGCTGGGCTGGCTGCTCAGTGGATTACTGTGGTGGCGTCAGCATCGCACAACAAAATCCGTCGCCGTTACACCCCAACGCTCCAGCGGTGATTTCAACGCAGTGAAGAAAGCCTGCCGGGACAACGATGCGCAGGCCTGCAAAACCGCGCTGCTCGATTGGGCCCAGCACCACTGGCCCGATGATCCGCCCACCAGTCTCGGCGCCATCGGCACCCGCGTCGATGTCGAGTTTGCCGGCGCCATCGCAACACTCAACCGGACACTCTATGCGCGGGAAGGTTCGCAGTGGCAAGGCGAAGCGTTATGGTCCGCCGCACGACGGTGGCTCAAAGCTGGTCAGTCCGAGGCTGACACCCGATCTGCGCTGGCGCCTTTGCGGCTGCAGTGATCGAGTGAAACAACATCTTATGCGGCGCAACGCTAGCGCCGGCGGGCCGCTTTCGCGGGCGCCTGAGCCTGGCCGTTAAGGAGTACGGGTGCCTGATATTGCACAAACTCACGTATCTATTTTGAGATCGCTGTTGATGTTCGTGATCCTCGGCCCGCTCGTCATTTCTATTCCGCTTGGTTTGTTGACAAGCCTGGGGATGGGTAATATCGGCGGGTTGCTATTGATCGTCGGCGGTGCTTACGTTGTGGGCCTCGTACCTGCTGTGCTTGCCGGGTTTTCGTTTTATTATCTTGTTCGTCGTTTTGGTTCGCTCCTTAAGCGGAGGCGCGGCAGGCTTCTGTTGGGTGCGCTTGCTGGTTTTGTTCCTGGGGCAACCTTCGGAGTCCCCATCCATTCTCTATCGAGCGGCACGTCACTAGCGCCGGAATTCTTTTTTATATGTGTCGTTTCCGGGACTTTCTGCGGTTTGTGGGCGTCACCCCCTGACAAAGCATTGAAACCGACACCGCTTTGCGGTTCGGCTAATTAGATCGTTGGGCATCAGAATGGGCCTCGAGCGAACGAGCAATCTGAAAACAAGCACACTCAACAAGATAAACAGCTCCACGTCGCGGTCTTGACGAGGTGATTGATTAGCAGCCGCGCTGCGTTTTTCCGTCGTTTATCCGCATGAGACCCCAGAGTGGTATCGCTTGACAATACTAACGCATCGCGGTAGTATTCGCCGCTATGATAAAATCGTTCAAGAGCAAGGACGCTGAGAAGATTTATCGGGGACGCTATTCGAAGCGACTTCCAAAAGACATTCAACGGCTCGTTGCCCGGAAGCTCGAAATGCTTGCTGCGGCGAGCGAGCTTAAATCACTGAGAATTCCGCCGTCTAATCGCCTGGAAAAGCTGAAGGGTGACAGGGCAGGTCAACACAGTATGCGAGTCAACGATCAATGGCGTATTTGCTTTGTCTGGAAAGCCGGTGATGCATATGAGGTGGAAATAGTTGATTATCATTAGAGGTGTCAGTCATGGCTAAGAGAGATTTTGATGCGATTCATCCTGGCGAGATTCTGCTGGAGGAATTTTTGCAGCCTATGGGTATATCGCAATACCGCCTTGCGAAGGATATCAGCGTGGCGCAACGCCGTATCAGCGAAATCACCCAGGGCAAACGTTCTATTACAGCTGATACGGCGTTGCGCCTCGGCCGGTACTTCGGTATGGAGGCGCAGTTTTGGCTCAATCTTCAGTCGCGCTACGAGCTTTTACGCGCTGAAGCGGAGCTCGACAAACGGCTAGAAAAAGAAGTTACACCCCATGCGGCGTAGATGCCGGCTTCTAACCAATCCATCAAGCCACCGCAAAGTTCGCGCGGCAATAGGTACCAGTTGAGCGATATATGAAGTTCAAGAAATATCTCGGCCTTGAATGGGATGCAATCGCAGGAATCACGGCTGCGATAGTCGCTATCATCCTGCATTTTTTTCATGTCGTGGACGAACAGGTCATCCTGCCCATCATTCTGGTCCTGATGGCACTGCTGTTCATTAACTGTCGATGTGTAAGCCGCAACCGCTATTCGATGCACTGCTGCGTCCAGCGATAGACAATCCGATGGTATCCTCGATTCAGTTCGTTCTCGATGAAAGTCAAAGGGATTTATGGCAACAGTTCATACAGCCCAGGATTGCCGCCTGCTCCGGTAGCGCAAAGGTCAGGGAGCCTCGTTGGCATAGCTTGAGCAAGACTGTTTCCTATATTCTTGCTGATAGCCAACTGAGCGGCGGGACGGAAGCGCTGCTCAGCTTCTGGGGCGAGCCTTTCATGGCGCAGACCACTGAACAAGACGTGCCACGTTTCATTTTTCATCTGCAAAAAAATGCCGAGATTCTGCCTCACCTGGTGGAACTTGAGCGCAGCAGTCCGTCTGCACGTCATCAGTAGCCGTACATCCAGCACGCCGCTCATTTCCAGGGATTGCGCAGCAAGAAGTAAAGGCGTAAAAGAACTAACCCCCGCCGCGGCAATGGGCCGCTGGATTTGCGATTCAGCAACTTATAAAAAAAGGAAAAATAAAGTGCTTGAGACCATTGCGATTGTCCTGGTTATCCTCTGGCTACTGGGTTTCGTCACCTCATACACCATGGGCGGATTCATTCATATCCTCCTGGTTATTGCGGTCGTGGTGATTCTGCTTCGCCTCATCCGAGGTCGACGCCTGTAGCGATTCTGAATGCGGGTGCAACGCTGCGCCTGCTCCCGGCGCCGGCGGTTCCGCCGGCACGGGGCTTCTACGAGTGCAGTTCTCACTGGGTTTCATGAAGCACTGCCCGGTGTGGTCGCTCGGCAGCGAAGGCTCGTTCGGGCAGCCCGAAACGGGTGGCTCGCCTGGCTTCGCCGATCCGCAGGCCGGCATCGGCTACGCCTATGTCACGAATCAAATGGGAATATCGCTCACAGGGGACCCGCGGGACCTCGTGTTGCGAAATGCGTTGTACTCAGTCATTCAAAGCCAGACTTTCGCCGCACGAAACTTGACGACGAGTCTGCGTCGGCACGCCCGCGCATTACGACCCTCACGCACCGGACAGCGGCTGGCGTCAGAAAACGATCTACTTTCTGCCCGACTGCAGCGTCCACGAACCGAGCGGTCTGACAGGCGGCGAGAACTTCGGGGTGCTGGC